>JBKBRC010000005.1:0-29509 GCA_046292345.1 Rubricoccaceae bacterium
TTGGCCGAGACGCGGTAGCGCAGGCGGAGCACGGGCACCGGGGCGCGGTCGTAGCCCTCTGCGAAGCCGGTGTCTTCGGCGCGCACCTCGGCGACGCGGTGGACGTGCGCGCGCGCGCGCGCCTCGGTCAGCGGTAGCAGCGCCGTGCGCTCCTCGTAGTCGGCCTCGACGAGCGCGAGCACGCGGCGGCGCAGCTCGTCGAGGCCGATGCCGCGCAGCGCCGAGACGAACGTGGCGCCGTCGTACTCGGCCTGCAACGCCTCGAGCACGCCGCGCTCCTCGAGCACGTCGACCTTGTTGAACACCATCACGGTCGGCTTGTCGCGCGCGCCGAGTTCCTCGAGCGTCTGCCGCACGACGCGTACGTGGTCTTCGAAGTGCGGATGGCTCGCATCGACGACGTGCAGCAGCACGTCCGCCTCGCGCACCTCGTCGAGCGTGGACTTGAAGCTCTCGACGAGCGCGTGCGGCAGCTTGCGGATGAAGCCGACCGTGTCCGAGAGCAGCACCGGCTTGTTGGGCGCGAAGTGGACCAGGCGCGTCGTGGCGTCGAGCGTGGCAAAGAGGCGGTTCTCGGCGAGCACGCCGGCATCGGCGAGGGCGTTCATGAGCGTGCTCTTGCCCGCGTTGGTGTAGCCCACGAGCGCAACGCGCGTACGCTCGGCGCGGCCCTTGCGCTGCGTCGTGCGCTGCCGGTCGATGCGCTCGAGCTGCTTGCGCAGTACGGCGATGCGGGCGCCGATGAGGCGGCGGTCGGTCTCGATCTGCGTCTCGCCCGGGCCGCGCATACCGATGCCGCCCTTCTGCCGCTCGAGGTGCGTCCAGGCGCGCGTGAGGCGGCTGCGGAGGTACTCGAGCTGCGCCAGCTCGACTTGCGCCTTGGCCTGGCTCGAGCGCGCGCGGCGCGCGAAGATGTCCAGGATGAGCCCGGAGCGGTCGAGGATCTTGACGGCGTGCTCTTTGGCGCCGAGCGCCTTCTCGAGGTTGCGCGCCTGCACGGGCGTCAGGTCGTCGTCGAACACGACGAGGTCGGCGCGGTGTGCCTCGACGAGCGCCTTGAGCTCGTCCACCTTGCCTTTGCCGATGTAGGTCGCCGTCTGGAGCTTCGGGAGCGCCTGCGTCAGGCGCTCGACCGTGTCCGCGCCGGCCGTATCAGCAAGAAGGGCAAGTTCGTCGAGGCCGTCGGCGAGCGCGGCGGGCGTCGTATCCGGGGTCTGCACGCCGACGAGAACGGCAGTCTCGCGGCGGAGCGGGGCGGGCGTAGTCAACAGGCGGGGGTGGTCGCTTGGGAGGGAGAGAGTTTAAAACGGCCGGGCGCGCCGGCTGTTGCCCGCATGCTACGCGTGCGCGCGTGAAGAAGAAGACGGGCGCGTCTACGCGAAGCCCGCCTGCCGCACGCTCGCGGCCGCCGCTCCGGACGCCGCCGCTCCGGGAGCGGGCACTTCCGGGCGCCAGCGCATGGCGACGAGCGTCTCGGCAACCAGGCACGCGAGCGCGAGGAGCAGAAATACCGACCACAGCGGCCACCGCCGCGACGCCGTTTCACCGGCGGCGCCCTCGGGCGCGTCCGCGACGACACGCACGGGGCGCCCGGTGAGCGCCTCGAGGCGGCGCGCGGCCTCGGCCGGCGACAGCGCGGCCGGGTCCGACTCGCGCGCGTGCTCGTTGAAGGCGACCAGACGGAGCGTCCGCTCGCCCTGCACGACGCGGTAGATCCCAGGCGCCGCAACGGCGTCGTCGAGCTCGAGAATCACGCCGCCCTCCACGACGCGCTGCGCGGGTGCGAAGCTCTCGCCGCCCGGCGCGACCAGCCGCACCGGCACGCCCGCCTCGACGCCCTCCACACGGATCGTCGCCGCGCGACGCACCGTCAGCGGGGGCTCGGCCGGCCCGCCCGTGCCCGCGGCCAGGTAGCCCACAGCGCGGTAGAGCAGCGGCACGAACAGCCCGCGCGTGGGCAGGTCGGACCAGCGCTCGTCCGGCGCGACGGCCACCCAGAGCAGCCGCCCCGGCCCACGGCGCACCTCGTGCAGAAACGGCGCGCCGGCCTGCATCCGGATGAGCGTGCTCTCGTCGCCGCCCCCGGGCGCGTAGCGGTGCGCAAAGCGCACGTCCACGTTCTCGAGACGCGGGCGCGTCTCGGCCGGGTCGAAGAGCCCCGCGAAGAGCGGGTGCTCGAGGTCGGCCTCGGCCAGGCCCGACACGACCGGTCCGTCGCGCTGCCCGACCGTGCCGGCCAGCCGCCCGCCGCCCACGGCGCCGAACAGGCGCGCGTAGCCGTCCCCATCGGGGGCCTCGTGCGGGAAGAGCACCACGCCGCCGCCACGCGCGACGAACGCCCCCAGCGCCGCCGCCGCGCCGGCTGAGATCGTGCGCGGCCCGACGAGCAGGACGGCGTCGAGCGCGCCTAGATCGGCCGTGCCGAGCGCGGCCTCGGGGACCTCGCTGACGGCCATCGCGCCGGTCTCGGCGGCGAGCGAGAGCGCGAGCGTGACGCGGTCGGCGCGCTGCCCATCGCCGCGCACGACGAGCACGCGCGGCGCCGGCGGCACGCGCAGCGCGAAGTAGCGCACGTCGTCCCACGGCGCCGCGTCGGGCTCGAGGCGAACCTCCCCGGCCACCCAGCCGCGGGCCGGCGGCGTAATCTGGAAGCGGACCGTCGCGGGGCGGCCCGGAGCGACATCGGCGGCCGTCTCGGCGGCCGTCTGGCCGTTCACGACGGCGCGCACGGCCACGCTGCCGGCGGCGGCGCCGTAGCGCTCGACCGTCGCGGCCAGCAGCACAGGCCGCCCCGGCTCGATCAAGCGGCTCTCGATGCGCACGTCGGTCACGGCCGTGTTGCTCTGCGGCCGGCGACCAACAGGTACGAGCGTGAGCTGCACGTCCGGCGGCAGCGGCACACGCCCTGAGTCGGCAAACGTAGACGCCTGGAGGTCGCTCACGAGCACGACGTCGCGCCGCACGAACGTGCCCGCCTCGAGCGCGGCGGCGGCGCGCGCGGCGGCCGTGGCGAGCGCCTGCGCGCCGGCCGCGGGCGAGATCGTCTCGAGCACGTCGAGCGCCGGCCCCGGCGTGGCATGCAGCAGCGGCCGGTAGCCTGGCGGCGGCGCCGTCGGCAGGACGAGCCGCTCGTCTCCGGGGCCGCCCGCCTCGAGCGCCGCGGCGGCCAGGCGCCGGGCCTGGTCGAAGAGCGCCCCATCGGCGTCGCGCAGCGTCATCGAGAGGCTGTTGTCGAGCACGACGGCGCGCGAGGCCGCTTCGGCGTCGGCGAAGGCCGCGCCCCAGGCGCTCGTGTAGGTGGGCCGCGCGAACGCGAGCACGAGGAAGACGAGCGCCGCCGTGCGCAGCGCCAGCAGCAGCCACTGCCGCACACGCAGGCGCCGCATGGCCTGCTTCTCGAGCGCGCGCACGAACGCGAGCGACGAGAAGTCTACCCGGCGCGGACGGCGGAAGTTGAACAGGTGGACGAGGATCGGGATGGCCGCCGCGGCCAGCCCGAGCAGGACGAGCGGGTTGAGAAACGTCATGCCAGGCCGTACGTCGCCCCGGGAGCTGCGTGTCGCGCCATGCTACGACGTCATGCCACGGCACGCGCGTCGGACGTACCGAGGGCGCGCCGCGCGAGGCGAATGCCTCGCAACGTGGCAAGACGTGCAGATCGCGTGAGCGCGCGGTGAAACCGAACGTCCCCGACCCGCCCCGGCCGATTTCACGGATCGGTGCCGCCGGGTCCGTTTTCCATGGCTCGCGCATCGGCTGCTCCGACGTTCCTCGCCGGCTGCGCACAAGCCCGTTTCACTTCTTCCCACTCTCATGCGTACGCTTCTCTTTCTGGCGCTCGCCGCGCTCTTTGCCCTTCCGGCCTCGGCCCAGAACGGCACCGTCGTAGACGTGGCAGTGGCCTCGCCCGACCACACGACGCTCGTCGCGGCCGTGCAGGCAGCCGGCCTCGTGGAGGCGCTCAGCGCCGAAGGTCCGTTCACCGTCTTCGCGCCTGCCAACGCGGCCTTCTCCGCCCTCCCCGAGGGGACTGTGGAAGCGCTCCTGCAACCAGCCAACCAGGCGACGCTGCGGAGCGTGCTCGCCTACCACGTCGTGCCGGGCATGGTGGACGCGGCCACACTCACGCGCCTGATTGAGGACGGCGGTGGCGAGGCCGTCGTGGCCACGCTCCAGGGTGGCACGCTGCGCGCGACCGTCGAGGACGGCCGCGTCGTGCTGACCGACGCGCAGGGGAACCGCGCTACCGTCACCGCAGCCGATCTGACGGCTTCGAACGGCGTCATCCACGTCGTCGACACCGTCCTCATGCCCTGAGGCGACGCCCTGAGGCGATGCCCTGAGGCGACGCCCTGAGGCGACGCCCTGGACGGGATCGCCGCCTGCCGGACACGCTCCGCTTGCGCGGGGGCGGCCTCTGCGGAAGCCGCCCCCGCGTTTTTTTGGGGCTTCGCCGAAGAACGCGCGCGGGCAGGTCCCTGGCAGCCTGTTGCACGCATCTTCCCCGGTCTCGCCGCGTTCTGCCCCGATCCTGCCCGCGCGCATCCGAATGGCCCGTAGCACCGCCCCCTCCCCCCTGCCCGCGCAGCGGTTCACCGGGCGCGACCTCGTCGTGCAGGGTGCCCGGCAACACAATCTCAAGAACGTCTCGCTCACGATCCCGAAGCGCAAGCTCGTCGTCGTGACGGGCCCTTCGGGCAGCGGCAAGTCCTCGCTCGTGTTCGACACGATCTACGCCGAGGGGCAACGCCGCTACGTGGAGTCGCTCAGCGCCTACGCGCGGCAGTTCCTGGCGCGGATGGACAAGCCGGACGTGGACCTGATCACGGGCCTCGCGCCAGCGATCGCGATCGAGCAGCAGACGGCTACGCGCAACCCTCGCTCGACCGTCGCTACGCAGACCGAGGTCTACGACTACCTGCGGCTGCTCTTCGCCCGGGTGGGCACGACGATCTCACCCGTCTCGGGCGAGCCCGTCACGCGCGACAGCCCGCGCTCGGTCGCCGAGGCGGTGCAGGCCGTTCTGCCTGCCGGCACGCGCTTCTACCTCGCGTTCCCGCTCCCGAAGCACAAAGGCCGCAAAAAGCCGGAGGAACTGGCAGCCTTGCAGGCGCGCGGGTTCTTCCGGCTCGTCGCACTGCCTACGGCGGCACAGGCCGCCAAGGGGGCCGCGCCCGAGCTGGTAGACCTGAACGAGACGCCCCCGGAGGCCGTCAGGCCCCCTGCAGACCGCCTGCTCGTGCTCGTGGACCGGCTCGCTGCCCGACCGGGCGACGAAGCCGCCACGTCGCGCATTGCGGACTCGGCGGAGCAGGCGTTCCGCGAAGGCGAGGAGCGCGTCGTCGTGGTCACCGTCCCACGCGAGGGCGAGGGCCCGTTCCAGCGCCTGGACTTCTCGGCGCACTTCGAGCGCGACGGCCTGCGTTTCGAGGAGCCTACGCCCCAGTTGTTCTCGTTCAACTCGCCCCTCGGCGCGTGCCCGGCGTGCCAGGGCTTCGGGCGTGTGCCGGGCGTCGACCCGGACCTTGTCATCCCGAACCCGGACCTCTCGCTGCGCCAGGGCGCCGTGGCGCCGTTCCGGACCGAGCAGTGGAGCGCCTACCAGCGCGACCTCGTGCGCGCCGCTGCCCGCGCCGGCATCGACCTGGACACGCCCTACCGCCTGCTCTCCGACGACGCGCGACGCGTCGTGTGGGAGGGCGACGGCGCCTACGACGGCATCCAAGGCTTCTTCCGCTACCTCGAGAGCAAGGCCTACAAGATGCACTACCGCATCTACGCGGCCCGCTTCCGCGGCTACACGACCTGCCCGGCGTGCGACGGCTACCGCCTGCGCCCCGAAGCGCTGCACGTCAAGATCTGCGGCCCGCGTCTCGGGCCGGGCGCCGAGGGCACCGAGTGGCTCCACATCGGCGAGATCGCCGAGCTCACGACGGCCGACGCGCGCGACTTCTTCGACCGGCTCGAACTCTCGGCGCACCAGCTCGCCGTGGCCGGGCGCGTGCTCGAGGAGCTGCGCCGCCGGCTCGGCTACCTCGTCGAGGTCGGACTGGACTACCTCACACTCGACCGCCTCGCGCAGACGCTCTCAGGCGGCGAGACGCAGCGCATCAACCTGGCCACGAGCCTCGGCTCGAGCCTTGTCGGCAGCCTGTACGTGCTCGACGAGCCCACGATCGGGCTGCACCCGCGCGACAACGACCGGCTGATCACCATCCTCGAGGGCCTGCGCGACCTCGGCAACACCGTCCTCGTCGTCGAGCACGATGAGCAGATGATGCGCCGCGCCGACCAGATCATCGACGTCGGGCCGGGTGCGGGGCGGCACGGCGGCGAAATCGTCTTCCAGGGCACGTACGAGCAAGCGCTCGCCGACGCCCGCTCGCTCACGGGCGCTTACCTCTCGGGCCGCAAGACGATCCCCGTGCCCGTATACCGCCGCCCGGTCGACCCCGAGCGCGTGCTGACGGTCCGCTGCGCGCGCGCGCACAACCTCAAGCGCCTCGACGCGCGCTTCCCGCTCGGCATGCTGACCGTCGTGACGGGCGTGTCGGGCTCGGGCAAGTCCACGCTTGTCCATCACACGCTCTACGCCGCCCTGCGGCGGCTCAAGGGGGCCGAGTTCGAAGGCGCCGTCGGTGCGCACGACGCCATCGAAGGGCATCACCTGATCGAGCACGTCGAGATGGTGGACCAGACGCCCATCGGCAAGAGCCCGCGCTCGAACCCGGTCACGTACGTCAAGGCGTTCGACGCCATTCGCGAGCTGCTCGCGAGCACGCACCAGGCCCAGGTGCGCGGCTACCGCGCCGGCACGTTCTCGTTCAACGTGCCCGGCGGACGCTGCGAGGCGTGCCAGGGCGAGGGCGTCGTGCAGGTGGAGATGCAGTTTCTGGCCGATCTCTACCTCGAGTGCGAGGCGTGCGGCGGCAAGCGCTTCAAGCAAGACGTGCTCGAGATCCGCTGGAAGGGCAAGAACGTGGACGACATGCTCGCCATGACCGTCAACGAGGCCGCCGAGTTTTTTGCCTCCGAGCCGCGCGTGGCCGCCCGCCTCGAGGTGCTGCAGCGCGTCGGGCTGGGCTATCTCACGCTCGGGCAGCCGGCCAACACGCTCTCCGGCGGCGAGGCGCAGCGCGTCAAGCTTGCTGCGCACCTGGCTCGCACTGCGCAGGGCCACACGCTCTACCTCTTCGACGAGCCCACAACGGGGCTGCACATGGACGACATCCGCGTGCTGCTCGACGCGTTCCAGGCGCTCGTCGAGGCCGGGCACTCGGTCGTGCTCATCGAGCACAACCTGGACGTGATCAAGACCGCCGACTACGTGCTCGATATCGGCCCCGAGGGCGGGCGCCGCGGCGGCTTCCTCGTGGCCGAGGGCACGCCCGAGGAAATCGCTGCGCATCCGACCAGCCACACCGGGCGCTTCCTGCGGCCGCTGCTTGGCGTAGCGGAGCCGGCCGGGGCGCGCGTGTAGCTTCCGCCCTTCCCTCGCCGCTCCGCCCGATGCCCGACGCCGCCCCGCCCGCCGATGCGCCGCTGCGCGTCGCGCTCTTCACGGGCAACTACCACCACGTTGAGGACGGCGTGACGCGCACGCTCGGCCGCGTCGTGGGGCACCTGATCGAGGGCGGACACGCCGTGCTCGTCTTCGGACCTACCGTTCCCGCTCCCCCTGTATCACAGCCCGGAACGCTCGTACCCGTACCGTCCGTTTCGGCCCCGGGGCGACCGGAGTACCGCGTCAGCACGGCATTCTCGCGCGCGGCGCAGCACCGCGCCGAGGCGTTTGCCCCCGAGATCGTGCACATCGCCACGCCCGACGTGCTCGGGCACGCGGCGCTACGCTGGGCACGCCGGCGGGGCCTCCCGGTCGTGGCGACGTACCACACGCATTTCGCCTCGTATCTGGACTACTACCGCCTCGGCTTCGCCGAAGGCGCGCTGTGGCGCGTCCTGGCCCGGTTCTACAACCGCTGCGACGAGGTCTACGTACCGACGCCTTCCATGGCCGAGGTGCTGCGCGCGCGCGGCATCCGCAGCACGATGCGCCTGTGGCCCCGCGGGGTAGAGACCGAACGGTTTTCGCCAGCTCGCCGCTCCGAGGCCTGGCGCGCCGCGCAAGGGTTCGGACCGGCGGATGTTGTCGTCTCGTTCATCAGCCGGCTCGTCAAAGAAAAGGGCCTCGACGTGTACGCCGCTGTGCTGGACCGCCTCGGCGCCGACGGGCTGCCCGTGCGCGCGCTCGTCGTCGGGGAGGGTCCCGAGCGCGACGCGCTCGCCGCGCGCCTGCCCGGGGCGCGCATGACCGGACACCTGACCGGCGACTCGCTCGCAACCGCCTACGCCTCCTCCGACGTGTTCTTGTTTCCCTCAGAGACGGAGACGTTCGGGAACGTGACGCTCGAGGCCATGGCCTCGGGCGTGCCGCCCGTCGTGGCACGCGCCACGGGCAGCCGCAGCCTCGTCACCGACGGCGAGACGGGCCTGGTCTGCACGCCCCGCGATGCCCGCGCGTTCGCCGCCGCCACGGCGCGGCTCGCGTCGGACGCGGCGCTCCGGCAGCGCATGGGCGCGGCCGCACGCGCCACCGCCCGGCACTACGACTGGCACGACGTGCTCGAGCGCCTCGTCGGCTATTACCGCGCCGTGCGCGCACGCCACGGCCGGGATTAACCTTCCGCCTCCTTTCCCTCCGCGCCGTTGCCCCAGCGTTCCCCTAACGAACACGCTTCCGCAGGGCGCCTGCGGCTGCTCTTCGTCTCCCACACCCTCCCTCCTCTCAAGCGCCCACTGGCGAGTGTCGGGGGGATGCAGCGCGTAGCCGAAGAGTTGTACCGATCGTTCCGAAAGCATCCACGTGTGGACGTGCGCCTGCTCGGCCTGCGCACGCCCTGGCGCTGGATCGGCGTGCGGACGACCGGCTTTCTAGCGCGCCTGCTCGCGCGGCTCCCTGCACACGCGCGCCACGCTGACGCCGACGTAGTGCTGTTCTCGTCCATGGTGACGGCCGCGCTGGCACCGGCGCTTCGGAGGCGGATGCCGGGCGTGCGCCTGGCCGCCATCGCGCACGGGCTCGACGTGACGCTGCCCGTCGGGCTCTATCAGTGGTGGCTGCCCCGCGTTTTCGGCGCGCTCGACCTTGTGCTGCCGGTCAGTTCAGCCACGGCCGAGGCGTGCCGGCGGCGCGGCGCTCCGCCCGAGCGCCTCCACATCTGCCACAACGGCATCAGCGTAGACCGCTTTGCGACCCTCGTCCCGCGCGACCAGGCGCGCCGTGCGCTCGAGGAGCGCTTCGGCCTGCCGCCGGGCGCCATCGTGGTAACGAGCGTAGGACGCCAGGTGGAGCGTAAGGGCAGCGCGTGGTTCGTCGCGCACGTCCTTCCGGCGCTGCCCGCGCACGTTCACTACGTGATCGCCGGCGACGGGCCGAGCGTTCCCGAGATCCGTGCGCGCGCCGAGGCGGCCGGCCTCGCGCCGCGCGTACACCTGACGGGCTGGGTAGACGACGCGGCGCTCAACACCGTCCTGCGCGGCGCTGACCTGTTCGTGATGCCCAACATTCCCGTCGAGGGCGACATGGAGGGCTTCGGCGTAGTGCTGATGGAAGCGGCGCTCTCGGAGCTGTATGCCGTTGGCGCGCGCCTCGAGGGGATCCAGGATGCCATCGCGGAGCCGCACAACGGCGTGCTCGTGCCGCCAGGCGACGCGGCGGCCTTCGCCGAGGCCATCCTGCGTGTCACGGGAAACTCCGAGCGGCTACGCGCGCTCGGCCGCGGCGCCCGCGCCTATGTTCAGGAGACGTTCTCGTGGCCGCGCTCAGCCGGCCGCTACGTAGACGTGCTGACCCGCCTGGCTCGGGGCACGCCGGAGCCCCTTCCCGTTCCCTGAAGCCTTACGACGCGGGGGTATCGGCCGGGTCCGCCGGCCGGGCTGACAGGCGGAACGTAGGCCGGCGCAGCCAGGCGCGATCGCCGAGATCGAACGAGCGCTTCGGACGTGGCCGACGCGGATCGAGCCAGCCGGCGTCTTCGAGAACCTGCAGCAGCGCCGGGAAGAAGATCAGCGACGCCGCGAGCGTCGTCCCGATGCCCACGATGGCCAGCACGCCGATGGAGCGCAGGCCGGGGTGGCCTGAGAGCAGCAGCCCGGCGAAACCGATCAGGTTGGTCATCGCGCCGACGGTGATGTGCTCGCCCGTCGAGCGCAGCACGCGGCGGATCGATCCTTTGCCTTCCTCTCGGTAGCGGTGCGCGATGTGCACGCCGCCGTCGTTACCGATCCCGAGTACGGTAGGCAGCACGACGAGGTTGTAGAACGTGAGCATCACCCCGCCGATGACCATTGCCCCGAGCATCCAGAGGATGCCGCACACGAGCGGCCCGACAGCGATGAGCGTCCACTTGAGCGAGCCGAACGTGACCCACACGAGCAGGAAGACAATCAGGAACGTACCTCCGATCATGAGGGAGCTCTCCTGCTGCATGAGGCGGAGCATGTCGGCCGCGACGAGCTGGGTCGAGGCGGCGTAGTAGACGGCCCCTGAGGGCGTGGTTACCTCGCCGATCAGCTCGGCGAAGCGGAGCGAGCGGCGCGCGTCGCCGAGGCTCCCCCGGGGGAACACGATGACGAAGTTGCCGATTTCGCCGTCCTGCGTAGTGAAGGGCTGCGTAACGAAGTCGGGCACGCTATCGAGCGGGATGGGCTCGGTCACGCTCGCCGCGCGGAGGAGCTGCGCCACTTGCCCGGTCGTGTCGGCCTGCAGGAACGGGTCTTGGAGCACGGCGCGGAGCTGCGCGAGGCGGTCCAGCTTGCGGTAGGCCCCGGCCGAGTCCGTCGGGAAGCGTTCCTGAAGCGACTCGACGGCCAGGATGAGCGAGTCGCGTTCGGCGAGGCGCTTGAGCGCGCCCGTGACGTAGCGCACGTCTTCGGGCGAGTCCAGCAGCAGGTAGGCCGGGTTGCGCCGCGAGCCGGTGGCGAACACAGGCTCGAGCGCGGCCGCGCGCCGGTCGTAGGCCTCGTACTCCGGCTCGAGCCGGCTGAAATCGTACTCGAAGGCGGCACGCGGCGCAAGGTAGACGCACGCGGCCGTCACGGCGAGGCACAGGCCAAGCACGGTGCGCGAGAACGGGAACCGGCGCTCGCTCTCGTACGGCGACGCCTCGCCCCGGACCGACAGGTTGAGCAGCTTGTACTGCTCGGCCAGCGAGAGCATGGCAGGCAGCACGACGAGCATCGAGGCCATGGCAAAGAGGATGCCCGCCCCGCCGATCACGCCGAACTCGCTGAAGCCGCGGAAGTCTGCCAGCGTGAGGATGAAGAGCGCGCACGCCGTCGTGCATGCCGAGACCGCGATGGCCTGCCCCGTGCTGACGAACGTCTCGGTAATGGCCTCTTCCACCCCACGCCCTGCCCCCCGCTCCTCGGCATAACGCGCGTAGAAGTGGATCCCGTAGTCGATTCCCAGACCGAAGAGCACCAGGCCGAGCGTGGACGTCATGAGGTTGAGCGTCCCGAAGGCGAGCGACGCGACGCCGGCGGCCCAGATCAGGCTTATCAGGAGCGGTGTGCTCAGCAGGACGGCTGTCACGGGCGTGCGCAGCAGCTCGCTCAGGACGACGCGCAGCACGAAACGCCCGCCCGTCCGCGCCTGTGTCGACTTGTAGAGGAAGTAGAGCACGACAGCCAGGATGACCGCCATCACGCCGGCGCCGAACGAGTTGCGCACGTCGTCCGTGATGGCACGCACCTCGACGCTCTGCCGCAGCAGGCGCCCGGCCGCCACGACCGTCATCTCGGGGTGGTACATGCCCGGGCGCAAGGCGATGGCCAGGCTGTCCAGCTGCGCGTACGTCCGGTCGATGTAGGCGAGATCGGTCTGCGAGCCCGTGGGGTAGAAGCGGATGGCGAGCACGGCCGAGTCCGGGCTCGTCAGGTACTCGGTGAGGGCAAGCTGCGCGAGGTCCTCGCGGAGCTGCTCCACGTCGGCAGCGGGCTCGCGCCGCGTGCCGCGGAGCAGGTCTACGCGCAGCGGATCTGAGATGGCGCGCGCCGACTGCGCCTGCTGCCGGAGGAACGCCTCGAGGCGGTCCAGCTCCTCGTACGTCGCGAAGTAGAGCGCGTTGTCGAGCAGGAACTGCACGTCGCGGCGGAACTCGACGTCGCTGAAGACGGGCTCGCCGCGACTCGTGCGCAGCTGCATCGCCCGTGCGATGTAGTCCTCCGCGAACGCGACGTTTTGCTCGAACGAGGGGCTTGTGATGGCCACGTCCACTGTGCTGCCGGCCCCCACGGCCTCCTGCAGGCGCAGCAGCGACTGCACGCTTTCGTACTCTTCGGGCAGTAGCGCTGCAAGGTCCGCGTTGATGCGCAGCGAAGCCGCCTGCACCAGCCCGAGGATCGAGAGCGCGAACGCCACGGCGAGCACGAACACCGGATGGCGCGCGCAGAAGGCGGGAATGAAGCGGAGCTTGTGGAACATGGTGGGCGAACCGTGGCGCCGGCAACTCGCCGGGACCTTACCGTATTTTCAGCGCCTTCGCCTCGTTTCACGTGAAACATACCGGCCGCCCCTCTGCGCCATGAAGCACACCTACGACTCGATCTCGGTAGGCGACACGTTCTCGTGGAGCACAGTTGTGACGGCCGAGCACGTCCGCGCCTTCGCCGACGTCACGGGCGATGACAACCCGATCCATCTCGACGCCGATTTTGCGGCAACGTCGAAATTCGGACAGCCTGTCGTACACGGGGTGCTCCTTCTCGGGCTGGCATCCAAGGTCCTCGGACGTGACTTCCCGGGAGACGGGTCGATTGCCGTGTCGCTCTCGAGCCGTTTCATACGGCCTGTCCCTGTCGGCAGCGAGGTCACGATCGAGGTCAAAGTCGCCGAGAAGCTCGAGCGGCACGGGCACGTCCGCGTCAAGCTGTATGGCTACGCAGGCGGCAAGATGTGCATTGGCGGCGAGGCCGTCGTCATCCCCCCTCCGGCCGGCTAGACGCCCCCTGCGACGAGCGCAGCAGCGCTGCCGAGGCGTCGCCGTTTCACGTGAAACACGAGCTCATCACGGGCGGCGCGGCAGCTTGAGGCGCGTACCCGCGGGGATTTGCTGCTGGAGTTCGACCTGGTTCATGATCGCCAGCCCTTCGGCCGACATGCCCGGGGGCATCGGGCGCCCCTCGAGCAGCGAGGCGAACGTTGCCGACTGGCCCACACGTACGATTTCGAGGCGTACTGGCTGCCGGCTCAGAAACTGCGGATCAGTCAGCCGCGCAAAGCTGCGCAGCAAGTTGTCGAGGCCCTGCTGGTTGGCCGCGAACACGGCACTCGGGGAGTACCCGAGGAACTGGTATGTCCGCCCCTCGTGTTCGATGAAGTACGCCAGGAAGCTCACCGCACCGCCCTGCGTCTGCGCGTTGCCGGCCAGCGCCACCGCGGGCAGCCCGTTGACCTGCACGCTCCGAGAGTCTGTCACCGCAATCCCCTGCCGGGCACGAAACGCCTGCGCGGCGGCCTGCGCGCTCGCTTGACCCGGGAGCGTGAGTTGGGCCACCACCTGGCCGTTCTGAGAAGCCAGCGTGACGGACTGCCGCTCGTTCACCAGGCGCCACCCCTGCGGCACCGAGAAGCGGAAACGCAGATCTGGATGGTAGAACACGTTGTTCTCCACGAAGCCTTCGCGCGGGTTCTCCCCGATCACAAGCCCATCGATGGCCTGGAGATAGCGCTCGGCAAATACCTGGTTTTCCGACTCGAACTGGGCGGCGAGGGCCGGAATGGCCTGCTCGCGCTGGCCCGGGTCGGGGTGCGTGGAGAGGAACGACGGGAGAGAACCACCCTGCTGACTCGAGAGGCGCTGGAGCGACCGGAAGAATGCCGCCCCCTCGGCGGCGTCGTAGCCGGCGAAGGAGGAGTAGGCCACCCCCGCCCGGTCGGCCTCCCGCTCCGCGTCGCGGCCCCAGCGCAGAAACAGCAGCTGCGCGCCCGTGCCGCCGAACTCCAGGATGTTGCTTCCCAGACCGGGCCGGAGCACATCGCCAAGGATGGCCGCGCCGATCAGGCCGAGCTGCCCGACCTGCGCGCGCGCCGCCTGCCGCGAGGCGTGCCGTCCGAGCACGTGTCCGATCTCGTGCCCGAGGACGAAGGCCAGCTGCGCCTCGTTGTTCAGGTGCGTGAGCAGGCCGCGCGTGACGTAGATGTAGCCTCCCGGGAGGGCAAAGGCATTCACGGTGGGCGTGTCGAGCACGCGGAAGAAGAACGGCGTCTCGCGAATCTCCGCAGGAGTGTTCGGATCAGTGTATGCGCTCGTCTCAAGCACGTTTCGCGAGAGGCGGTCCACGTAGGCTGTCAGCGCCTCGTTCTCGAGCAGACCGAACTGTGCCACAATCTGCGGGTCGGCCTCGCGGCCGATCTGAACTTCCTGCTGCCACGTGTAGGCGCCGCGCGCGGACTCGCCGGTGATGAGGTTGGTCGTCGTGCGGCAGCCGCTTGCGCTCAGGGCAAACAGGAGCAGCGCGAGCAGTGGCCAGGGTGCGAAGGGACGGACGGGACGCATAGGAAGCGGAGGCTGGGTTCTGGGGCCGGATCCGTGTGAGGGTTACTCAACAACTTCCGGTGGCCGGACGGTTCCGTTGGTCACTTCGTAGAACGCAAATCGTGCGTCTTCAGGAAGCGCCGCCGCCGAAGCGCCCCCCGACAGGTCGTCGCCGAGGGCACGCCGGTCGGCGGTGGTCACGAGGGACTGCCCAAGTGCGTCCGAGGCCAGCAGCGCTCGTACGGCGCGGGAGCGCTGCGGGTCGAGCGTGCCGAAGAGGTCGTCTACGAGCAGCAAGGGCGCCTCGTCGAGGAAGTCCTCCAGGAAGAATGCCGTAGCCAGACGCAGCACGAGGCTCAGCATCCGGTGCTGTCCCTGAGAGGCGTACGCGCGCACGTCGGCCCCGTCAAGGGTGAACACGACTTCGTCGAGGTGGGGCCCTGCAAGCGTGCGCCGCAGCTCGCGCTCGCGACGTGCCAGCCGCTCGAGCGCGTCGAGGTAGCTCCCCGGGGCGTCGTCCCCGTCTACCGACGGCGCGTAGCGCGCCCGAGGCTGCTGCGCCTCGAGCCCGAGCGCCTCGTGAGCGCGTGCCACGAACGGCGCGAAGTCCTCCAAGAACCGGCGCCGCCGGGCTGCGATGCGCGAGGCAAACTGCGCCAGTTCGTCGTTCCACGCCTCAAGCCCGCTCTCGCCCGGCGGGCGCCCCCGATACTGCGCGAGCAGGGCGTTCCGCTGTCTGAGCACCCGGCGGTAGGCGACAAGATCGGCCAGGTAAGCCGGGTAGGACTGGCTGAGGACGGTATCGAGGAAGCGGCGCCGCTCGGCCGGCCCTCCCGCCGTGAGCTCGTAGTCTGCGGGGGAGAGCACGACGTGAGGCACCAGTCCCACGAGCGCGCTGAGACGCTCCTGAGAGACGCCGTTCACGAACACACGCTTGCCCTCCTCGGGCGAGTAGAACACGCGAATGGTCTGCGCCGCCCGCCGCGCGCCCTGAAACGTCCCCTCCAGTTCGAAGAACGCTGCCTCACGCCGCAGCATGACCCTTTCCGATGCGCCCAGGAAACTCCGCCCGAGCGCGAGGACGGAGACGGCCTCGATGAGGTTGGTTTTCCCGGCGCCGTTGTCTCCCCAGAGCACGTTCACGTTGCGGACGGGAGTGAAAACGCTGTCCTCGTGCGCACGGAAGGCGCGTAGGCGGAGCGTGACGAGGCGCATGAGCAGCAGGCAGGCAGCACGGAACGTGGGCGCTCAGAATAGCGCTGCCACCTCGCGCCTTCGCCGGTGCGCGCGCGGCCGCCGCCGGCGCAGGGCCGGGGCACCCGTGCACCGGCTGGCGGAAGTGCATCAGCCAGCGAAAGCCGGATGTCCTCTGCGTAAGGCTGCCGTCTGTAGCTTGGCCGAAGCACGAGGTTCGGGAACGGCCGGGCCTGCCACCACCTGACGCGCGCGCGGCCCACCGCGCGGCGTCTCACGGCGCGAGGTACGCGCGGAGCCGGACATGTACAAGCTTCTCCTTCTGCTGACCGGCGTGCTTGTCGTTTTGCTGAACGTGCGGCCGGAGCCTGCTTCTGGCCGCGGCGACTGCCACGAGCACCTGGCCTACGTGCGCAGCTTCGGGATTAACCCCCAGGCCTCCGAGGACCTCCAGAACGGCATCGACCGGGCGCTTGCATGCTTCGGCGAGGACGGCTCGGACGAGGTGGCTGAGCTCCGGGCGCGCCGGTACCGCAGCCTCGCGCGCCTCGGGCGCTATGCCGAGGCGTTCGAAGCGTTCGAGCAGTACCTGGCGTACCGCGAGCAGATCGAACCGGAGCTCAACGCGGCCACGCACGAGCTGCACGCCGAGACGCTCCGACGCTTCGGGCGCAACGCCGAGTCGCTCGAGACGCGCCTGGTCGCGCTCCGCTACGCTGCCCGGGCCTCCCCGCTCGTCCACGCGCTCACGCTCTCACGGGCTGCGGACCACTTCCGCCTCGTGCGCGACACAGACACGGCCGAACTCTACTACCGCGAGTCGCTGCGTATCGCCGAGAAACACCGGGCGGCCTATCCAGAGCTGGAAAACGTCGTCCTCTACACGCCCGTGTTCCTGGCCGGGCTCCTCATCGAGCGGTATTCGGACGCGCAGGGCACGGCGCCGCTCCAGGAGGCCGTACGCATGCTCGAGGCGAGCCGCACCACGCTCGAGGCGGCCGGCAAGCCCGAGCTGGACATGGAGATCATCCAGGCGTCGCTGTGGCTGGCGCAGGCTCACAGGGCGCTTGGCGCGCCGGCCCGGGCCCTTTCCGAAGCCCGGCGCGCACAGGCCCTCGCCGAGACCGACGACGTGCTCCGCTACTTGTGGTTGAGCTGGGCCCTGGCCGAGCAGGCAATGGGGCACAAGGCACTTGGCAACCTCGAGGAGGCGCGCCGCCTCATGGAGCGTGCCGTCGCCCTGGACGAGACCCAGGGCAACCCCGGCTTCGCCTCGACCTCGCTACGCGACCTGGCGCTGATCGAGGAGGCCATTGCACGGCGCGACGGGCAGAGCCTCGAGCAGCCCATCGCGCTGCTGCGCAAGTCCGTTGCCTACGCCGAGGCCGAGCGCGCGGCCTACGGCGCCTCGGACTGGAGCGTGGCCACCTTCGCCGGTCGGCAGCAGCCCTACCGGCACCTCGTGCGCCTGCTCCTCGACGCCGACCAGCCGGCCGAGGCCCTTGCCGTGCTCGACCGCACACGCGCACGTCACCTGCGCGACATTCGCCGGCGGCACCGCCTCCGGGCGCACCTCGACGCACGTCAGGCGCTGACGCTGGACAGCCTCAACCAGCACCTGCTCAACGCGCGCTACCGCCGCATCCGCACCGACGACGCTGCACAGCGCTCCGCCGCCGTGCTCGACATCTCGCGCCTTCAGCGCGAGATCACCCGTCTGACGGGTTTCGAACCCGAGGCCGAGGACGAGCCCGACCTGATCGTGCTGCCGCCCGATCGCACCGTGCTGGCCTACTTTCTGGATGAGAACGGCTCGTTCGTGTTTCTGGCCAAGGCCGGCCGCCTGTCGGTCGTGCCTATCCCCGGCTCGCTCGACGAACTGAACGCGCTCGTCGGCGCCGCGGGTTATGGGCCGGCCTACGCGCGCACCGCCGCGACAGGAGAACCCGAAGGCGACCCCATGCTCGCGCTCTACGAGCGCCTCCTGGCGCCTGTCGCAGACCGGCTCGCGCCTGGCGAGCCGGTGACGATTATCCCCGAGGGCATGCTTGCGGCCCTGCCGTTCGCCAGCCTCCGCACGCGTCCGGCCGATGCCGCCGGAGACCACTACCTGATCCGCGAGCGTGCCGTCGCTCAGGACCTCGCGATCGGGCTGATCCACACCGACGGGAGCCTCGAAACGCGGTCGGCACGCCGAAAGCCGCTGCTAGCGTTCGGGCGTAGCACGTACGAGGACGCACGCACCGCCCCGGGCAACTCGCCGCGTGCCCACCCGGCGGCCGGCCCGGGGTCCGCTCAGCCTGGCTCCGCCCCCCGGCCCCTCGCCGAGGCCGACCTGCCCGACCTTCCCGGTGCCGGGCGCGAGGCGGTGCGCGTAGGCCGGCTCACGCCGGGAGCAGCCGTGTTCACAGACCGAGACGCCACCGAGGAGCGCTTCTGGCGCCGCAGCGCCGGTGCGCAGGTCGTCCACGTGGCCTCGCACGCGGTCATGGACCCCAACTACCCGCTACACAGCTACCTCCTCCTCTACGGCAGCGCGACACACGACGGACGGCTGCATCTCTACGAGCTTCAGGAGCAACCGCTGGCGGCGGATCTCGTCGTGCTCAGCGCCTGCAACACGGCCACAGGGGAGCACGCACCCGGCGAGGGCATGATCGGGCTACAGTACGCGATGCGCGCAGCCGGCGCGCAGAGCCTCGTCGCCACGTTATGGCCCGCCGACGACGAGGCGATGGTGTTTCTGATGGAGCGGTTCTACGCCGGGCTGCACGCCGGCCTGCCCAAGGACGAGGCCCTGCGCGAGGCGCAGGTCGCCTATCTCGATGCCAACACCGGGCGCGCCACAATCAGCCCGTTCTACTGGGCCGGCCTCGTGCTCTACGGCGATCCCTCCCCCATCGCCTGGGTATCCGGGCACCGGTGGACGCGGCAGATGCTGACCGTTTTCGCTGTGCTCGGCGTGCTCGCACTCGCCGGGCTGCTAGTTTGGACGCGCATCCGCCCTGCTCTGTATGCCCGCCGACGCCCCCGCGCTGTTCGCCAGCCTTGCGAAGCTGACCACCGAGCAGCGTAACACGCGCACCCTCGGCATCGACACCGCGCCGCTCGAGGAGGTTCTGCGCCTGCTCCACGCCGAGGACCGCATCGCCGTCGCCGCGGTCGAGCCCGAGCTGCCCTACGTCGCGCAAGCCGTCGGGGTCATCGAGCACGCGTTCCGCAGCGGCGGGCGCCTGCTCTACGTCGGCGCCGGCACGAGCGGCCGGCTTGGCGTGCTCGACGCAGCCGAGTGCCCGCCCACGTTCGGCACGCCGCCCGAGCAGGTGCAGGGGCTGATCGCTGGCGGGCGCGAGGCCATGTTCCGCGCTCAGGAGGGCGCCGAGGACCGC
Organism: Rubricoccaceae bacterium; assembly: GCA_046292345.1. Classification (GTDB taxonomy): domain Bacteria; phylum Bacteroidota; class Rhodothermia; order Rhodothermales; family Rubricoccaceae; genus JBKBRC01. The sequence continues at coordinate 19,121 of JBKBRC010000005.1, forward strand.
GAGGAAGCCGGCGCCGCCGACATCGACGCGCACGGCGTGACCGCACGCGACGTCGTCTGCGGCATCGCGGCAAGCCGGCGCACGCCCTACGTCGTCGGCGCGGTGGCGCGCGCGCGCGCCCTCGGCGCGGCCACGCTCTTCGTCACGTGCAACCCGCGCAGCCAGTTCACGCTCGACGTGGACGTGGCCATCTGCCCCGACGTCGGCCCGGAGCCCATCATGGGCTCGACGCGCATGAAGTCTGGCACAGCTACCAAGCTCGTGCTCAACATGCTCACCACGGCCACCATGATCCGAATGGGCAAGGTCTACGAAAACATGATGGTAGACCTCCAGCTCACCAACGAGAAGCTCGTGCAGCGCGCGCGCCGCATCGTCATGATCGCCACCGGCGTGGACTACGCCGAAGCCGATGTCGCACTTGCCGAGGCCGACGGGCACGTCAAGACGGCGCTCGTGATGCTGCTCGCCGGCACGTCGGCCGAGGAGGCGCGGGCACGCATCGAACGCGCCGGAGGATTCGTGCGCCACGCCATCGCCGGCACTACGCCCGAGGCGGCACCCGGCACCGCACCCGGCGCCTGAGCGCGTACCACGACGCACGCGCCGATGGACCTCCGGGCGGCGACCCTGCGTTCAGGCCGCCCGCCCGGAACACGCCTCCGGATACGCCCCGACGGCCTCCTCTCTTCCGTGACGCTCGAACAGATCCGCGCCCGCCTCGGCGCGCTTCCCCTTGCCGGCACGCTGCGCGGCTTTGCGCAGACCGCCGCCCCCGGCGCGCGCCTCCACGTACGCGGAGTGGCCGGATCGCTGCCCGCCTTTCTGCTCGCCGATCTGCTCGAGCGCGCCGGCGGCCCTCTCGTGGCCCTCCTCGCTGAAAGCGAGGCTGCGGACTACCTCCGCTCCGACCTCGAGCAGGTGCTCGGTTCGGACACGCGCGTGCTCTTCTTCCCCGCTACCGGGCAGGAGCCCTACGACCCCGAGCAGCTCGCCGACACGCTCCCGCTCGTGCAGCGCGCCGATGCCCTCGCCCAGCTCCGCGACGGCTTCCGGGGCGTACTCGTGACGAGCGTCGAGGCCATCGCCGAGCGCGTACCGCCCCCGAACACAGTGCGCGACGAGACGCTCGCCGTGCGCCTCGGGCAGGAAATCGCTCCCGAGGCGCTCGTGGACCGGCTCGTCGGGCAGGGATTCGAGATCACCGAGTTCGTCGGCGCACCGGGAGAGATCGCGCTGCGCGGCGGCATCCTGGACGTGTTCCCGTTCGCCGGTGGCTACCCCATCCGCCTCGAGTTCTTCGGGGACGAGATCGACGCGATCCGCGAGTTCGACCCGCAGACGCAGCGCTCCGTGGCCGCGCTCGAGACGGCGCGGCTCGTGCCCAACCTCGACGGGGCGCGCCTGGCCACGGGCGCGCCCGTGACGCCGCTCGACTACCTGCCGGAGACGACGCCCGTTGCGCTCTTCGACGCCGCGCGGCTCGCCGAGACAGCGCGCGCCCGCTTCGAGGACGCCCGAACACGCTACGAGGCGTTCCGGGCCGCCCATCCGGACGAGGACGCGCCCGCTCCCGAGACGCGCTTCCTCGCCCCCGAGGCACTCGCAGCGTTGCTCGCAGCGCGCCCGGCACTCCTCTTCGGCACGTTCACCGGCTCGGCGGCCAGCGCCGAGCCGGTCGAGGCCGGCGCGCGCCCCCAGCCAAGCTACAACGGCGACCTCGCCCGCTTCCGCGAGGACCTCGCTGCGCGTCGCCAGCGCGGCCAGGACACCGTCCTGCTGTGTGACAGCCCCGCGCAGCGGGACCGCCTCTTCGAGCTCCTCGGCGGCGACGACGACGAGGGCCGTCCGCCCGAGGCCCACCTGATCGTCGAGTCGCTGCACGAAGGCTTCGAAGTGCCCGAGGCCCGCCTGGCCGTCTACACCGATCACCAGCTCTTCAACCGCTACCACCGCCCGACGGCCCGCAAGCGCAAAAAGGCTCACGGCGGGCTGTCGCTCCGCGACGTGCAGAGCCTCAAGCCCGGCGACTTCATCGTCCACGTAGACCACGGCATCGGCACGTTTGCCGGCCTGCAGACGATCACGGTCCGCGAGCAGAAGCAGGAAGCCGTGCGCCTGCTCTTCGCCGGCGGCGACGAGCTGTTCGTCTCAGTCGCGGCGCTGCACAAGCTGCACAAATACACGGGCAAGGAGGGCCACCAGCCCCGCCTGACTAAACTCGGTTCGGGCACGTGGGAGCGTACGAAAGCGCGCACCAAGAAGCGCGTCAAAGACATCGCGCGCGACCTGATCCGGCTCTACGCGCGCCGTAAGGCCTCACCGGGCTATGCGTTCCAGGCAGACAGCGTGTGGCAGCGCGAGCTGGAAGCCTCGTTCCAGTTCGAGGATACGCCCGACCAGGCGGCGGCCGTCGAGGCGGTCAAGGCGGACATGGAGCAGGCCACGCCGATGGACCGGCTCGTCTGCGGCGACGTCGGCTTCGGCAAGACCGAGGTGGCCGTGCGCGCGGCCTTCAAAGCCGTCCAGGACGGCAAGCAGGTGGCCGTCGTCGTCCCGACGACCATCCTGGCGCGGCAGCACGCCGAGACGTTCCAGAAACGCATGGCGCGCTTTCCCGTCCGCATCGCGCAGCTCTCGCGCTTCGTGCCCGCTGCCGAGCAAAAGCGCATCGTGCAGGCCCTCCGCGAAGGGCAGGTGGACATCGTGATCGGCACTAATCGTCTGCTCTCCAAGGACGTCCAGTTCAAGGACCTCGGCCTGCTCATCGTGGATGAGGAGCAGCGCTTCGGCGTCAGTGCCAAGGAGAAGCTTCGCGCCCTCCGGCCCGACGTAGACACGCTCGTGCTTACGGCCACGCCCATCCCGCGCACGCTTCAGTTCTCGCTCCTCGGCGCGCGCGACCTCTCGCTCATCCAGACCCCGCCCGCCAACCGGCAGCCGGTCGTGACCGAGATCCACACGTTCTCACGCGACATCATCCGCGATGCCATCCTCTACGAGGTCGGGCGCGGCGGGCAGGTCTTCTTCATCCACAACCGCATTCAGACCATCGAGGAGATCGCGGCCAGCGTGCAGGCGCTCGTGCCCGACGTGCGCGTGCGCTTCGCGCACGGCCAGATGCCCGCCGCCGAGCTCGAGCGCGTCATGCTCGACTTCATGGATCACCGCTTCGACGTGCTCGTGAGCACCAACATCGTCGAGAGCGGGCTCGACGTCTCGAACGCCAACACGATCCTGATCAATCACGCCGAGCGCTTCGGCCTGGCCGATCTGCACCAGCTCCGCGGACGCGTCGGGCGCAACGACCAGCGCGCGTTCTGCTACCTGCTCGTGCCGAGCGTGCACGCGCTCACGCGCGAGGCCCGGCAGCGCCTCCAGGCCGTCGAGGAGTTCTCCGAGCTCGGCGCGGGCTTCGCCATCGCCATGCGCGACCTCGACATCCGCGGCGCGGGCGACCTGCTCGGCGCCGAGCAGTCCGGCTTCATCGAGGACGTCGGCTTCGAGACATACCACAAGATCCTCGACGAGGCCGTGCAGGAACTACGCGCCGAGGAATTCGCCGACGTGTTCGAGGGCGAGACCAGCCTCCCCCCTGCCCCGGAGCCGACGGTGGACGTAGACGACGACGTGTTCATCCCCGCCGACTACGTCGCCAACCCGGTCGAGCGCCTCAACCTCTACCGGCGCCTCGCCGGCATCACCGGCCCCGAGACCGCCAGCCAGTTCCGCGACGAGCTCGCCGACCGCTTCGGGCCCGTCCCGGAGGCCGTCGAGACGCTGCTCACGATGGCGCAGATGAAGCCGGCTGCGCAGCGCCTGCGTCTGCCACGCGTGGCCTGGAAAAACCAGCGGCTCTTCCTCACCGTCCCGGATCAGACCGATGACCCGGCGTTCTACGCGCACGTCTGGCCGGGTCTGCTCGACCGCCTCGGCGCCCTCGACCGGCGGTTCGTGCTCAAGGACTCCGCCGCCGGCAAGCTGCGCGCGATCGTGCAGAACGTGCCCTCGCTCGGCGAGGCCGCGCGCATTTTGAACCGGCTCGCTGAAACCGAGGCCGTCGCGGCCTGATCGCCTTCGGCCAGAACGAACGTTCCGACCAGAACGAACGCGCCACCTCCGATCAGGCAGCGCCTCTAGGCAGCGCTTCTGGGGATGACCGAGATGTCGCCGTTGCGCTCGACAACCGCGTAGCGCACGTCCTCGAAGCGTTCGATGCCGTGGTGCAGGCGCGCGGCCTGCAGGATATCGTCTTTGCCCACGTTGGCGCGGGCGGCGCGGCGCGCGAGCAGCTGGCCGTCTTTGGCCACCACGAGCGGCAGGCCGCCGCCCAGCCACCGCTCGGCGTGCCCGACGCGCTCCTTGACGAACGCCAGCCCGAGATGCCACGCGAGCAGCGTGATCACGAGCAGGTAGGCATTCGTGACCGAGAAGTCGTCTCCGAGCAGGGCAAGTTGCGTGCACTGCCCGATGATGATGACGAACAGCAGGTCGAAGTTGGTCGTCTGCATGAGCGGCCGGCGGCCGACGGCGCTGAACACGACGACGAGAAACAGATAGACGGCGCTGGCGCGCAGGACGGCGTCCACGGCGGTACCGGGCGGGCCGGCAGATGGGTTCAGGAAGGACGACAAGCGCAGGGGCGATGGGCCGGGCAGAAGACGTTCAGAAAGGGAGGCTCAGGGATAGATGAACTGCCGGAGCCGGGCCTCTGGCCCGTCCTCGACGCGCACGCTCCCCGTGACGCGCCCGACGACCCGGGGCCGGACCTCGAAGCGGGCTGCGAACGGCTCGCCGGGCAGGGCGAGAAACGCGTAGCGGACGTATGCGCCGGCGGCCCGGACCGACGCGGGCTCGGGCACGGTAGCAACCAGGCGCATTGCCCCGGAGTAATCGACCGGCAACCACGCGACGACCGTGTCGCGCGGCGCCGTCTCGAGCACGATGCGCACCACGATGGGCGTGTCCAGCCGGGCGAAACGCTCGTAGTGGACGCGGGCCGGTCCGCTCGGCGACGACGCCGCGCTGAGGGGCCCCGAGCCAAAAAAACCGGCTACGGCCAGCAGCACCACGAGCCCGAGCCCAAGGCGCGCCGCGCGCTCGACACCCCGTGCGGCGCGCTCGTAGCGCAGGTCTTCTGCGACGTGCAGGTCGTCGCCGGTGTCGAGCGGTTCGTACATGCGCGCAGGGCAGAGCGCCGCGGCCACCGCGGCCCGGGCGTGCGCGCATAAGCGGCGGGCGGGCGGAAGAGTTCCTCGCCTCAGAGGCATGCACGCAGCACCCCGAGGCGAGAGTGGCGCCGGAGCGTCCGGGACGCCCTTGCCCGCTACGCCTCTGCCGGCTGCGCGGCGTAGCGCGCGGCCACCTCACGTGCCTTGCGCGCCACCTCGTCGCGCAGCGCCTTCGGCTCGAGCGCCTCCGCGTCGGTGCCGTAGCGCAGGAGCCACCGCGCCACGTACTCCACGTTCTCGAACTCGAAGGCCACGACGGTGTGGTGCTCGCCGTCCGGGGCCTCGTGCGTTGCGTCGGCGGGCATTTGCGCACGCGCCCAGCGCCACGCGCGGTTGTTGAAGCGCACGCGCATGGGTACGTTGCGCGGGCTCGCGCCGCGCTCGCGCAGAAACTCGCGCAGGTCGAAGCCGGGCGGCGGCTCGAACGTCTCGAAGCGCGTGCGCAGCCTGCGGATCTGATCCAGGCGGAAGTTGCGCACAGTTCCCCGGAGATGATCGTAGGCGATCAGGTTCCAGTGGTCCGAGTAGTAGACGAGCCCGAGGGGATCGACCTCGCGCACGGTCTCCTCGTCGCGGCTGGCCACGTAGTACGTCATCTTGACGCGTCGCTGCCGCGCGACGGCTTCCGAAAGCTCGAACCAGAGCCCCTGCTCGTCTCCGGTCGCGCCGCGGCGGCCCTGCGTCTCGTTGAACGGCGAGAGGACCGTCCGTTCCTGAAGCCGGTCGATGTAGTCCCGCACCGATTCTGGCAGCACCTGGCGGATTTTGAGCGCGACCGCGTCGGCGTCCGCCCGAAGGCTCGTATCGGGCTGGAGCTTGGTGAACGCCGCCCCGACGAGCAGCGTGGCCGCCTCGCGCGCCGAGAACATGAGCGGCGGCAGCTGGTAGCCCTCAAGGATTTCGTAGCCGCCCTCCTCGGCGTACGTCAGCGGCACGCCCGACTCGCCGAGCGTGCGCAGGTCGCGGAAGATGGTCCGCCGACTCACGCCGAAGTGCTCGGCCAGGTCGCGGCTCGAGAGATTCGAGTTGCCCTGGAGCAGCAGCACGAGCGCGAACAGGCGCTCGGTCTTGTTGAGCGATCGTTCCGAGCGGGGCATCGCGGAGCAGGTGGGCTACGGGGGCAAGTTGGCTACTTCTATGGACGGTGCGTGACCGGGCACACACACGGCACGGCCCGCAATCTCCTACTAAAACGGCGCTCGAGGCGCCCCGTGCCCGGCGGAATGTTCACCCGGAACGCGAAACGTGGGTTTGGCCCGGACGTTGGAAGCGCTCTTGTCCTACGGCGCCGCTGCGCGTCGTCTCGCTTCCGCTTATCTACCCTCACCCTACGTCATGCGTACGCTCCTCTTCGCCGCCGCGCTCGCCTTTGCCGCGGCCCCGGCCGCGCAGGCCCAGGCCACGATCGGCCTCAAAGGTGGCCTCAACACGTCCTGGTTCTCCGGTAACGACTCGGACAACACGGATCCGCGCCTCGGCGCGCAGGCGGGCCTGATGGCGCGCTTCAACGTCAACCCCGCCTTCGCTCTCCAGGCCGAGGCGCTCTACAGCCAGAAGGGCATCACGGCCGAGTCCAACACGCCTTTCGGCAACATCGACGGGACGGTCGCGCTGGACTACCTCGAGATCCCCGTTCTGGCACGCGTCTCGGTGCCGGCCAGCCCCCTCCTCGACGTCGGCATCGCCGCCGGCCCGTCTATCGGCATCCCGGTGCGCACCCGTGCGAGCCTCGCCTCGGGCGCCGGCAGCACCACGAGTGACATCGACGCTCGCACGGACGTGGGCGTGGCCGTCGGCCTGGACATCGGCTCGGGGCCGTTCGCGGTCGACGCGCGCTACACGCTGGGCCTGACCCGGCCGATCAACGACAGCGTCTTCGGTGACCCGGACGTGCGCAACCAGAACTTCAACGTGTCGTTCATCTACCTCTTCGGCCGCTGAACCGTCGCAGCTGAACACTGAACGTGCCTCTGGCACGGCCCCGTGCGCCCCGCAGGCTCTGGCCCTGCGGGGCGCACGTTCATGGTCCGGCCCTCAGGACGGCTGCACTTCTACGATGGCTTTGTCGGCGAAGTACGACGCCCCGAGCAGCGCGCCAAGATCCGTCGTCCTGAGGCGGAGGTCCGGGTAGGCCGAAAGCAGCGCGGCCCGCTCAGCCGCAAGGTCTCCGCCTTTTAGAACGATCAGTCCGGGCGCCCAGGCACTGGTCGGTAGCGGAGCGCTCCAGGGATGCCGCACGCGTGCGAACCATGCCCACAGCGATGCCAGCGGGGCCGTCGCACGGCTGACGGCGTAGTGCGCCGTCCCGTCCCATGTTTCGGCCCGTCCGTTCCAGGCCTCCAGATTGTCCAGTCCCAGGCGGCGCGCGAACAGTCGCACTGCCTCGGTCTTCTTGCCGACCGCGTCTACGGCCACGAAGTGCACCTCTGGGAACCGGATGGCGAGCGGAACGGCAGGCAGGCCGCCGCCGGCGCCGAAATCCACTACGATCGCTCCTTTCGGGAACGAACGGTACGCAAGGGTGAGGCTGTGCACGAGGTGCCGTTCGTGCAGGTGCGGGATTGTAGCCGGCGAGACGAGGTTGACGCGCCGGCTGACGCGTGCCAGCTCGCGGCCGAACGCATGCAACTGCGCCCGCTGTGCATCCGTCAGGTCGTCGGCAGGGTTCCAGGGCATGGGCACTCAGGCAGAGAGAGGCCGGCGGTGCTTTTTGAGCAGCACGAGCAGCGCCGCCACGTCGGCCGGGCTCACGCCCGAGATGCGGCTCGCCTGCCCGAGCGTCTCGGGGCGGATACGGCCAAGCTTTTCACGCGCCTCCATCGTGATGGCCGTCACGCCGTCGTATTCGAAGCCGGCCGGGATGCGGACCCGCTCGAGGCGGCGCATCTGCTCGGCCAGCTCTTGCTCGCGCGCCACGTAGCCCGCGTAGCGCAGCTCCACCGCCACCAGTTCGACGATCGGCTCGAGGCCCGGCGCCTCGGCTACGAGCGCTTTCTGCTGCGTGGCCGCGAGCAGATCGGCGAGTTCCACCTCGGGCCGGAGCGCGAGCCGGTCCAGGCGTACGGGCTCCGCGATGGGCGCCGTGCCGACGCGCTCGAGGTAGCCGTTGACGACCTCAGGGCGGACGGCCGTGGCGCGCAGCGCCTCGAGTGTGCGCGCGAGGGCGGCCTCGCGCGCCTCGAGCCGGGCCAGGCGGGCCGGCGTGGCCAGCCCGAGCCGCGCGCCGAGGCGGGTCAGGCGGCGGTCTGCGTTGTCTTGCCGGAGCAGCATCCGGTGCTCGGCGCGGCTGGTAAACATGCGGTAGGGCTCGTCGGTGCCTTTGGCGACCAGGTCGTCCACGAGCACGCCGAGGTATGCCTCGTCGCGGCGGAGCACGAGGCCGTCCTGCCCGCCGAGCCGCCGGACGGCGTTGATGCCGGCCAGCAGGCCCTGCGCGGCCGCCTCTTCGTAGCCCGTCGTGCCGTTGATCTGCCCGGCGAAGAAGAGCCCGCGCACGCGCTTGGTCTCGAGCGTGTAGCGCAGCTGATGCGGCGGGAAGTAGTCGTACTCGATGGCGTAGCCCGGGCGCAGGATGTGCGCGTGCTCGAGGCCGGGGACGCGCCGGAGGGCGTCGGCCTGGACGTCTTCGGGCAGGCTCGTCGAGAAGCCGTTGACGTAGACCTCGTATGTGTCCCGGCCTTCCGGCTCGAGGAAGAGCTGATGCCGGTCCTTGTCCGCGAAGCGGTCGATCTTGTCCTCGATGGAGGGACAGTAGCGCGGCCCGCGCCCCTGAATGCGCCCGGCAAACATGGGGCTGCGGTCGAAGCCGGCGCGGAGCGCGTCATGCACCTCGGGCGAGGTGTACGCGAGGTAGCACGGAAGCTGCTCGGCCGGGAGGGCATCGGTCAGGTACGAGAACGGGCGCGGATCTTCGTCGCCGGGCTGGATCTCGCACGCCGCGTAATCGATCGTACGGCCGTCGAGGCGGGGCGGCGTGCCGGTCTTGAGGCGCCCGCTCTCGAAGCCGAGCGCGTGCAGGCACGCCGTCAGCCCGGTCGCCGCGCGCTCGCCCGCTCGCCCGCCGCGCGTCCGACGGTCGCCGATGTGGATCGTGCCGTTGAGGAAGGTGCCGTTCGTCAGCACGACCGTCGGCGCGTGAAACACCTGGCCGGTCTGGGTACGCACGCCCATCGCGACCGGACCGTCCGGTCCGTTTTCCGTCAGCACATCCGTTACCATCTCCTGCCGGAAGAACAGTGTCGGGAGAGCCTCGAGCGCGACACGCACGGCCTCGGCATAGCGCGCGCGGTCAGACTGGCAGCGCGGGCTCCACACGGCGGGGCCTTTGCGCCGGTTGAGCAGGCGGAACTGGATGCCCGTCGCGTCTGCCACGCGCCCCATGAGCCCTCCGAGCGCGTCGATCTCGCGCACGATCTGCCCTTTGCCGATGCCCCCGATGGCCGGGTTGCACGACATCGCGCCGAGCTTGTCGAGCGCCATCGTGACGAGGAGCGTCCGCGCACCCATGCGGGCGGCGGCATGAGCGGCCTCGGCACCGGCATGACCGCCGCCGACGACGATCACGTCGAACCGGTTCGGAGAGCGAAGCATGGAAGCGTCGGGCGTGAAAGACACGGAAGAACGCAGAATAGGGCGATGGCGCGGCCGGACCGGCGGATTCGCCTCTAAAGCGCCTGCCTGACAGCCCCCGTGCGGACACGCGGAGCCGGCTGCGCGCCGGTGCAGACTACTTTCCGGTGCAGACTACTTGCCGATGCAGAACTGCGAGAAGATGGCGCCGAGCACGTCGTCGCGCGAGACCTCGCCCGTGACAGCGCCCAGCTCGTTCAGCGCCTCGCGGAGGTCGAGCGCGAGCAAGTCGCCGCCGCGCGTGAGGTTGCTCTGCGCGCGCACGACGGCCTCCCGGGCCGCTGCAAGGTGCGTCCGGTGCCGCTCGTTGACCACGAGCAGCGACGCGTCGGTATCGGGCGCGTGCGCCTCGGCGGCGGCCACGAGCGCCTCGCGGAGCAGGCGCAGCCGCTCGGGCGCGGCGCGGGCGTCGCGGGCCGAGAGGAGGATGTCGCCATGCGGTACGATCGTTCCTGCCTTCTCGTTCGAGGACCTCGGCTCCTCCGAGAGCAGAGGCTCCTCCGAGAGCAGAGGCTCCTCCGAGAGCAGA
>JBKBRC010000005.1:29609-33967 GCA_046292345.1 Rubricoccaceae bacterium
GGCTCCTCCGAGAGCAGAGGCTCCTCCGAGAGCAGAGGCTCCTCCGAGAGCAGAAGGTCGGCCTTGTTGGCCACGCGCAGGATGGGGAGATCTGGGCGCTCGCGTCCGAGCGTATCCAGGAACGATTGTTCTTCGTCATCGATCCCGAGGCGCGCGTCGTAGACGTAGAGCAGCACGTCCGCCCCACGCGCTGCCGCGCGCGCGCGCCGCACGCCTTCGGCTTCCACGGCGTCTGCGGTTTCGCGCAGGCCGGCGGTGTCGGTGAAGCGGAAGAGCAGACCGCCGAGGCTCCGCTCGTCCTCTACTGCATCGCGCGTCGTGCCGGGCGTGCTGCTGACGATGGCGCGGTCGCGCTCGAGGAGCGCGTTGAGCAGCGTGCTCTTGCCTGCGTTGGGTCTTCCGCCGAGCACGACGCGCACGCCGTCGCGGACGAGCGCGCCGAGCCGGCTTGTGGCCAGCAGCTGCGTCAGGTGCGCCTCGGCGCGGCCGAGCAGCGCCTCGAGCGCGGCGCGGTCGGCAAAGGCGACGTCCTCCTCGCCGAAGTCCAGCTCGAGCTCGACGAGCGCGGCCGTCTGCAAGAGCGCCTCCCGGATGCCGCGCAGCGCGTCCGAGTAGTGCCCGGCCAGGTGGCGTGTGGCCGTGCGACGCGCCCGCTCCGAGCGGGCGTGGATGAGGTCGGCGATAGCCTCGGCCTGTGCCAAGTCCAGCTTGCCGTTGAGAAAGGCGCGCTGCGTGAACTCGCCCGGCTCAGCCAGACGCGCGCCCGCGGCCAGGAGCGCCCGGAGCACAGCCTGCGGCGCAGCGTCGCCGCCGTGGCACGAGACCTCGACGGTATCCTCGCCCGTGGCCGAGCGCGGGGCGCGGAAGACGGTCGTCACCACCTGGTCCACGCGCTCCCCCGCCGCGTCTACGATCCAGCCCACATGCGCGGTGTGGCTCGGCGCCGTCGCCAGTCCCTCAGGGCGGAAGCAGCGCGCGGCGACGGCCAGCGCCTCCGGGCCGGAGACGCGCAGCACGGCCAGAGCAGCAACTCCGCGGGGCGTGGCAAGCGCGGCGATCGTATCGGCGTTCATGGCGGCGGCGAGGGACCGAAACGCGCGGAGACGCCCCGAGAGGCGCCTCCGCGTGCTCTGAAACGGTGGGTCGGTGCAGTCAGCGGCGCGAGCCGGCGCCGCGGCGGCGCGGCTTGGCCGAAGCCCTGGCGGGCGTCTTGGCACGGCCGTTCGTCGTGCCCGCCGGACGCACCCGGGCCGGGTCTGCTTTGAGATCCTTGGACGCCGACTCGAGCTTGACGCGGTCGTTGATCCACTTCTGCTGCGCGATCGAGAAGACGTTGAACGCGAGGTAGTAGAGGCTCAGGCCCGACGGGAAGCCGTTGAAGAACAGGAAGAACACCAGGGGCAGGGTGTACATGATCACCTTCTGCTGTCCCGGCATGGCCGCGCCGCCGCCGGCCATCGAGACCCGCATCTGCAGGATCATCGAGAGGCCCATGACGAGCGTGAAGCCCGCCACGTAGTCGCCGTAGAAGGGGATGGCGAAGGGCAGGTTCAGGATGGGGTCCGGCGCTGAGAGGTCGCGCGCCCACAGGAAGCCCTCCTGGCGCAGCACGAGCGTGTTCTGGAAGAACTGCCAGAGCGCGATCAGGATCGGATACTGGAGCAGCATCGGGAGGCAGCCGCCGAGCGGGTTCACGCCCGCCTCGCGGTACATGCGCATCATGGCCTCCTGCTGCTTCTGCGGGTCGTCTGCGTACTTCTCCTTGATCGCCTCCATCTTCGGCTGCAGCTCGCGCATGCGGGCGGCGTTGCGGAAGCTGACCGACGTGAGCGGCCACAGCACCAGCTTCACGAGTAGCGCGAAGAGGATGATGACGAAGCCGTAGTTGGGGATGAACGCCGAGAGGAAGGCGAACGTGGGCGCGATGATGTAGCGCGCGATGGGCCGCGTGAGCGTCTGCCCGAAGCCGAACTCGACGGTGTCGTAGAGGCCGTAGGCGGCCAGGCGGCGGATCTCGAGCGGGCCGAGGTAGAGCGTGAAGGCGGCCGCCTCGTTGGGCGGCAGGCCGGGCAGCTCGAGGCGCGCCGTGTAGGACTGCGCGAAGCTATCGGGCGAGTCTACCGATCCGATCTGGCGGCCGGTGAGCTCGGCGCCCTCGGTGGCCTGGCCACGCGCCGGGATGAGCGCAGCGATGAAGAACTTGGTCTTGACGGCTACCCAGTCCACCTGCCCGGTGCGAAGGATGGGCTCGGCCTGGCCCGGCCCGGAGAGGCGCAGCACATCCGTCTCGCCGCCGAGGCGCACGTAGGCACCTGCTTTGCCAGCTTCCTCGCGCGGCTGCGCCTCGGCCAGCGGCAGGGCACCGTCCCAGACGAGCTCGAAGCCGCCGGCGCGCTCGAGCACGTCCGTGCCCGGCGTCTCGACACGAAAGCCGACGTCGTAGGAGTCGGCGCGGAAGGAGTAGACAAGCCGGATGGCGCCCTCCCCCACGACCGCCTCGAACGCGAGCGTCGCCTCGCCCGAGTCCACACGGAGCGTGTCCCCGGCGAACGGCGCGCCGTCGACGACGGGCCGGAAGGAGAGCGTGCGCGAGTCCACGAGGCCGCCCGAGGCGGGCGTGAAGACGAGCGCGAGCGCGCCCCGCTCGTTCGAGACGAGGTTGACGGGCGCCTCGGGATTGGCGGCCTGCCGGTAGTCCTTCAGCTCGAACGCGCGCAGCGTGCCGCCGCGCGTGGAGAAGGTGGCCTGGTAGGCATCGGTCGTCACGACGACGGTCCGCTCGGGTCCGGCCACGGCGGCGGCGAAGAGCGTGTCGGCCGGCGCACGGAGCGCGGCCTCGGCGTCCTCGGCCGGGCCGATGGTGGGCTCGTCGGCCTCGTCGTCAGCCGCGGCGGCATCCTGCGTGGCGGCCGCGGGCGCGTCGGGCGGGGTGGGCGCCGGCGGGGCCGTCCACATCATCCACACGCCGAGGATGACGGAGATGAGCAGAATGCCGATGAGCGTGGTGCGGTCTATCCCCTGTTGTTGCACGGTAGCGAGCCTCGCGCGCGGTGGGCGCAGTGGAAGGACGGTGGGGGGCAGGCGGCCGCCAGTTGGGCCGCGGCGTCAGGCGTGCGGCGCGTGTTCGGCGCGGAGCCGGGCGGCGAGGCGGCGGAGCGCCTCCGGGAGGTCGCGGCGCACGTCAGACCCGGCGCTCTCCTCGCGTCCCCGGAAGACGACCATGAGCACGAGCGCGTGCTCCGGCGGCCGGGGGGCATCTTGCAGCAGGTGCTGGTGAAGGCGGAACGCCTCGCGCATGTGCCGCCGGAGCCGGTTGCGCCCGACGTGGGTGCGCGCCCGGCGGCCGGGCGCAAAGCCGGCCTGGAGCGGCACGCGGGAGCCCACGTCGGCCATGGGCGCGAGGCGGTAGCGCACGTCCACCACCCCGACTCGCACACGCCCGACGTCGGGCCGGGCGCGGTCGAAGAGGGGGCGGATCAGGCGACGGCGCTTGAGGCGACGCGCACGCGGGAACGCGTGCGGCCGAGCGCCGGCGGCGTCCGCATCCCCGCCCCGGCTCACTTGCCGGGCTTGGTGTCGCTGACGGTGAGGGCGTGGCGGCCCTTGCGGCGGCGACGCGCGAGGACGTTGCGGCCGTTCTTGGTGGCCATGCGGGAGCGGAAGCCGTGCTTGTTGGCCCGCTTGCGGCGGCTGGGCTGGTAGGTGCGCTTCATCGGGAAATCGGGTGCGGCCCGCGCGGGCCGTGTGTAGACGCGGAAAACCGCCGGCGGAACCACCACCGACGGGCCACGCGAAAGATACACCCCCGCCTCTGCGCATTCGTGAAGCCGTCTTGACTTTACCTCTGGCGCGCCTTGACACCTCTCTCAGGGCGCCGTATCCTGTCTTCCCTTGCGCGGGAATAGCTCAGTTGGTAGAGCATCAGCTTCCCAAGCTGAGGGTCGCGGGTTCGAGTCCCGTTTCCCGCTCACGCGCCGAGCGCCGGGCTCTGGCCCGGCGCTCGGTTCGTTTCGGCGCTCGGTTCGTTTCGGTCGGACCCTGCCGCCGGGAGCGACGCACGGTCTCTGGCAGCGCGGGTGGTTTAGATTGAACGCGGGCGGTTAGCTCAGCTGGTTAGAGCACTTCGCTTACACCGAAGGGGTCGGGGGTTCGAATCCCTCACCGCCCACTGCAGGCTGCAACCGGACGTGCCATCGCTGCGGAGATGGTCTACGGGGGTCGCCGCCGCGCCGGGCAGGTACGAGCGTCAGCCGTACTTCGTACGAGCGTCAGCCGTACTTCGTACGAGCGTCAGCCGTACTTCGTACGAGCGTCAGCCGTACTTCGTACGAGCGTCAGCCGTACTTCGTACGAGCGTC
>JBKBRC010000005.1:34067-38020 GCA_046292345.1 Rubricoccaceae bacterium
GTACGAGCGTCAGCCGTACTTCGTACGAGCGTCAGCCGTACTTCGTACGAGCGTCAGCCGTACTTCGTACGAGCGTCAGCCGTACTTCGTACGAGCGTCAGCCGTACTTCGTACGAGCGTCAGCCGTACTTCGCGGCGAACGCGTCCCTGTCCGCCACCAGGTAGAGGATTGCCTCGAAGAACGCCACGATGGCGGGGATGAACGTCCAGAAGAACAGCAGGTAGAGCACGCCCTGCCCGACGCGGCCCAGGTAAAACTTGTGCACGCCGAAGCCGCCCAGGAAGAAGGCGAGGAGAGCAGCGACGATCTTGTCTTTGGCCGGCGGCGCCCCCACGTCCGCGCGCGGAGCCGTCGCGCGGCGCGGCGCGGCCTCCAGTGCCGCCTCCACGTCTCGGACGCGCTGCTCGAGGCGGCGGAGCTCGTCGAGGTCGCCGGCATCGATCGCCGCTTGCTTTTTGTCTTCGAGAGCGGCCAGCAGCCGGAGCGCCTCGGAGCGAGTGAGTGTAGCAGACATTGTAGGGCCGAGCAGGAGTGCAGGGATAGGTCCGGAGCGCGCCGGAGCAGACACGAACGCGACCAGAATTAAACCGGGCGCCTGAGGCGGGTGCCTCAGGCGCCCTCCTGCACGGCCCGGGCCGGCTCCACGGCCGAGGCGCGCGCGGCCGGGTAGAGCGCCGCGAGCGCGCACAGCCCGACGGCGAACGCGGCCACGAGGGCTACGTCGCCCGCGCGGATGGCCACCGGGTACGCCTCGATCACGAACGAGCCCGTGTCGGCCAGGCGCACGAGCCCGAACCGGTCCTGGACCAGCGCCAGCCCGAGCCCGACTGCCAACCCGAGCCCCGTCCCGACGCCGCCCACGAGCAACCCCTGGAGCAGAAAGATGCGCCGCACGTCACGCCGCGAGACGCCCATCGCCTGAAGCACGCCCAGGTCGCGCCGCTTCTCGAGCACGGTCATCGTGAGCGCGCCGACGATGTTGAAGGCCGCTACGACGACGATAAGAAAAAGGATCACGCTCGCGGCCCACTTCTCGAGTTGCATCACGCTGTAGAGCGACGCCTGGAGGTCATACCAGGTCCGCACGGTGAAGCGCTCACCGTCAAGGCGGCGTGCGAGGTCGGCCTGGACGCGCGCGGCGTGGTTGAGGTCGGCCAGGCGGAGGTCGAGGCCGGAGACGCGGCCGTCGTCGAGGCGGAAGAGGCGCTGCCCTTCGGCGAGGTCCACGAAGACATGCGTGTCGTCATAGGTCGGCTCCAGCGCATACGTGCCGCGCAGGACGAACGTCTGCTGCGCGGGCAGCCCGAACGGGAACTGCACGAGCGCGCGCTCGAGCGCCTGCGCCGTCAGCACGGCCACGCGGCTGCCGTCGTTGCCCGAGGGGGCCGCGAAGAGCCCCGAGCGCGAGGCGAGCGCCGCGCCCATCACGAGGCCCGGCAGCCCCTCGCGCCGCGCAAGGTCGAACCGTCCTGCGACGATGGACTCGGCAACGGAAGCGTCGAGCGCCGAGACGTCCACGCCACGCACGGTCACGACCTGGTTGAGCGCGCCCGTAGGTCCCTCCGACGTTACGAGCGCCTTGCCCTCCACGTAAGGCGTCGCCGAGACCACGCGCGGGTCCTGCCGCACGATCGCAAGCAGCGAATCCGCACCGGCCAACCCCCGTCCCGCCGTCGCCTCGATGCGCACGTGCGGATCGTACGAGACGAGCAGCGCGCGCACGACGTCGTAGAAGCCGTTCATCACGCTCAGCACGACTACGAGGGCGGCCACGCCGAGCGCCACGCCCCCTACCGAGATGCCACTGATGATCGAGATCAGCGTCACGCGGCGGCGGCTGAAGAGGTAGCGCCGGGCGATGAGCAGGCGAAAGTCCACGGGAGCGGGGAAACGAGCGGGCGAGAGTCTACGCCCGAACGCCGCGCAGAGCCCCTACCTTGCTCCGCGGTTTCTCCGGCTACTATGTGCTCGCCTCTGCCCGACGCTACGCCCGCCCCTGCCTCCGGGTCGTCGCCTCTGCTCGCGTCCCTACGGGCGCGTGGCCCGAGTCTGGGGGGACGCGCTGCCCCCGGAAGGCGGCGCGCAGGTCTCTTGGGGCGCGCCTGCGCCACGGCGCTCCTGGCCGGCACGCTCACCGCCGCCGCTGCGCAGGGCCTACCGCCCGACGACGGCGGCCTCCCGCCGCTCCCGCCCGACTCGGCCGCGGCACGCTTCGGAGCGAGCCGCGCGCTCTCGTTCGGCCTGAGCAATTACGGGCTCTCGGCCGGCGGCGTGCTGCGCGGGCGCCTGACCGACGACCTCTCGGTCGTGCTCGAGGTGGCCCTCTCGCCGGCGCGCGACGAGCGCGAGCAGCAGTTTTTCGTCGGTTTCTTCGGCGATACCGTCGTGCCGTTCAAGCGCAACTACGTCGCGCTGGTGCCTTTCCACGCCGGGCTGGAGGCCCGCCTGCTACGCCGGCAGGTCACGTCCAATTTCCGCCCGTTCGTCGTGGCCGCGAGCGGCCCCACGCTCGCCGTGCAGTGGCCCTACTTCCGCGACGACAACGGCGACGGCATCCGCCAGGCCGACGAGGAGCGGCTCGGCAGCGTGCGTGGGCTGCGCGAAGCCGCGTTTCGCCTCGGCGCCGGTGGCACGCTTGCCGCGGGAGCCTACCTCGGCCACGGACGCACCGCGCAGGGCCTTCGCATCGGCTACACGGCGCACTACTTCCGCCGGCCGGTGGATCTGCTCGAGCTCGACGAGCGCGTCGAGTCCCCCTCGCGGCGCTTCTTCGGCACGCCCACAGTCAGCTTCCACGTCGTCCGGCTGCTCCCGTGACGGGTGCACGGCCGCGTTTGTGTGCGCCAGACTGCCCAGGGCCCCTCTCAGAACCCCTCTGGGCGCTCGAGCGGGAGGAACACGTTGGCGATCCCGAGGAAACGGAACTCCCCCCCTGGCCGGCGCGGCAGCAGGTCTACCTCGTAGATGCTGAAGAGGTGGTAGTTGTCGCGCCGGAACGCGTCCGAGGCTGCACTGCCGAAGTCGCGCCCGAGGCGTCCGGCCAGAAAGCCGGCCACGTCGCCTGCCGCGCCGCCGCCCGCGCGCTGCCTCGCCTGCTGCTCGGCGTAGCGTCCGGCCTCCTCACGCAGAAACTCGCGGAAGCGCTCCGGACCCGGGTTGAGCGCGTAGAGCAGAAGGGCGACGAGCGCTGCGCCGATGAGGAGTACGCGCATGACGAGGGTCAGGTGGAGTGGAGGTTAGCTGTCGCGCCCGCCCCGCGACATCGCGTAGACGAGCAGGTTGACGCCCATGCGCAGCGCGGCCTGCCGCAGCTCCGGAGGCGTGGGATGAACGCCTTCGGGCTCCCAGCCGTCGGCCAGGTCGCTCTCGTAGGCGTAGAACACGACGAGCCGGCCCTCGTGAAACAGCCCGAAGCCCTGCGCCGGCTTGCCGTCGTGCTCATGGATTTTCGGCAGGCCGTCGGGGAAGCTGAAGTGGGCGTGGTAGATCGGATGCGAGTTGGGGAGCAGCGTCAGCTCCTGCTCGGGAAACACCTTGGCCAGCTCGCGCCGGATGGCCGGGTCGAGACCGTAGTCGTCGTTGACATAAAGGAAGCCCCCGCTCTCAAGGTAGCGGCGCAGGCGCGCCACTTCAGGCTCGGTGAAGACGACGTTGCCGTGCCCGTTGAGGTAGAGGAACGGGTAAAGGAAGAGCCGGTCGCTCGTCAGCTCTACCGTTTCGGGTTCTGGCGCGAGGTCGAGCAGCGTGTGCTGCCGCGCGAACGCGATCAGCGTCGGGAGCGGATCGCCCGAGTACCAGTCGCCGCCCCCGCCGTACTTGACCCGCGCGAGGACGATCTCTGCCTGCGCCTGTGCCGGCGGAGCCGTGCCAGCGAGCACGAGCAGCACAAGGGCGAGACGGCGGGCAGCGGAGCACATGGACTAGCAGGAAGGCTACGATAGGAAGGCTACGA
>JBKBRC010000005.1:38120-68745 GCA_046292345.1 Rubricoccaceae bacterium
AGGAAGGCTACGATAGGAAGGCTACGAGATGACTACAGGGCGCTACGAGACAGACAACGTGTTCACGTGCCGCTCGTTCTTCACGTGCCGCGCATTCACACTGGCCGTGCGAACGTCCTGCGCCAGCGCGTTCGCGTGGGGCCCTCGTCCGTCTGGTAGCGCGCGTCGCTCACGCGACGAACGCGCAGAATGAAGGGTGCCGTGTGGTGGGTGAGCACGGCCCGGTTGCGTGATGAGCAAGGCCTGACCGCGCAATGAACACCGATTGCTCTCTTGCGGTCATTAGTTTGCTCCTTGGATACGGCGAAGGGATACTTGGCGCGGCTCCCAGGCCCGTTCGGCCATACGGCCGGGAAAGCAGCCGTGCCAATCATAGCTTTCTGTAAGTTTGGACGCCAGGGGCCAAGCTGCCCTTTCCTTGCTTCATGCCTGCTCGCCACGTTCGTCCGCCGGCCTCCGGCCCCTCTGCACCTCCGGCCCGGCGCCGCATGCCGCCGCCGTCGTACGTGCCGCCGCCGTACACGCCGGACGATCCCCCGGAGCCCTGGTGGACCCCCTCCAATCTGGCCTACCTGTTCCGGCACGTGTGGCCACTCGTGCTCGTCGGCGGGACGCTGCTGGCCGTGGCAGGCGTATTCGCATACGACGCACTCCGGCCCGAGCCAGCCGCTTCCCCGAGCATGCCGGCTGCCTCCTCCGAACCTCCGGCCACGTCCCCGGCGGAAGTCTCGGGTACGGCCTCTGTGCTGGTCACGTCCGAGCCCGCCGGCGCGACGCTGCTCGTGCGCGGGGACAGCGTCGGCGCCACGCCGTTCCTGCTTGACCGTCTCGACGAAGGCCGCTATCTGCTCTCGCTGCGCCTGAGCGGCCACGTGCAGGCCGACACGCTCGTCGCCGTCGGCCGCGGCGCGACGCAGACCGTGCGGGTTCGGCTGCGCCCGGAGCAACCGGCCAGGGCGGAAGCGGCCCTGCTGCCCGAGCCAGCACCGCCCCCTCTAGCACTATCTCCGCCGCCCGCACCGCCACCTGCGGCACCGCCACCTGCGACGCCGCCACCTGCGACGCCGCCGCCCGTGCGCACCGGCACGGTCGAGGTGACGGTGCGCCCGTGGGGCACGATCGCCATCAATGGCGAGGTCGTGCGCCGCGACACCGACGTGACGCACGCGGCCGAGTTGCCGGCCGGTATGCACCAGGTACGCGTGACCCACCCCGTCCTCGGAGAGCAGACGCGCTCGGTGCGCGTACAGCCCGGCCAGACTCTCCGCCTCTCGTTCAACCTGAACGACGGCTCTGCAGGCCCATGACGCGTGCGCTCGGCCTGCTCCTGGCGCTGACCGCCCTGCTCGGCGGCCGTCCGGCCTCTGCGCAAACTCCCCTCCCGCCGGCCTGCGAGCGCGCCCTCGCCACGGCCGATGCCGACTACCGGGCAGGGCGCTTTCCGGCCGTCGAGCGCGCGCTCGAGCCGTGCTTCCGCCTGCCGCAGGCGCAGGTGCCGCAGGCAGCCTACCGCCTGCTCGCGCTCTCGCTCGTGCGGCAGCAGCGGCAGGCCGAGGCCCAGGAGGTCATCCTCCGCCTGCTCGCCGCGTACCCGACCTACGAAGCCGACGAGGTACAGGACCCGCCAGTATATGTCGCGCTCGTCACGCTCACCCGCCGGCAGTTCGGTGCGCCCGTGGCGCGCGCGCCGCTGCCGGACCTTGCGCGCCTGCCTGCTGCACCGCCCGAAACGCTCACCGAAACGCTCACCGAAACGCTCACCGAAACGCTCACCGAAACGCGCCCCCCTCCCGCCCCGCCGCCGCTCCCCGTCGTCCCGCTCGCCGTCAGGCCGTCCCGCGAGCGGCGCAGCCCGACGCTCTCGGCCGAGCTCGCGCCGGGCTTCGAGAGCTACTACGGCGAGCGGATGCGCGTGCGCACAGGCGCCGTGCGCGGCTTCATCAGCAACGGCGGCCCGAGCGGCGTGGCTGGCCTCTCGCTCGGGATCAGCCCGCGCCTGGCCCTCGACGCGCGCGCGCAGATCCTTGCGATGCCGAGCATGCTCCGCGACGGCCTGCCGGACTCGCTCGTGGGCTACGGCAACATCCCGCTCGGCTTTCCCGTCACCACCTACCCCGTCATCGATCCCGACCGCTCCAGCCGGCAGGTGTGGTCGGGCGCGCTCGGCGTGCGCGTAGAGCCCTTCCCCGCATCCTCACTCTCGCCTTACGTGCGCCTCGGCATGCGCGGCCTGGCGCGCTACGTCAACGACGTCTGGCGCGGCGCGGCCGGACCCGACGTCGCGCTCGGCCTCGCCTTAGCCGATGACGAGCGGGTCGGGGTCTTCCTCGAAGGCACCGGCACGCTCGTCTTCCCCGACGGAGGCATCGACGCGGCGCGCTTCCGCAACAACGGCGATCTGTTTCTGGCCCTGCGGGCAGGACTGCGCTACCGCCTCACACGCTGACGGCGACGCAGCGCCGCGGCGGCGGGCACCGAGCACGAGGGCACGCGTTCTCCGCTTCACGACCGCCCCGTCCGACGCCCCCTGCCCCATGACGCTCCGCCTCGACCGCCAGCACGTCCTCCCGTTTCTCGACCAGGATGCCCGCGCCGCGCTCGACGCCCGCGTGCTCGAGGCGCACCAGCAGGTGCTCGGCGGCACCACGCGCAGCCCCGAGATGCTCGGCTGGCGCGCGCTCCTCTCACCGCCCGACGAAGCCCTGCTCGACCGCGTCGCGGAGACGGCCGACGAGATCCGCCGCGAGGCAGACGTGCTGCTCTGCATCGGCATCGGCGGGTCGTACCTGGGCGCGGAGGCCGTCATGCAGGCGCTCTCCCCCTACTTCGGGCGCAGGGGCCCGGAGGTTCTCTTCGCCGGCCACCATCTCTCGCCCGGCTACCACGCCGAGCTGGTGGAATACCTGCGCGGGCGGCGCGTCTACGTCAACGTCATCTCCAAGAGCGGCACCACGCTCGAGCCCGCGCTCGCCTTCCGCTTCGCGCGACGGCTCGTCGAGGCTCAGGCCGACGACCCCGCACGCCACATCATCGCCACCACCGACGCGGCGCGCGGTACGCTCCGCGCCCTTGCCGACCGCGAGGGCTACCGCACGTTCGTCATCCCCGACAGCGTCGGCGGGCGCTTCTCGGTGCTCACGCCCGTCGGCCTGCTGCCCGTTGCTGTGGCCGGTGCCGACGTGCACGCGCTCGTGCGCGGCGCGGCCGCCGAGGCTGAAGCCCTCACCGAGGCCGACGCAGCACACCCGGCCCTCCTCTACGCCGGCGATCGCTTCACCCTCCACGAGCAAGGCTACAAGACCGAGCTGATGGCTGTCATGGAGCCGCGCCTGCGCGGCCTCGGCGCATGGTGGCAGCAACTCTTCGGCGAGAGCGAGGGCAAAGACGGCAAGGGGCTCTTCCCGGCCGTGCTCCAGTACACGACCGACCTCCACTCGGTCGGGCAGTACGTGCAAGACGGGCAGCGGGTGCTCGCCGAGCTTTTCCTCCGCCTCGACGACGCCGGCGACGGACTCACGATCCCAGAGGACGAAGGCGACGAGGACGGGCTCAACTATCTCGCCGGCAAGCCTTACGGCTTCGTCAACCTGAACGCCTACCAGGGCACGGCCGAGGCCCACGCCGAGGGCGGGGTACCCAACTGGACCCTCACCCTGCCCCGCCTCGACGCCGAGGCGGTCGGCCGCACGCTGTACTTCTTCATGCATGCCGTCGCTGTGAGCGGGACGCTCCTCGGCGTCGATCCGTTCGACCAGCCGGGCGTCGAGGCGTACAAGCAGAAGATGTTCGCGCTGCTCGGGAAGCCCGGCGTCTGACCGGGCGACCCCGCCTCCCCGGACGTGAGGCCGCCGCGAAGGTCTCACGGATACCGTCGCGCGCGGGGCGCGCTGCGGTACAGCTATCCACGCTGTGGAAACCCCTGTGGACAAGTGCGCGCGCACGGGTCAGGGGTGGGGAGAAGCACGCCCATGCCCCAGAAGGCCCCAAAATCAACCCCTGCCCGCCCACGAAGTCTCCCACCGCTGTCCACAGCCTCTTCGTGTGGACAAGAGAAGACGCTCCGAACTCTCCCGCACAGCCCCGAATGTGGATAGGTGGACAACCGGGGCATAAATGACGCGCACGACCGCTTCCGTGACGCAGAGACCTTGCCCGGGCGTGGACGCAGGTGGGGACAACGCAGCCCTTTTTCCACCCTCATGCACACGACGCCCCCTCGCCCGCGTTCTCCACGTGCCCACAGGCCCTACTAAGTACTCCTACCTTCAATTTCTTAAGTACTGAATACAGTACATGGTGTGGGCTACCGGTCGGTATAACGCGCCTATACCAGCGGGCCTCAGGTGCGGGGGCAGTAGCTGGTACAGCGGGTTATACCGACCCGGTATACCAGCTCCCGCACGCGCCAGACGGAGCGTCAGCGCCAGAAGCGGCGGCGCACGGCTTCGCCATCCGAGCGGAGCCACACGGCCCCTTCGTCTGCGGTCTGCAGCACGGCCGCGCCAGCCGCCTGCCAGCGGAGCAGCGGCTCTGCATTGGGCAGGCCGTAGCGGTTGCGCCGGGCGACCGACACGACGGCGTAGCGCAGCGAGAGTCCGGCGCTCGCCGCCAGCACGAGCGGCTGCGTGGACGACGTCCGGGAGCCGTGGTGACCGACCTTGACGACGTCGGCGCGGAGGAGCGGACCGAAGCGGGCGGCCAGCATCGCCTCGGCTCCTGCTTCGGCGTCGCCCGTCAGGAGGAAGCGCGTGCGTCCGAACTCGGCCAGCAGCACGACCGAGGCGTCGTTGCCGTCGGCCTCAGGTGGGGGCGGGCCGTCCGGGGCGAGCACGCGCAGGCGTACGTGCGGGTCGAGGGCGAGCGTGTCGCCGGTGCGCACGACGCGCTGCGCGACACCGAGCGAATCGGCCAGGCGCAGCGTACGCTGCCACGTCTCGGTCGGGCGCAGGTGCCCGTTGTGGATGAGTGTCCCCACGGGAAGGGCTTCGAGCACGGCCTGCGCGCCGCCGACGTGGTCCGCGTCGGGATGGGTGAGCACGAGCGCGTCGAGGCGCGCGATGCCGAAACGTCGCAGGTGCGGCACGACCGTCCGCGCGCCCTGGTCCGTGTAGTCGTCCCGCAGCCCGGCATCGACCAGGACGTGCCGCCCCCCGGGAAGGCGGAGGAGGGTGGCGTCGCCCTGGCCCACGTCGAGAAACAGGACGTCGAGATGAGGGCGGGCGTCGCCGCGGAGCACGTGGGCCCACACGCTCAGGCATGCGAGTGCGAGCGCGACCACGCCGGCCGCCGCGCGCGCGCGGCGGCGCGGCCAGAAGGCCAGCACGCCCAGCGCGGCAGCCGACGCGGCGAGCAGGGCCGGGGCGGTCAGGTGCATGCGCAGCGTCAGCGCGCCGAGATCCCGCGCGCCCTCGCGGCTGAGCCACAGCAGCGCGCCGGCCGAAGCGGAGGCGAGCGCGCCGAGGGCGTCCGCAGCCGGTCCGGCCCATCCGTGCAGCGAGACAGCCCCGAGGCCGCTGCCCAGCACGACGCCCGTGAGCGGGATTGCGGGCAGGTTGAGCACGAGCGCCGCGAGCGGCACGGCACCGAACGTGGCCAGGAGGACAGGCGCCGTGCCGAGCGTGGCCGCAAGCGAGGCGCTGAGCGAGCGGAGCGCCCACCCCCCTGCCGGGTGTCGGCGCAGGGCTGCCGGCACGGGCGCCTCGAGTCGCGGCGTGAGCAGCACGAGCGCTGCGACGGCGCTGAACGAGAGCTGGAAGCCGACGTCGAGCAGCGCAGCGGGGCGGAGGGCGAGCAGCACCAGCGCCGCCGCCCCGAGGCTGTTGAGGGTGTCGGGCGCGCGCTGTAGCACCCGCCCGCCGACGAGCGCCGCCGTCATCACGAATGCGCGCACGACCGAGACGGTGGCACCGGTGGCGAGCACGTACACGGCGAGAACGCCGAGCGTGCCGAGCGCGCGTGCCGCCTCGGCGCGGGCATGGCGAAACCCGAGACGCCCCAGGACCGGCTTGAGCAGCCCGTAGAGGGCCATGCCGACGAGCAGCACGTGCAATCCCGAAACGGCCAGGAGATGCATCAGGCCCGTCTCGGCGAAGGCCGCGCGGGTTTCCGCGTCGAGGCGGCTGCGGTCGGCGAGGAGCAGTGCGAGCAGGACCGCCCGGGCCTCACCGTCGGGCACGCGGGCCTGGAGGGCACGGCGGACGTACGCCTGCACGGCGCCGGCCAGGCGGTCGGACAGACGGGCGGCGGGCGCCAGGAACACCACGTCGTCGGCTTCGCGCACGCGCAGCGTCGCATGGACGCCTCGGCGCGCGAGGTACGCGCCGTAGTCCATGTCGGCGGGGTTGCGGCGTGGCGGGAGGCCCTGCAGGGCGCCCGCCACGCGCACGCGGTCGCCGAGGCGGAGCGCCGGATACACGAGCGGCCCTTCGCGGGGCTGCACGAGCGTCACGAGCACGTCGCCGCGCACGGCCAGGGTGCGGCCGCCGCGGGCGGCCGAGTCTGGCCGGACCGTGAAGCGCACGCCCGAGGCCGTCGGCACGGGGGCCTCGGCCAGGCGGCCCCACAGGACGAGCGGCGCGCGGTCCTCGGGCGTGGCGGGGGCGAGGCGCGCCCGCGCCTCGGCCGCTTCGGCCGCGGCGGCGGCATGCGCAAGGTGGTGCGGGGGGAACTGCCGCGAGGCGGCGTCGCGCGCCGCGCCGAGGGCGGCGGCCACGCCGAGGGCCGCCGCGCCCAGCACGAGGCCGCGCAGCGAGACCAGGCGCCGGCGCGCGGCTCGGGCATAGCCGAGCGCAGCCACCGAGAGCAGTGCCGCGAGGGCAGTCCACGGCAGTGGCGGGACGCCGGGCAGGAGGCGCGCGCCGGCCACGCCGGCGCCTGCAGCGAGCGCAAGCGCCAGTAGCGGACGCGAGAACAGGCGGGCCGGCGGAGGGGGCGGAGCGAGGGCCATCGCGGGACGGGCGGCGAACGGGCGCTCCAGACCCTGCCCCGGGGCCGGGCGCAACCCGGGCCGGCGCGTCGCCGCTGCGGCATGCCGACGCTTCGCTGCCTTTTGACCGGGACCGGCCGGCTCGCCCGCCTATCTTGCTCGGCCGTCAAATCGTCCTGCGTCGTTCTGTGTCTGCTCCAACCACCAGCAAGCGTCGCCAGGTACGCGAGCGCGTCCTGCAGGCGCTCTATGCGCTCGAGCTCAGCGGTGACGCCGCTGAGCACGTGCTGCAGACGCTCGTGCGGCCTGCCTACGCAGACGAGCCGGTCTACCTCCAGTTCGCCGAGAAGCTCTTCCTCCGCGCCGTGGACGTCCGCGAGGAGGCCGACGAACTGCTCGCGCGGCACGTGCAGAACTGGGAGATCTCGCGCCTGGCGCTCACCGACCGCCTCGTGCTCCGCATGGCCGTCGCTGAACTGCTCTTCTTCGCCGACGTGCCGCCCAAGGTGTCCCTCAACGAGGCCGTCGAGGTAGCGCGGGAGTTCGGGACGGACAAGAGCGGCGCGTTCGTCAACGGTGTCCTCGATGCCATCCTGCGGGAGCTCCGCGAGGCCGGGCGCGTCGTCAAGACCGGCCGCGGGCTCGTCGAGGTCTCCACGGGCCATGGTCCGGCCTCGGGCGTGGCACCCGGGGGGACGCCGGACGTGCCCGGGAGCGCGGCATGAGGCTCATCGGCATCGGAGACGTACACGGGTGCGCGGCGACGCTCGACGCGCTTCTCGCGCGTCTTGCGCCCCGGCCTGAGGATCACCTCGTCTTCGTAGGCGACTACGTCGACCGCGGCCCGGACAGCCGCGGCGTCATCGAGCGCCTGATCCGCATGGAGGCCCGCTCCTGGGATGCCAGCCATCCGCGCTGCACGTTCCTCCGCGGCAACCACGACCAGATGATGCTGGACTATGTGGAGGGCACAGGCGACTTCGACCTGTGGCGCGTCAACGGGGGGCTGGAGACGCTCGAGTCCTATGCCCGGCACGACGGCCCGCCTGATATCCCGCCCGAGCACGCGGCCTTCCTGCGCCGCACGCACCTGATGCTCGACACGCCGGGCTTCGCATTCGTGCACGCCGGGCTCGACCCGGCCCTCTCGGTCGCTGAAAACGCCGCGCGCGCCGACGCGCACGTTATGCTCTGGTCGCGCGAGCATCTCGGCGCACCCTCGCTCGAGGCGTGGGAGAAGCCCGTCGTGTGCGGCCACACGCCCGTCCCGGTGCCGCTGAGCGAGCCCCGGCTCATCGCCATCGACACCGGAGCCGTCTATGCTGACCGCGAGGGCCTCGGCCGTCTGACCGCCGTCATCCTCCCCGAGCGCACGTTCGTGGACGTGCCCTACTGCGGCTGAGCGTGCGGCTGAGCGTGCGGCTGAGCGTGCGGCTGAGCGTGCGGCTGAGCGTGCGGCTGAGCGCCGCCTCATCACGGCCGGGCGAGGCGGAACGCGAGCCCGCCACGCAGCGCCGGCGCCTGGGTGCCGAGCTCGGCGAAGGCCGTCCGGCCAGGCGAGAGCCGCGCCACGCCCCGCGCGAACAGGTCCAACCGGACCGCGAACGCGCGCGCCTGGCTGGCGGGCGTGGGCTCGGCGAGCGCGACGACAAACGACGGCCCGAGACGCGCGCCCGCGTCGAGCTCGAGCGGGCCCGCGTCTTCGTTCTGCACAACCGCGAGCACGCGCAGCACGCGCACGGCCCCCCCGGCCCCCGTAGCTACGACGAGCCGTCCCGAGCTGCCCACGAGCGTCGGCGCGTAGTCGAGGGCGAGTGTGCCCTCGAGCGTGAAGACGACCGCGGCCGGCAGGCTGAGCGTGGCCGCGGCCCCGAAGCCCGGCCCGAGGGCCGGGCCGGCGTAGACCTCCGGCCCGCCCGTGAGCGGCGGCCCGGCGAGCGGCCCGCCGGCGCCTTGCGCGCGCGCCGCCATGGCCGGCAGCCACACGAGGGCCAGCGCCAGCCAGACTTCGCGTAGAATGCGCCCCGGCGGCGGCCGGCGCGCCCGTAGACTGGCCCGTCTGCGACGCACCCAGCAAATCGTACAGTTCATGGCGCTCCGAGTCGGAATTGTAGGCCTGCCCAACGTGGGCAAGTCCACTTTGTTCAACGCGCTCAGCGATGCCGGAGCCGAGGCGGCGAACTACCCGTTCTGCACCATCGAGCCCAACGTGGGCGTGGTGCCTGTGCCAGACGCGCGGCTGCACCGCCTGGCAGCGCTCGCGCGCTCGGCGCAGACGCTTCCGGCCGTCGTCGAGTTCGTCGACATCGCGGGCCTCGTCGCGGGGGCCTCGAAGGGCGAGGGGCTGGGCAATCAGTTCCTGGCTCACATCCGCGAGACCGACGCCATCGTGCACGTGGTGCGCTGCTTCGAGGACGAGAACGTCGTGCACGTGGCCGGCGCCGTGGACCCACTGCGCGACATCGAGACGATCGAGACCGAGCTGCTCCTCAAAGACCTCGAGACGGTGCAAAAGCGCCGCGAGCGCGTGCAGAAGGCGGTGCGCGCCGGCGACAAGGACGCCAAGACCGAAGCGGCCCTCCTCGAGCGCCTCGAGGCGCACCTCGGCGAGGGCCAGCCCGCGCGCACGCTCGCCGTGCCGGATGCCGAGGCGCCGTTCCTGCGCGAGCAGTTCCTGCTCTCGGCCAAGCCGGTCCTCTACGCCGCCAACGTGGGCGAGGGCGACCTGCCCGACGGCAACGCGCTCTCGGCTCAGGTGGCCGCGCTCGCCGAGGAGCAGGGCGCGCAGACAGTCGTCGTCTCGGCCGAATTCGAGGCCCAACTCGCCGAACTACCCGACGAGGACCGCGCAGACTTCCTGGCGGCGGCCGGGCTCGAGGAGAGTGGCCTCTCCCGGCTGATCCGTGCTGCCTTCCGCCTGCTTGGCCTGATCACATACTTCACGGTCGGCCCGAAGGAGGCGCGCGCCTGGACGATCCGCGCCGGCACCAAGGCGCCGCAGGCGGCGGGCGTGATCCACACCGACTTCGAGCGCGGCTTCATCCGCGCCGAGACGATCAAGTTCTCCGACTACGATCGCCTCGGCTCCGAGGCCGCCGCGCGCGAAGCCGGTGCCATGCGCAGCGAGGGCAAGGAGTACGTGGTGCAGGACGGCGACGTGATGCTGTTCCGCTTCAACGTCTGACGTGCAGGGCCTGACGGCCCGGAGCCTGACGGCCCGGAGCCTGACGCCCGGGCCCGAGCTAGCGCAGCCGATCCGGCCCTTCGGGCGTGGGCGCCGTCGGAGCGCCGTCGTCCGGGGCAGGCGGGGCAGGGCTGGCGGGAGCCGGGCGAGCGGGCGGGGGCTGCGGAGCGTCGGCGTCGCCGGGCGCGAAGTCGGCCGGGCTCGGGCCGAGCGGCACCTCACGGTCCGGAGGGTTAGGCGGGCCGATGCGCTCCGCCTCTTCAGTCGTGATGCGCTCGGGCACCGACGGCCCGAACGCGCCTGGATTCTGCTCGACGGTGCCACCACGCTGCGTGCACATGAACAGCCCGAGCGAGAGCAGCACGACGAGGGCGACGACGAGCGTGATGCCGATGGGATTGATGCCGATGGGACTGGTGCCGCGCCGCTCGGGCGGGCTGGAAGGGGCGGCCATGAGAGAGAAGGAGTGGTCTGAGAGGGCGCCTCGTAGATTCCGCCGGCGCACGAGACGTTCCCGTCGGCAGCCCGCCTGTCTGCCTGGCGCGGGCCTGGATGGGCCTCGGGTAGCCTCAGCGGCCAGCCGAGACCGGGCCGCGGTCTGAAGGATTCTGAAGCCGGAACACGCCCGCGGCGAGCGCACCGCCAGCAAGCGTGGCGAGCACGTACACGAGCAGGTGCGCCCCGCTGGTCGGCCCGCCCTGCACGGCCGACGCCAGGAACGGCCCGAGCGCCACGGCGGGATTGAACGCCCCGCCCGAGACCGGGCCGGCAGCGTAGGCGCCCGCCATCACGGTCAGGCCGATGGCAAGGCCGTAGAACGAGTTGCCGTCCGTTCCGCGCGCCGTGGCCACGTTCAGCACCACGAGCGCAAGGATCATGGCGAAGAGCAACTCCAGGAGGATGAAGGCCGCCAGCGGGGCCGTCGCGGCCGGGGCTACGACGAGCGGCTGCCCGTAGACGAGTCCCGCCGTGAGCGCAGCCAGAAACCCGCCCAGGACCTGCACGCCCATGTACGGTCCCACCTCGGCCGCCGGCATGCGTCCGCGGAGCCAGACGGCGAGGCTTACGGCAGGGTTGTAGTGCCCCCCCGAAACGTGCCCGCCCATGAACACCATCGCTGCAAGGACGAAGCCGATGGCGAGGGAGGCAAACGGCGACCGGCCAAGGACGGTCAGCCCGATCGTGAGCACGAGGAAAAACGTCCCGACGAATTCGGTGAGCAGCTTGGGCAGCATGAGGGCAAGGCGAAGAGGGACGCCGAAGCTACGCGCGGGCGGACTGCCGGCACGGCGCCGATGGACGAGAAGAAGTGCCCGCGCCCGGGCGGTCACCGGATCGCGCGAACACGCGCCCGGCGCCATCTCGGAGCGTCTTCTGTCGCCCGCGCGCGGCGCCCGGGACGCAATCGCCGTGCGCAGTCGTCCGGAATGCGGACGGATTGGACGATTGATCTCGCTGCGCGCCGCTACGTGCCGATACGCGCCGCGCTTACGCCCACTCCAACCGGCTCCCCCGATGAACGCCTCTCCTCTCCGCGCCGCGCTCGCGCTGCTGCTCGCGCTGCCGCTGGGCCTCCTCGCAGCCTGCGACACGGCCGAACTGGATACCGTCGACAACCTCGTGCTCGACGCGCAGATCGCGCGGCAGGCCGGCCGCGTCGAGCAGGCCGTGCGCCTGCTCGAGCAGGCGCACGCCGCCGCCCCGGCCAACCCCGTCGTGCGGACCGAGCTGGCGCAGACGCTCTTGCAGCGCGAGAGCCTCGGGCTGATGGACATAGACCGCATCGCGTCCCACCTCATGGCGGCCGGTGGCGTGACCCCGCTCGCACCCGGCCCTGCGTCTGCAGCGCTCGGCAAGGATGGCACGTGCCGCTACGCCGCCGATCCTGCCGCGACGCCCTTCGATCCGCTCGCGGTCGAGAACTTCCCGCGCATCGACGCCTCCCGGGAGACGGTTCGCCGCGCGCTCGAGCTGCTCGCACCCGTCGTGCCGGCCCAGCTGCGCACCATCACGGCCTGCTCGGGCGTCCAGGACGGGCGCCTCGTCTACGACCGCGCCGGCGCCGCGGCGCACCTGCGCGGCCTCGGGTTCACGGACCAGCAGATCGCCTCGACACTGGCCGTCAACGCCGTCGCGCGCTTCTTCAACGCCTACTACTTCGTCGCCGACGAGCTCGTGCCGCAGACGACGTGGTACCACGTGCGCCGTCCGGGCCGTACGGCCGTCGGCGTGTGCGCGGCCGATCCGGAGCGCCTGCGCCAGGAGAGCGAGGCGGCCGTTCGCGACCTCGGCGAGACGCTCGGCTCGCTCGACCTCCGCGCGACCACTTTCGGTGCGGGCTCGGCCTCGATGGAGCTCGTCGACCTGCTGCTCGACACCTACGAGGAGTTCCGCCACGAGATCGGGCCGTACTGCAACGGCGGACGCTGACGCGCGCCGGCTCTCGCTCCTACAGTCATCCCGGGACGGTCATCCCGGGACAGTCATCTCGGGACGTGCTATGAAGACCATCCTCCGCTCTATCGGCCTCGGTGTGCTCGTGCTCGCCGCTGGCGCAGCGCACGGGCAGGCGTTCGGCGCGCTGCAGCAGGACGCCCGCGTCAGCGTGCCCTCGGTGCGCGCGCTCGGCATGGGCGACGCGGTCACGGCGGTGCCCACGCACGAGACAGCCTTTTTCGTCAATCCAGCGCAGCTGGCACAGGTGGATCTCCGCCGGCCGCGCATTACGCTTCTCAGCGCGGCTGCCGGCGCCGGAGGCAACCTGCGCGAGACGTACACCTTCTTCCGCAACGACCTCGAGCCGGCCCTCCGTCACGGCATTGCCGAGATGCGCCGCGACGACCCTGAGGCCTACCGTGCGCTCTACGACGAGGCGCTGCGCGTGGGTGCGACCCCGAAGGCGGGCTTCGCGGCCGTGCAGGGGCCGTCGGTGCAGCTGGCCACGGGCGGCCTGGCCGTCGGCGCGGGCGTGTTCGGGCACGTGGTTACGCGCGGCAAGCTCTTCGACGGCGGCGCCGGCTTCCCTTACCTCGACCTGTACTCGCAGGCCGACGTTGCTGTGCCGGTCGTGGCGGCGATGCGTGTACCGGGGGCACCCTTCGGGCTCTCGGCCGGTGTGCAGGCCACGTATGCGCAGCGCCGCGTGACGGCCAAGGCGGACCCGCTCGACGCGCTCGACCCGGACGGCGAGAAGCTCTACGTGCTCCGCGGCTCGGCCGTCGCGCTCGACGCCGGCGTCTACGCGCGCGACGTCGTCGTGCCCGGGCTCGATCTCGGCGCGGCCGTGCAGAACCTGGCCGGCGGAGCGTTCGAGCTGGCCTACGAGCGCTCGTTCGCGCTGTTCGGCTCGGCCAGCGCGCCGGATGACCAGGCTGAGATCGCGCGGCTCGAGGCGCGCTTCAACGCGCGCGAGGCGCGCCCGGCGGTGCGCCTCGGGGCGGCCTACAGGCTGCCGCTCCTGCCCGGCACGGGCCTGCTCGTCTCACGCGCCGTCGTCTCGGCCGACTACGTCGGCGCGTCCACGTCCGAGTACGCGCAGCCGCTCGCGGCGGGCGTGCGCGCAGGCGCGCAGGCCACGTTGGCACACCTGGTGGACGTCCGGGTCGGCCTCAGCCAGGGCTATCCCTCCGTCGGCGCCGGCCTGCGCCTGCCCGGCGTGCACGTCGGGTACGCGTTCTTCGGTGTCGAGGAAGGGCGCCGCACAGGCCAGCTCGGCCGCACGAACCACCTGATGCAGGTCCGCGTCGGCTTCTGACAGGCCCGGCGGCGCCCGGCGCCCCGTGCCCGACGCCCCATGGCCGTCCGCGCTGCGGGGCCGTCCGCGCTGCGGGGCCGTCCGCGCTGCGGGGCCGTCCGCGCTGCGGGGCGATTGGCGTTCGTAGCGGCAGGCAGAGAGACGCCGGCGGGGACGTTCGCCGCGCGGAGCGGTCCGGCGCGCCGCCCGTATCCTTGTGCCATGCGCCCCGCACCACCCGCCGCCGCGTCCGTTGCCGCCGTCCTCGTGCTGCTCGGCCTGACGGGCTGCACACCTCCGCCCGAGGCCGCCGCCTTCGACGCGGCGGCGCGCGTGCCCGACGCGTGCGCCGGGCGGACGGTCGCGCCGGGCCGGGGCATCGCCTACGCGGACACCGTGCGCGCGCTCGTCGTGTTCGTGCGCTTCCGCGACGACGCCTCCGAAGGCCCTGAGTGGCCCGTGCCAGCGGGGCGGCCGGGCGCGCCCGAGCCCCTCCCGGCCTGGGGCGCCTCGCTCGTCGTCTCCGATCCTGCGCTCGTGTCCGCGCTGCCGCCGTCGCATCCGTCGCTGTCGGCGTATTTTTTCTACCAGTCGCGCAACGGCCCGCGGGGGCCGCACCTCTTCGTGGGCGACATCTGGCCGCGCGCGCCCGACGGCACGCCGCGCGTGCACGTCACGGCGCGCCCCAACCGCGCCTACTTCGCTTACACGCCGGACGGCCGGCAGCAGGCCGAGGGTGGGCTCGGCTACCTCACGCGCGAGGTCCTCGACGCACTCGTCGCCGACCCGCGCTTCGACATCGGCCCGTTCGATGCCAACTGCGACGGCGAACTGGACCACCTGATGCTCGTGCTCCGCCGCGACGAGGTCATCTTCAACCGGCAGGGCTGGGCGTATCTAGGAGGGCTCGGGCACCTGGCCGGACGGCCGCCCCGCGTGCTGCGCTACTTCAGCCCCTCGCGCAGGGATAGCATCGCGGTAGACTGGGATCGCTCCGGCCAGCAGAGCTTCGTCGGCGCCGAGCCGGCCTACGATCTGCTGATCCACGAGTACGGGCACCGCCTCTTCGACATGCCCGGGCACACGGCCATGATCCGCGACAACGACGTGCCGCTGGTGGCGCTCGACGGGCAGACGCCCTCGGCCACGTTGCAGGGCTGCGCCTACAACCGGATGTGCGGCACGGGCGGCAGCGGCAGCTACGACCACATCGCCGAGACGCTCTCGGGCCACGAGATGCGCCGTATGGGCTGGGCCGCTCGCACAGTGCTGCGTCCGGCCGAGGGCGACCGCGCCGGCGTCGTCCTGCGCGACCTCTACCGCCACGGCGAGGTCGTGCTCGTACCGCTCGGGCCCGGCGCGGCGGGCGACACGCTCAGCCTCGAGTACCGCGCGCGCACCAACTTCTTCGACGCCAGGCGCCTGCACACGTACCCCGATCCGTTCTACGGCACCGTCGTGCGCGGGCTCGGCGCGTGGGGTCTGCTGGTCACGCTCACGCGCGGCGACCCGGCGGGGCCGGCCTTCGCATATGCCTACGACGTGCTCTACGCCGACAACACGTTCCGGCGCGTCACGCGCTGCACCGGCACCTCGCCCAACTGCTACGCCGATCCGTTTTCGTCCGGTCTGTACCACCCGCGCCGCGCCACCCAGCTTTCGCCCTGGACGCGCCCGAGCGTGAGCGGCTTCACCCGCCTGCCGCCGGGCCGCACGCCCTCGGGCCGCGCCCCGGACTGGTTTGCCATCGATGGGCTGCGCTTCCGGCCCGGCGACCCGGACTCGGCGCTGGTCTTCGACTTCGTGGCCGACGTGCGGCGCGGCTTCACGGTCCGGCGCGAGAGCTGGATGGGGCGCGAGACGAGCGGGGAGACGCTCGCGGGGCCGCTCGTCGTAGCTGCCGGCGCGACGCTCACCGTCGAGGCCGGCGCGACGGTGACGTTCGCGGCCGGCGCCGTCGTGGAGGCCGGGGCAACGCTCGTCGTGGAGAACGGCGCGACGCTGCTGTTCGGCACCGGAGAGGCGCTTCGCGTAGACGGGCGCCTGCATGCTTCCCGCGCCCGGCTCGCGCCCTCGGCGCGGGGCGGTGCGTGGCGCGGGATCGTGCGCGGGGCGGGCGCCGAGGTGCTGCTGGGCGGCAGCCGCGTCGAGGGTGTGCGCTGAAACGCGTGCGCGCCGGCGGTCCGGCGCCGGCGGTTCGGCGCCGGCGGTTCGGCGCCGGCGGCTCGGCTCTTCGCCGTCAACTCACAGGATCGGGACGGATGAGCGTTGGCGCGCGCGGCAGAGGGCCGTAGCTTTCCTGGCTCTGCCGGGTGTGCGCAGCAGCAGGCCGCGGCAAATCCCGATTTCGTTCCCGCTCACGACATTTCGTAGCCGCTCGGCGCATGCCGCCGGCGCTCCCCCTCAGCGATGGCACGCAAAGACCAGCTCACCGGCAAGGGGCCGATGTCCGGCAACCACGTCTCGCACGCCAACAACAAGGTGCGCCGTCGGTTCAACGTGAACCTGCAGAAGAAGCGGTTCTACGTGCCGGAAGAGGACCGCTGGGTGACCCTGCGCGTCTCGGCGCAGACGATCAAGACGATCAACAAGAAGGGCATCTCGGCCGTCCTGCGGGACGCCCGCGCCAACGGCCTCGCCGTCTGAGCGCCGCCCCCTCCGCACACCCCCTGACGACATCCGACGATGGCCAAAGGCAAGGACGTCCGCATCCAGGTGATCCTCGAGTGCACCGAGGCGCCCGGCACGTCGCGTTACTCGACGACCAAGAACCGTCGCAACACGACCGGCCGCATGGAGCTCAAGAAGTACAACCCGAAGCTCCGCAAGCACACGCTACACCGGGAGATCAAGTAAGCCCTCGTGGGCTTGCCCGCGGGCCGTGGCGACGGCGCGCGGGCGAGGCTGCGGCGGGCAACAGGCCGCCACGCCGAGCCGTTCCTCTACCGGGTCCATCCCGCAACCCCCTACCGTCATGGCGAAGAAAGTCTCCAAGAACCAGCGCACCAACCGCGGCGCCGGCGCTGAGGCCAAGCAGATGGCCAAGATCATCGTGGCGTCGAAGAAGCAGAACGGCCAGTTCGAGTTCCGCTCGAAGATGGTCGAGGCCGCGCAGGTGCAGGACGAGTTGAAGGCGGCCCGCGCCAACTGAGCGCGCCTGGCTTCCCGGCTTCGGAGGGCGGCTTCCGCAGGAGGCCGCCCTTTTGCGCGTGCCAGAAGAGTGCGCGTGCCAGAGTGCGCGGCCGGCGCGGCGCCTTCTCAGTCTCGGGCGCCTGCGCGCGCCATCCAGCCGGCGTAGCGCGCGTCCGAGGGCCAGAACAGCCAGGCAAAGGCGAAGAACGGCGCCGCGAAGGCCAGGTTCATGGCGTCGCCGGTCAGGTAGGCGATGACCGCCGCTGCCAGCACGGACGCCTCCATGAGCCCGAGCGAGAGCAGCGCGTGCGCGCGCACGAGCGCTCCGGCCCGCGCGCGCGAGCCGGCTTCGGGCAGGCGCTCATCCAGTCGGCGCTGCACCGCGAACGCACCCGCGATGGCACCGATGTTGAGCAGCGCGTTGAGGTAGAACGGCCAGCCAGGACTGCGCGCGGGCTGCCCGAGCACGAGCGCGCCCATGAAGACGAGCACGAGGGCCGCCGAGACCGTGATGGCCAGCCAGAGCGAGCGGAGCGCACGGGCGTTCGGGTCTGAGGCGGCGGGAGGCATAGCGGACGCGAGGGGCGATACGGGAAGGTACCGTGGATCGGCGTGCGCGCCGGTGTTCGCGCGGGGGCCGGCAACCGGCGCGGCGTATCTTGACGCGCCGTCCCTTCTGGGGCCGCACGGGGCGTAGCTCAGCCCGGTAGAGCGCTCGCTTTGGGAGCGAGAGGTCGTCGGTTCGAATCCGGCCGCCCCGACCGCCGTGCAAAACCTCGCGCCGCGGAGAACCCTCTCGGGCAGGCGGGCGAGCCACGGGCCAGTAGCTCAACGGGATAGAGCAGCGGTCTTCTAAACCGCAGGTTCCAGGTTCGAGTCCTGGCTGGCCTGCTGCGCGCGGACCGACGCGCGCCGTGCCGGCGCCGCAGCCGGGGCGCTGAGCTTCTCCATGTAGCCTTCCGGACAGACCTGCACGTGGGCCGCACTGGTTTTTCTGCCGAGTCTCCACCTGCGCGCGGCACTGCAAGGCGCCCTCGCGGGGTTCGAGCCCCATGACGTCTTCCGCCCGCCCGCTCTCGGGCTCTCCTGCAGGTCCCCTCGCAGGCCCCCCC
Organism: Rubricoccaceae bacterium; assembly: GCA_046292345.1. GTDB lineage: Bacteria > Bacteroidota > Rhodothermia > Rhodothermales > Rubricoccaceae > JBKBRC01. The sequence goes on from JBKBRC010000005.1 coordinate 56,207, forward strand.
GCGCCGGCAGACGGCGCGCCCGGACCCGCTGTCCGTCACAGCCGCCTCGTCCGCGCCTCGCCGGTCTACTACGGCTGGGTAATCGTGCTAGCGGCGACGCTCGCGCTCGGCATGACGCTGCCCGGCCAGACGGCCGGCATGGCGCTCTTCATCGATGCGTTCATCGCTGATCTCGGGCTCGGGCGCGGGCAGGTTGCGTTGCTCTACACGGCCGCCACGCTGCTCGCCGCGGCGACGCTGCCGATAATGGGGCGCATGTTCGACCGTCACGGCCCGCGCCGCGGCGCCATAGCGATCGTGCTGGCCTTCAGCGCGGCCTGCTTCGCGATGGGCCACGTAGCCGGGCCGGTGTCGCTCTTTCTGGGCTTCGTCGCGATGCGGGCGCTCGGGCAGGGCGGCCTCGGGCTTGTCAGCCTGCACGCGGTCACGCTGTGGTTCGTACAGCGCCGCGGCGTGGCCGTGGGACTGATGGGCACGGGGCTGGCGCTCACGACGGCCTTCGGCGTACCGCTCATCGCGCAGAGCATCGCGCAGATCGGCTGGCGGGAAACCTATGTGGCCATGGCGGGCGTGCTGCTGCTCGGCCTGCTGCCCGTTGCCGCGCTGCTGTTCCGCCGCGAGCCCGAGCGCTACGGCCTCGTCCCTGACGGCCGCGCGCCCGACGCCGCCGTGCCCGCCGAGCGCGCCTACACGCTCGCTGAGGCGCGCCGCACGCCCATCTTCTGGCTGCTCGTCGGCGGCGTGGCCACGACGAGCTGCGTCGGGACGGGGCTGCTCTTCCACCACGTCGCGCTGATGGCCGAGGGCGGCCTCGGCCGCGAGGTGGCGGCGCTGCTGTTCATACCCTACGGCCTCGTGACCGTCGGGGCGAATGTCGGCGCGGGAGCGCTCGTGGACCGGCTCGGGCCGCGGCGCGTGCTCGCGGTCTCGCTCGGGGCCTTCGCGGCGATGGTCGTGGCCGTGCCGCTCGTGGCAAGCGCGGCCGGCGTGCTGGCCTACGGCGCCGCGTTCGGCGTCATGCAGGGCTTCCAGAACAACATCGCCGGGAGCGGCTTCGCATACTACTTCGGACGCACGCACATTGGCTCGATCAAGGGCTTCTCGAAGACGCTGCTCGTGGCCGCGTCGGCGCTCGGCCCGCCGCTCGTCGCGCTCGGCGCGTACGCGCCCGGCGGCTACCGCGCAGTGCTCTGGGCGAGCGCGGCGGCCGTGGCGGGCCTGGCCGCGCTTGCGCTGCGAACGCCCGAGCCTGCCTGAGCCATGCGCCGGTCGGACCCGGCGGGAGAGGGACGCAGGCAAGCGTCTCCACCCGAGCCTCGCCCGTCTTCGCCCAAGCCTCGCCGGCGTGCCCGGTGCGGCGCGGGCCCCGCGGCGTATCTTGACTGCCCCAGGGTGCCGTGGCCGAGAGGTTAGGCAAGGGTCTGCAAAACCCTGTACGGCGGTTCGAATCCGCTCGGCACCTCGTCAGAAGCGGGCGCTCCGGCGTCCGCTTTTTTGCGTCCTGCGCGTGCCGCGCGCCCTGCCTCGCCTGGCTATGAACCTGCCCTTCACCCGCCTGCTGCGCCGCATCGGCCGCGAAGCCGACGCGCTCGGCGTGCCCGCCTACGCCGTCGGCGGGGTCGTGCGCGACGCCCTGCTCGGCCGCATCACGACCGACCTGGACGTGGTGGTCGTGGGGCCGGGCAGCGGGATCGCGCTCGCCGAGGCCGTCGCCCGCACGCTCGGCCTCCGCCGCCCGGCCGTCTACGCCCGCTTCGGCACGGCCGCGCTGACGGTCCCGCCGGAGGCGCTGGCCCGGCTCGGCGAGCCCGCCGCCGGCCCGCTCGTGGTCGAGTTCGTCGGCGCGCGCCGCGAGAGCTACCGCGCCGAGAGCCGCAAGCCCGTCGTCGAAGACGGCTCGCTCGCCGACGACCTCGCGCGGCGCGACTTCACCGTCAACGCGCTCGCCGTCGCGCTCGGCAAGGCCGGCGGCGAGGCGGCCGGCACGCTCGTGGACGCCTTCGGGGGGCAGAATGACCTCGCCGCACGGCGCCTTCGCACCCCCCTTGACCCGGCCGTCACCTTCGCCGACGACCCGCTCCGCATGCTCCGCGCCGCCCGCTTCGCGGCTCAGCTCGGTTTCCAGGTCGTGCCTGAGGCCGTGCAGGCCATGCGGGCCGCCGCCGACCGCGTCGCCATCGTGAGCCAGGAGCGCCTGACGGACGAGCTCGACAAGCTGCTCGGCGCGCCCGCGCCCTCGGCCGGCCTGCGGCTGCTGCACGAGACGGGCCTGCTCGAGCACCTCCTGCCCGAGATCGCGCGCCTCGAGGGCGTCGAGGCCGTCGGCGCGCAGCGTCACAAGGACAACTTCTTCCACACGCTCGACGTGCTCGACAACCTCGTCCACCTCCAGCGCGGCTCCGACGACCCGGACGTGAACGAGGACGGCCGCGCCCGGGGACGGGCGCGCTGGCTCCGCTGGGCCGCGCTCTTCCACGACGTCGCCAAGCCCGACACCAAGCGCTTCGAGCCCGGTACCGGCTGGACGTTCCACGGCCACGACGACCTCGGCGCCCGCCGCCATGTCCCGCGCGCCTTCGAGCGCCTCCGCCTGCCGCAGGGCGAGATGCTCGCCTACGTGCAGGCCATCGTGCGCCTGCACCACCGCCCCTCGGCGCTCGTGGACGGCGACGTGACCGATGCCGCCGTGCGCCGCCTCCTCTTCGACGCCGGCGACCTCACCGACGACCTGATGCGCTTCGTCCGTGCCGACGTGACGAGCAAGAACCCCCGTCGCGCCCGGCGCTACCTGGCCGGCTTCGACCGCGTCGAGGCGCGCATGCGCGAGGTCGAGGCCGGCGACGAGCTGCGCAACTGGCAGCCGCCCATCGACGGGCACGAGATCATGGACGTGCTCGGCGTGGGCGAGGGGCTGGCCGTCGGGCTCGCCAAGACCTGGATCCGCGAGGCCATCCTCGACGGCGAGATCCCGGGCACGCACGAGGCTGCGCGCGCGCTGCTCGAGGCGCGCAAGCCCGACGCGCTGCGCCGCGCGGCCCTCTTCCAGCAGGCCGTGCGCACGCTCCCGCGCACCGCGCGCCGCGGCACGGGCGCCCTCAAGGAAGCCCTGACGCACGACGCCCTCCCCGAAGACGATGCGGCAGCGCTCGCCTACCTGCACGGCGTCGCCGAGGAGGCCGTCTCGGATGGCCCCGCTGCGGGCGACGGCCGGCCGCCCGGGGAGGAGCGGGGATGAGCGCGGCGCTGCCGGTCGAAGCCGCGCTGCCGGCCCTGCGCGCGGCGCTCGCCGCGCACCCCTCGGCCGTGCTCGTCGCGCCGCCGGGCGCGGGCAAGACGACGCGCGTCCCGCTTGCGCTCCTTGAGGCGGCCTCGGCTACCCCCTCGGCTACCCCCTCGGCTGCGCCGTGGCTGGGCGCGGGGCGCATCGTGCTGCTCGAGCCGCGCCGTCTGGCCGCCCGGGCGGCCGCGCGCCACATGGCCGCCGCCCTCGGCGAGCGCGTCGGCGAGACGGTCGGCCTGCGCGTGCGGGGCGAGACGCGCATTTCGGCGCGCACGCGCCTCGAGGTCGTCACCGAGGGCGTGCTCACGCGCCTGCTCCACGCCGACGCGGCGCTCGAGGGCGTCGGGCTGGTCGTGTTCGACGAGTTCCACGAGCGCTCGCTCCACGCCGACCTCGGGCTCGCGCTTGCGCTCGACGTGCAGGAGACGCTCCGCCCGGAGCTCCGCCTGCTCGTCATGAGCGCCACGCTCGACGGCGCCCGCGTGGCCGCGCTGCTAGGCCGGGAGGGCCGTGCCGCGCCGGTCGTGCAGAGCGAGGGCCGCGCGTTCCCCGTCGAGACGCGCTACCTCGGGCGCCCCGCGCGCCGCGACGCGGCCCGCTACGACGTGGCCGAGGGCGTGGCGGCGGCTGTGCTCGGCGCGCTCGCGCGCGACGAGGGCAGCGTGCTTGCGTTCCTGCCGGGGCAGGCCGAGATCCGCCGTGCCGCCGCACGTCTCGAAGGCGCGCTGCCGCCGGACGTGGCGCTGGCGCCGCTCTACGGCGACCTGCCCGCCGCCGCGCAGGACCGCGCCGCGGCGCCGGCCCCGCCGGGCACGCGCAAGGTCGTCCTTGCAACCGCCATCGCCGAGACGAGCCTGACCATCGAGGGCGTGCGGATCGTCGTCGATGGCGGGCTGGCGCGGCGTCCGCGCTTCTCGCCCCGCAGCGGCATGACGCGGCTCGAGACGGTGCGCGTCTCGCGCGCCGCCGCGGCGCAGCGCCGCGGGCGCGCCGGGCGCACCGCGCCGGGCGTGTGCTACCGCCTCTGGTCTGAGGCCGAGCACGCCGCACTCGAGCCCTTCGACGCGCCCGAGATCGCCTCGGCGGACCTGGCGCCGCTCGCGCTCGACCTGGCCGTGTGGGGCGCACGCCCCGAGGCGCTCCGCTGGCTCGACGCGCCCCCCGAGGCCGCGCTCGCGCAGGCACGCGACCTGCTCGGCGCCCTCGGCGCCCTCGGCGCGGACGGGCGCCCGACCGCCCACGGCCGCGCGCTGGCCGCGCTGCCGCTGCACCCGCGCCTCGGGCACCTCCTGCTCGAGGGCCACGCCCGGGGCCTGGGAGCGCTCGCCGCCGACGTGGCCGCGCTGCTCAGCGAGCGCGACGTGCTCCGCGCGCCCCACCCCGACGCACACGACCCCGACGCACACGACCCCGACTTCCGCCTCCGCCTCGATGCGCTGCGCCCGGGTGCGGCGTCTGTTGCCGGCATGCCCGTCGCGGGCATGACCGTAGACCGCGCCGCGCGCGAGCGCGTCCGCGCCGAGGCCGCCCGGCTCCGCGCCGAGCTCGAGGCCGCTCCCGCGGGTCTGCTAACCCCCACGGGAGGCTCGGAGGGCCCACCCGCCTCCAAGGCCGCCTCCGAGGCCGCCGGCGTGCTGCTGGCGCTCGCCTACCCCGAGCGCGTCGCGCAGCGCCAGGCCGAGACTGCCGCCGGCGTGCGCTACCGCCTCCGCTCGGGCCGGTCGGCGCTCGTGCCCGCCGCCTCGCCGCTCGCCGGCGCGCCCTTCCTCGCGCTCGGCGACGTGGATGAGCGCCCAGGAGGCGCGCGCGTCTTCCTGGCGGCTCCCCTCGCTGCTGAGGAGGTGGAATCGCTCTTCGGCACGGACGTACAGACCGAGGACGAGGTCGGCTGGGATGCTGCCGCCGGGGCCGTGCGCGCGCGCCGCCGGACGACGCTCGGCGCGCTTGTGCTGCGCGAGGCGCCGCTCGCCGACCCCGCGCCGGCCGCGATGGCCGAGGCGTTGATGGCCGGGCTGCGCGCCGCCGGGCCGGCGGCGCTCGGCTGGAGCCGTGAGGCCGCGCGCCTGCGCCAGCGCCTCGCGTTCATGCACCACCACGCCGGCCCGCCCTGGCCCGACGTCTCCGACGACGCCCTCATGGCCTCGCTCGAGGTCTGGCTCGGGCCCTACCTCGCAGGCCTGCGCCGCCTCGCCGACGTGCAGCGGATCGACCTCGGCGCGCGCCTGCTCGACACCGTCCCCTGGCCTGAACGCGCCGAGCTCGACCGCCTCGCGCCCGGCCACCTCGTCGTCCCTTCCGGCTCTCGCCTCCCGCTCGACTACGCCGACCCCGAGGCGCCCGTGCTCGCCGTGCGCCTCCAGGAGGTGTTCGGGCTCGAGCGCACGCCGGCCGTGCTGGGCGGGCGCGTGCCGGTCGTGCTGCACCTGCTAAGCCCGGCCGGGCGGCCTGTCCAGGTCACGCGGGACCTGGCCAGCTTCTGGGACGCCGGCTACTTCGACGTGCGTAAGGACCTCCGTGGGCGCTATCCCAGGCATCCCTGGCCCGACGACCCGCGTGCGGCCCCGCCCACGGCGCGTGCCAGGCGGCGCGGCGAGTGACGCGGAACGCTCTCCGGCCATGCCGGCGACCAGCTGCGGCAACCCAGATGACGTGCGGGTCAGCGGGCGAGCGTGAACGCCTCGCGCTCGGTCCACTGCCGCCTGTAGGGGATCCGCGCCAGGCCCGCCCCGGCGAGCGCCGTCAGCCAGTCCACGCGTACGTCGGCGGCGAGGGTAGCATCGGTGTCGGCGCCGAGCAGGGTGCGGAGGGTGCCGCGCGGCGTAGCTGCGGCGACCTGCATGCTCTGGATGACGTGGATACCCTCGTGCGCCTCGGTGCGCGCCGTGTGCGGCGGCCAGAGGCGCACCACGCGCCCGCCCGCCCGCCCGACGCGCCGGTAGCGCCGCCCATCGCGCTCGATCAGCATCGGCTCGTCCGAGCGGTAGCACAGGCCGGCGCGACACGGCCGCGGGCGGAAGCCCTGGAGCGGCAACACGACGGCTGCGGCCACGCTCACCGGCTCGATCTCGAAGGCCACGCCGGGCGTCGGGCGCAGGGTGCCGTCGCGGCGCGCGAGCGGCGTGGCCACGCGCACGTCGAGCGGGCCGAGGCCGAGACGGACGTGGCTCAGCACGTGCCGGCCCTCGGCGGCGTTCTCGGCCAGCGACGTGGCGGCGTAGGCCAGCGCGAAGCCGGCTACGGGGTGGCCCTCGCCCACGGTCGCCTTGGCGGCGTAGAACGCGGCGCCCGTGGCGGCGCCGGCCAGCGCGGCGCCCGGGAGCCGGCGGGCAGGCACGCCCTCGGCGAGCGCCCGCCCGGCTGTCAGGCCCGCTCCGGCGGCGACGTTGCCCGCCAGGAGCGCGGTGCGCGGGAGCGTTCGGCGCGTCTCGACGCCTGGCGGGAGCGCGCGTACGGCCGCCGCGAGCGCCGCCCTGGCCGAGTCGCGGGCCGAAGGGCGCGTCTCCTGCCGCGACGGATCGGGCAGGGCCTGTCCATATGCCCCGGGCGGCCACGCCAGCCCGAAGAGGGCCATCAGGACGAGCGCGGAGCGCGCGAGCAGACGAGAGGCGGGCGGGACCATGCCGCCTAAGCTAGGGCTTGGCAGGCGCGTGCCTCCGCGAAAACGTCTGCCGCACGGCTCAGCGCCGGCGGCCGTAGGCGTCGTCGTCGTCGAGGTCGTCGTCGTCGCTCGGAGGCGAGAGGCCGGCGAGGACCGAGCCCATCAGGTCCGAGAAGCGGCTGCCATCGGCCTCGACGTCTTTGCCGAGGAGCGAGTGCTGGTGGAGCAGCTCGAGTGCGAGCTCCATCATCGAGGCGCGTTCGGCCGCGTCGCCCCCGGGCGCGTGCGTGTCGACCAGCTTGCCGAGGCCGTCCACGCGCGCGAGCGCCGCCGCGTAGTCGTCGAACGCGAGTTCGGTCGAGAGGTCGAGCGTATGGCCACGGGCGAACCAGGCGAGCACGTCGGCATAGGCCGGGCGGCCCCTGGCCTTGTCGGCCGGGTCGGGGAGGTAACGCGCGGCGATAGCCTGGACGGCCTTACCGACGAGCGCGCGCGCGACGCCCTGCGCGCCCTCTTGCTCGCCTTCGTAGACGAGCTCGACCTTTCCCGTCACGGCCGGCTCGGTGTGCACGAGGTCGGAGGGGCGCACGGTCGTCTCGGGCTCGCCGTGAAGCAGCGCGCGGCGCTCGGCGGCCGAGATCAGGTCCTCGAGCGCGGCGCGGGTCAGGCGCGCGCTCACGCCCGACTTCTGGTCCACGTACTCGCTCTTGCGCGCCTCGAACGCGATCTGCTCGACGATCTCGCGGAACACGTGCGGCACGTGCACGCGCACGCCGTCGGGGCCGCGGTCTTGCCACGCCTCCTGCCGCGTGATCTCGACGCTTGTGGCCAGCTCGCGCGGGTAGTGCGTCAGGATCTGGCTGTCGATGCGGTCTTTGAGCGGCGTGATGATGGAGCCGCGGTTGGTGTAGTCCTCGGGGTTGGCCGTGAAGACCATCAGCACGTCGAGCGGGATGCGGATGTTGAAGCCGCGGATCTGGACGTCCTGCTCCTCGAGGATATTGAGCAGGCCCACCTGGATGCGCGCCTGGAGGTCGGGGAGCTCGTTGATGGCGAAGATGCCGCGGTGCGTGCGCGGGATGAGCCCGAAGTGGATGACCTCCTCGTCGGCGTACGTCAGGCGGCGCGTGGCGGCCTTGATGGGGTCGATGTCGCCGATCAGGTCGGCGATGGAGGTGTCGGGCGTGGCGAGCTTCTCGCCGTAGCGCAGGCTCCGGTGCAGCCACCCGACGGGCGTCTCGTCGCCAGCCTCGGCGACGAGCGTGCGGGCGAACTTGGAGACGGGCGCGAGCGGGTCGTCGGGAATATCGGCACCCTCTACGACGGGCACCCATTCGTCGAGCAGCGTCGGGAGCAGACGCACGAGGCGGCTCTTGGCCTGCCCGCGCAGGCCGAGCAGGATCAGGTCGTGCCGGCCGAGGAGGGCGTTCTGGACCTGCGGGATGACCGTGCGGTCGTAGCCGAGGATGCCGGGGAAGACGTCCTCGCCCGCGCGCAGCTTGCGGATCAGGTTGGCGCGCACCTCGTCCTTGACCGAGCGCGGGCGGTAGCCGCTGGCGCGCAGGGCGCCAAGGGTACGGATCTCGGGCGGGGCGGACGAAGGTGCGCCGTGCAGGGGCGCGTCGGCGGGCGTCGGCGGGTCGGCGGGCATGGAGCGGAGCGGGCGGGGCGCCTAGGCACGCGGCCTCGGGGGAGCTGTTCCGTCATGCCGCAGAACGCACGCGTGCTCCCCGGGCGCTACGGCCCATCCCAGCGGTAGACGAGCAGTTCGAAGCCGGTGCGCTGGAGCAGGCCGGGCTGGCGCTGCGTGAGCACGGCGAACTCGGCGCCGCCGCCGGGGCGCGCGCGCGCGGCCACGTCTACAGCGTAGCGCTCCGAGATCTGCCACGGCCGCGGACTGACGAGCACGCGCTCGAGGCGGCCATCCCGGCCATAGACGTCGATGCGCGTGTGGTCGAGGCGGAGGTTGAGCACGAAGAGGCGGTCGCCGAGCGGGGCGGCGCTGCTCGTCAGCAGCGGCGGCTCCTTGGCATCGCCGCGCACGAACTGCGCCGAGCGGCGCAGCTGCGGCGAGACGAAGCCGGCGAGCGCGAGCGTATCCGCCGGGTGCCCGTCGGGGCGGCCGGGCGGGAGCAGGTCGACGACGGGCCGGTAGCCGCTCAGCCCGACGAGCGAGTCGCCCCAGGCCCGCACGAAGCCGTTGACGCGCCACGCGGGCGCGTCGATGGGGTGGCGGGCGCGCACGGCGCCCTCCGGGCCGACGACGACGAGCGCGGGCGCATCGCCGCCAAGGCGGGCGCCGGCGCCGGCGCCGAGCAGGGCCGCGCCCTGAGCGCCCTCGGGGAGCGCGATCTGCCGCACGAGCGTGGCCGTCCCGCCCGGCGCGGCGCGGAGCACCTCGAGCCGGTCGAGCCCGCGGCTGTGCACGACGAGCGCGTCGCCGGCCGTCCCTACGAGGTAGGGGTAGCGCGGCGCGCCGGCCTCGGGGAGGGCGGCGACGCCGGCGTAGGCGCCGTCTTCGCTCCAGAAGTGGAGGCTGCCGCGCTGCGTCTCGGCCACGACGAGCCCGCCGCCCGGCGCCCACGCGAGCGACGTGGCCACGGGTAGTGACACGCCCTCAGGGCGGCCCGCGGCCCAGCGCAGGCGGAGCGTATCTACGGGCACGCCAGCCTCGATCCGGACCGAGAGCGAGTCCGATGGGAACAGCGTGGCCGAGTCGCGGCTCGGCCCGCCGAAGCAGCCCGAGAGCAACCCGAGCGCCGCCAGGACGGGCGCCGCCAGGGCGAGCGCGGCCGGGCATGCGGGCACCCTGCGGCGCGTCATGGCGCCGCCTCGAGCGTGAGCGGGACGGTGAGGCTGCGCCCGTCGCGGACGACGCCGAGCGTCACCGTGTCGCCGGGGCGGTTGTCCACGAGGCGATTGCGCACGTCCTCGTTGGTCGAGACCGGCTCGCCGCTGATCGTCACGATGACGTCGTAGGGCTGGAGGCCGGCCCGGGCGGCCGGGCTGCCGGGATCCACGCTGGCCACGATCAGGCCACGCGCCTCGCGCAGTTCGAGCGCGCGTGCAAGGCGGTCGTTGACGGGCCGCACGTTGAGTCCGGTGTAGAACGAGCGGTTGACCGTCCCCCGCGCGCGTAGCTCGGCCACGACGCGCTGGAGGCGCCACGCCGGCACGGCGAAGCCGAGGCCGACCGAGCCGCCGCTCTGCGAGAAGATGAACGTGTTCATGCCGATCACGCGGCCGAGCGCGTTCACGAGCGGCCCGCCCGAGTTGCCCTGGTTGATCGCGGCATCGGTCTGGATCATGTCGCGGAAGATGCGCCCCTGCTGGGTCGGGAAGTCGCGCCCGATGGCGCTCACCACGCCTACGGTCACGCTTGGCTCGGCGGCCTCGAACAGGCCGAACGGGTTGCCGAGCGCGATCGCCCACTCGCCGACGATGGCGTTCTCCTGCGCCTCGAACTCGAGGTAGGGCAGCGGCCCCTCCGGCTCGACCTTGAGCAGCGCGATGTCTGTCTCGGGGTCGGAGCCAACGAGGCGCGCCGGGAGCTGCGTCCCGTCTGGGAAGGCGACCGTGATGCGCGTTGCCTGACCGGCCACGTGGTCGTTGGTGAGGATGTAGCCGTCCGGCGAGATGACGAAGCCGGAGCCCACGCCCTGCACCTGCTGCTCGACGACGCGGTCGCCGCGGCGGCCGAAGAAGTACTCGAAGAACGGGTCGCCGGCCCAGGGGTCGCGGTAGCGCACCTGGCGCACCTCGATGACGTTGACCGATACGACGGCCGGCGCGACGGCCTCGACGGCGCGCGTGATGGCCGTCCGGCGGCTCTGCCCGATCTGCTCTTCGGCGGCGTCGAGGGCCGGCGCGACGCGCTGCGGCGGGGGCTGCTGCGACTGCACCGGCTGCTGGCAGCCGACGAGTGCGAGCACGAGCGCGAGAGGAAGCAAACGGTTCACGGAGAAGGCGGTCGGTGGAACACGGCAGCCCGGCGGTGGGAGCGCGGCGCGGCGTCGTGCGCGGCGCGTCCGGCTGCGGGGCCGAAGTAACGACCGCCCGGGCGGCACGCGCACGCAGGCCGGTACGATTCTACCGGATCCGCACGTGGCCGGGCCGCCCGTCCGGGAGCGTCAGGGCGCGAGTGCGACCCCGGCCACGTGGGGGCGCACAAGCCCGAGCGGCACCGAGAAGGCCTCCGCCTGCACGTCGGCGAACCCGGCGGCCCGGATCGCGCCGAGCGTGTCCTGGTCGGGGCGGCAGCCGTCGGCGAGCACGCTCCAGGGCCCGCGCAGCAGGCGCTGGGCGGCGCGCAGCATCGTCCCGCGCGGCGCAGCCACGTGCTCGATGAATACGAAGCGCCCGCCCGGGCGCAGCACGCGCCGCACCTCGGCCAGCGCGGCGGGCACGTCGTCTACGGAGCAGAGCACGAGCGTCGAGACGACGGCGTCGGCCGAGGCATCGGCGAGCGGCAGGCGCTCGGCAACGGCGGCCGAGAGCGTCAGCGTAAGCCCGTGCTGCCGGGCGGCCTGCCGCAGGCGACCGTGGAAGTGCACGTTCGGCTCGACGGCCACCCAGCGCGTGCCGGGTGCGAGATAGACCGCGTTGGGACCGGCGCCGGCGCCGAGCTCGACGACGGTGCCGCGCAGCGCGCCCAGCAGCGCCACCTTGCGCGGGCCGTAGAGCCGGCGGTCGGCCGAGGCGGCGCTCGCGAGCAGGTGCGCGAACGCCCACCGGCGCAGGCCGCGTCGGGGCGCCTCGCGCGACGGGGCGCGCGTCGGGCTAGAGCACATCGCGGAGCACGTCCAGGAGAAGTTGCGCGGCGACGAACGACGCGAGCGCGGCGAAGGCCAGCTGCACCGTCCGCACGCGAACCCGGTGGGCGGTTCGGACGCCGAGGCGCGCCGTGGCCATGGCCGGCGCGGCGAGCGCGAGTGCGTACGGCAGGTGCACGTAGCCGAGCGCGCCCGGCGGCAGGCCCGGGAGGCCCCAGCCCCGGGCCACATAGGTGGCCACGCCCACGAACGAGACGAGCACGATGGCGACGGTCGAGGTGGCCGCGGCAACCTTGAGCGGCAGCCGCAGCAGGCCATTGAAGGCCGGCACGAGCACGACGCCGCCGCCCACGCCTGCCGCCGCCGAGACCACACCCGCCGCCGCGCCGATCCCGGCTGCGCCGAGGCGGGGGGGGGCGTGGCCGGTCGCTGCGTGCGTTTCGCTCTGTCCGCTCCGTCGCCGCAGCATCCGGACGACCACCCAGAGCAGCACCACCCCGAGCGCAAGCTGGTACGCGCGGCGGTCGTACCACGGCTGCGTCGTCGCAAACACGGTGACGAGCGTGACGGTGAGCGCGGCGCCCGCGCCGGCCCACATTGCCGTGCCCGTCTCGACGGCGCGCGCCCGGAACTGCGCGCGCGCGCCCGAGCTGGCCGAGAGCCCCGTGCAGAGCAGCCCGGAGCCGAGCGTGAGCGGCGCCAGCATGGGATCGGTAATGCCGGCAGACTGAAAGGCGTAGAAAAGCACCGGCCCGAAGATGATTCCTCCGCCCACGCCCACGAGCCCGGCGACGAAGCCAGCGGCGGCACCGGCGAGCAGGAGAAAGGGGAAGAGCATCAGACCGGGGTGAGCAGGCGGTGTGCAGAAGGCTCAGCGTGAGGCTCAGCG
>JBKBRC010000005.1:68845-97670 GCA_046292345.1 Rubricoccaceae bacterium
GCGCGCGCGAGCGCCGCGTCGTCCCCGAGGGCGGCCCGCGTGAGGGCCGCCTGCCCGACGTAGCGCGAGCGGATCTCCTGCGCCAGCCGGGCACGCAGGCGCGGCGCGTGGCGTTCGAAGTCGCGCGCTTTCTCGCGAGCGATGGCCCGGGCGAGCGCGGTCTGCTCGGCCGCGGCGCCGTCGTAGCCGGCGGCGCGCAGCTCCTCGGCGAGCATCTCGGCGGCCCGCTCGGCGGCCGTCGTGTAGACGATCCCCTCGGCCTCGACGAAGCGGCGGAAGTCCGCGTAGAGCGCGTCGTCGACGGCGAAGCCGTCCGGGAGTGTAGGCTGCGCGGCCGCGTATCGGTTGGCGAAGCGGAGGAACGCCGCCGCGCGCGTGAGCGCCTCCTCGAGCTCGGAGGGCTGCCCCGGCCCCACGGCCACGTCCGGCACGATGCCGGCGCCGCCCGTGACCGCGCGCCCGGCGGCGGTGCGGAACGCCTCGCCTGAGGCGGCCGGCGTGGCCACAGGGCGCTCTCCCTGCCGGTAAGTGACCGACTGGATGCTGCGGCCGCTCGGGAGGTAGTAGCGCGAGACGGTCAGCTTGAGCGCCGTCCCATAGGGGAGCGGGCGCACGACCTGCACGAGGCCCTTGCCGAACGAGGGCGCCCCGAGTACGACGGCGCGGTCGAGGTCCTGCAGGGCGCCGGCTACGATCTCGCTCGCCGAGGCGCTGCGCTCGTCGAGCAGGACGGCCAGTGGCACGTCGGGAAAGGCCGGGGCCTCGGGGGTCCGGTAGACCGAGCCGGTGCCGGCGGCGCGCCCGCGCGTGGTGACGACGGTCGTGCCGCGCGGCACGAACAGGCCCGTCAGGGTCACGGCCTGGTCGAGCAGGCCGCCGGGATTGCCGCGCAGGTCGAGCACGAGCCCGGCGAGGCCGCCCGGGCCGGCCTCGCCCGCGAGGCGCTGCACGGCCTCGGCGACCTGCTGCGTCGCCTCGGGCGCGAACTGCTCGAGGCGGACGTAGCCCACGCGCGCAGCGGGGTCGCCGGCGAAGCCGGCGAACGTGACCTCGCGCGGCGGCTCGCCGGCGCGCACGAGCGTGAACGCGAGCACACCCGGCGCGCCCTCGCGCTCGACGTCCAGGCGCACGGCTGAGCCGGGCTCGCCGCGGAGGAGCGCCCGCGCGGCCTCGGCCGAGAGTGCCGCCGCGTCCTGCCCGGCCAGCGTGACGACGGCATCGCCCGGGCGCACGCCCTGCGCCTCGGCCGGCGAGCCCTCGAGCACGGCCGTGACGACGAGCCGTCCGCCCCGCACCTCGAGCACGAGGCCGGTCGTGCCGACCTGCCGCTGCTGCTGCAGGCGGATGTCGGCGCCGGCGGCCTCGTCCAGGAAGACCGTGTAGGGGTCGAGGGCGCCCGTCATGGCCGCGATGCCGGTGCGCATGAAGCGCTCGGCGTCGAGGGGGTCCACGTATTCGGCGGCGAGGGTCTCGTAGAGGCGCGCGAAGAGCGTGAAGTTCTTCCGGATGGCGAAGAAGTCGTCGTCCGGGAAGGCGGCGAGGCCGGCGCCGAGGGCGGCGGCGAGCAGCGCCGTGAGCGCGAGGCGGTGGGGCATGGCGGGTTCCGGCCGGGCCGGACCGCGGCGTCCGGCACTCTTACGATACGGCAGCCGGCGGCGAGGTGGCCGTGCGCGCCTCGTCGGCGGCAGCCTCCTCGGCCAGCTCGCGCGCGCGGCGGCGGTCTACGAAGGCGGCCAGCCGGATCGAGAGCTCGTAGAGCCCCATGAGCGGAATCGCCATGATGATCTGGCTGAGCGGGTCCGGCGGCGTGAGCACGGCCGAGAGGACCAGGATGACCACGATGGCGATGCGCCGGCCGCTGCGCAGCATGGGCGCCGTGACGACGCCGAGCCGGGCGAGGAAGTAGACGACGACGGGGAGCTCGAAGAGCAGCCCGGCCCCGAACGTCCACGTCAGCACCATCGAGAAGTAGCGCGAGATGTCGAACTCGTTGGCGATCTGGTCCGAGATGCTGAACTGCGCGAAGAACTGGAGCGCGAGCGGCGTCAGGATGAGGTACCCGAACGAGATGCCGAGCACGAAGAAGAATGTGGCCGAGAGCGTGGCGAAGCGGAGGCCGCGCTTCTCCCTAGCGTAGAGCCCCGGCTCGATGAAGCGCCACGCCTGGTAGACGATGACGGGCGAGCCAATGATGAGCCCGGCCGCCAGCACGGTTCCGAAGTAGGCGAAGAACTGCCCCGTGACGGTGCGGTTGAGCAGCGTCACCGTGACCGCGTCGATACCTAGGAGGCGGTACATGAAGAACGACTCGTAGGTCGGCCCCAGCAGGAGCACGTCCATGATCCAGTCGTCGAACACGAGGGCGAGGCCCGCGCAGACGACGATCCCGGCGAGCGCCTTGATGATGCGCCAGCGGAGCTCCTCGAGGTGGTCGAGGAAAGGCATCTCGCCCTCGCCGGGGCGCGTCGGGTCCGGAAGCGAGGCGCGGGGGCTGAGGCCGCCGTGCGGGGGGAGCGCGGGGGGCGTAGCGCCGTCGCCAGAGGCAGCCTCAGGCGGGACGCCGGCAGGGGCGCGGGCGGGCAGCATGGCGCTCAGGCCGTGTCGCCGGAGGGCGTCGCGGCGCGCACGTTTTCGCGGAGGTTGAGCTCAAGCAGCGACTCGACCCACAGGCCGTCGGCCTCGAGGCGGGCCTTGCCGCCACTCCAGGTGAAGTTGAAGAGCGAGAGCACACCGGCGACGCGAAAGCCGTCCGAGCGCAGCAGCGCCACGGCACGTGCGGCGCTACGGCCCGAGTTGAGGATGTCGTCTACGAGTGCCACGGGGCGGGCACGGTCGAGCGGCCCCTCGACGAGGCGACGGCGGCCGTAGGCTTTGCGCCGCTCGCGGATGAAGCCGCCCTTGAACTGCGCGCCGGCGCCGAGCACGGCGCACACGAGCGGGAAGGCGCCGTAGCCGAAGCCGGCCACCTGCTCGACGCCGCGGGCGCGGAGGCGCTCGGCGAGCACGGCGCCGGCCTCGGCGGCAATGGCGCCGTCGAGCATGGGCGTGCGCGTGTCGAGCAGCCACCCGATGGGCTGGCCACGCGGGTCGGTGATGGGCTCGTCTTCGCGGCGCACGAGCGCGCGCTGGTAGAGCGTGTGCCCGAGCCGTGCGAGAGCGGTTTCCGGGACCGAGGCGGAGTTGTCGGGCATCGCGAGAAGCAGGCGGGCGTGGCGCGTCGGGCTGAACCGGAGGCCGGCAGCGTTCGTTCCGTCCCGGTCAGTGAATCAGGAACGGGGATCAGTGAATCAGGAACGGGGATTCAGGAACGGACGGTGCTAGCGGCAAAGTACGGTGTCAGGTTGCGTGCCGTGCAGGGCATGCGGCGTCGGGCTCTGGCAGGGCTATCGGCTGGTCGGGGCCGAGGGGAAAGCCGGCGGGAGAGGTGGCGCAGCGCTAGCGGGCTAGGCCGGGCGCGCGCTCACGGCATGCGGCCGGCGCCCGTCGTGTCGGCGGCGCCCGGCACGGCCTGTTCGAGCGGCGTAGCTGTGCGCACGATGGGCATGCGCGTGGTCTCGGTACACTCGGGGTCGCCCTGGCAGATCTCGGCCGGGACGGTGGCTTCTTCGTAGGCCAGGCGGACGCGCTGCCCGACGAGGTCGTCGCGTTCGCACAGCGCAAAATCGGCCAGCTCCTGGAACGGCACGCCGTTGGCGTCCTCGAGCGAGAGGTAGCAGGCGCGGTCGCCGGTCTCGAGCCCGAGCACAAGGGCCTCGTCGGGGTTCTGGAGGGGCTCGTCACGCACGGCGGCGGCCTCGGGCGGAGGCGCGCTGCCGGAGGGCGGAGCGCTGCCGTTGGGGTTGGCGTCGTCGGAGGCGCAGGCGGCGAGCGCGACGAGGGCAGCCAGGCCGAGCGCGTGGGGGCCGGAAGGGCGGAGGCCGAAAAAGCAGGGCATGGACATGACGGCCATCAGGCAGCCGCGTCGGCGCCGGCCACGGGGCCGAGAGCCGACGCGTAGAGCGGGAACGCATCGCAGAGCGCGCGCACGTCGGCGCGTACGGCCGCAGCGTCGGCGCCGCGGCTGGTAAGGACGCGGTCGATGAGCGCGACGACCTCCCGGAACTCGTCCGGTCCGAAGCCGCGCGTGGCCATGGCGGGCGCGCCGAGGCGGATGCCGCTCGTCACGAACGGGCTCTCGGTGTCATAGGGCACCATGTTCTTGTTGACTGTGATGGCGGCCTCGCCGAGCAGCGCCTCGGCCTGCTTGCCCGTGAGGCCCTTCGAGCGCAGGTCGACGAGGCAAAGGTGGTTGTCCGTCCCGCCCGAGACGACAGCGTAGCCGCGCTCGAGAAACGCCTCGGCCATGGCCTGCGCGCCGGCGAGGGTGCGGCGCTGGTAGTCGGCGAAGGCGGGCTCGAGCGCCTCGCCAAAGGCGACGGCCTTGCCCGCGATCACGTGCATCAGCGGCCCGCCGAGCGTGCCCGGGAAGACGGCCGCGTCGAGCACCTGCGAGAGCGTCTTCGGACGGCCGTCCTTGAACGTGGCGCCGGTGGGCGAGGGCCCATCGCGCCCGACGAGCAGCATGCCGCCGCGCGGGCCGCGCAGCGTCTTGTGCGTCGTCGTGGAGACGACGTGCGCGTGCGGGAGGGGGTCGTTGAGCAGGCGCGCCGCGATCAGGCCGGCCGTGTGCGCCATGTCCACCCAGAGGATGGCCTCCACCTCGTCGGCGATGGCGCGCAGGGCGGCGTAGTCGAAGTCGCGGCTGTAGGCGCTCGCGCCGACCGAGAGCAGGCGCGGGCGGACGGCCCGGGCGCGTTCGCGCACGTGGTCCAGGTCGATGCGCCCCGCGTTCGGCCCGTCCCGCTCGACGCCGTAGAAGTGCGCCTCGTAGAGGAGGCCCGAGAAGTTGACCGGGCTGCCGTGCGTGAGGTGCCCGCCGTGTGCGAGGTCGAGCCCGAGCAGGCGGTCGCCCGGCTTCATCAGCGCGAGGTAGAGCGCCTGGTTGGCCGTCGCGCCCGAGTGCGGCTGCACGTTGACCCACTCGGCGCCGAAGAGCTCCCGCGCGCGGCGACGCGCGAGCTCCTCCACCTCGTCGACGACCTCGCAGCCGCCGTAGTAGCGCTTGCCCGGCAGGCCCTCGGCGTACTTGTTCGTCAGCGTGCTCCCGACGGCCTCCAGGACGGCCGGCGAGGCGAAGTTCTCGGACGCGATCAGCTCGAGGCCGTCGTTCTGGCGCGCGGTCTCGCGGCGGAGGATGTCGAAGACGGCGGGGTCGGCGTGCTGGAGGGCGGGCATGGCGGCGGCGGCGGGGCTTTGAGAGATATACGCCATGCAGGCGGCGCAGACGCCAAGATTACGGGAATCGGAGGCGCGGCGACGCCGCCATCCGGCCGGCTCGGCGCTGCGCACGGAAGAAAAGTGCATGCGCCTGAGGCGCAACTCGGTAAAAGAAGGACTTTGGCCGCTTGGCCAGATTTCTCGGGATGAGCGCGGCGCCCGGCCAATCGGTGCCTCCCCGAACAGACGACCTCCGTGTCACCTTAACGTTCCATCGGGGCGGCCGATACCGGGGCCGCTCTTGCCCGGCGGAGCCGTTGCCCGCCAGCGCCGGTTCGGTGTCTGTCTCGCCTCGTCTCGTGCGTCTGAGCCCCATGCGTCTGAGCCCCATGCGTCTGAGCCCCATGCGTCTGAGCCCCATGCGTCTGACCGTGCTCCTTGCGACCGCGCTCCTCGTCCTGGCAGCGGTCCGGACGGCCGGGGCGCAGACCCTGCCCGACGGCTTTTACCTCGAGAACGCCATCGGCGGGAACGCCTTTACGCAGCCCGTAGCAACGGCCGTCGCGCCAGACGGGACGATCTTCGTGGCCGAGAAGCGCGGCCTCGTGTGGGTGGCCCGCGGTGGCGTCCGCCTGCCGACGCCCTTCATCGACCTCAACGTGGAGGTGCTCAGCCACCACGACCGCGGCCTGCTCGGGCTCGCGCTCGACCCGGACTTCGCCAGCAACGGCCACGTCTACCTGCTCTACACCGTAGACCACAACGGCGCCGGAGACGTCTCGCGTACCGACGCCTTCGCGCGCCTGACGCGCTACACCGTGCAGGCCGGCAACCGCGACCGCGCCGATCTCGCCTCGCGCCGCGTCCTGCTCGGCGAGACGTTCGAGACCGGCATCCCATCGTGCTACTTCTCGCACACCATCGGGACGGTCCTCTTCGGCGCCGACGGCACGCTGCTCGTGGGTACGGGCGACGGAGCGCACTACGGGCGCGTGGACGCGGGCGGCGAGTACGCCAGCTGCTTCGGGCCAGGCCGCCTGCCGGCCTCGGAGGACATCGGCTCGTTCCGCTCGCTCCGCCTCGAGAGCCTGGCCGGCAAGATCCTCCGCGTAGACCCCGAGACCGGGCGCGGCCTGCCCTCGAACCCGTTCTACACCGGCGACCCGGACGACGCGGCCTCCAAGGTGTGGGCGCTCGGCCTGCGCAACCCGTTCCGCTTCTCGATCGCGCCGGACGGCAGCACCGATCCGGCCGACGGCCGCCCCGGTACGCTCTACATCGGCGACGTGGGCTGGAACGTGTGGGAGGAGCTCAACGTGGCGCGCGGCGGCGAGAACTTCGGCTGGCCGTGCTACGAGGGGCCCGTCCGGCACACGGGCTACCAGAGCGCGCGCCCGGCCACCAACGGCTGCGACACGATCACCGACGCTGACACGAGCCGCGCCGCGTTCAACTATCACCACTCGAACGCGGACCTCTCCAGCCCGCCCGGTCGCACGGGCGCATCCATCGTCGGCGGCGACGTTTACCGCGGCGTGCGCTACCCGGCCGCCTACCGCGGCGCCGTCTTCTTCGGAGACTACTCGCGCGGCTGGCTCGCCTCGGCCCGCCTCCGCGCCGACGGCCATCCGACCGGCGGAGCGCTGTTCGCCCCCAACATGGGGCCAGTCGTCCATATCGGCTACGACCCCGTGGGGCAGCATCTGCTGCTAACCAACATCGGCACGGGGCGTGTGCTGCGCCTGCGACACACGGCCGGCGATGCCAACGCGCCGCCCGTGGCGCAGGCCGGTGCGAGCCCGCGCCAGGGCGTCGGGCCGCTGCGGGTGCAGTTCGTCGGGAGCGCCTCGTTCGATCCTAACGGCGAGGCGCTCACATACCACTGGGACTTTGGCGACGGCGCCACGTCTACCGAGCCTGACCCCGAGCACGTCTACGCCGCCGCCGGGCGCTACACGGCCACGCTGCGCGTGACGGACGCCTTCGAGGTCTCGGCCACCGAGACCGTCCAGATCACCGTCGGGGCGGGCCTGCCGGCGGTCGCCATCCTGACGCCCACCGCCGGCGCCGCCACGACGCCCGGTCAGACGGTCCGCCTGGACCTGCTCGCGACCCACCCGGTGCAGCCCACGTCCACGCTCGGCATCGACTGGCGCATCACGCAGGTCCACCAGGACCACGACCACCCGGACGTGTTCGAGGCCCAGACCCGTCAGGCCAGCTTCGTCGTGCCCAACCACGGCGATGCCGGCGAGGTCGTGTTCTACCGCATCGAGGCCACCGTGACGGACGACTACGGTCTCCAGGCGACCGACGTGCGCCTGCTTCGCGTGGCCACCTCGGGCGAGGCCGACGTGACAGCCGAGGGCGAGCCCGTCGCCTCCGCGGACGACCCGGCCCTCGCACGCATCGCCGACGGCGACTTCCCGCCTGAGGGCACCGCCGACGCCGCGCGCCACTTCGCGACGGCCGGCTCGCCGGGCACAGACCACTTTGTCGGCTACACGTTCGCAGAGCCGCAGACGTTCTCGCGGCTGCTCTTCCAGGAAGGGGCCGAGACGGCCGAGGCCGGCTGGTGGCAGGCCCTCCGCGTGGAGGTCCGGCAGGGCGGGGTCTGGCAGCCCGTGCCCATCCTGCACAGCCTGCCAGCCTACGAAGGCGGCACGGGGGCCACGTTCGAGTCGTTCGCGCTGCTGTTCCAGGAAGTCACGGCCGACGGCATCCGCCTGGCCGGGCCCGTCGCCGGCGGCTACGCGACCGTGGGCGAACTGCGCGCGTTCGCGCGCCGGCCCGACCGCCTGCCCGCACCCTGGGCCTCGGCCGACATCGGCGCGCCCGCGACGGGCTACGCCGTCTACGCCGACGGCGAGTTCGAGGTCGGCGGCGGCGGCGACGTGTGGCTCGAGCGCGACAACTTCCGTTTCGTCTCGCAGACGCTCGTGGGCAACGGCACGCTCACGGCGCGCCTGCGCACGGTCGAGGGGGAGAACAGCTGGGCCAAGGCCGGCCTGATGGTGCGCGCCTCCAGCGCCCCCGACGCGCCGCACGCGTTCCTCTTCCGCACCGCCGGCGAGGGCGCGCACCTCCAGCACCGGCCCTCGGCCGGCGCGCCGATGGCCTCGGCGCCCGTCCCGGCGGCCGAGGGCTTCGGCCTGCTCTGGCTGCGCGTGCAGCGCCAGGGGCCGCGCGTGGTGGCCTACGTCTCGCCCGACGGCGTCACCTGGACGCCCGCCGGCACCGTAGCCGTCGCGCTCGGCGAGGCCGTCGAGGTAGGCCTGGCCGTCTCCGCCGCCGACTACACCGGCGGCCTGCTCGCCGCGGCGCGCTTCGACGGGGTCTCGCTCGACCGCGGTGGCACGACGCTCCCGCTGCCCTGGGCCTCGGCCGACGTCGGCACGCCGCCGGCGGCAGGACAGGCCGCGGGCGAGGCCGGCACGTTCGTCGTCTACGGCGGCGGCGACGTCTGGAACACGGCCGACAGCTTCCACCTCGTGCATCAGCCGCTCGCGGCGGCCGAGGCCGCCATCACCGCCCGCCTCGACGCGCTCGAGGCGGGGCACCCGTGGGCCAAGGCGGGCGTGACCGTCCGCGCCTCGGGCGCGCCCGGCGCGGCGCACGCCTTCCTCACCGCCACCACCGGCGCGGGCGTGCGCCTCCAGTACCGCCCCGCCGACGGCGCGCTGAGCCTCGACGTGCCGCTCGACTGGGGGCGCACGGCGCCCGTATGGCTTCGCCTCGTCCGGGACGGCGACACGCTCACGCCCGCCCTCTCATCCGACGGGCAGAACTGGGCCGAGGGCGCGCCCGTGACGGTCGCGCTCGGCGCGAGCCCGCTCGCGGGCCTGGCCGTCTCCGCTGCCGACTACGGCGACCGCTCCGAGCGCGCCCGCGCCGCCTTCTCGGGCGTGCAGGTCGTGGGCGGCGGCGCAGCCCTCCCGGCGCCGTGGGCCTCGCGCGACGTGGGCGCGCCGCCAGGCCCCGGCGGCGCCACGTTCGCCGACGAGGCCTTCGCCGTGCGCGGCGGCGGCGACGTCTGGAACACGGCCGACAGCTTCCACCTCGTGCACCAGCCGCTGCCCTCCGACGGCGCGCTCACGGCGCGCGTGACGGCGCTCGATGCGGACCACCCGTGGGCCAAAGCCGGCCTGATGCTCCGCGCCTCCGAGGCGCCGGACGCGGCGCACGCCTTCCTCGCCGTCACGGACGCCCGGGGCCTCCGCCTCCAGTTCCGCCCCGCCCTCGGCGCGCCCACCCAGGACATCCCCCTGAGCTGGACCCAAGGCGTGCCCTTCTGGGTCCGCCTCCAGCGGACGGGCGAGCGCGTGACGGCTTTCACATCGCCCGACGGCCAGGCCTGGACCGACGCCGGGACTGTAGACGTGGCCCTCGGGGCGGCGCCGCTCGCAGGGCTTGCCGTCTCCGCCGCCGACTACGGCGACCGCCGTGCCACCGCGCGCGCCGTCTTCTCGGACGTGGCGCTCGATGGCAGTGGCATGCTCTGGGCCCGCTCGGACGAGGCGCCGCGCATCCTCGTCGCGCCGCCGTTCGGCGTCGAGCGCGTCTTCCCCAATCCGACACGCGGCGGCGCCACGATACGCGTGCAGGTGGAGAAGGCCGGGATGCACCGCGTCGAGGTGTACGATCTGCTCGGGCGGCAGCTCGCCGCGCGGTTGCACGAGGAGCCGGCGCCGGGCCTGGCCGAGATCGCGCTGGATCTTCCGGCGCTCCCGGCGGGCGTCTACCTGCTCCGCGTCGTCGAGGACGCTTCCGGGCGCCAGGCTGTGCGTCGCCTCACGGTCGTGCGCTGACGTCCCGAAGCGCTGGCAACGTCAGCGCGTGAGCACGACGAAGTCGGCGCGGCCGGCGTGCGCGTCGGACCAGGCGGTCTCGGGGACGAACGAGACCGTGATGAGGCGCGCTGCGGGCGCGTAGCGCGCGAGGTGCTCCGGCACGCCCCGCCCGAAGTCGCTATGGAAGGCGCCGTTGACGTGCACGACGAGCGCGCCGGGCGTCTGCGCGAGGTGCTGCGCCACGACGTAGGCCATCGAAGCGTCGCGGAGGTTCTGCGCGGCGAGCATCCCGTCGAGCGACGGCCCACCGTGCGGGCCGTGGGCCCCGTGCGCAGCGCCGAGGCCCGCCATGACGGCACGGAACGCCTCGGCGAGGGCCTCGGAGGCCGGCGCGACGGGCAGCGGCGGCAGCAGCGCGCGCGCCTCGGGCGAGAGCGCCTCGAGGGCGTCCGGCCCGGCCCGGCTCGTCAGGTTGACGTAGCGCGCGGGCGCGTTGGCAGCCAGAACCGGCAGGCCGGCCTCACGCGCCTGCTCCACGAGCGGGCGGTAGTCGCGCGCGTAGTTGCCCCACGGGCGGCTGGCGGCGAGGAAGTCGCGCTCGCGCACGGTGTCGCCGAGGTACTCGTCGAGCACGAGCTGGACGTCCGTCTCGAACATCTCGAGCGCGAGCGCGAGCGGGCGGGCGGGCCCGTGGCGCATGAGGAGCTCGGCGAGCAGGCGCGCCTTGAGCGCATGCCCGAGCGAGTCGTCGTGGATCTCGCCGAGCACCAGCACGTCGGCGTCTGCCGCGGCCTCGGCGATGGCGTTCCACGGGGCCGGGCGCCCGTCGGCGTGGTAGACGGGCTGGGCGGCGATCTGCGGCGCGAGCGCGGTGAGGAGCGCGGCGGCGAGCACGAGCGGGCGCAGGGCGAGCATGTCGTCAGGCGTCGAGCGGCGCGGCGCCCTCGGCTGCGCCCTCTACACGGGGCGCGCGCTTCTTGCGCTTCTTGCGCTTCTTGGGGGGCGCCTCGCCCCCGGGCGCGGCGTTCTCGGGTGCGGCGTCGTTGCCGTGCGTCTCCGCACGCTCCGCCTCGGGCGCCGCAGCCTCCTCGTCGGCATGTGCCGCCTCACGGTCGGGGGCGGCCGGCGCGGCGAGGCTGCGCTGGTAGACCTCGTCGAGGAGCATGGCGAGCAGTTCGGGCTCGCCCTCTTCGACGAGCTGCTGCACGACGGGCACGAAGCGGCGCATCCGCTCGCGGTCGAGGTTGGTGCTGCGGCGCAGGCGTTCTTCGAGCAGGACGGTGAGGCGCTCGCCCACGCGGGCGGAGACGTCGGATTCGGTAGGCACGGGGCGTTCCTCGAGGGGGATGTCGTAGCGGTTGACGATGGCCAGGAAGGCGTTTTTCTCGGCCGGGGTGACGAGCGTGACCGAGACGCCGGCCTTGCCGGCGCGCGCGGTGCGCCCGGCGCGGTGCACGTAGTACTCGCGGTCCTGGGGCACGTCGTACTGGAAGACGTGTCCGAGATCGGAGATGTCGATGCCGCGTGCGGCCACGTCGGTAGCGATCAGGAAGCGGAGCTGCCCCTTGCGAAGGCGGCCCATGACCTTTTCGCGGGCCTTCTGCGTCAGGTCGGACGAGATGCCGTCGGCGTCGTAGCCGTAGTTGCGCAGGAATGTGCCCAGATACTCGACCTCGCGGCGCGTGTTGCAGAAGATGATGGCCTGCTGCGGGTTCTCCCACTCGATCAGCCGCACGAGCGCGCGGTCTTTCTCCATCGGGTCCACGTAGTAGCCGCGGTGGCTCATCAGGTCCACGTGGATCTTGCCGCCCGAGGGAGCGAGGAAGAACGGCTCGCGCAGGAACTCTTGCCCGACGCGCTGCACGGCGTAGGGCATCGTGGCCGAGAACATGTATCCCCGGCGCTCCCTGGGCAGGAAGCGGCGGAGCTTGCGCATGTCCGGGTAGAAGCCCATCGAGAGCATCTCGTCGGCCTCGTCGAGCACGAGCACGCGGAGCGCGTCGAGGCGGAGCGCGCCCCGCTGGAGGTGGTCGAGCACGCGCCCCGGCGTGCCGATGACGAGCTGCGCGCCGGCCTTGAAGGCATCCAGCTGCGGCCCGTAGGCCGTGCCGCCGTAGACGGCCACAGCGCGGAGGCGGCGGTCTGCAGGCTGCCCGGCGTTCATGCGCGCGAACTCGTCGTAGATCTGGCGCGCGAGCTCGCGCGTGGGGCACAGCACGAGCGCCTGCGCCGCCGCCGTGTCGGGGTCGAGCGTGGCGAGGAGCGGCAGCAGGAACGCGCCCGTCTTGCCCGAGCCCGTGCGCGACTGCACGACGAGGTCGCGGCCGGCAAGGATGTACGGGATGGCCTGCGCCTGCACCGGCATCAGGCCCGGCCAGCCGAGCGATTTCAGGCCCGCCTGGAGGGCCTCGGGCAGGCTGGCCGGCGTGGCCTCGGGGAGCGCCGGATCGGGCGTGGAGAAGGGCGTCTGGAGCGGGGCGTCTTCGCGCTGCTCGCGCTGCGCCCGGGAGGTCAGGTCGATGACGGCCGAGTAAGCCATGCGGGGTCGGTCGGGGAAGGCCGGGACAAGGAAGGAGCCGCGCGCCGGGCGCGGCGGCGCGGCCGGAGCCCGACCGCACGCAACGTCTCTGGCAGAGTAACGCCGCGCCGGCGGCGGCGATGCTCCCGGCGCGCAAGTTCGCGCAGAACGCGCAGCCCATGGCTCCGAATGCGCACGGGGCCTCGTGCGCGCGAACCCCGGAGCGCACGGAGCAGCTCTTGCGCTTCGGGGAGCACGTCGTACGTTGCCGCGCCGCCCGCCGCCCACCCATGCCCGACGCCCCGCTCACGCACGGCGCCCCGCTCACGCACGGCGCCCCGCTCACGCACGGCGCCCCGCCGTTCTCGCACCACGCCTCCGAGGGCAACCGGGTGCGCCTGCTCACCGAGGGCGACGAGGCGCTCGCGGTGTTCGGCGAGGCCGTCGAGCGGGCCCGCACGCGCGTGTGGCTCGAGACGTACATCTTCGAGCCCGACGCGACGGGGCGCCGCGTGCTCGAGGCGCTCACGCGCGCCGCGCGCCGCGGCTGCGACGTCGTGCTCGTCATAGACCGCTTCGGCTCCAAGAACCTCTGGCCGCCGCACGTGCGCGCGCTGCGCCGGGCCGGCGGCACGGTCGTGTGGTTCAACCCGCTCACCGGTCTCGGGCGCTCGCAGCGCAAGGTGACGCCGTTCGCGCTGCACCGCGACCACCGCAAGCTGGTCGTCGTAGACGACACGCTCGCGCTCTGCGGCGGGCGCAACGTCAGCCTGGACTACGTGGGCGGCGGCACGGACGAGTTCTTCGACACGGTCGTGGCCGTGCGCGGGCCAGCCGTGCAGGGCTTCGCGGCCGCGTTCGCCGACACGCTCGCGCACGCCTCGCCCTTCCGGCGTGCGGCCGGCCCGCTGCCGGCGCCGCTGCCCGGCGGCGTACGCGCCGACGTGCTCGCGCTCGACCCCGCGCGCGGCGTCGACACGCTCGACCGCGCCCTCGCCGACCTCGTCGTGCGGGCCGGGCGGCGCGTGCTCTTCGTAACGCCGTACCTGCTGCCGCCGGCGGTGCACCTGGCGGCGCTGCTAGAGGCGGCCCGCCGCGGCGTGGCCGTGCACGTGCTCACGGCCGGGCAGTCCGACGCGCGCCACGTGCAGTGGGCCGCACGCTACCTCTACCCGACGCTCCTCGAGGCCGGCGTACGCCTCTATAAGCTCCACGGCGACATGCTGCACGCCAAGTTCTTTACCGCCGACGACCGCGTCAGCCTCGTCGGCTCGTACAACGCCGACCGCTGGGGGCAGCGCTACAACAAGGAGATCGCGGTTCGCGTCGAGGACGCGGCGCTGGCGCGGCGCTTCGCCGAGTGCTTCGCCGCGGCACTCCGCCGGGGCGGCGAGTTTACGCCCGACGACCAGCACGGCCGCCTGAGCCGCGCGAGCCAGGCGCTCGCCTACGGCCTCTCGCACGTGCTCGCACCGGACGCTTCGCCCCGCCCCGAGGCGAAGGCCGCCCGGGGCGCCTAGCGCAGCACGACGAGCTCGACGCGGCGGTTCTGCTGCCGGCCTTCGGGGGTGGCGTTATCGGCCACGGGGGCAGTGTCTCCCAGGCCGGCCGCTTCGAGGCGCGACGCCGCGATGCCCTCGCGCGCAGCCAGGTAGGCCACGACGGCCTGCGCGCGCTCGCCTGCTGCTGCGGTCACATCGCCATGCCACCGTCTACGTGGAATACGTGCCCGGTGACGTAAGCGGCTGCGTCGGAGGCGAGAAAAAGCACAGCGGCGGCCACGTCCTCCGGCGTGCCGACCCGCCCGAGTGGAATCTGTCCTGTCATGGCGTCTCTGGCCCTGTCGTTCAGCTCGGCCGTCATGTCGGTCGCGATGAAGCCGGGGGCGACGACGTTGGCGCGCACGCCGCGCCCGCCGAGCTCGCGCGCGAGGCTCTTCGTGAAGCCGATCAGGCCCGCCTTGGAGGCGGCGTAGTTGGCCTGTCCGGCGTTGCCCATCACGCCGACGACGGAGGCGAGCGTGACGATCGAGCCGCTGCGCTGCTTCATCATGGGCCGGTAGGCGGCCTTGCAGAACGCAAATGCGCTCGAAAGGTTGGTCGCGATCACGGCGTCCCAGTCGTCCTGCGACATGCGGAGCATAAGGCCGTCGCGCGTGATGCCGGCATTGAGCACGAGCGCGTCGAGCGTGCCCCAGCGCTCGAGGACGGCCTGCACGGCCGCCTCGGCATGGGCCGGGTCAGCGGCGTCGCCCCGGAGGGCGAGCGCGCGGTCGCCGCCGAGCTCGGCAGCGAGCGCCTCGGCCGCCTCGGCCGAGGCGCGGTAGGTGAACGCGACGCGAGCGCCCGCACCGGCGAGGGCCTGCACGATGGCGCGGCCGATGCCGCGTGTGCCGCCCGTGACGAGGGCGGTCTTTCCGGAGAGGTCGAGCGTCATGACAGCGCGGGAGGACAGTCAGGAGGGGTCAGGTGCCGAGCGCGTCGAGCTCCGCCGCCGTGCCGGCGGTAGCGGTCTGGACGTCGCGGCCGAGCGTGCGGCGCACGAGGCCGGAGAGCACGTTGCCCGCCCCGACCTCGACGAAGCGCGTGACGCCCTCGGCGTGCATCACCTGCAGGGTTTGCGCCCAGCGTACGGGCGCCGTGAGCTGCTCGAGGAGACGGCGGCGTAGCACCTCGGGGTCGGCCTCGGGCGCAGCGGTGACGTTGAGGTAGACGCGCCCGCGCGGGGGGCGGAGCTCGAGCGCGGCGAGCGTCTCGGCCAGGCCCTCGGCTGCATAGGCCATCAGGGGCGAGTGGAACGCTCCCGAGACGGGCAGCGGCACGACGCGCCGGGCTCCGGCCGCCCGCGCAGCCTCGCCTGCCCGTGCGACTGCCTCGGGGTCGCCCGAGAGGACGATCTGGCCGGGGTCGTTGTAGTTAGCCGGCACGACGACGCCCCCCTGCTCGGAAGCGGCGGCGCAGACAGCCTCGAGGGCGTCGGCCTCGAGGCCGAGCACGGCGGCCATGGCGCCGGGGCGGACGCTCCCGGCTTGCGCCATGAGCTCGCCGCGCCGGCGGACGGCCCGCAGGCCGTCGGCGAACGAGAGGGCGCCCAGGGCGGCGAGGGCGCTGTACTCACCCAGGCTGTGCCCGGCGGCGGCGTCGGGGCGGTGCCCGCGCGCCTCGAGCACGGCGAGCGCGGCCAGGCTGTGCACGTAGAGCGCCGGCTGCGTGATCTCGGTCTGGCGGAGCGTCTCGGCCGCGTCGTCGCCATCGGCGAACATCATCGCCGAGAGCGGGAAGCCGAGCACGTCGTCGGCCTCGTCGAACCGGGCGCGCGCCTCGGGGAAACGCTCGTAGAGGTCGGCGCCCATGCCGGGCTTCTGCGAGCCCTGTCCGGGAAAGAGAAAAGCCGTCATGCGGAAGGGAGCAAGGCGCGCGTCTGGGCGGCGGCACGCCTCTGCGCTGGCGCGCCGCGCCGGGGGCTCAGGCGCTGGCGCGTGTTTCTAGGATCTGCTCTCTAGGATCTGCTCGTGGGCGGCCGGCTGCTCGTGGCCGGCTGCCCGCCCGTCGTAGGCCCAGCGAACGAGGCTCGCGCCCCACGTGAAGCCGCCCCCGAAGGCCGCCAGAACGAGGTTGTCGCCGCGCCGGAGGTCGGCCTCCCAGTCGGCAAGGCAGAGCGGAAGCGTGGCCGCGGTCGTGTTGCCGTAGCGCTCGATGTTGAGCATCACCTTGTCGTCGGAGAGGCCCATCCGCCGCGCCGTAGCGTCGATGATGCGCAGATTGGCCTGATGGGGGACGAGGTAGCGGACGTCGTCGGCGGAGAGGCCGTTGCGCGTCATGATCTCGGCCGCGGCATCGGCCATGCCGACGACGGCGCGCTTGAAGACGGTCTTGCCGTCCTGCCGGGCGTAGTGCAGGCGCGCCTCCACGGTGGCGTGCGAGGCCGGGTGGAGGCTGCCGCCGCCGGGCATGTTGAGCGCCGCCGCGCCGCCGCCGTCTACGTACGCGACGCTGTCGAGCAGGCCGCAGCCCTCGGTGTCGGGTTCGAGCAGCACGGCGCCGGCGCCGTCGCCGAAGAGGACACACGTGGTGCGGTCGGTCCAGTCGAGAATGCGGCTCATCGTGTCGGCGCCGATGACGAGCACGCGGCGATGGGCACCGGCCTCTATGAAGCGCGCGCCGGTGGTGAGCGCGTAGAGGAAGCCGGAGCACGCCGCGGAGAGGTCGTAGCCCCAGGCGCGCTCGGCGCCGAGCCGGTGCTGCACGAGGCAGGCCGTGGCCGGGAACGTCATGTCCGGCGTGACCGTGGCGACGAGGATCAGGTCGACGTCGGCGGCCGAGAGGCCGCGTTTGGCGAGCGCCGCGCGCGCGGCCTCGCTAGCCATGAACGCGGTCGCCTTGGCCGGGTCGCGGAGGATGCGGCGCTCGCGGATGCCCGTGCGCGTGCGGATCCATTCGTCGCTCGTCTCGACGAGCGCCTCCAGGTCGGCGTTGGTGAGGCGGTCTTCGGGCAGGTAGTGCCCGACGGCCGTGATGGCGGCCGTAACCCGGCGGAAGGAGGCAGAGGCGGTCACGCGGCGCCCTCGGGCTGGGCGGCCGCGTCGGCTGCGAGCGCCCCGGCGATGCGGCCGGGCACGTCGTCACGGACGCACTCGGCCGCGCGAAGCACCATCTGCTCGACCGCGCGCGCCGATGAGCCGCCGTGGCCGATCACGGCCGTGCCCTGCAGGCCCAGCAGCGGGACGCCGCCGAAGTTTTCGTAGTTGAACGGGGTGAGCATGCCCCGCAGCACGCGCACGATCAGGCCGGCCTCGTCCTCGCCGAGGGCCTGCCGCGCGATCTCGCGCTGCACGAGCGCCGGCAGCACGCTCGCCATGCTCTCGGCCAGCTTCAGGACGACGTTGCCCACGAAGCCGTCGCAGACGACCACGTCGGCGCCATGGTGGAGCACGTCCCGGCCCTCGATGTTGCCCACGAAGTGGAACGCGCCGGTCTCGTGGAGCTCGGTCAGGCGGGCATGCGCGGCCTTGAGCACGTCGGTGCCCTTGCCCGGCTCCTCGCCTACGTTGACCAGCCCCACGGCCGGGTCCTCGACGTCGAAGCGCAGGCGCGCGTAGATGCGGCCCATCTGCGCGAACTGTACCAGGTGCTCGGGGCGGACCTCGAGGTTGGCGCCGACGTCGAGCACGAGGCACGTGCCGCGCAGCGTGGGGATGTAGCCCGGAAGGGCCGGGCGCTGCACGCCAGGCACACGCCCGAGCAGAAACAGCGCCGCGGCCATGACGGCGCCCGTGTTGCCAGCCGACGCGAACGCGTCCGCGTGCCCGTCACGGACGAGGCCAAGGCCGCGGTGAATGGACGAGCCCGGCTTCCCCTTGAGCACCGACGAGGGGCTCTCGTCCATCGCGATCACCTCGGGCGCGTCGACGACCTCGAGCGCAAGGCCCGCCGTGTCGTGCGCGGCGAGCATGTCACGGACCTTCTGCTCAGGCCCGACGAGCAGCACGTGCAGCGCACCTCCGGCCTGGCCGAGGGCGCGCACGGCCCCCTCGACGACGACGCCAGGGGCATGGTCTCCGCCCATCGCGTCGAGCGCGACGCGCACCGGGGCTGCTTGCTGGGCCATAGAAGTCGGATAATGCTTGCGGGCGAAGACAACCGGCCGAAGATACGCTCGCCCCCAACAAGCACTGCCCGCGCCGGCTTCGGCCGGCGCGGGCAGGAGGGTCGCTGTCACACAGCGGACGTGAACCAGTGCGGTGCGCGGCGTGCCGGCCCGGCCGCGCCGGTACGCTGACGGGGCCCCGGCTCAGGCGTAGTCCTGGCGCTCGATCACGGCCCGGCCGCGGTAGTGCCCGCAGGTCGGGCAGGCGCGGTGCATGAGCTTGTCCGCCCCGCAGTTGGGGCAGGCCTGCGTGGCCGGGAGAGCAGAGACCTTGTAATGGGCGCGGCGCTTGGCCGTGCGCGCCTTCGAGTTGCGGCGCTTCGGGTTGGCCATGGCTGGTGTCGGTTAGCGTGGGGCGGCCGGAGGGCCGCGGGGTCAGGAGTCGGGGCGGAGGCGGCGCAGCGCCTCCCAGCGGTCGTCGGCGAGGTCGTCCTCGGCGCGTCCGAACGTGGTGGGCAGTTCGAGCGTCTCGGCTTCGGGCGAGACGCGGCGTAGCGGCAAAGCGAGCAGGAGCGTGTCGCGCACCACCGGCGCCAGGTCAATGTGCGTCGCCTCGTCCGGCAGCAGGTACACGTCCTCGTCGCCGAGGGCTTCGGCGAGGCTGGGGCGCGCGAACAGGACCGTATGAGCGCCGCAGATGGCCTCGGCGTACGGTCGCAGCGTGCGGTCGCAGCAAAGCGTCACGCCGGCGCGCGCGTCGAAAGACGCCAGCAGCCGGCGCTCGGCCACGTCGAGGCGTAGCTCAACCGTGATGTCCCGGAACGCCGTGGCGCCAAGCCCCGCCGCCTCGTGCTCGAGCGCCGCATCGTCCAGCGCCACGTCCTCCGGCTGAGGCCGGAGCGTGTAGGTATGGAGCCCGTCGGCGAGGGAAGCGATGTCCACGCGGAGCATGGCAGGAGCGTAGCCGGCGCGCACGTGCGCGCGGAAGACAAACAGAACGGCAAAGGTAGGGGCTTGCCTCACGTGCCGCAAGCGCCTCACGGGATGTTGAAATTCACCCGTGAGGTGGCGCGGTGTCCTGGCGGGTCTTGCCCTTGCTTTACGGGCATGTTACCATAGGGGCCGCATGCAGCATGGCCGGGCGTCGTGGGACCGGCCACCGAAGAGGCGCGTTCTGGGCAACGCTGGCCGGGCCTCGGGCCTCATGTATCGCTTGAAGCTCCGCGTGGACAAGATGTGGAGTTTCCCGCAGATGCCCACACCGCGTGCGGAGCCTGCCAGAAGTATCCTTCATGTATTGCCTTAGCCGAATTCGGCTCCGGGCTGCAGCCGAGCAGGGTGCGCAAAATCGGAAAGCAGGGCTTGCGCAGAGGCCCGGCGTGTATTAGGCCCTGCAAGGCGCCCGTTTTCGCGGCATTTCGCGGGGCGTTCATGTGGATAATGCGACGACTTCGTGCCGCGCCGGACGTTTCCGCGGGCCCGGTCGTGCATATTCTGCGTCCCCGTTTCCCCTCCTGAGTCGCCCGCGCGCGCATGGATCGCACCCCCACCGAGGTCTGGACTGAGTGTCTCGCCATCATCCGGGACAACATCAGTCGGCAGAGCTACCGCACGTGGTTCGAGCCACTGGCGGCGGTGGGGCTGGAGGAACGCGACGGCCTGCTGTGCCTCACGGTGCAGCTGCCGAGCCGCTTCTTCTACGAGTGGCTTGAGGAGCACTACCACGGACTGCTTCGCAAGACGATCGTCAAGGTGCTCGGCCCCAACGGTCGGCTGTTCTACGACATCGTCATTCAGCGCGAGGAGCCCAGCGCCGAGGACCATCCGCCGCGGGGCTCGGTGCACCTGCCGGCCAGTCCGGCCGCAGCGGCGCAGCCGCCTCGCCCGCCGGGCGCGCGTCCGGCAGCGTCGCCGCACGGCGGCGGCCCCGCCACGCGCGCAGCGCCGGCTGTCGCCCCGCCCCGCCCGCCTGCTCGCCCGCCTACCCCGTTCGCCATCCCGGGTGTGCAGCGCGTGGAGACCAACCCGCAGCTCAACCCGACGTACACGTTCGAGCGCTTCATCGAGGGGCACTGCAACCGCATGGCCCGCAGTGCCGCATGGGCGATCGCGCAGCAGCCGGGCACGACGTCGTTCAACCCGTTCCTGATCTACGGGGGCGTGGGGCTTGGCAAGACGCACCTGATCCAGGCCATCGGCAACCACGTGCGCGCGCACGCGCCCGGGCTCGCCGTTCGCTACCTCTCGAGCGAGCAGTTTACGAGCGAGTTCGTGCAGGCGATCCAGAACCATCGAATCGGCGAGTTCTCGCAGTTCTACCGCCAGATCGATCTGCTCATCGTAGACGACGTGCAGTTCTTCAGCGGCAAGGAGAAGACGCAGGAGGAGTTTTTCCACGTCTTCAACGAGTTGCACCAGAACCGCAAGCAAATCGTCCTGTCCTCCGATCGCCCCCCGCGCGACATCGTCGGCATTGAGGAGCGGCTGCTCTCGCGCTTCCAGTGCGGCCTCGCGGCCGACGTGCAGGCGCCTGAGTTCGAGACGCGCATCGCCATCCTGCGCCGCCGCGCCGAGGACGACGGCCTTCGCGTGCACCCCGAGGTGCTCGAGTACGTCGCCACGCATGTCAAGACGAACATCCGCGAGCTCGAGGGGGCGCTGATACGCCTCCAGGCGCACGCGGCGCTCCACACGCGCGAGGTGGACCTGCAGCTCGCGCGAGAGGTCTTACGCGACCTCGTGCGCGAGGCGCGCATCAACCTCACCGTCGAGGACATCCAGCGCGTCGTGTGCGACTACCTCCAGATCTCGGAGGACCTCGTGCGGGCGCGCACGCGCAAGCGCGAGGTCGTGCAGGCGCGCCAGATCGCGATGTGGTTCGCCAAGCAGCTCACGACGCAGTCGCTCAAGTCCATCGGCCTGCACTTTGGCGGGCGCGACCACTCGACTGTCATCCATGCCATCCAGAGCGTCGAGGATCAGCTCGAGACCGACCCGGCCTTCCGCGAGCTCGTGGACGTGATCCGCAAGCGCCTCGACGTGCACACCCGCTAGCGCGGCCGCGCCGGCGGGCACCCCGGGCCCCGGATGCGCCGTTCCGATCCGGATGCGCCGTTCCGATCCGGGTGCGCCGTTCCGATCCGGATGCGCCGTTCCGATCTTTACGCGCCGCCTTCGGCGCCCGATACTGCACCGCCGCGGCGGCCCGTACCGCGCGCCGGCCCCTCCCCCGACCCGCTTCAGCCATGAAGTTCTCCGTCTCCAGCGCCGACCTTCAGCGCGCGCTCGCCACCGCCGGTGGCGCCGTTCCCAGCAAGAGCACTCTTCCGATTCTGGAATGCGTGCTGTTTGAACGCGACGGCGACCGTCTCGCCATCACGGCTACCGACCTCGAGATCTCGATTGTGCAGCGCCTGCCGGTCTCGTTCGGCGCCAACGGCGACGGCGCGCGGCAGCGCGTGGCCGTCCCGGCCCGCCGCCTGCTCGACACGCTGCGGGCCCTGCCAGACCTGCCGGTCGCGTTCTCGGCCGACGACGACTTCAACGTGGAGCTTCGGACCGACCAGGGCCGCTACAAGATGGTCGGCTACGACGGCGCCGACTACCCCTCGCTCCCCGAGTTCGACGGCGCGCGCACGGTCGAGACGACGGGCGCGCTCATCAAGCGGGCCATCGCCAAGACCGGCTTCGCCGTGAGCAAGGACGCGCTGCGCCCGGCCATGATGGGCGTGCTGATGCAGGTCCGGCCCGAGCACACGCGCCTCGTCGCCACCGACGGACACCGCCTCGTCAAGTTGACCGCAACCGGCATGGCCGCCCCCGAGGCGTTCGACGTGATCGTGCCCGAGAAGGCGCTCGCGCTGGCGGCCAAGGCCGTCGGCGACGACCGCGCGCCGTGCACGCTGCACGTCGGCAGCGGCTACGTCCGCTTCGATCTCGGCGGCACGACCGTGATCGGGCGCATGATCGAGGAGCAGTATCCCAACTACGAGGCCGTCATCCCGCTCGAGAACGAGAAGCGGCTCACGGTCGGGCGCGAGGCGCTCCTGGCGGCCGTGCGCCGCGTGGCGCTCTACTCCTCCAGCATGACCCACCAAGTCCGGCTCTCGCTCCAGCCGGACGCGCTCGAGGTCTCGGCCGAGGACATCGAGCGGGCCAGCGAGGCGCGCGAGCGCGTGCTGTGCGAGTACGACGCCGAGCCGATGGACATCGGCTTCAACTCGGTCTACCTCACCGAAGTGCTCCAGAACGTAGACGCGGAGGACGTGGTGTTCGAGTTCTCCTCGCCGAACCGTGCCGGGGTCGTGATGCCGCGCGAGTCGGCCGAGGGCGAGGAACTGCTGATGCTTATCATGCCGGTGATGCTCAACACGTACGCCTGAGCGGGCGTCGCCGCGAGGGCCGCGCCCGGCCGGGCGCGCCCGGCGTCAGGTACTGGCCGGACGCGAGGCACGCGCCGCTGTCCGGAAGCAGACGAGCGCCGCGCCAGGGCATTGCTCTGGCGCGGCGCCCTGATCGAGGCAGGGTCTTTCGAGGGGAGACGGGTAACGCGTCAGGGCGCCTCGTCGGTGCCGGATGCGACGTAGTCGAGCAGACGGCGGGCGACTGGGCTGCGGTAGCCGCCCGTGGCGACGAGGGCCTCGGTGTGGCGGCGCGCGGCATCGTCCCGGCCGAGGTAGAGCGCGATGCGGGCGGCTGCGAGCCCGGCCTCCTGCTGAGCGTCCGAGCCGGCCGGCGCCTCGGCCGCGAGCGCGGCCATGCGGCCCTCGAGCGGCGCGAGCGCCTCGGCGTCGTAGCGCGGGAAGAGCCCGAGCGTGGTCCGGCGCGCGGCGGCGACCTCCGCCGCGAGCGCGTGGTAGCGCATCAGGGCGTCTTCAGGGCTGTCGCCGCGCAGGGTCGGGAGGGCGTAGCCGGCCACGTCGCCGAGGTCTGCCACGCGCGCGCGCTCCGGAAGGGCGGCGCGGCTTGCAACAGCCAGCGCGCTCCAGGCGAGCGCGCACGCGACGACGGCGAGGGAGGCGAGGCGTAGCCAGCCGGGCGTGCGGCGTGCGCGGCCGCGCGTGATCGCCGGGCGCGTCTCAGCGGGGCGGGGCTTTCGCTGGGCGCACGCGGGCGGCACCGCGCGCGCGCCGGCCGGGGGCGCGGCCAGGGACCCGGGCGTGCGCCCGGTGAGGCGCTCGAAGCGCGCGATGGGATCCTCGGCCGCATCGAGGCGGAGGAGGGCCTCGCGCCGAGCGTCGGCTTCGGCGCGCAGGGCCGCGTCGTGGGCGAGGGCCTGCGCCAGAGCGGGGTTTCCCGGACGCCCGGCCATGGTTTCGGCCACGTGCTCGGTGAGCGCGTCTCCGTGAAGGCCCGCGTCGGCTCCGCTGGCGACGTCGTCGAGCAGAGCCGCGAGGGCACGCGCCTCGGCATAGGCGTCGGCAAGGTCGGGACGAGCCGCGAGCACCCGGTCCGCCTCCGCACGCTCAGCGCGCGTCAGAGCGGGATAGTCTTCGAGAAGCTGGAGCGGGTTGCTCATGGCCGTGAGAGGTTCGGTGGCGTGACAGAACCTGCGCAAGAGAGAGTGTAACCACCGAGGATAAAGCGCTTACGGATCTGCACGAAAGGCACACGAACCGGAGAGCGGGAGAAGGCTCGGAGAGGCATCGGGGAGAGGAGGCCGAGGCGGAGAGAGAGTGCTGCGCGAGCAGCGACGTCACCGCGGCTCGTCCATGAGGTCGTCCACGTAGAGCTGCTGGATCTCGGGCATCTCGCGCAGGCGTGCCAGGGCCTTAGACGCGTACGCCCGTACCGACGCAACTGGCCGGCCTGTGTACGCCGCGATTTCCTCGTAGGCCATGTCGTCCAGGAAGCGCAGCCGGGCGACCTCGGCCACGCCGACCGGCAGCCGGGCGAGGCCGTGCTCGATCGTACGGCGGACGAGCGTGCGGTCGTGCCCGTTCGCAGCCTCTTGCACCGTCGTCGCCGTGTCGTCGAAGATCTCGTCGGTCGGGCGACGGTCACGCCGGTAGTTGCGGAGCGCGTTCTTGCAGGCTACGCTGACGTAGCTGGCGAACTTGCGCGCGTCAGAGATGCGCGGCAGCGCGTTCTGGAGGCGTCCGAAGACACGCGTGACGATGGCGTCGAGGTCCGACGGCCCGGCAGTGCGTTCGGCGGCGAAGCGCAGGACGAAGTACCGGTTCACATACCAGTAAGCCCACAGCTCGACCGGGTAGCGGTCTGCCTCGTCCTGGGTCTCGCACCAGCGCCCGAAAGCCTCGTTGGCCGCCTGCACGTCGTGAGCGTCGAACGGAAGCGCGGCGGCGAGCTCGTCGATGCGCTTGAGTTGCTGGGACATGGCGGCCGGGCGGCGAGTGGGGCCGAAGGGAAGATAGATTCTGCGGCGGCTCGCAAAGGCCGCGCCATGTTGCCGGTTGCGCACATATCGTTTCGGCACTGCGCGCGGCCGGGTCGGCGGGGGAAGAATCCGCGAACAGCCGCTCGGCCGGGCTTTGGGGCGGCTCTTTCGTTGACTTCCACGGCGGCGGCCCGCTAGATTCCCGGGCTCTTCCGCACTCGCGCGCTGCCTGCGCCCGTGCGGCCGGTAGCGGCGCGGCCGGCCCGACCGTTTCGCGATGGGACGCGTGCGTTTCCAAGCGGACTGACGGCGGGGCTCCCGAGCCGCCCGTTTTTTGTACCCGACCCGGCCCTTTTCCATCCCCATGGACGCCAACTCGTTCAAGACCGTCAGCGCCAAGCCCGGCAGCGTCGAGCAGAAGTGGTACGTCGTCGACGCCGAGAACCTGGTCGTCGGCCGGCTCGCTGCGCGTGTCGCCTCCATCCTCCGCGGCAAGCACAAGCCGCAGTTCACCCCTCACGTGGACACGGGCGACTTCGTCGTCGTCGTCAACGCGGACAAGGTGCGCTTCACAGGCTCGAAGGAGACCGACAAGCAGTACTTCCGCCACACGGGATACCCCGGTGGCGTCAAGCTGACTACCCCGCGCGACCTGCGCGAGCGCAAGCCGACGTTCATCATCGAGAACGCGGTTCGCGGCATGCTGCCCAGAAACCGCCTCGGCCGGCAGCTGCTTGGCAAGCTCAAGGTCTATGCCGGCCCCGAGCACCCGCACGCGGCGCAGCAGCCCGAGCCCCTCAGCCTCTGAAGGCTCCAGACCTTCGAAGGCTCCAGACCTCTAAAGTCTCCGGACGTTTCAGTCTCCCGGCGGCTCCGCGCCGCCTTTTGCATCGCTATGGCGACCCCCACCCAGTACCAGGCCGTCGGCCGCCGCAAGACGAGCGTGGCGCGCGTCTACCTCCGCCCCGGCTCCGGGCAGATCCTCGTCAACAAGCGCCCGCTTGAGGAGTACCTCCCCACCGAGGTGCGCCAGCGCGCCGTCCGCGCCCCGTTCGACGTCACCGGCACCGCCGGCCAGTTCGACGTGATCGTCAACGCCAAGGGCGGTGGCCTCACCGGCCAGGCCGAGGCGACGCAGCTCGGCATTGCGCGCTGCCTCGTCGCGTTCAACGAGGAGCTGCGCAAGCCGCTCCGCGACGCCGGCTACCTCACGCGCGACCCCCGCATGGTCGAGCGCAAGAAGTACGGCCAGCCCAAGGCGCGCAAGCGTTTCCAGTTCTCGAAGCGCTAGGCCGGCCACCGGCGCACCGCCAGCCCGCGGGCGGCACGCGCCCATCCCACACCTCGCCCGACGCCCCGGTGGGTGTCCCGCGGCTCGCCCGCGGGATCGCCGGCGCGCACGACGACGAGGGCGGCTCTCAACCCCAACCCTCCCGATCCCGATGGCTCGCGCCTCGATTGAAGACCTTCTCCGGTCTGGTGCCCACTTTGGCCACCTGACCAGCCGCTGGAATCCGAAGATGGCCTCGTACATCTTCATGGAGCGCAACGGCATTCACATCATTGACCTCAAGCAGACGCAGGCCCTCCTCGACGAGGCCGCCGATGCCGCCGCCCGCTTCGCCGGGCGCGGCAAGAAGATCCTCTTCGTCGGCACCAAGAAGCAGGCGCAGCAGGTCGTGCGCCGCGAGGCCGAGCGCGCGGGCATGCCGTACGTCGTGGACCGCTGGCTCGGCGGCATGCTGACCAACTTCCAGACGATCCGCAAGAGCCTGCGCCGCCTCGAGACGCTGCAGCGCCAGGAGGCCGACGGCACCGCGGCGCAGCTCAAGAAGAAAGAGCGCCTGATGCGCTCGCGCGAGCAGGAGAAGCTCGAGCGCGTGCTCGGCGGCATCGCCGACATGGGCCGCCTGCCCGGCGCGCTCTTCGTCGTCGACATCCGCCGCGAGCACATCGCCGTCGACGAGGCGCGCAAGCTTGGCATCCCGGTCATCGCGATGCTCGACACCAACTGCGATCCGGACCTGGTGGACTTTCCGGTCCCGGCTAACGACGACGCGATGCGGTCCATCGAACTCGTCACGCGCATCATCGCCGACGCCGTGCTCGAGGGCAGCAAGAGCGCGGCCGTCGAGCAGGACGTGGCCGCCGCCGAAGCCGAGACGCGCCAGGCCGAGGCCGACGAGATCGCCGAGGCCGAGGAAACCGCCGAGGCCTGAGCCTCTCCGCATACGCCCGCCGGAACCGGCGCGACGGGGAAACGAGGCCGCCTTCGTTTCCCCGTTTCGTTATCTGCCCGCAGCCGCAGGGTGCGACCATGCTCCCTGCGCGTGTGCCCTCCGGCCCCCCCCTCGTTCAACCCATTCCCACCCTTTCAGACATGGCTATTTCCGCTCAGGACGTCAAGCGGCTCCGTGAAGTCACCGGCGTCGGCATGATGGACTGCAAGAAAGCCCTCACTGAGGCCGACGGCGACTTCGACCAGGCCATTGAGATCCTCCGCAAGAAGGGCCAGAAGGTCGCTGCCAACCGCGCCGACCGCGAGGCCAAGGAGGGCGTCATCGCCACGGCTAAGGCGGACGACGGCGCCGCCGCCGCTATCGTCGAGGTCAACTGCGAGACGGACTTCGTGGCGCGCAACGACGAGTTCGTGGCGTTCGCGCAGCGCATCGCCGACCTCGTGCTCGCCGAGCGCCCGGCGGACATGGACGCGCTCCTTGCGCTCTCCCTCGACGGGCAGCCCGTCGGCACGCAGCTCACGTCTATGACGGGCAAGATCGGCGAGAAGATCGACGTGCGCCGCTTTGCCGTCCTCGAGGCCGACGGGGGCCGCGTGATCGACTACATCCACCCGGGCGCCAAGCTCGGCGTGCTCGTCGAGATGCACGGCGAGGGCGACCTCGAGGCGGCCGGGCGCGATGTGGCCATGCAGGCGGCGGCCATGAACCCCGTCGCGGCCACGCGCGAGGAGGTGCCGCAGGAGGTTCAGGACAAGGAGCTCGAGATCGGCCGCGAGCAGGCCCGCGCCGAGGGCAAGCCCGAGCAGATCCTCGACAAGATCGCCGCCGGCAAGCTCGAGCGCTACTTCAAGGACAACGTGCTCGTGGAGCAGCCGTTCGTGAAGGACTCTTCGCTGACGGTCAAGCAGATGCTTCAGCAGAACAAAGCCGAGTTGAAGCGTTTCGTTCGCTTCGGCCTCGGCGGCTGAGCCAGACGCGCGCATCGCCCGGAGGCGGGCTTCCCACGCGGGAGGCCCGCCTCTTTCATGCCCGGCGCGGCCGGTCGGGCGGGGCAAACGCGGGCACCGGGTCAGCGGCGCCCCTCGGGGCCGGCACCGTCCCCGGCTCCGAGGAGGCGTCCGGCCTTGCGGGTGAGCTTGGCCGCGCGCGCGACCCCGGGCCCGGAGACCGCGCGCGCTACGCGGCAAGCGTCGAGGTCGCGCGGCCCCTTGCAGACCGCCACTCCCTCACGGCGACCGACGCAGGGGTCGTGGGCGTCACCGGGCCGCTGAGGCGGAGCCTCAGGGGGCTTCGGACGGATAGGCCGGCCGCACGGCCGGGCGCTCCTGCGTCTGCCGCCGGAGGTGGACCGCCAGGGCGGCCCCGGCGCCCTGGGCGAGCGAGAGTGCCACGAACGAGGCCGGCTTGTTTTCGTCTGAGAGGTGCCGTCCTGCCGCCCGCGCGGCGAACACGCCCGGCACGGTCCCTGCGAGCACGCCGAGAAAGGCGGCGCCCGCGTCGCCCCGCCGCACGTCAGGCCGGGGCAGGCGGAGGGGGCCGGCGTAGTCTGTCTGACTCCGCTCGATGATCAGGACCGCCGCCGTCGAGCCGGCAAGGCTGCCCGCGAGCGCGACCGCCTCGAACGTCCGGTCTGAGACGTAGGGCACGTCGCACGTGCCGGCGAAGCCGCATGGGAGAAACGAGACCACCGCGAGCATCACCACGGCCGTCGTCAGGCTCGCGCCCGCGAGCGACCCGACGGTGCTGGCCGAGCCCACGGTGAGCCCACGGTAAGACGAGACGGAAAAAGGCCCCGGCGGCGGCGGCGTCGGGAGGCGATACCCGAGGGCCTCGGCCGGCCTCTCAGCGGGGACGAGGACGAGCCGGAGGGTGTCCGGAGGGGGCACCGGTCCGAAGCCCGAGGACGCGGCCGCGAGGCTTGAAGGAGCGAGGAGGACGGTGAGGGCCAGCAGGCCGAGAGTTTGGCAGAGCAGCGGGAGCAACGGACTGTGCGGGCATGTGTGCTCTCAGGATGGGCTCCGCGGGAGGCCTCGGGCAAGACCTTTGGGGATGACGGCGTGTTCGGTGGGGGCATGCTCCGGCCGGGATTCCTCGGCGA
>JBKBRC010000006.1:0-3429 GCA_046292345.1 Rubricoccaceae bacterium
GCGCCGGCGAGGCGCTCGGCCTCGGCCGCCACGGCCTCGTGCCGCGCGGGGTCGTAGCCGAGGGCCGCCTGCTGCCGCTCGAGCTCGGCGAGGCGTGCGGTGATCTCGGCGTAGGGCGTGCCGGCGTCCAGGTCGGCGCGGAGGCCCGCGAGGGCGGCCTCGTCGCGCGCGATGGCCGCCTGGAGGTCGTCGGCCGCGGCGGCCTTCTCCGCGAGGGCCTGCTCATCCTGCCGCAGGCGCGGCAGCGTGGCCGCCTGGCGAGCCGCCTCCTCGTAGGCCGCCTCGTCGAAGTCCACTTCGGCGAGTTCGTCGCGAAGGGCGGTCGCCTCCGCCTGCGCCGCAGGCTCGAACGCCTCTTCCTCGAGGCGCCGCTGCAGATCGGCGAGCTCCCTGCGCGCGCGCGCGGCCTCGGCCCGCTCGCGGTCCACGCGCTCGAGGCGCTCGGAGAGGCGCGCGCGCGCCTCCCGCGCCGGCGCGAGAGCCTCGGCCTCGGCCCTGTGGCGCCGGTACTCCTGCCCGAGCGTGTCGCGCCGCTGCGCGGCCTCCCGGAGCGCCGCCTCATGCGCCTGCCGCAGGCGCTCCAGGCGCGCGATCTCGGCGCGGTACTCGGCGTCCACCTTGCGGCGGTGGGCCGCGTCGAGCGTGGCCCCGCACGTGGGGCACCGCCCCTCGGTCGTCTCGCGCAGGCGTACGCGGCGCTCCTCGACGGCAGCGATCTCGGCGTCGAGGGCGTCGCGCTCGGCCGTCAGGCGTGCGATCGTCTCCCGCAGCCCGCTGCCCTCCTCCTTGACGCGCTCCGTTGCCGCTTCGTGCTCCTCGAGCGTCCGCACGCGCGCTTCCGCCCGCCCGAGCGCGTCGCGGAGCGCGGCCGGGTCGGGCGCCGGGCTGTCGAGCTGTTTTCTGAGGGAGGCCACGCGGCCCTCGAGCGTGCCCCGGGCGGCGGCGAGGCGCTTCTCGAGCGCGTCGAGGCGCCCCTGCAGCTGCGCGCGGCGCTGCCGGACGGCGGCGAGGCGCGCGCGTGTTTTCTCGGCGGCCTCGGCCGCGCGCAGCGCTTTCTCGAGGCGCGGGCGCGCCTCGAGCTCGCGCGTCAACTCGGCACGCCGGCGGCGGTGCTGCTCGAGCTCGAGCGCGAGGCGCTCGATGCGGCGCTCGAGCGCGCGGCGGCCGGCGTCGCGCTCGGCCGCGAGCGCGCGGTGCTGATGCTGGAGCCCATCGAAGAGCGCGCGCGTCTGGTCGAGCGCGCGGCGGGCCGCGGCGGCGGCCTCATAGGCGGCATGGTCCGCCTCGATGTCGGCCGCGCGCGCGATAAGCGCCTCGGCCTGGGCGAGCCTGCGCGCGAGGTCCTCTATTTCGTCCCGCGCGCGCGCCTGCCGGGCACGCAGGTCGCGCAGCGCCTCACGGTGCGCCTCGGCCTCACGCTGCGCGCCCTCGAGGCGCGCGAGCGCCGTCTCGGCGCGCCGCCGCGCGGCCTCGAGCGCATCGCGCTCGGCCCCGAGCGCGGCGACAGCCGCCTCGGCGGCGGCGTGCTCGGCGCGCCAGCGCGGCTCGTCGGCCAGGTCGTCGCGGAGCCGCGCCTCGGCGGCGGCCAGGCGCGCCACGTCCTCCCTGGCGGCGGCCTGGTGGAGGCGCGCGCGCTCCTCGAGCGCCTCGTAGCGCCCGAGCCCGAGGATCTTACCCAGGATCTTCTTGCGGTCTCCGGCCGACTTGCGCGTGAACTCGTCCGAGCGGCCCTGGAGCAGAAACGTCGAGTTGACGAACGTCTCGTGGTCGAGGCCGAGACGCTCGGTGATGCGTGCCTGCGTGGCCGAGAGCGTGGGCGCCGTGAGCGGCTCGAACGTG
Organism: Rubricoccaceae bacterium; assembly: GCA_046292345.1. GTDB lineage: Bacteria > Bacteroidota > Rhodothermia > Rhodothermales > Rubricoccaceae > JBKBRC01. Next base: position 1,840 of record JBKBRC010000006.1, read on the forward strand.
CCCGAGGCCGCGTCGTAGGCCTGGAACTCGAGCGTCGGCTTGCCGGTGCCGCCGGCCGTGAGCGCGTAGCGGCGCAGGACGCGGTAGCGCTCGGCGCCGAGGTCGAACGTGAAGACGACCTCCATCTCGCGCGCGCCCACGCGCAGGATCTCGTCGTCGGGCTTCGGCTTGCCACCGGCCTTGCGCGCCTCGCCCCAGAGCGCCCACGTGATCGCGTCGAGCAGGGCGCTCTTGCCCTGCCCGTTGCCCCCGGATAGGCACGCGACGTGGAAGGCCTCGAAGTCGAGCTCGGGCGCGTCCTCGCCGTAGGAGAGGAAGTTGCGCAGGCTCAGGCGGACGGGCACCATCGGGGCAGGGGCGTCAGCGGGGCGGGGGCGTCAGCGGGACGGACCGGAGGCGGCGTCGGGCGCGCGCGGCGTGCCGGCATGCCAGGTGCTGAACTTCTCGGTCAGCACGCGCTGCACGCCTGGCGTGACGCGCCGCACGACGGCCCATGTCTCGGGCGCGATCGCCTCGACGGGCGCGTAGAGCAGCGACGCCGCGCGCGTCTCGGCGCCGATGAGCAGCGGGCGTTCGCCGCCGGGCGCGAAGCCTGTCACGAGCAGGAGCACGCTCAGGCCGAACGCCGCTCGCAGCCCGCCGATCGCGCCGCCGCCGAGGCGGTCTATGCCCGAGAGGCGCAGCCGGTCGAGCGCGGTGCGCAGCGCGAAGGCCGCGCCGTAGAGACCCATCAGGAACGCCAGGAACGTGGCCAGGAAGCCGAGCACGGGGGCGGTCCGCTCCGACACGCGCAGGCTGAGCACGAGCAGCTCGCCCACGGGGGCCATCAGCGTCACGCCAGCCAGGAAGGCCACGAACAGCCCCGCCGTGCCGACGGCCTGCCGGAGCGCCCCGGTGCGCATCCCGCGCCAGACGCCGAGCGCGAGCGCGGCCGCCAGGAACCCGTCGAGCGCGTTCATGCCGCGGTGCCCTCCCGGTGCCCGGACCCTCCCTCGGACGCCTGCCCGGAGGATGCCTGCCCGGAGGATGCCTGCCCGGAGGATGCCTGCTCGAGCAGCGCCTGCGCCAGCGCACGGACGCGCCCGCCGTCGGCCTGTCCTTTGAGCGAGCGCATCGCCTCGCCCGTCACGCGACCGGCCTCGCGCGGGGAGGCGACGCCGGTGCGCGCGATCGCCTCACGCAGCACGGCCACGATGGCATCGTCGCTGGCCTGCTCGGGCAGGTACGCCTCGACGACGGCCAGCTCGGCGCGCTCGCGCGCGGCCAGCTCGGCGCGGCCAGCCGCCTCGAACTGCGCGATCGCGTCGCGGCGCTGCCTGGCCTGCTTCTGCACGACGGCCATGGCCGCGGCCTCGTCCAGGTCGCCGGCGCCACTCTTGGCGCGCTCGAGCAGCGCCGACTTGAGCATGCGGATGGTGCCGAGGCGGACCTCGTCGCGGGCGCGGAGGGCGTCTCTGAGGTCGGCGTCGAGGCGGTCGGCAAGGGCGGACATGGGCCGGGGCAGCAAATGGGACGGCCGGAGCAGCCACTGGGGCGGCCGGAGCAGCCACTGGGGCGGCCGGAGCAGCCACTGGGGCGGCCGGAGCAGCC
>JBKBRC010000006.1:3529-12372 GCA_046292345.1 Rubricoccaceae bacterium
CCCCGTCGTGTCACCCGCAGACGAGGCGACGGCCCGCGCCGGCCCGGGATGCACGGGCCACGCCGGCGTCAGCGAAGCACGAGGCGCAGCGCGAGCCCGCCGAGCGCGGCCGAGCCCGCCCCAAGGGCCAGCCCGGAGTATACGTCGTAGCGCAGCGCTTCCTGGCGCAGCGCCTCGTCGCCGCGCTGCGAGCTGAGCGGGTCGCGGTAGGCCGTGTCGAGCGCGTCGGCGCGGAACTTCCAGTGTACGGCGAGCGCGGTCGCGCCGAGCGCGGCGGCGCCCAGGCCGAGGTCGATGACGCGGCGGCGCGTGTCGCGGCGCGCGGTCGGGAGGGTGAGGCGCGCCGCGGCGGGCGCACCGTCGTACGACGAGCGGGCGAGTGGGCGGAGGACGAGCGTCGCGCGCGGGTCCTGCGCCGGGGGCGCCGGCGCACGGGCCTCGGCGAAGCCCTCCAGGCGCGCCACGAGCGTGCCCGCGAGCGGCGCGGCGGCGTCGAGCACGACGGGCGCCGTCCCGAGCGGTGTCTCGGCCCCGTCTGGCCCCACGAGCGCGAGCGCGGCGCCGGTCGGCCACGAGTCGAGGCGGTAGCGCGGTGGGAACGGCCCGAAGCGGACGACGACCGAGTCGCCCGCGGCCACGGTGACGGTCTGCTCGAGCCGCCGCGGCTGCCACTCGAGGTCGTTCTCGACGAGCGTCAGGCCGTACGTGCCCGGCGGACGCCGGAGCCGCAGCGCGTCCGAACCGGCGCTCTCTCCCGCCAGCGGCACACGCGTGCCGTTCACGTAGAGCGCGCGTGCCGGCGCCTCGCGCGCGGCGAGGCCGTGCTCGACGATGATCAGCGCCGAGTCCGCGCGCGCCGACGCAGCGACCGGCGCGCCCGCGGCGACGGCCTGCGCCCGGACAGGAGCGAAGAGCGCCGGCGACAGCAGCGCGAGCAGGGCAAGCAAGGGCAGGGCGAGCATGGGCAGGGCGAGCAAACGCATCCTAGCGGCGGGCAGGGTTGGACGCCCCCGGGGAGGCGTCCGTCGGGGGGGCGCTCACGGGGCGAAGCGCAACGAGGTGCCGCGGCTCGGCCTGCACCAGCAGCAGGTCGCCGGCCAGGACGGGCGCCGAGCGCACGCGCCCGCGCAGCGTCGTCTCCCACGCCGGCGCGCCCGAGGCCGCCTCGAGCACGAGCAGCGCGCGGCGGGCCGTCCCGACGACGACCCAGGCCCCGGCCAGCAGCGGCGCGGCGCCCACGTTGCCGCGCACGCGGTAGTGCCAGCGCTCGGCGCCCGAGGCCGGGTCGAGCGCGCGGACGAGCCCGCCGGTGCTACCCACGACGACGAGCGCCTCGGAGGCGGCCGGCGTGGTCAGGCGCACGAAGTCGCCCATCCCGGCAGCCCAGGCGTCGTCGGTCCAGAGCGCGGCGCCGGTGGCGGCCTCGAGCGCGACGAGCCGCCCTCGTGTCGTCGGCACGAAGAGGCGTCCCGCCGCCAGCGCGGGCGTGCGATGGACGGGCGCGCCGGCGGCGGCCGTCCACACGAGGGCGCCTGTGGCGACGTCGAAGGCGCGCACGGCGCCGCGGTCGTCGGCCACGACGGCGAGTCCTCCGGCCAGAAGCGGCGTCGCGAGCAGGCGCGCGAGCGTGTCCGGCCGGGCCTCCCAGGCGACGGCGCCCGTGGCGGCGTCGAGCGCGCGCACGGTGCCGTCGTACGCAGCGGCGACGAGCCGCGAGCCGTCGGGGGTAAGCGCGAGGCCGGCCACGTGCGCGCCCAGCCGGGCCGTCCAGCACGCCACGCCGGTCGTGACGACGTGGCACGCCACGCCGGCGCGCCCGCGCGCGACGGGCACAAAGAGGCGCTGCCCGTCCGGGCTGAGCGCCACCTCGCCCTCGACGGCGTCGCCGAAGGCGCCTACGCCCGCCGCGCGTCCGCGCTCGAGCGCGACGACATGCACCTCGCCGTGGCGCGTCGCCACGAGCGCGTGCCCGGCAGCCACGCGGGGCCCGGCCGGCCCGAAGGCCCCCTGCGCGTCGTACGTCCACGCCACCTCAAAGCGGGGCGAGGGCGGCGGCGGCGGCGGCGCTGGCGCGCCAAGCGGCTCGGGCACGCGCAGCGCCGAGCATCCGGCGAGCGCGCCTGCCGCGAGCGCGCCTGCCGCGAGCGCAGCCAGGGCGCCCGCCCGCAGAGTGCCGGTGGCCCGTCTCGCCTGACGGCCTGTCCTCACCGGAGGGATCGCCCGCATCAGAAGTCCCATCCGAAGAAAAACTGCCGGAACGGCACGCGCTCGTTCCATTCGAGGCCGTCGAGGAACTTGTAGCCCACGTCGTAGCGCAGCACGAACGCGCCGAGCAGGTTCACGCGCAGCCCGCCGCCGAGCGCGCCGAGCGTGGTTCCGACGACGAGCGGGCGCCCCGTGTCGGGGTCGCGGTAGACGTCCTCCTCGCGCGTCGCGTAGCCGCTGTTCCAGGGCCGCGCCAGGTCGGCGAAGAGCGCGCCGCGCACGCCGGCGACGGGCGCGAGCAGCGGCGAGGCGAGCCCGGGCGCGCGCACGACGGGGAAGCGCAGCTCGTTCGAGACGAACCACAGCTTCTCGGCGCGCACGCGCAGGAGCGGGAAGCCGCGCAGGCTCCACGAGCCGCCGAGGAGGTTGTAGCGCGCGCGGCGGCCCACGTTGGCCTGCACGAGCCCCCACTGCGCGAACGTGACCTCGCGCGAGAGGCGCCAGTAGCGGCGCACGTCGGCCGAGAGCGTGTAGTAGCTCACGTTGGAGTAGCGCACGTCGGTCGTGTAGGCGGCCGTGAGGTTGGCACGCCAGCCGTCGGCAGGGCCGTAGAGGGAGTAGAGCGCGTTGTCGTGCACGAGCGCGAGCGCGTTCGAGACGAGCGCGGTCTCGAGCGTGTCGAGCGTGCGAGGGCTGCCGGGCGTGGCGCGGAGCAGGACCTCCTTGCGGCTCCACGCCGCCGACGACTGCAGGTCGACGCGCTGGAACTGCGAGAGCGGGTAGCTGACGAGCCCGAGCGCGCCCACGACGCGTTCGTAGGTGGGCAGCCCCGCCGGGCCGTCCGGGTCGGCGCGGTCGAACCGGGGCCCGGAGAGGCGGTAGGCGCCGTAGCCGTAGTTGGCACGCCGCCCGAGATGGACGCGCGTGACGGTCACGTTGAGGCCGTCGAGGAAGTTGCGCCCGAAGGCGTTGGTGCTGAAGGCCGAGACGAGGATGCGGTCGTCGCCGAGCATGTCCGAGAAGGCAAGCGCGGCCCCGCCGCCGGAGTAGCCCAGCCCCGGCGCGGTCGTGACGGCGCCCTGCGCCGCGTCGAGCGCGTAGCGGCGGCGGTAGGGGCTGCGCCGCTCGGCAGCCTCTGGCCTGTCGGGCTCCGGCGGGACGTAGCGCGCATACGTCCAGGGTGCGGCCGGCGCGAGGGCCGGCGGCGGCGCCTCGGGCGCAGCGGCGCGCAGGCGCCCCCCGACCGGCAGCGCGCGGACCGTGAAGCGGTAGTCCTCGAACGCGGCGAAGAGCAGCGTGTCGGCCCCGACCCAGAACGGGTCGAAGGCGGCGCTCGTCAGGCGCGAGACGCGGCGCACCTCGGGCGGCGCCGCCGGGCCAGAGCCGCCAGCGATTGCGGCCTCGGCCTGAAGCGCGGCCCCGGCCGAGGCCGCTGCCTGGCCGTAGCCGGGCGCCTCGCGGCCGGGCGCCTCCTGCTCAGCGCCGCCCGGCCCCGCGGCGCGCCCGCTCGCCGGGGCGAGGCGCGCCAGCGGGCGGGGTGCGCGCTCGGTCCGGGGCGCCAGTTCCACCTCGGCCACGTGGAGGTCCTGGGCCGAGAAGATGCCGTCGGCGCCCCGGCGGCTCGAGGCGAAGGCGACGCGGCGGCCGTCCGGGTGCCAGCGCGGCGACAGGTCCACGTGCGGGCCGGACGTAAGGCGGCCGATGCGGTCGTCGGCGAGCGCGTACGTGAACAGGTTGTAGGCGCCCTCGGGGCCGTAGGGCGTGCGCGAGGACGAGAACACGAGCAGCCGGCCGCTCGGGTGAAAGTGCGGGTCGCGGTCGTCGTAGACGTCGCGCGTGAGCTGGCGCAGGCGCTCCGTGTCGCGGTCGAAGAGGTAGAGGTCGGCGAAGCCGCCCGGCCCGACGCCCGTGAAGGCGATGCGGCGGCCGTCGGGCGAGAGCGTGGGCGAGTAGACGGCGACGAGCTCGTCGAAGCCGTAGAGGCCGGCGCGGCGGCGCGCGCGCAGGTCGTAGAGGTGGACGACGTCGCGCGCGCCGCGCTTGCTCACAAACGCGAGCAGACCGTCCGGCGTGACGTCCATGCGGCTCTCGAAGACGTGGAACGACTCGAAGTCCTCGCTGCGCTCGCCGCGGATGAGCACCTCGGGGCGGCCCACCGGGCGCATCTGCGCGTCGACGCGCTGCGCGTAGAGGTTGGTGTAGCCGCTCGTGTTGGCGAGGTAGACGACCTCGCGGCGGCCGTCCGAAAACACGTGCAGGACGGGCTTGAAGCTGAAGCCGCGCGCGGCCACGGCCGGCGCCGCGAGCGAGGCCACGTCGGCGCCGACGAGACCGGGCCGGTAGCGCGCCTCGACGTAGGCCGTGAAGCGGTCCGAGACGGCGCCGAGCGGCTCGCCGAGCACGAACGCGATCACGCGCTCGAAGTTGGCGTCGCGCCAGGCGTTGTCGATCAGCGCGCCGATCTTTTCCTCGCCGTACGTCTCGGCGACGAAGTGGCAGAACGCCTCGCCGATCTTGTACATCGTGAAGGTGCCCGCGATGCGGCCCAGGTTCTCGAGCGGCACGAACGAGCCCGAGGCGACGGCGTCGCGCAGGATCATCTCGTGGTTGTGGTCGCGCTCGCCCGACCAGTACTCGGCCAGGCCCTCGGTGAACCAGAGTGGGAGCACGACCTCGGTGGGCCGGCGGTGGTCGCGGAGCACGCGCGCGAGCTTGTTGAACGTGAGCACGTGCACGAGTTCGTGCCGGACGACGCGCCGGAAGCGGTGCAGGTTGCCGTCGGCCGGGATCACGACGCGGCCCTTCATGAACTCGAAGAAGCCCCCCACGCCGTCCGGGATGAAGCCCGGGGTGATGTTGGTCTGCTTGAAGTGCAGGTTGGTCGCGTAGAACACGAGCGGCACGCGCTCGACGAGCGAGAACTCGAAGCGGTGCTCGAGCTCGGCGTAGGCCTCTTCGGCGAACTGCGCCCCGATCTCGGCCAGCTCGCGCGCCTCCGGGTAGTAGTACACGTCGAAGTGTTCGGTGCGGAGCACGTGCCAGTCGAAAGCGTCGTACTGCACCTTGTTGCGGCCGAAGGCCTGCGCGGCGGCCGGCGGCACGGCGACGAGCGCGAGCAGGGCCGCCAGGACGAGCCGCGAGGCTACGGCGCGGGCGGGCGTCGAGATCCGGCGGGGCCGAGAGAGGCGCAGCGTCATGCGGGCGTCCGGGGTGGACGGGCACGATAGGGCGCCGTGAGGGCCGGCGTCAAGGCGATTTGCACCGGGTGCCCGGCTGTTCCGCCGTTCCGCCGGCTGCTCCGCCGGCCAGGGCTCAGGCGACGCGGCGGAGGATGGACTGGAGGCGCTCGTGGTCGTCGTTGAGCAGCCGGGCGAGCGCGCGCCCGGCCTCGACGAGCACGCGCTCGCCCGCCTCGCCGCGGCCGTGCGCGCGGTAGAGGCCGCCGAGCACGGCCACGAGCAGGTCGTCAGCGGGCACGGCGGGGTCGGGGTGGCGCGCGAGCGTGCGCAGGAAGTCGTAGGGCGCGCCGAGGGACGCGACGGTCTCGGGCGCACAGGGCCGGACGCCGTCGTGGAGGTCGGCCGGGCACGGCGGGAGCGTCTGCCGGATGGCCGTGCCGTAACCGGCTGTGGGCGCGGGACGGTGCGCGAGAATCTGCGCGCGGATCGTCGTCCGGATGAGCGCGGCCAGCTGCGGCATCTCGCGCCGGAGCGTCTCGCGGTCGTAGCCGAGCGCGACGGCCGGCCGGCCGGGCTCGACGCTGCCCGTCTCGGCATGGCTCACGAGCGCGTAGAGCACGGCCCCGTCGGCGCGCTCGACCTCCACCCACGTCCCGAAGGCGGGCGCGTCGGCGCCGGGGCGCACCTCGGCTACGAACTCGCGCGTGCTGGACTGGATGACTTCGGCGACGACGGACACGGCAGGGACGGCAGGCGGGCGAAGTCAGACGCGCGGCGCCCGCTTGGAGGCGGCCTTACCGGAGTACGTCGGCACGGGGTGTCCGCGCTCGCGCAGGCAGCGCGCGAGCAGCCGGTAGAAGATCTCCTTCTCCTCGGCTCGCACGACGGCGCGCTGGTGCGCCTCCTGCAGGGCGATCGGGTAGCCGCCGCCCTTGCGCGCCTGGTCCAGTACGACCGCATGCACAAGCGGCACGAAGCCGGCCTCGGCGACCCAGCGGGGCACCTCCACGCGCCCGACCTCGTCGCCGGTGTGGAGGTAGAACGCGAGCACGCGGTGCGCCTCGCCGTAGTGCGCGAGCACGTGCGAGCGCGAGGCGAACAGCGCCGAGCGCTCCCCCGGCGCGAGCACGGCCTCGAAGAGGTGCCGGTCGTGGAGGCCGCGCAGCGTGTCGGGCCCGGGCGCCTCGTCGTCCTCGCCGAGAAAGAGCCGCAGCAGCCCGACGACCTCGGCGCTGCCGGGCCGCGAGACGTACGACGCGAGCGGCAGACCGTCGGCCTGGAAGCGCGAGAGGATCTCGAGGTAGCGCGCGAGCAGGCGGTCCTCGAGGCGGCGGTTCTTCATGCCGCGGAGCATCCAGCGGATGAGCGTGCCGTCGGCGAGCGCGACGAGGGCGCGGCCGGAGCGGCGCGCGCCGAGGGCCGTCCGGTGGAGCCAGTCGAGCTCGAGCTCGTCGCGGAGGGCCGAGACGACCTCGGCCGTGAAGTCGGCGGCCGAGGGCTCGTCGTCGGGCGCGAGGTCGGCCAGGTCGGCCTGGCGATAGCGGATGGCGGGCTCGGCGGCGATGAGGGGCGGCTCCGCCGTGCCGTAGTGCAACGCCACGCGCCCGACGTTGAGCAGGTAGCACGCCGGCTCGACGTGGCGGTCCGGGAAGATCTGGCTGCCGTCGGTGGCGACGACCGTGACCGTGGGCGGGCGGGCGGGCGCGGCCTCGGCGGCGCCGGGCGGGCCGAGCGGGATGCCGCGCAGGGGCCCGCGCGGGAGGGCCTCGGCCCGGGCGGCGAGGCCCTCCCAGTCGCGGGCGCAGGCGGTGAGCGCGGCGGTCGCGCGCGCCAGACGCGCGGCGTGCGCCTGCGCCTCGCCCTGCCGGTAGGCGGCGAAGTCGGGGAGCTGGGCCAGGAGGCGGGCGAAGTCGATCACGCGGGGCGGGCGGAGTCGGTCACGCGGGGCGGGCGGAGTCGGTCACGCGGGGCGGGCGGAGTCGGTCACGCGGGGCGGGCGGAGTCGGTTACGCGGGGCGGGCGCGGTCGGACGTAAGCTAGCCGCGGTTTCGCGCGCCTTCCCGCCCTTGGCCGGCCTGTACGTCCACGTCCCGTTCTGCACGCAACGCTGCGTCTACTGCGACTTCTACTTCGTCACGTCGGCGCGGGCGCGGCCGGCGTTCGCACCGGCGCTCGAGGGCGAGATCGCGCACTACGGGCGCGCCTACGGCGGGCGTGAGCCCATCGAGACGATCTACCTCGGCGGAGGCACGCCGAGCCTGCTGCCGCTCGGCGACGTGGCGCGCATCCTGGAGGCGATGCACGCGCACTTCGACACGGCGGCCGTGGCCGAGGTCACGCTCGAGGCCAACCCGGAGGAGATCGCGGGCGAGGCCGGGCGGGCGTACGCGCGCGGCCTGCGCGCGCTCGGCGTGACGCGCCTCTCGCTGGGCGTGCAGTCGTTCTTCGCCGACGACCTCCGCTTCATGCACCGCGCGCACGACGCGGCCGCGGCCGAGGACGCCGTGGCCGCGGCCGCCGAGACGTTCGAGAGCTTCTCGGTAGACCTCATCTTCGGCCTGCCCGAGCAGCCGTTCGAGTACTGGGCGGCCAACCTCGAGAAGGCGCTCCGCCTGGGCGCTCCGCACGTCTCCGCCTACAGCCTCACCGTCGAGGACGGGACCGTGCTCGCACGGCGCGTGCGCGACGGGCTCGTCGTACCCGAGGGCGACGAGACGATGCGCGCGCGCTACCTCTTCACGGCCGAGTACCTGGCCGGGCGCGGCCTGCGCCACTACGAGGTCTCGTCGTTCGCGCGGCCCGGCCACGAGAGCCGCCACAACACGGGCTACTGGACGCATTGCAACTACCTCGGCTTCGGGCCGAGCGCGCACAGCTTCTGGCGCGAGACGCGCAGCCGCGCCTGGCGCTGGCACAACGTGGCCCACCTGGGCCGCTGGCAGGGCCTGCTCGCCGCCGGCGAGCTCCCGCTCGAGCGCCGCGAAGCGCTCGGGCCCGAGGCGCTCGCCGATGAGGCTGTCCTGCTCGGCCTGCGCCGCCTCGACGCCGGGCTGGACCTGGACATGCTCGCGCGCGACTACGGCGTGGACCTGCTCGCCGAGCGCGCGCCCGTGCTCGCCGCGCTCGAGCGCGCCGGCCTCATTCACCCCGTGGACGGCCGCACCGTCCGCCTGACGACCGAGGGCGCGGCCGTGGCCGACGCCGTCGCGCTGCGCCTGACCTGAGACGGGCAAGCCAGCAGCGCGCGGCGCTGCGTCGGAGGGCACTCCGTTGCACCGGGCCCGACCTGGCAACCGGCTCGCCCGCTGCCGGGCTTCGCTCGCCCGCTGCCGGGCTTCGCTCGCCCGCGCGTGTCCGGCGGTGTGTTTTGCTCGCGCTTTTCCCGTACAGGGTGAGTCTGCGCTCTCGTCGCAGACCCGTCTCGTCGCAGACCCGTCTCGTCGCAGACCCGTCTCGTCG
>JBKBRC010000006.1:12472-75802 GCA_046292345.1 Rubricoccaceae bacterium
GTGTCCGGCGGTGTGTTTTGCTCGCGCTTTTCCCGTACAGGGTGAGTCTGCGCTCTCGTCGCAGACCCGTCTCGTCGCAGACCCGTCTCGTCGCAGACCCGTCTCGTCGCAGACCCGTCTCAGCACAGAGGGGGGATTGAAACCCGGCGAAGACCTCGCGGACGCACGGCGCCGAGAGGACGGTTAGCTTTTGACGTCCCCCTCCCACCAGGTCATGCGCTTCGTCGCCCTCGCGCTGCTGCTCGCCGCCCCCGGTCTCGCCGCCTGCGAGCGCGAGCCCCCACCGCCCGAGCCGCCCGTCTCGATCCCGTTCGAGATTCACGGCGAGCTGGACGTGCTCCGCGGCGACAGCGTCCTCACGACCGTTGCCATCGAGATTGCCGACACGGACTCGACGCGCCAGCGCGGCCTCATGCAGCGCTACGAGATCCCCGAGCGCACGGGCATGCTGTTCATCTTTCCGTACGCGCAGCAGCAGGCCTTCTACATGGCCAACACGCCCCGCTCGCTCGACATCATGTACTTCGGGCCGGACTCGGCGCTCGTCAACGTGGCCGCCAACACGCGCCCGTTCGACGTGAGCACGGTCGTCTCCGAGGGCCCGGCGCAGTTCGTGCTCGAGATGCCGGCCGGGTTCGCACGGCGACACGGCCTCGTGCCCGGCGACCGCATCCGCTGGACCGACCGCCGCTTCGCGGGCGGACCGTGACGGGCGCCCCGCCCCGGCTGCGCCGCATGAAGAAAGAGCGGACGCGCCCGCGCGACGCAACAGACCGTATCACGAGACGTTCTGGCGCCATCGATGCGTCCCGTCGGCCCCCCCGCCCCCCTCGGTGGCCGACCGACCACGATCCCGCCGGCCCCGTAAGGCCGGCGGTTTTTTTTATGCTCCCGTGGTGCGGTCGCCCGCTGCCGTGCCGGCCTCCACACCTCCGCCGAGCAGGACCCGCCGCGTGCACAGGGCGGCCTCGTCAGGCTCGTTGGTGGCCACGACGACCACGCGCCGGTCATCGGCCACCAGCGCGGCCACGAGCGCGCGGCCGGCCGCGTCGAGCGTGGCCGACGGCTCGTCGAGCAGGAGCACGGGCGGGTCGTGGAGCAGAGCCGCCGCGAGGCGGAGCCGCTGCCGCATCCCCGTCGAGTAGGTCCGGAGCAGGTCGTCGCCGCGCCCGGCCAGGCCCACGCGCTCGAGCAGTGCCGCGGTGCGCGCCCGGGCCGCGCGCGCGCCGAGGCCATAGCTCTGGGCCAGGAAGTGCAGGTTCTCGGCGCCCGAGAGCGCGTCGTAGTGCTGGAGGTACGGCGCCACGAAGCCGACCTGCCGCGGAAGGCGGTGCGGCGGCTCGGCACGCCCGCCGCGCTCGAGGAAGACGCGCCCGGTGTCGGGGCCGCGCACGCCCGCAAGCACGCGCAGCAGGCTGGACTTGCCGCTGCCGTTGGCTCCCGTGATCGCCAGCGGCTCTCCCGCCTCGGCCGCGAACGAGAGGTCGCGCACCAGCGCCCGCGTGCCGTAGCGGAGGGCGACGTTTTCGGCGACGAGGCGTAGCATAAGGGCAAGGCGGGAGGCGCGGCGGCATGATACCGCCCCGTTCGCCGGACCGCCCCAGCCCGGCACCCCTGCCCAGCCCGGCACCCCTGCGCTCCGTCTCCATGTACCCGGTCGCTCTCAGTCTCCTGCTCCTCGCCGAAGCGCTCGCAGGCGCGCAGGCCGTCCCTCGCGGGGCGCCCGCGCCGCGCGCCGCGGCGGTGCTCGAGCCCACCGGCCGCAGCGACGGCATCCGCGGGACCGTCTACGCGACGCGCTATGCTGAGGGCACCCGCGTGCGCGCCGTGCTGCGCGGCTTCGGCCGCGACGGCCTCTTCGGCTTCCAGGTGCTCGACGCGGCCAGCTGCGCCGACGCCCCGCGCGCGCCCGTGCTCGGCGACGCCGCGCACCCGCACGGCAGCCCCTACGACCCGCCCGCCCTCCGCCGTGCCGGCAGCCTCGGCAACGTGCACGCTCGCCGGGGCGTGGCCCGCTACGACCGCCTGGATCCGCTGCTCGACCTCGGAGACGCCCTCGGGCGAATCGTCGTCGTGCGCGCGCGGCAGGACGACGGCATCACGCCCCCCGACGGCGCCGCCGGCCCTGTCGTTGCGTGCGGCGTGCTGCGTCCGGCCCCCTAGCCCCCTCGCCCATGTCGCGCTCGCCGGCCCTCCTGCTCGCCCTGCTCGCCACCGCTGCGCTGGCAGCGGCACTCGGGTGGGTGGCGCGGGGCGCCCTCCCGTCCGCCCCGCCCGGGCCAGACCCGCCGGCGCACGCCCCCGACGTCTCCGCGAGCGCGCTCGACTCGCTCGAGGCCCGCCTGGACCGCCTCCGCGGCCGCCTCGTGCGCGTCGAGCCGCCGGCCCCGGAGGATGAGGCCGCCCTCCGCCGGCCGCGCACGCCCCCGTACACGCTCCACCTCGCCCGCGCCGACTCGCTCGGCGTGCCGCCCGTCCGCGACGAAGCCGACGTCGAGGCGCACGTGCAGGCCGGGCGCCTGGTGCCCCTCGGCGACACCGAGCGCTACGTCGTGCGCGTGCTCGAGCACTCGAAGCCGTTCGCCACGCCCCGCACACGCGCCATGCTCGACGAGATCGGCCGGCGCTTCCGCGACTCGCTCGCCGCACGCGGCCTGCCGCCCTACCGGCTCGTCGTCACGTCCGGCCTGCGCACGGCCGACCTGCAGGCCGACCTGACGCGCACCAACCGCAACGCCATTGCGGGCACGTCCTCGCACGAGTACGGCACGAGCATCGACCTGGTCTACACCCGCTACGCGTTCCTTCACGACCCGGCCGACGTGCCCCCGGGCGGCGACGCCGTGCAGCGGCTCTACCTCCGCAGCGTCGCCGACATGGGCGCGGCGCACTGGCAGCACCTGTACGGCGTCCTCGCGCGCGTGCTCCGGCAGATGCAGCGCGAGGGGCGCGTGCTCGTGCTGCTCGAGGCCGAGCAGCCCGTCTTCCACCTCACGCTCGACTACGGCTCGTGACGCCGGCCCACGGCGCCGGCCCATGGCGCCGGCCCATGGCGTCCGTGTGGGCGCCGGCGGGCGCTGCAGCGCCCACACGGGGCGTGACACGCTCTGGGCACCCTGCTGGCCTAACTTTCGTCCTCTTCCCCCTGGTCCATGAAGCGCTCCCGCCTCCTTCTGTTCTTCTTCCTGCTCGCGCTCCTGCTGCCGGCCGTCGTGTGCGCGCAGCCGGTGGCGAGCGCACCCGCGACCGAGCGCCCCGACGAGGCCCTCGTCGAGGCCGTGCTCGACGCGCTCGAGGCCGACGTGCTGCGCGTCTTCCTCGTCCGCTCCTCGCTCAAGGACCGCTCCCTCTGGGCCGTCGAGCAGACCGTCTGGCCGGACACGCTCTCGGCCGCCGCGGCGGGTGCGCTCCGCCTCGAGGGCGAGGCGGCGCTGCTCGCCGAGGCCGTGCGCACGCTCGACCGCGGGCGCTACCGCCGCTTCCTGGCGCGCGACGTGGCCGTGTTCGGGCTCGAGAACCTGGACGAGGCCTTCGAGCGCTACCTCGCCGCCCCGCTGCCGCCCGACGACGCGCTGCGCCTCGAGCTAGCCCGGCGCTACATCGAGGCGAGCGGCCGGTTGGACTTCATGGCGGCCGTCGCGCGGCCCGGCGTGGCCGGCGTGGCCTCCACGCCCGACGCGCAGTTCGCCATCGCGATGCAGGGCCTTTCGGATGAGCAGGCCGTCGAGTACGCCATGGAGGCCGTCCGCCTCCAGATGGCCGAGGTGCTGCCCGTGCTCTACGCGCACCTGCACCGCGACGAGCCCGTCGGGGAGATCGAGGCCATGGTAGCGTGGTACGAGTCGGCCGCGGGTGCGCACGCGGCGGCGCTCGTCACAGGCGCCTTTGCGGCGGCCGTGCTCGCCGAGGCCGGCACGCTGCTGCGGCAGGTCGGCGTCGAGTCCGTGACCGGCCCGCCCTACACGACGCCGCCGCAGCCGGGCGGGCTCCTCTCCGAAGACCGCTGGCTCGAGCCGACGCTCCCGCCGGGCGGGCTGGCCGCCCCCGCGCCATGAGCGGCGCCCCCCGGCCGGGCGCGGCTCCGGCCACGGCGCAGGCGGCCTCGGCGGCCGTGCCCGGGACGGCCGCGGAAGCGGACGCGCTGCTCTACGGCCATCATCCGGACGCTCGGATCGTCGGCCTGCACGTGCTCGAGCCCGCCCCCGGGGGCGGCGAGCGCGTCCGCCTCTACCGCCGCGCGCCCGAGGGCACCGTCTCGCACGAAGACGTCCCGTGGCACCCGTTCTTCTTCCTGAGCGACCTCGCGCTGCTGGCCGGCTTCCCGCGCGCGCGCTTCCGCTACCAGACGCTCGCCGGCGACGGCTTCTACCGTCACCTCGTCGTCTTCCCCTCGCGCGACGCCTACTGGGACGCCCTCCGGCACGTCCGCAGCCGCGCCGAGACGCAGAAGGACCGCCCGGACGCGGTCTACCTTGCCGGCGCGCCCGAGCAGCAGGCGCTCATGCAGTCGGGCCGCACGCTCTTCAAAAGCATGGACTTCGCCGACGTGCGCCGCCTCCAGCTCGACCTCGAGGTCTACGCGCCCGACGGCTTCCCGGACGCGGCCCACCCCGAACACCGCATCATCCTCGTCGCGCTCAGCGACAGCACCGGCTGGACACGCCTCGTCGGCGGGCCGGACATGGACGAGGCCGACGTGCTCCGCGAGACGCTCCGCCTCGTCGCCGCGCGCGACCCGGACGTCCTCGAGGGCCACAACATCTACGGCTTCGACCTGCCCTACCTCGCCGCGCGCTGCCGGCGGCACGGGATCGCGCTCGCGCTCGGCCGCGACGGCTCCGCCCCGCGCACCTTCCCCGCCACCATGCGCTTCGCCGAGCGCAGCGTGGACTTCGAGGCGGCCGAGATCGCCGGGCGCCACGTCGTGGACACGCTCTTCCTCGTCATGGCCTACGACGTGTTCACGCGCGATCTGCCGGCCTATACGCTCAAGGCCGCCGCGCGCCACTTCGGCTTCGCCCCCGAGGGGCGCACCTACATCGAGGGCGCCGAGATCGCGCGCGTCTGGCGCGACGACCCCGCCCGCGTGATGGCCTACGCGCTCGACGACGCGCGCGAGACCGAGCGCCTCGCGCGCCACCTCTCGGGCAGCCATTTCTACCTGGCCCAGATGGTGCCCATGCCCTACGGGCAGCTCGCGCGCACGGGCCCGGCGGCCAAGATCGAGGCGCTCTTCGTGCGCGCCTACCTGCACGCGCGGCAGAGCCTGCCGCGCGCCGAGACCGGCAGCCAGGTCGTGGGCGGCTACACGGACGTGTTCGTGACCGGCCTCGTCGGGCCGGTCGTCTACGCCGACGTCGAGAGCCTCTACCCGAGCATCATGCTCACGCACGACGTGCGCCCGGCCGGCGACGCGCTCGGCGTCTTCCCGCGCCTGCTGCGCACGCTCACCGCCCTCCGCCTCGAGACCAAGGCCGCCATGCGCGCCGCCAGGGACGCGCACGCCCGCGCCGAGCTCGACGCCCGGCAGACGGCCTACAAGAACATCATCAACTCGTTCTACGGCAACCTCGGCTTCGGCTTCGCGCTCTTCAACGACTTCGCCGAGGCCGACCGCGTCGCCGCCACCGGGCAGGACCTGCTCCGCCGCATGATCCGCCGCATCCGCGAGGCCGGCGGGCGCGTCGTCGAGGCCGATACCGACGGCGTGCTCTTCGTGCCGCCGCCGGACGTAGCGGGCGAGGCCGCCGAGCGCGCCTTCGTCGCCGCGCTCTCGGACGCGCTGCCGGAGGGCATCCGCGTCGGCTTCGACGGGCGCTTCGCGCGCATGCTCTCGTACAAGAAGAAGAACTACGCGCTGCTGGGCTACGACGGGCAGATCAAGTTCAAGGGCTCGAGCCTCGTCTCGCGCTCGGCCGAGCGCTTCGGGCGGCGCTTCCTGCGCGAGGCCGTGCGCCTGCTGCTCGCCGAAGACGTGCAGGGCCTGCACGCGCTCTACCTGGCCACGCGCGAGACGATCCGCACGCACGCCTGGACGGCCGAGGACTTCCAGCGCACCGAGACGCTCAAGACCGACCTGGCCACGTACGTGGCCGACGTCGAGGCCGGGCGGCGCACGCGCGCGGCGGCCTACGAGCTGGCGCTCCGGCAGGCCGAGCAGACCGGCCGGCCCGTCCGCCGTGGCGACCGCGTGACGTACTACGTGGCCGCCCACGCCGGCGCGCGCGCGTTCGAGGCGGCCCGCCCGGCCAGCGCCTGGGACCCCGCCGCGCCCGACGAGGACACCGCGCACTACCTCGCCCGGCTCGACACGTTCGCAGCGCGCTTCGCGCCGTTTTTCGCCTCCGAGCACGACTTCCGCCTCGTCTTCTCCGAGGAAGACCTCTTCGGCTTCGACGCCGCCGCCGTCCGCCTCGCCGTAACCGAGCGCGCGCCCGAGGACGTCGAGGACGACGTGCCGTTCTGAGCCTCCCGCGGGCCGCGCGCCGCCTCAGTCGCCGCCGAGCCCGTAGCGGCGGAGCTTCTCGTAGAGCAGCCGCCGGTGGATGCCTAGCAGCTCGGCCGCGCGCGTGCGCACGCCTGCGGCCTCGCGCATCGCCCGCGCGACGAGCGCCTTCTCGACGGCCTCGAGGTGGGCCTGCATCGAGAAGCCCTCGCCGAGCGCGACGCCGTCGGCCCCGGCCGGCTCGGCGAGCGCGGCCGGCGGCGGCAGGTGCCGCGCGAGCACGACCTCGTCGCCGGCCATGAGCAGCGCGTGGCGGATCGCGTTCTCGAGCTCGCGCACGTTGCCCGGCCACGGGCGCGCCGCGAGGGCCGCGCGCGCCTCCGGCGCCAGGCCCGGGTGGCCCGGCGGCGCGTGGCGGCGGAGGAGCGCTTCGGCGAGCGCCTGCACGTCGGCCGGGCCGCGCTCCCGCAGCGGCGGCAGATGGATGCGGAAAACGTGCAGGCGGAAGTAGAGGTCCTGGCGGAAAGCGCCCTCGGCCGCCATCGCGGCCAGGTCGCGGTGCGTGGCCGAGACGACGCGCACGTCGGCGCGGAGCGGCTCGCGCCCGCCCACGCGCGCGAACACGCCCTCCTGGAGCACGCGCAGCAGCTTGGCCTGCACGTCGAGCCCGAGGTCGCCGATCTCGTCCAGGAAGAGCGTACCGCCGCGGGCCTGCTCGAAGACGCCCGCGCGCTGCGCGACCGCCCCCGTGAACGCCCCCTTTTCGTAGCCAAAGAGCTCGCTCTCAATCAGGTCCCGGGGGATTGCGGCACAGTTGACGGCCACGAACGGCCCGCCGGCGCGGGCGCTGGCGGCGTGCAGCGCCCGCGCGACGAGCTCCTTGCCGGTTCCGCTCTCGCCCGAGACGAGCACAGGCACGTCGGCGCGGGCAGCGCGGCCGATGCGCTTGTAGACCTCGCGCATGCCCGGGCTCTGTCCCACGAGGCCGGGCGCATCGGGCTCGGCAGTGGCCTCGGCCGCGGTGCGGCGCGCGCGCTCGGTCTCAGCGCGGTGCTCGTAGGCCCTCCCGACGACGCCCAGCAGGTCGTCCACGTCGAACGGTTTGGTGACGTAGTCGAGCGCGCCCAGGCGCATCGCCTCGATGCTGTTGCGGCTGTCGCCGAAGGCCGTCAGCACGATCACGGCTGCGTCGAGGCCGTCGCGGAGCAGGTCGAGGCCGCTGCCGTCGGGCAGGCGCAGGTCGAGCAGGACCACGGGCGGCACGGCGTCGGCGAGCGCGGCGCGCGCCTCGGCGAGCGAGCGCGCCGGCACGGGCACGAAGCTCGCCTCGGCGAGGATTTCCTGGAGGTTGGCCTGCATCAGCGGCTCGTCCTCCACGACGAGTACGCGGCGGGGCAGCGCAGTCATGCGTCGGGCGGGTCGTCGGGAGCGGGAGCAGGGAGCGTGAGGCGGAAGCAGGCCCCGCCGAGCGGCGAGTCGTGGGCCTGGAGCGTACCGCCGTGGTGGCGCGCCGTCTCGAGCGCGAGCGCAAGGCCGAGGCCGAGGCCGTCGGGGCGCGTGGTGTAGAACGGCTCGAAGAGGCGCGCGGCATCGGGGGGCAGGCCAGGCCCATCGTCGTGCACTTCGAGGCCGAGGCCGCCCTCGTGGGCGCCCGCGAGCACGCGCACGCGGCGCGCGCCCGCCTCGAGCGCGTTGGCGACGAGGTTCTGCACGACCCCCTCGAGCGCGACCGGGTGGCGGTCCACCTCCGGCAGGTCGTCGGGGATGCGCGCGTCGAGCGCTGCGCCGGCGGCCTCGGCGCGCGGGCGCATCGCCTCCGTAGCCCGTCGCACGGCGTCACCGACGGGCCCGCGCTCGAGCGGCAGGCGCCCGACGGAGGTGAGGCGATACAGGTGCTCGATGACGCCGTCGAGCCGGTCGAGCTGGGCGATCACGTCGGGCAGGACGGGATCGTCGGCGACGTGGGCAGGGGCGCGGCGGAGCCAGAGCTGGAGGCGCGCCTTGACGCCGGCCAGCGGCGTGCGCACCTCGTGCGCGACGGCGCCGGCGAAGCGCCCCAGCGACGCCGCGCGCTCCTGGCGCGCGATCTGCCGGGCGAGGGCGGCCTCGGCGGCGCGGGCGCGCGTGAGCGAGGCGGCGAGCCCGTTGGCCGCGCGCGCGATGGCGGCGAAGTCGGGGTCGGCCGGCTCCGGCAGGAGCTGGCTCAGGTCGTCGGTGAGCGCGCCGAGGCCCCGCCGCACGGCGAGGGCCTGCCGGCGCAGCCCGACGAGCGCGCTCAGGAGCACCCCGCCCCCTACGAGCGCCAGCGCAAACGGCAGCAGGAACCACCCGTCGAGCGCGGCCGGGGCCGTCAGGTCCTGGCGGCGCTGGAGCGTCCAGGCGGCCCCGTAGGGCCGGTCGGGCAGGCTCGCGTCGAGGACGGGGGCGGCCGAGACGCCGAAGCGGCTGTAGGAGCTCACCCAGCGCGTGACCGTCGCGCGGTTCTGCATCGCCTCCCGGGCGACGTCGATGAGCAGGGCGACCTCGCGCGGCGGCGGTCCGTAGGCCGGCGCCGGCGGCGGCGAGGTCGGGAAGGCGAAGCCGTAGAAGGTGCTGTCGTCGGCGCTGTAGAAGCCGCCCTCGACGCCCTCGAAGCGGCGGAGCAGCGCCTCGGTGTAGCCGGTGAACGTGCCCGCCGCCGTACTCGCGGCCGTGCCCTGGCCGTCGGCGCCGTCGTACCACGCGCCGTAGGCGGCCGCGAGCGCCTCGGCCGCCTCGGCCGTCCAGCGCCCGGTCCGGGCGATCTCGCGCGCGAGCACGAGGCGGTCCCACACGAGCACGCGCCCGGCAACGAGCCCGACGGCCAGCAGCAGCAGCAGCCCGCCCACGAGCACGCGCCCGCGCACGCCGAGGCGGAGCGCGAAAGCGGACGAAAGCGCGAGCAGGGAGCGGACGGGGCGGGGCATGAGATCGGAACGTGCCGCCGCCGGCCTCGGGGAACCGAGACCGGCGGCCGGCAAAGGGCAGAGGCAGCTGTCAGAAGCGCAGCCCGACGCCCGCGCTGAACGCTGGCGTGGTGGCAACGCTCCCGTCGGCGCCTTCGTAGACGCGCACGCCGAGCTCGCCGCTGAGGCCGAGGTTGCGCGAGAGCCCGTAGCGCACGCCCGCGCCGACCGTCCCGAAGAACTGGCCGTCGGGTGCGCGCTCGCCCGTCGGGTTGAGGTAGCCGCCTCCGGCGACGCCGTAGAGGCTCATTGCGTCGGCCTCGAGCACGGGCACGAGCACGTCGGCGCCGAAGGCCCGCGCGCGGCCGTCGCCCCCGTCGAGCGTCTGCTCGTAGAAGGCGCGGAAGCCCGCGCGCCCGGCCGGCTCGACGCCGAGGCGCACGCCGGCGACGTTGGCCGCCGAGAGGGTGGCGTCGAGGCCGCGCCCGGCATAGGGCTGGAGGCTCACACCGCCCCGGTCTCTGTAGCGGCGGCTCTGCGATGGTGCGGCGTAGCCGCGCTCGCCGGCGCGCCCCCGCCCACGGACGCCCTGCCGCCCGCGGCGGCGCGGGGGATCGGCGGTGAGGGCGGCGGCGAGACCGAGCTCGCGCGCCGAGCCGACGTCGGCGGCGTTTTCGGCCACGCTGGCGGAGGCATCCGGCGCCCCGGTCGTGGCCGCCGCGTGCGCGGCCGTGGGAGTGAACAGCGCCACGGCGAGCAGCAGCGCGGAGGTGGTGAAGAGTGCGGTTTTCATGTCTCTGTGAGGGTTTGTGGTGGGTGTGGAGAGGGACTGTGGAAGGAAGGAGGAGGCAGGTAAGGAGGAGTGCGGTGTAACGACGCGGTCAGGGCAGGGACAGAGCCCTCGGCGAGCGCTCAGCGGGAGCGATCGCGGCGGCGAGGCGGCTCGCGGCGGTCGCGCGGGGCATCGCGCTCGCCGCGGCGGGCGCTGCGCTCGTTGCTGCGCGCATCGCCACTGCCGACACGCACCAGGCGGCCGTGCGGGGTGTCTACCAGGACGCCCTCGAGGCGCACGCGCGCGCCCTCGCGCAGCTCGATCCCGAGACGGCGGGCGTCGCGCTCGTCGAGCACGACCTGCGTGCCGTCGCGCAGCAGTACGCCCGTGACGTCACCCCGTCCGTCCTCGAGCACGTGTTCGATGCGGCCGTCCACGCGCGCAGTCATGGCCGCCTCGCCCCGCCGGTCGCGCTCGCTGCGGACGGCACGCTCGCTGCGGGCGTCGCGCTCGCTGCGGACGGCACGCTCGCTGCGGGCATCGCGCTCGCTGCGGACGGCACGCTCGCTGCGGGCGTCGCGCTCGCTGCGGGCGTCGCGCTCGCTGCGGCGGTCACGGCGGGGGGGCTCCGCCTCGAGCCGGTCGCCGGTGCGGACGTTCTCGATCACCTGCGCTTGCATCACGCGGCCCGTGCGCAGCCCTACCACGCGGATCTCGTCGCCGGGGCTGGCCAGGCGCTCGGCCGCGCCGCGCTGGTGCGAGGGCACCTCGACCTGCGTGCCATCGCGCAGGATGAACCCGCGCACCTCGCCGCGCCCATCGAGTAGGTAGGCCTGCACGCGTCCGCGCACGGGGCGGTCATCGCCGGCCTCTCGGCCGAACAGTCGCGCGACGGCACGGCCGACGCGCGAGTCGGGCGCGTCCAGCGCCGCGTGCGCGGCCCGCAGGTCACCGGCGCGCGCGCCGTGCCGGTGGGGAGGGCCATCGGTGTGCGCCACGCGGACAGTCGGCGTGGCCGCGTCGGACGACGACGCCGTCCGGTAGTTGTGGTACTGAAACCCGAGCCAGAAGGCCAGGGCGACGAGCAGAAAGCGTTTCATGGGAGAGACGTAGTCAGGTACGCCCTGCCCCATAAACACAATCGTGCCAGTTCTCGGATCGGCCCGTACGGTCTCCTGGGGCCGTATTCGCGGCCAAGGTGCGTGGCCGTGCCGGGCGGCTTCCGCTCACCTCGCGGGCGGCTCCCGCCCACCGCCGCAGGCGCTCGTAGCGCCTCCGGGTTAGTCTCCGCAGCGCCTCTAGGTAGCCTCCGCGCCGCGCGCCGCGAACGCTGCCGCGAGGCGCACCGTCCATGCGCGCACCGCCTCGAAGTCAGCCGGGCGCGGCCCGCCGTCGATCTCGCAGACCGGGAGGGCGCGGTGCGCGCCGCAGGCTGCGAGCAGCGCGTCGAGGCGGTACGCGGCCGTGAGGAAGTACGGGTTGTAGTCTCGGTCGCCGAGGCCGACGACGCCGTAGGCCACGTGGGCGAGCGGCGGGCCGAGCTCCTCGAGCGCCTCGGCGAAGGCGACCGCGTTGTCCGGGAACGTGCCGTTGGACCAGGTACACGTCACGGCCACGAGTTGCCGGTAGTCGGCGAGCATCTCGGGCACGGCGTCGGCCATGTCGAGCACGTGCGCGGCGAAGCCGAGCTCGCCGAGCGTCTCGGCCACGGCGTCGGCCACGAGCTCGGAGTTGCCGGTCTGCGTGCCCACGAGCACGAGCACGTCCGGGTGCGCGGCCTCGAGGTCGAGGCCGCGCACCGCGTCGGTGTCGCGCAGACCGCCGTGCGGTCCGCCGTGCGGTCCGCCGTGCGGGTTGTCGCGCGGGTCGTCGCGCGGGTCGTCGCGCGGGTCGTCTGCTGCCATCGCTGGCGTCAGTCGAGTCCGTGCCAGCAGGCCGGCCCGTGCACGTGCGTCAGGCCGTCGTGGCCGTCGGTGACGGCGGTGTCGAGGGCGAACGCCGTGCCCCCGCCGGCGGGACGTGCCACGCCGGCGCCGCGCGGGTCGAGGAGTTGGTCGATGCGCGCGGCGATGTCGGCCAGGTGGAGCCGCTCGGCGCGGCGGCTGTCGGCGCGGTAGCGCGCCTGCGCCTGCGCGACCTGCTGCCGGAGCGCGACGAGTTCGCCGCGGGCGAGCGGGCGCACGTCCGAGCGCGAGGCCGTGATGGGCGTGTTCTGGAAGCGGTTGAGCCCGAGCTGCGGGCCGGCGGGTGCGTCGTCGTTGAGCAGCACGCCCAGGCGGTCCACGTGCGCACGCTGGAGCGCGCGGCGGCTCGGGTCGATGGCCGCGCCCTGGGCGAGCTCACGCCAGAGCCCCGCGCGCACGTCCGCGAGCAGGTCCGCGGCGCGGTAGGCGTCCTCGCGCATGAACTCGGCCTCGAGCAGACGCGCGAGGCGTGGGAAGCTGAGCAGGTTGGCCAGCGTGCCCTCCTGGAAGGCGCGCACGCGCTCGACGGCGCCGGCAGGCTCGACGCGGCGCAGGAGCGAGGCATCGAGCAGCCAGTCCGGGCGTACGAAGCCCTCGCGCAGCAGGAACTGCACCGCCTCGCGCTGGCGCGCCGCCGGAACGGGCGTGAAGACCGCGCCGTCCTGGTCGGCCGTCTTGTGGTCCATGTGGACGCCCCCCACGACGCGCGTGACGTGCCCGAGGTAGCGGTTCCACTGCCCGACGATCTGGCCGTAGACCTCGTTCATCGTGCTGTAATCCTCGCCCGGCTCGGTCATCCAGGTCTGGAGGTTGGGCACGATGCGCTTGAGGTTGGCCAGCCCGTAGGTGGAGGCCCGCACGGGGTCGTCGCCGAGGTCCTCGGCCTGGCTGCGCGGATCGAACGGGTTGCCGAGCTGGTTGCCGAAGCGCAGGCGCGGGTCCTCGGCGGCGCGGCGCGTCATGGCGAGCAGGATCCGCCGCTCCTCCTCCTCCGACTGCGCGTCCGGGAAGTAGCGGTACCCCCACTCGATGGCCCACTTGTCGTAGAGCCCCACGCGCGGCATGACCTGCGTGACGCCGTCGCCAGGCTGCGCGATGTAGTTGAAGCGCGCGTAGTCCATGATGGAGTACGCCGTGCCGTGCCGCGCGGTGTAGGTCGGCGAGCGGAGGCTGTCTACGGGGACCGCGTTGGAGGCGATGAAGTTGTGCGGCAGGCCGAGCGTGTGCCCGACCTCGTGCGCCGAGACGAACCGGATCAGCTCGCCCATCACGTCCTCGCGGAAGCGTGGCCCGCGCGCGTCGGGGTTGATGGCGGCCGTCTGCACGAAGAACCAGTTGCGCAGCAGGTTCATCACGTTGTGGTACCACCCGATGTCGGACTCGATGATCTCGCCCGAGCGCGGGTCGGCCACGTGCGGGCCGTAGGCGTTCTCGATGTCCGACGCGAAGTAGCGGATGACGGAGTAGCGCGCATCCTCGGGGCTCCAGTCGGGGTCCTCCTCGGGGCTCGGCGGGTCGAGCGCGCGGATGGCGTTCTTGAAGCCGGCCGCCTCGAAGGCCACGTTCCAGTCCTCGACGCCCTGCTTGAGGTAGGGCCGCCACTGCATGGGCGTGGCCGGGTCGATGTAGAACGTGATGGGCTTGACCGGCTCGACGAGCTCGCCGCGGCGGTACGCCTCGACGTCTCTGGGCTCGAGGCGCCAGCGGACGGCGTAGCGGCGCTGCTCGGCGCGCTGCGCGTCGAGCCCGTAGTCGGTCTGCGTGATGCCGAAGTAGCCCACGCGGGCATCGATGCGGCGCGGGCGCATGGGCTCCCGGGGTAGCAGCAGCAGCGAGTGCGCCATCTCGAGCGTGATCACGCCCGTGGCGGGGTTCGAGGGCGGCTGCCCCGCCTCGTACGTGAGCACGTTGCGGATCTCGACGTTGATCGGGTAGGCCGAGGCGCGCGTGAGGTAGGAGCGCGCCGGGTCGAGGCGGCGCACGCGGAACTGCTCGCGCCGGCCGCTCTGCAGGCCGAGGGCCGGCACGTCGGTCGTGAAGAGCTCCGTCAGTTCGACGACGGCCGAGGCCGAGTCGGGCCCGAAGGCGCGGATAGGCAAGCGCGCCAGGATCGGCTCGAACGAGGACGCCTGTACGGCCTGCGCGATCGGCAGGCTGTCGGCGGCGACGATGTTGTAGCGCAGCGTGCGCAGCAGCAGGTGGTTGCCCTGCCGCTCGAAACGGACGAGCTGGTTGCCGGAGCTCTCGCCCCCGTACCCGATGCCCTCGGCCGTGCGCGCGATGCGCGACTTGAGCAGCATGTCGCGGCCGAGGAGCGAGTCGGGCACCTCGGCGAGCAGCTTGGCGCCGTCGTCCTGGAGGTGGAGCGTGAGCAGGCCGCGCCGCGTGACGGTGCCCGGGGTGATGACGCTCGCGTACGGGCGCGGGCCCTGGTTGGCCTGGGCGCCGCCGCGAGCGGCCTGCCCGCCGGCCTGAGCGCCGGCCTGGGCAGCCCCGTTGGCCGCCGGCGCGGGGGCGACGGGCGCCGAGGGCCGCGCCCCCGAGCAACCGGCTACGCCGAGAAGAACGAGGGAGAGGAGTACGAACCTCTGCATCGGGTCTGAGGGGTGTGGTGGGAGGAAACGGAATCTAGCAGGTCCGGGCCGGTCGCCTAGCGCGCCAGCGCGCTCTGGACGGCCACGAGGCGGTCGGTGCCGCGCTGCGGGTCGGCCAGGAAGACGAGCGCCGTGAAGAGCGCCGGCTGTCCGAGCGCGACCTGGCGGCGGCGCGGCGGGTCGTCCGGAGCGGCGTAGGCGTATGCGTAGCGGCCCTGCTTGAGGCGCAGCGTAGCCTCGTAGCGGGCCTGCTCGGGCAGCCATGTCATCTGGCCCTCGGGGCGGAGCTGCCAGTCGGTGAACGGCCCGTGGACGAAGACGGGCCCGGGCGAGGGGCGCCCGTCCGGCGGGGCGTAGCGGAACGTGACATCGGCATACTCGGCGTCGGTGTCGCCCTGGCCGCCGTCGGCGAACGCGGAGCGGATGCGCGCGCGGCCCGAGAGGTCGTCGTCCCGGAGGTCGCGCGCGAAAAGCCCCGCGTCGACGCGCAGGCGGACGGCCGGCGGGCGCGCCGCCAGGTCGGCCTCGTCCACGTCCGGCCCGACCGAGAGGCGGCCGAGGTCGAACGTGAACAGGGGCGGCGCCGGCGCGAACGCCTCGCTGCGCGGCAGCAGGAACTGGTAGAGCGCGAGCCCGACGAGCCCCGGCTCGGGCGCGCAGCGCAGACGGTCCAGGCGGCCGTTGCGGGCGAAGCACGCCGTGTACTGGAACGCCTCGAAGCCGGCCAGGCGCGCGCCCGGCCGCACGCGCGCCGCCGGCTGGATCGTCACGCCGGCGCCGCCGGCCAGCGCCGTCCCGAAGAACAGCTCGGCCTCGGCCGACTGCTCGCTCACCCAGAACGGGATCTCGAAGAGCGCCTCGGTCTCGCCGGGCTCGGTCACGCGCAGGCGGTAGGCGCCGCTGAGCCGGAAGCCGATGGTGGCGTTGGGGAAAGTGTAGCGGTAGTGGACGTACGAGACGGCCGTGTTGCCCGAGACGCGGTAGCCAAGCAGGTCGTCGCGGTCGAAGCTGGTCAGGAACTCGGTCGGCAGCAGGTCCGGGCGGCCCTGCCGGTCCGTGTGCACGAACTCGACCGAGAGCGGCCGGCCGGTGCCGGCCTCGAGCAGGTCGAAGGCGAGCGTGAGCGTCTCGCCGGGCGCAAGCGTCAGGATGGGCAGCGACGCCTCGTCGCCGGTGCGGTAGAGCTGCACGGTGCGCACGCGCGCGTCGCGGGCGGCCGTCTCGGCGCCGGGCGCGCGTTCCCCGAGCGCGTCGAGCCGCGCCGCTTCCTCGGGCGTCAGGCAGCCCCCGGCCGTGCTTCCGATCAGGAGGCCCGCAACGAGGCAGGCGAGAAAGCGGACGGCGGAGCGCGGGCGCGGCATGGCGGGGGCAGAACTCGGGGCCAAGATAGGCTCCGAGCCTCCCGCCGTGAGGGCCAATTACCGTCCCACCGACCCCAGGGAGCCTGCGCGGGGCGCGCCTCTTCATTCCCCTGGAGGGTTGGCGGCCGCACGCCATGCGATCCGCGTCCGCAGGTCGCGCACGACCTCGGCCGGCCCCTCGGCGCCGACCGCACGGTAGGCCGCCTCGGCCTGCGCCGCGAGCCGCTCGGCCTCGCGCAGGCGACCGGCGCGGTAGGCCATGCCTGCCGCCTGCGCCGTGAGGAAGCGCGCCACGCCCGCGCGCTCGCCCGCCGCAACGCGCCGCGTGGCCGCCCCCCGGTACCGCGCGAGGCGCCCGAAGGCCTGCTCGAACGCCCCGGCCTCGGCCTCGAGGAGCGCCGCGAGGACCTGCGCCGCAGGGTCCGGCCAGACGCCCAGGCGCGCGGCCCGGCTCTGCAGCGCCGCCGAGTCGGACGGGACGGCCAGCAGAGGCCGCAGCGCCTCCGGGCCGAGTGCCGCGCGCAGCGCCAGGCGCGCCCGCGCGGCAGACGCGTAAGGCGGCAGCGCGCCGAGTGCGGCGGCGTAGGCGCTGTCGGCCGAAGGGGTGCCGGCCAGACGGCGGGCATCGCCGAGAGCCTGCCAGCGCGCGGGCGAAGCCGGGAAGGCCTCGGGTTTCAGGTCCGCCGCGACGGCAGCCGGCGGGCGGGCGCCCTCGGCCAGGTCGAGCGCCGCCAGGCCGAGCAGGGCCGGCTCGTGGCCCGGCGCGCGTGCGCGGGCGGCCGCGAACGCCGCGCGGGCGGCCGCGGCGTCGCCCGCGCGTACGGCCGCCTGCCCGGCGCGCGTGAGGCGGACGTGCCGCGGGACGTGGTGCGGGCAGCGCACCTCGAACAGCGACGGCGCGCCGAAGCGCCACGCCGCGACGGCCGCGGCCTCGGCCGTGACGGGGACGGTGCGCACGTGTGCGGCCCACTCCTCGGCGAGCGCCTCGAGCGAGCGCCCGTAGGGCGAGAACGACCCCGTACGGTAGGCCGCGCGCAGCGGCTCCGGCCCGTAGCGGTCGAGCAGCCAGCGCACGAACGCGCCGGCGGTGGTGTAGCTGACGCCGGCCCGCCCGGACCAGAAGCCCAGCGGCTGCATCGTGCGCGCGAGCGCGGCCGAGAGGTCTTCCGAGACGCCCCCCGACGCGTCCGCGTCCAGGCGCAGCGCGGCGGCGACCTGCTGCTCGGGCGCGGGGAGCCCGTCGGGCGGTTCGAGCGCCACCGCCAGGCCCTCGACGAGCCCGATGGCCCACGTCGCGCCCGTGACCGGATGCCCGAACGACTGGCTGAACGCGTGCGCGAGCTCGTGCCCGAACGAGGCGTCGAAGGCGGCGTCGAGCAGGTGCATCTGCGCGGGGCGCCGCCAGACCGGCGCCACGCTCGTCTCGCGCGCGCCCACGAGCCGCCCGCGCGCGTCGGGGTCGGGGTAGAGGAACGTCAGGAACGGTCCCGGCGGGGCGGTGCCGAGATCGGCCGCGAGGCGCGCGTAGCGGAAATGGTGCTCCTCGACAACCTGCGCGAGGCGGGTGGCGGACGTGCGCGCGGGATCGTAGTGGATCACGAACGGACCGCTGCGGACGGTCGCGCCGAGCGCGCGCGCCAGGCTTGCCTCGGACTGGTTGAGGCCGAGCGGCACGCGAAGCGCATACGCCAGCGCGAGCAGCACGCCTACGAGAGACAGGGCCAGCCAGATCGGACGGCGGCGCGCCGGCGGGCGGCGCAGGGCCGTCCCGAGCAGGACCAGCCCGAGCGTCCACAGCACCGTCAGCGCGCGGAAGACGAACAGGCCGGGTCGGATGGCCAGCTCCTCGTCGTAGATCGGCCCGAGGACGCCGCCGAAGACGTGGTTGTAGGTGAAAAACTGCGGGTGCAGCAGCAGGTCGAACGCGACCCCGCTGAGCCCTACCAGCACCCCCCCGGCCACGAGCAGCGCGCCCGCGAAACGCCCGCCTCGGGCCGCGAGCGCCCACGCCGCCGCGACTCCCAGCGGCGCGCTCGGCACGGCGAGCACGCCGAAGAGCAGCAGACCGAGCGCGTAGCCGCAGTTGGGGCGCCACAGGAGCGAGAGCGTCAGCAGGGCAAGTGGGACGCCAAGCAGCGCCACGTGTCGCTGCGTCACGCGTCCGAGCGGCTCACCCCGCCGGAACGCTCCCACTCCGGACAGTCCGGCCACGAAGAACGCCGCCCCCCCTACGACCGCCGACGACTCGGCGTGCAGCACGCCGAAGACGGGCACAGGCCAGAGCGCGGCGCAAACGGCCGCGTAGGCCGCCGCCGGCCCCCACAGCGCGCGGCGGGGCGGCGTCACCGCAGGACCCGGCCAGGCCGCACGGAACGCCCCGGAGCCGCGCCGCGCACCGCCGCGCCGCTCATAGCAGCCCCGCTCATAGCAGCCCCGCTCATAGCAGCCCCGCTCATAGCAGCCCCGCTCATAGCAGCCCCGCTCATAGCAGCCCCGCTCATAGCAGCCCCGCTCATAGCAGCGTCATCGTCAGCCCGACCGAGAGCACCTCGCGCAGCTGGACGCGCGCGCTCACGTCGCGGTCGTAGAGCGCGACCGTGTCCAGGTTCACCGAGAGCAGACCGTTGACCCGGAGCGCGAGCGTGTTCTCCCAGACGAGGTCTGGGGCGGCCTGCGCCACCTGCGTGAACGCCTGAAACGCGGCCAGCCGCGAGCGCAGGCGTACGCCCTGCGCGATCCGCCGGTCGAGCGCCGCCTCGGCGTCGAGCCCCGCCTCGAGGCGGACGAGTTGGCCGGGCGCGTTGCCGTGCACCGGCCGCAGGCGCTCGACCGCGACGACGGTCTGCTTGAGGCCGACTCCCGCGCGCCCCACGAAGTCCCCGCCCGGACGCACCGTCGCCCCCACGGACTGCGTCAGCACGGCCGGGGCGGCGAAGCTCGAGACCCGCAGCCGCTCCCCCGGCACGACGGGCAGCGTCGGGTAGGCTGCCGGCGAGGGGTTGTAGTCGAAGCCGGGCGCGAACTGCGACTGCGCCGTGACGCGCACCGAGGGCCGCAGCGCACGGCCGGTCTCGTGCTCGAGCGCGAAGCCGTAGCGGAAGCGGTCGTCGGCTTTGCGGAACGCGAGCGTGTCCTGCTGCAGCAGCCCAAACGAGGCGCGGAACTCGTGAGCCTGCCGCAGCCTCCCGTTGACACGCGCGAAGTCTGCCTCGCCGGCGAGCGCGACGGCCAGCGCGCTCGCGCCACCTTCCTGCCAGTTGGCAAACGCGGTCTGGCTGCCCGAGAGTCGTACGATGGCGCGGCTGAACCAGCCGTCGTCGGTTCCGAGCGTGTCGCCGGGGAGGCGCTGGGCGCTGGCCGAGGCCGCGCAGCCGAGCGCGGCGAGCACAAGGAGGACGCGCATGAGGCGAGGAAACGGTCGTGAAGGGGAGGGTGACGGGGCGAAGGGGGGCGGCAAAAAGAAAGGGCCGTGCGACACGCACGGCCCCGACCGCAAGCGGCCACCGGGCGGCCGAGACCACCCGTGCGGTCACTCGGCGTTCTTGCGGTCCTGTACGTCCTGGCGGATCTCCTGCGCGAGCGCCTTCAGGTCCTGCATGCCCTTGCGGATGCGAGTACCGGCCGCCTTGTTGTTCTTCTCGTAGAACTTCTTGAAGTCGTCCTCCAGGCTGGCCACGTGCTGCTGGAGCTTGCTGTAGTGTTCGGACATCGGGATGAGGCGATGGGAGTGAGTGGGAGGCGCGACCGTCAGGCGGGCCGCTGTGCGGAGATCAACTTACCGTGCGGGCGTGCGCCGGTCAAGAAATTCGCCCCCTGGAGGCTGAAATGGGCGGATCGGGAGGGCGAATCACGAGGCCGCCTCGGAGGCGGTGGCCGGCCGCTCGGAGACCGCTATCCCGGGCGGCTGGGCCTCGGGGCCGGCCAGGCTGCCCGGCGGCGCCAGCCGCAGCGGGAGCCCCGAAGCGGCGAGGCGGGCGAAACCCTCCGGGTCTCCGGCGAGCGCAGCGGCCTCGGCCGGCGCGGCCCGCTCGGGGAGGCGCCCCGTCGCTGAGCGGGCGAGCGCGACGAGCGTCCCGCCGGTCGCACGGGCGAGCGCGGCGGCGGCGGCGGCGGGGTCCACTTCGCGCAGCGGCGCCGTCACCTCGCCGCGCACGAGCGCCAGCACCGCCGGCACGGCGCCCTGCCGCGCGAGCGCGGCCACCCAGGCGGCCCCGGGCGCCTCGAGCGCCCCATCAGCAGTGGCGCGCAGCAGCCCCCTGTCGGCGCCGGTCACGCGCAGCGCCGAGACGCCGGCCTCGTTGAGCGCGTGCACGAGGCGCCGCGAGAGCTCGCGCCCGGCCCGGGCGACCGTCTCGGCGTCGTCTGCGTGCGCCAGGCGGAGCACGCCGCCCTCGCGGGCCGGCTCGCGACCAGACCCCTCGAGCGCCAGTTCGGCCGCCTCGCCCGTCCCGTGCACGAGTACGAGCGGATGGGCGCACGCCTTTGCGATACGCGCGAAGCGGTCTATGAAGAGCGGGTCGCCGAGGTGGTAGGCGTCGAGGTAGACGATGAGGAGCATGGGCGGAAGCGGCTGAGACGCGGGTGCCGGCGGGCAGGGGTACCGATGCGCGGCGGCGGGGTTGCACGCCATTCCTGGCGTCCTTCGCAGGCCCCGGGGAACATCCGCATTCCCCGGGAAGATGTCCACAACGCTTGCCCCCGGACCGGGCGTCCGGGTTTCTTGGCCGGCCTCTCGCCTGCGCCTGGCCCCGATGTCGTCCTGCTTCTGCCACCTCCACACGCACACCCAGTACTCGCTGCTCGACGGCGCAGCGCGTATCAAGAACCTCGTCGCGCGCGCAGCCGAGCTCGAGATGCCGGCCCTCGCCATCACCGACCACGGCAACCTGCACGGCGTCCCGGAATTCTACACCACGGCCAGGAAGGCGGGCATCCAGCCCATCGTGGGCTGCGAGTTCTACGTCACCGCGCGCCCGATGCGCGAGCGCGAAGACCGCACGCGCTACCACCAGGTGCTGCTGGCCAAGAACGAGGAGGGCTACCGCAACCTGATCAAGCTCTCCTCGCTCAGCTACACCGACGGCTACTACTACAAGCCGCGCATCGACAAGGCCGCGCTCCGGGCGCACAGCGCCGGGCTGGTTGCGACCACGTGCTGCCTCCAGGGCGAGGTGCTCCAGACAATCCTGCACAAGGGCGAGGAGGCCGGGCGGCGCGTGTTCGAGGAGTACCTCGAGATCTTCGGCGAGGACTACTACGTCGAGGTGCAGGACCACGCCATCCCCGAGCAGCGGCGCTGCAACGCCGTGCTGCTCCGGTGGGCGAAGGAGTACGGCGTGGGCGTCGTCGCCTCGAACGACGTGCACTACGTGCACCGCGCCGACGCCGAGGCGCAGGACGTGCTGCTGTGCCTGCAGACGGGCAAGGATCTCCACGACCCGCACCGGATGCGGTTCGAGAACGACCAGTTCTATCTCAAGACGGCCGACGAGATGCGCGACGCCTTCCGCGCCTCCATCGCCGAGGGCGTCTTCGGCGGGCCGCTCGACGTCGACGCGGCGCTCGAGCGCACGGCCGAGATCGCGGGCAAGTGCCGCCTCGAGCTGGCCATGGGCAAGCTGCTCATGCCGCACTTCCCCATCCCGCCCCCGCACGCCGACGCCGACGCCTACCTGCGCCACCTGACGTACGAGCGCGCCCGCGAGCGCTACGGCGAGGCCACGGGGGCCCTCCCGGAGGCCGTCCGCGAGCGCCTCGACTTCGAGCTCAAGGTCATCCGTGACATGGGCTTTGCGGGCTACTTCCTGATCGTGCAGGACTTCACGACGGCCGCGCGCCGGCTCGGCGTCAGCGTCGGGCCCGGCCGCGGCTCGGCCGCCGGCAGCGCCGTCGCCTACTGCCTCGGCATCACCAACATCGACCCGCTGCGCTACGACCTGCTCTTCGAGCGCTTCCTGAACCCGGAGCGCATCTCGATGCCGGACATCGACATCGACTTCGACGACCGCGGGCGCGCGCGCGTGATCGACTACGTCGTGCAGAAGTACGGCCGCGAGTCAGTCTGCCAGATCGTCACCTTCGGCACGATGGGCGCCAAGTCCGTCCTGCGCGACGTCAGCCGCGTGCTCGGCATCCCGCTCGCCGAGGCCGACCGCATCGCCAAGCTGGTCCCCGACGGCGTCAAGGTCAACCTCGAGAGCGCGCGCCGGGACGTGCCGGAGTTCGCGCAGCTCTTCCAGAGCCCGGACCCCCAGATCCGCAAGCTGATGCACTACGCGACCGTGCTCGAGGGCTCGGCCCGCCACACGGGCGTACACGCCGCCGGCGTCATCATCGCGCCTGGCAACGTGGCCGACTACGTGCCCGTCTCGGTGCAGAAGTCCAAGACCGGCGGCGGCGACGTCGTAGACGTGGTCGTGACGCAGTACGACGGCAAGTACATCGAGGACTTCGGACTGCTCAAGATGGACTTCCTCGGGCTCAAGACGCTCACGATCCTCAACGATGCGCTCGCGCTCATCCGCCAGGGCCACGGCGTCGAGATCGACCTGGACGCGATCCCGCTCGACTGCCCCAGGACGTTCCGCCTGTTCCAGCGCGGCGACACGGTCGCCATCTTCCAGTTCGAGTCCGACGGCATGCGCGAGTGGATGCGCAAGCTCAAGCCGACCTGCCTCGACGACCTGATCGCGATGAACGCGCTCTACCGGCCCGGCCCGATGGACCTCATCCCGACCTACATCGCGCGCAAGCACGGCCAGGAGACGGTCGTCTACCCGCACCCGATGCTCGAGGAGATCCTCGCGCCCACCTACGGCATCCCGGTCTACCAGGAGCAGGTGATGCAGATGGCGCAGGTCATGGGCGGCTACACGCTCGGCGGCGCCGACCTGCTCCGCCGCGCGATGGGCAAGAAGAAGATGGAGGAGATGGCGGCCCATCGCGAGACGTTCCGCGCCGGCGCCGCCGAGAAGGGCGTCGACGCCAAGACCGCCGACGAGGTCTTCGACATGATGGAGAAGTTCGCTGGCTACGGCTTCAACAAGAGCCATTCGGCGGCCTACTCCGTCGTGGCCTACCAGACGGCCTACCTCAAGGCGCACTACCCGGCCGAGTTCATGGCCGCCGTGCTCACGACCGAAATGGCCGACTCGAAGAAGCTCGCCGTCGCGCTCGAGGCCACGCGCGCGGCCGGGCTGGTCCTCCTGCCGCCGTGCGTGAACCGCTCGCAGGCGCACTTCACCGTCGAGGCGGGGCGCGTGCGCTTCGGGCTGGCGGCCATCAAGGGCGTCGGGCACGGCGCCATCGAGGCGCTGCTGGCCGCGCGCGCCCGCGCCGGCGGCGCCTTCTCGGACCTGTACGCGCTCGTGCGCGACCTCGACCTCCGGGCCGTCGGCAAGAAGACGCTCGAGGCGCTCGCCATGGCCGGCGCGCTCGACGCCCTCGAGGGGCACCGCGCCCAACTCGTCGCGGCCGTCGAGCCGGCCTGGCAGTACGCGCAGCGCCACCAGGCCGACCGCGCCGCCGGCCAGTCGTCGCTCTTCGGCAGCCCCGCCGGCGGCGACGGCGCCGCCTTCACCCCCGCCCTCCCCCACGCCGAGCCGTGGACGCGCGGCGAGACGCTCCGCTACGAGCGCGAGTTGATGGGCTTCTACGTCTCCGGCCATCCCCTCGACGACTACGCCGCCGAGGCGCGCGCCTTCGCCTCGCTCCGCCTCGGCGACGCCGAAAACGTGCCCGACGACTCCGACCAGACCGTCTGCGGTATCGTGACGGCCGTCAACCGCCGTACGACCAGGAGCGGCCGCCCGATCGCGTTCGTGACGCTCGAGGACACGACCGGCCAGGCCGAGGTGATGTGCTTCGCGCAGACGCTCGAGCGGGTCGGGCACCTGCTCAAGGAGGACGAGGTGGTGCTCGTGCGCGGCAAGGCCGAGACCAAGGGCGACCTCAAGATCGTCGCGCGCGAGGTGCTGCCGATGTGGCGCGTGCGCGAGCAACTCGTCAAGGCGCTCGTGCTTCGCGTGCGGCCGGACGAGACGAGCCCCGAGGCCATCGATCAGCTTGCGACGCTTTGCGAGGCCAATCGCGGCGCGTGCAAGCTCTATTTCGAAGTCGAAGAGCCGACGCTCCCCCGCCCGGTGCGCCTGCACGCGCGCACGGCGGTCGTGGACCTGACGCCGGATTTCATGCGCGGCCTCACGGCGCTCTTCGGACCGGAGGCCGTCGTGCTCGAGGGCGAGGCGTGAGCGGCAGCGCGGCGCGCGCGGTCAGCAAGGGCCGTTTGGCCACCGACCGCCACCTTGCGGCTCCTCTCAGCCCACCGCGAACCGGGACAGCCTGGGGAGTACGCTCAGTAGGTGCTCGCGCAGGGCCACTGTACGGAAAAGCTGATCAGTGAGACGAAAACTGGTCGGTGAAACGAATCGGTGAAACGAAAACTGGTCGGTGAAACGCATCGCGGGCGGCAGAGCCGAAGCCCCGCCGCCCGCGACACGCCTGGGTTGGACACGTCAGGCGCGCTCGACTTCGATCTTGTTGCGCCCGATCTGGTAGCGCCCGCTGCGGGCGAGCACCTGCGGCGCGAGCGCCTCGGGTACGTCCACCCACGTCTGGCGGTAGTCGATCGTGATGCGCCCGATGGCGCTACCGGGGATCTCGCCGAAGTGCGCGAGCGCGCCGACGATCTGCCCCGGACGGACGCCGTGCATGTGGCCCGTGTTGAGCGCGAGGCGGACCATGCCCTCCTCCTGCGCCGTCGGGCGGCGGTCGAAGCCGCGCGGGCCGCGGCCCTCCTGGCGGTCGAAGCCCCCGAAGCGCTCGTTGCCCGGTCGGTTGCCGTCGCGGCGCGCGAGCGCGTGCGCCGGGCGCTCGCGCACCTCGGCCACGGGTGCGATCTCGGCCTCGTCGCGCCGCGCGAGCGCCACGGCCGCGGCCGCAATGTCGAGCGCGTCGTGCCCTTCGGCGACGAGCGCGAGCACGAGCGCCCGCTCATGCGCGAGCGTGTCCTCGTCGCCGGCCGGCAGGCGCTGGGCGAGCGCGGCGCGGAGGGCGGCCGCGCGGTGCGCGCGGACGGCGTCCGGCGTGGGCAGCGTGCCCTGCTCGACCGGCTGCCGCGTGAAGTCTTCGATGCGGCGCAGCAGGCCGCGCTGGTGAGGCGCCACGAGCGCCACGGCAACGCCCGCGCGCCCGGCGCGGCCGGTCCGCCCGACGCGGTGGACGTACACCTCGGGGTCGCGCGGCAGGTCGAGGTTGAACACGTGCGAGACGTGCTCCACGTCGAGCCCGCGCGCGGCCACGTCGGTCGCGACGAGCACCTGGATGCGGCGGCTGCGCAGGCGCCCGAGCACGTCCGTGCGCGCGGCCTGGCTGAGCTCGCCCGAGAGCGCCTCGGCCGCGAAGCCAGCCGCCTGCAGCACCTCGGCGACGGCCCCCGTCTCGGCGCGCGTGCGCACGAACACGAGCGCCGACTCGACCGGCTCGACCTCGAGCAGGCGCGCGAGTGCGGCCGGCTTGTCGTGCTCGCGCACGAGGTAGTAGCGCTGCGCGATGGCCGCCGCCGCGCGGTGCTGCGCGCCGATCACGACCGACTCGGGCGCGCGCAGGTAGCGCGCGGCGATACGCCGGATGCCGGGCGGCATGGTGGCCGAGAGCAGCGCCGTCTGGCGCGTGGCGGGCGTGGCCTCGAGGATCGCCTCGAGGTCATCGGCGAAGCCCATCGAGAGCATCTCGTCGGCCTCGTCGAGCACGACGGCCTGCACGGCCGAGAGGTCGAGCGCGCCCTGCTGCATCAGGTCGATCAGGCGCCCGGGCGTGCCCACGACGACGTCGACGCCGCGCTCGAGGCGGCCGATCTGCTTGTGGTACGGCTGGCCGCCGTAGACCGGCAGCACGCGTGCGCCGAGGGCCTTGCCGTAGCTGTGCATGGCCGAGGCGACCTGCACGGCGAGCTCGCGCGTGGGCGCGAGCACGAGCACACGCGGCGCGCGCGGCGCCGTCCGGCTGCCGGCCTGATCATCGCTATCCTCGGCGAGGCGGTGCAGGAGCGGCAGCGTGAACGCGGCCGTCTTGCCGGTTCCGGTCTGCGCCTGCCCGACCACGTCGCGGCCGGCGAGCAGCAGCGGGACGAGCGCTTCTTGAATGGGGGTGGGCGTGTCGTAGCCAAGGGCGGCCACGGTGGAGACGAGCTCCTCGCGGAGCCCGAGCGTGTCGAACGTAGTCACGGTGAAACCTCGTGAGGACGGAGAAAGCAGAACCACCCGGCCGGCACGCCCAGCGTGCCCGCCCCTTCGCGCAGAACCAGGGCAACAACAGCCCGGCCCGTCCGTGCGAAGGCCTCTCTGTTGCGACTTACGTGACCCGGCGGCGCCTGGGCGCCCTCCGGCCCACCCGGTGTTACGGGGTGCAGGCTCCAAGAACGGCACAGCGGGCCGCCGCGCGCCCGCCCCGGTGTGAAGAACCCGAGCGGGCGCGCAATCTTGACGCGGCGTGTCCGGTCTGGCGCGGCGTGTCAGGAGCGCTCAGGCGGCGGGCGCCTCGGCGACGGGCACCCCGGCATAGAGCGTCCCGGCATACTCGCGCACCATGCGCTCGGCCGAGAACGCCTCGCGCGTGTCTGCCACCGAGGCGCGCATCATCGCGATCCACGCCGCGCGGTCGCCGTAGTAAGCCGGCACAACGCGGCGCGTGATCGTCTCGACGAGCGCCGCGCGGTCCCGGGCGTCCTGCGCGGCCTCGTCGGCGCCGACGTGCGCGTCGCCGATGGCCCAGCCGTTGACGCCGTCGCGGCACGCCTCGGGCCACCAGCCGTCGAGGATGGAGGCGTTGAGGACGCCGTTCATGGCGGCCTTCATGCCGCTCGTGCCGCTGGCCTCCTTGGGCCGGCGGGGGTTGTTGAGCCACACGTCGCAGCCGCGCGTGAGCACGGCCCCGGTGGCCATGTCGTAGTCCGGCACGAACGCGACCGCCCCCGGATACTGCGCCGCGAAGGCGACGAGCTCGGCCACGATGGCCTTGCCGGACGCGTCCATCGGGTGGCTCTTGCCCGAGAAGACGAGCTGCAGACGACCCTCGCGCAGCAGCGGCCCGATCGCCTCGACGTCCTCGAAGATGAGCGTGGGGCGCTTGTAGGCGACGGCCCGGCGTGCGAAGCCGACAAGTAGCACATCCTCGCGGAACGTCACGCCGGCGCGGGCTTCGATGTGCGCGATCGCGGCACGCTTGTTGGCCACGTGGGCGGCCCAGAGCGCCTCGTCGTCGCCCGCGGCGGCGGCCTCGAGGACGGCCGGGTCCACCCACGTTGGAACGTGGATGCCGTTGGTGATGGCGCCGATGGGCGCGCCTCCCTCCACGTGCGCCCACATGGCGCGGGCGGTCTCGCCGTGGAGCTGAGCGACGGCGTTGGCGCGGCGGGCCAGGCGCAGCGCGCCGACGGTCATGTTGAACGGCTCACCGCCAAGGCGCCGGAGCACGTCCGCGCCGAGCCCGAGGTCCGCCCCGACGTAGCACAGCCGGTCGAGAGGGTGCGTTTCGTTACCGGCCAGCACGGGCGTGTGCGTCGTGAACACGATCTCGGCGCGTGTGCGCGCGAGGGCCGTCTCGAGGTCGTCGCCGGCGGCCATCTTCTCGCGGATCAGCTCGAAGCCGGCCAGCAGCGCGTGACCCTCGTTGAAATGGTACACGTCCGCCTCGAGCCCGAGCGCGCGAAGGGCGCGCACGCCGCCGACGCCGAGCACGATCTCCTGCGCGACACGGTCCTCGCCCGGGCCGCCGTAGAGCTGCCGCGTCGTGTGCGCCTCGGGATTGCCGGGCAGGTCGGTATCGAGCAGCAGGAGCGGCGCGTTGCCGAAGGCCTCGGTGCGCCACACCTTGCAGCGCACGTCCTGCCCCTTGATCGGGACCGTGACCTCGACCCCGGTATCCTCGAGCAGGCCGTCGTAGACATAGTCGCGGAAGACGTCGAGCGGCTGCCCGTCGGCGTCGATCGCCTGCCGTACATAGCCCTGCTTCCACTTGATGCCGAGACCGACGAGCGGCAGGCCGAGGTCGCGCGCGGCTTTGAGGTGGTCGCCGGCGAGGATGCCGAGGCCGCCGCTGTAGGTCTTGAGGCGGTCGTCGAGGCCGTACTCCATGCAGAAGTAGGCGATGCGCGGGGAGGCGGTCATGAGGAGTAAGCGCTTACATGAGGACCCGAAAGATACCCGTGTCCCCGCTGCGGGGCGCCCGCCGCCGCGCCTCCGCCGGCAAACACCTTGTCGCATACGCAGCATGGCGACTACACTGCCGGCACGCCCTCCGCTCCGCACTATGCCGCTCCTGCGCT
The DNA here is from genome assembly GCA_046292345.1 of Rubricoccaceae bacterium. Taxonomy (GTDB): domain Bacteria; phylum Bacteroidota; class Rhodothermia; order Rhodothermales; family Rubricoccaceae; genus JBKBRC01. The sequence continues at coordinate 40,855 of JBKBRC010000006.1, forward strand.
CGGCCTCCGGACGCACCCCGCTCTTCGCCGCGCTCCGGCAGGCGGCGCGCCGTGCCGCCGGCACGCCCTGGACCGGCGCCGCCGCGCAGGCGTCCCCACCGGTCTCGCGGCGCGCCTTTCTCCGCTCGGGCGCCCTCGTGGCCGGCGGCGCGCTGCTCACGCCGACGCTCGCGGGCTGCCTGCCGCGTCTGACAGGCGCCGCCGCGCCGCGCATCGCCGTCGTGGGGGCCGGTCTGGCCGGGCTCGCCGCGGCCTGGCACCTGCACCGCGCTGGCCTCGAGGCGACTGTCTACGAAGCGAGCGCGCGCGCCGGCGGGCGCGTCCACACCGGCTACGGCGTCGTCGCCGAGGGGCAGCCGACCGAGCTCGGCGCCGAGTTCATCGACTCGGCGCATGCGGACGTGCGAGCGCTGTGCACCCACTTCGGGCTCGCCCTGCTCGACCGCCACGCCGGGCCGGCCGCGGGCCTGCGCACGGGCTACTTCTTCGGCGGGCGACACTACAGCGAGCGCGACGTCGTGACCGCGTTCACGCCGGCGGCCGGGCGCGTCGCGGCCGACCTCGCGCGCGCCGAGACCGACCCCGCCGAGGCCGCCCGCCTCGATCGCCGCTCCGTCGCCGCCTACCTCGACGGCCTCGGGCTCGACGCGTGGCTGCGCGCGCTCCTCGGCGTGGCCTTCGTGACCGAGTACGGCCTCGACGAGGACGAGCAGAGCGCGCTCAACTTCCTCTACACCATCGGCACCGACCTCGCCGACGGCTTCGCGGTCTTCGGCGAGAGCGACGAGCGCTTCAAAATCGCCGGCGGCAACGAACGCCTGCCGGCTGCTCTGGCGGGCGCGCTTGGAGACGCCCTCCGCTACGGACACTTCCTGGAGGCCGTCCGCGCCGAGGGCGCGGGCTTCCGCCTCGCCTTCCAGACCGACGGGGGCGCGCGCGAGCTGGCGGCGGACGTGCTCGTGCTCGCGCTGCCCCTCCCGCTCCTGCGCGCGCTCGACCTGCGCGTGCCGCTCCCCGGGCCGCAGCGCCGCGCCTTCGCCGAGGCCGGCTTCGGCACGAACGCCAAGACGTTCGCCGGGATGCGCCGCCGGCCGTGGCGCGCGGCAGGCTTCTCGGGCGAGACGTTCTCGGACGAGCCGTTTCAGCTCCTCTGGGACCCGCAGGAGCTCGAGGCCGGCGAGGCCGCCGGGCTCACGTTCTTCTCAGGCGGCACGGCCGGACTCCGCGTCGGTGAGGGCCCGCCCGAGGCGCAGGTGGCGCGCCTGTTGCCCGGTGCCGAGCGCGCCTTCCCCGGCACGGCCGCGGCCTTCACGGGCCGCGCCGCGCGCTTCCACTGGCCCTCGCACGCCTTCACGCGCGGTAGCTACACCTGCTTCCGTCCCGGCCAGTGGACGGGCCTGGCCGAGCACCTCCGGACGCCCGCCGGCGCCCTGTTCTTCGCAGGCGAGCATTGCAGCCTCGAGCATCAGGGCTACATGAACGGCGCCGCCGAGTCCGGGCGCGAGGCCGCCGTGGCCATCGCGCGACGCCTGCGCCGTCGGCTCCCGCCGCTCGCGCTCGCCTCACCGGCAGGCTCGGGAGCCGCCGCGGGCGCCGCGGCGTAGGCGCCCCCGCCCTCCCACCCTGCCGCCCTATGTCTCCGCCCCGACTCGCCGCCACGCTCGCGCTCGCGCTCGTCCTCGCCGCGCCCGCCTTCGCGCAGGCTCTCACCACGCCCCGCGTCAGTCCGCCCGCGCGCGTGGAACAGACGATCGGGCTGACGACGGTCTCGGTCGCCTACCACCGACCCGCCGTGGCCGGACGCACGCTCTGGGGCGGCCTCGTGCCGTACGACCAGGTCTGGCGTGCCGGCGCCAACGAAAACACCGTCCTCGAGACCGACGGGCCACTCGAGATCGCCGAGCGCGTCCTCCCGCCCGGGCGCTACGGCCTCCACGTCATCCCGCGCGAGCGCGGGCCCTGGACGGTCATCTTCTCGAGCATGGCCGACGCCTGGGGCTCCTACACCTACGACGAGGCCGAAGACGTCCTGCGCGTCGAGGCGACGCCGCAGACGGCGCCGCACGAGGAGCGCCTTGCCTACCGCTTCGACAACCCGACGACCGAGACGGCCACGCTCGTGCTGCACTGGGGCTCGACGGCGCTCCCGCTCCCGCTGCGCGTCGATACGCCCGCGGCCGTCATCGCGACCATGCGCCGCGAACTGCGCGGCACGCGCGGCTTCCAGCCCGAGGGCTGGACGCAGCTCGCCACGTATGCCCTCGATCACGGCCGCCACACGGCCGAGGCGCTCGCTTGGGCCGAGACCTCCCTCGCGCGCCGCCCCACCTTCGCCGGGCACATGACGCGCGCCCGCGCGCTCGAGGCCGCCGGCCGCGCCGCCGACGCCGCCGACGCCCGCGAAGCCGCCTTCGCCATCGGCACCGAGGCCGAGGCGCTCGCCTACGCGGCCGCCCGCACGCGCGCCGGGCAGCACGCCGAGGCGCTGCACGCCCTCACGCGCCTGGCCGAACGCCCCGACGCCGCCTGGAACGTTCACCTCGCCGCCGCCGAGGCGCACGCCGCTGCCGGCGACCGCGGCGCCGCCCGCCACCACTACGAGCGTGCCGAAGCGACCGCCCCCGAGGCGCAGCGCGCACGCATCCGCGCCGCGCGCGAGCGCCTCTGACCTGCGTGCGACCCCGACGTGCGACCCCGACGTGCGACCCCGACGTGCGACCCCGACCCGTCTCCGACGCTCTTCATGAACATCCTCGACGCCCCCGAAGCCCCGCGCGCCATTGGCCCCTACGCCCACGCCGTCCGCGTCGGGCCGCTCCTGTTCTGCTCCGGGCAGACGCCCATCGATCCCGAGACGATGCAGCTCGTCGAGGGTGACATCGGGGTGCAGACGGCGCGCGTGCTGCGCAACGTGGAGCACGTCCTGCACGCAGCCGGGCTCACGCTCGCGGCGGTCGTCAGGACGACGGTCTACCTGACGAGCATGGACGACTTCGGGGCGATGAACGCGGCCTACGCCGAGGCTTTCGGCACGCACACGCCCGCGCGCACGACCGTCGCCGTGCGCGCACTGCCTCTCGGCGCGCGGGTCGAGATCGAGTGCATTGCCGAGGCCGGCTGACGCCCCCGGCCCGTGCCCGCCGTGCTGTTCGAACCCGCCCGTCCCGAGGATGACGCGGCGCTGCGCGCGCTGCTGGCCGCGACGCCCCTGCCGGGCGCGATCACGCTAGGGCTCACGCGCGAGCCCTCGTTCTTCGCCGCCGACGCCGTACTCGGCGAGCGCGTCGAGACGCTCGTGGCCCGGCCCGAGCCCGGCGCGGCACCGGTCGCCCTCGCCCAGCGCGCCGTGCGCACGGTATGGCTCGGGGGTGCGCCCGCACGCGTGGCCTACCTCGGCGGCCTGCGCGTGCATCCGGCCTGGCGCGGCCGCGGGCTGACGCGCACCGGCTGGCAGGCCCTGGGCGCACTGCACCGCGCCGACCCGGTCGGGCTGACGCTGGCGGCGCTCGCCGAGAGCAACCGCGCCGCCGAGCACGTGCTCGTGCAGGCCCCGGGCGGCGGCCCGGCGTTCGAGCCGGTGGCGCGCGTGGTCACGCTTGCGGTCCCGCTACGCCGCCGGATGCGTCACGGCCGCCTGCCGGAGCGCCCCGGCGCAGAGGCGGACGATGCAGGATACAGTAACGGAGCCCGTACGATTCCGCCCCGGGATCTCGCGCCTGCCCTCGAGCCGGCATGGCCTGGCCGCGCGCGCACGCTCGCCACCCCCGACGGACGCGTAACGCTGTGGGACCCCGCGGCCGTCCGCCAGACGCGCGTCGTGGCCTACGCGCCGTGGCTGCACGTGGCCCGCCCAGCGCTGAGCCGGCTCCTCCGCCTGGCCGGCTGCGCGCCGCTGCCGGCCCCGGGCGAGCCCCTGCGCGCTGCCTTCGCCGCCGACCTGCGTGCGCGCTCGGCCGAGGGCGCCGCGCGCCTGCTCAGCCTGGCCGCCCGCGCGGCCGCGTCCGACGGCCACGCCTTTTTGCTGGCCGGATGGGACGCCTGCGATCCCTACCTTGTGGCCGTCCGCCGCCGCTTCCGGGCTCTCGTCTACCGTACAACGCTGTACGGGGTCCGGTGGAAGGGCACGGCGCTTCCGCCCGTCCGCCGTCCAATCCATGCCGAGATCGCCACGTACTGAGGTCCCGAAGGCGTCCGAGGCGCGCGGTGCCGAGGCGCGCGGTGCCGAGGCGCGCGGTGCCGAGGCGCGCGGTGCCGAGGTCCGCGGTGCCGAGGTCCGCCCCGTAGCGGCGCTCGGCAGCACCGAGCGCGAGACGCTGCGCCGCCTGATGGAGGCGCACTACGAGGGCGTCTGCCCGGAGGTTTTTGCGCGCGACCTGGACGCCAAGGACGCCGTCGTGCTGCTGCGCGACGACGCCGGCGCGCTGCGCGGCTTCTCGACGGTCGCGCGCGAGCGCGTGCGCGCGGGCGAGCTCGAGGCGCTCGTGTTCTACTCGGGCGACACGGTTGTCGAGGCCGCGCACCGGCACACGGCAGCCCTGCCGCGCGCCTGGAGCCGCTACGTCTTCGCCGAGGCCCGCCGCATGCCCGACGTGCCGACCTACTGGTTCCTGATCTGCTCGGGGTACAAGACCTACCGGTTCCTACCGACGTTCTACCGCCGCTTCCTGCCGGGTCCGGGCCAGCCCGAGCGGGAGGACGAGCGCCGCCTGCTCGACGCCGTCGCTCGCGCGCGCTTCGGCACACGCTACAACGCGCGCACCGGTGTCATCCGGCTCGAGCACCCGACGCCCCTCCGCCCCGGCGTGGCCGACCTGACGGCGCACCGCCTCGCCGATCCGCACGTCGCCTTCTTTGCCGCGCGCAACCCCGGGCACGCGCGCGGCGACGAGTTGGCCTGCCTGTGCCGCATCCATCCCGAGAACCTCACTCCCGCCGGGGCGCGCATGGTCGGCCCGGACCTCGCTCGCCCGCTCCCCGCCCCGCCATGAGCCACGCGCACGACACGCTCGCCCAACCCGACCTTTCGACGCGCGACGCCCGTCGCGCGCTCACGGCGCTGCTCGGCCCTGCGCTCGAGCCCCTGCGCACGCTCTCGCTCTCGCACCGCCTGCGTGAGGTCTTCTTTTTTGCCGGCCTCTGGGGGCTCGGGCTGCTCCTGGCCGCCGTCGCGGCCGGGCAGAGCGGCGCCGCGCAGACCGCGCTGCGCGTGGCGGCCGTCGGCGCGGGCGCGCTCGCGCTCAACGCCTTCGTGCTCCTGATGCACGAGGGCATGCACGGCGTGCTCTTCCGCGACCGCAGGGTCAACCGCTGGGTCTCGGTGCTGCTCGGCGCCAGCGTCGGCATGTCGTTCACGGCCTACCGCGTCCTCCACACGCTCCACCACGACCACCTCGGCTCGGACGACGACCCGGACGACTACCGCGCCTACACGCGCAGCCCGCGCGCGTTCTGGCTGCTCCAGGGCGTCCGCCTGGCCTTCGGCGCCGTGATCTACCTGTTCGCGATCCCGCTGCTGGCCTGGCGGCGCGGCACGCGCCGGGACCGCCGCCGCATCGGGCAGGAGTATCTCGTGCTGCCCGTCCTGTGGATCGCCGCGTTCTGGCTCGTCCCGTGGCCGGTCCTGCTCTGGGGCTGGCTGCTCCCGCTGCCGGTCGTGGCCGCGATGGTGCAGATCCGCGGCCTGACGCAGCACGGGCTGACCGAGCGGCACGACGCGCTGCTCTCGAGCCGGACCGTCCGGCCACACCCGGTGGTGGCGTTCTTCCTGCTCAACGAGAACTACCACCTCGAGCACCACCTTTTCCCCGAGGTGCCGAGCTACCGCCTCCCGGCGCTGCACCGCGCCATCTGGGCGCACCTGCCACGCGCGTGCGAGGGCACGTCGTACCTCGGCTTCCTCGCCGACTTTGCGCGGCGCTCAGTGCGGCTTGACGAGACGCCCGTGGGAGTCGTGCAGCCGGCCGCCGCGCGCGCGTGAGGGCAGCCCGCCTCGCCTACCGCCTCTGGGCGCTCGCGGCCCTGGCGGACGCGCGCCGCTTCGAGCGGGCGCTGCACGCCCCCGAGGCGGCGCAGGCGGCCGTGCTGCGCGAGGTCGTGCGCGCCTGCCGCGGCACGGCCTACGCCCGGCACGCCGGCCTGGACGGCGTGCGGACGCTCGCCGACCTCGGGGCGCTGCCCCAGGCCACACCCGAGGCGCTCGCGCCCTGGATCGCGCGCATCGCCGGCGGCGAGCCGCACGTGCTCACGCGCGCGCCCGTCCGCCTCCTCGAGCCCACCGGCGGCTCAACGGGCGGGCGGCGCCTGGTGCCCTTCACGGCGCCGCTCCAGCGGCAGTTCCGCCGCGCCGTGAGCGCCTGGATCGTGGACCTGCTGCGGCGCGACGCGCGCCTCGGGCACGGCCCGGCCTACTGGTCGGTCAGCCCGGCCACGGGACCGCCCGAGCGCGCGCCCGGCGGCCTGCCCGTCGGCTTCGCCGATGACGGCGCCTACCTCTCGCCCATCGCGGCGCGTCTGGCGCGGGCCGTGCTCGCCGTTCCTGGCGCGCTCCGGCTCGTCGCCGAGCCCGAGGCGTTCCGCTACGCGACGCTGCGGCTGCTCGTCGGGCGCGGAGACCTGGCGCTCGTCTCGGTCTGGAACCCGACGTTCTTCGAGCTCCTGCTCGCATCGCTGGAGGCGCACGCCGAGGCGCTCGCGCGCGACATCCGCGAGGGCACGCTCCTGGCCGCCCTCCCGGCCGAAGCGCACCGGGCCGTCCGTCCGTTCCTGCGCCCCGACCCGGCCCGCGCCCGCGCGCTCGAGGCGGCCCTCGCGCTCGCCGACGGCCCCGCGCGCTACGCTCGTCTCTGGCCCCGCCTGCGCCTCGTGAGCGCCTGGGCCGACGCGCACGCGGCCAGGCCGGCGCGCACCCTCGCGGCGCGCCTCGCGCACGCCGCCTTCCAGCCGAAGGGCCTCCTCGCCACCGAAGGCGTCGTCTCCGTGCCACGCGCCGGGCGCACGGGCGCGGCGCTGGCCGTGACGAGCCACGTGATCGAGCTCGTCCCGCCCGGCGGCGGCGAGGCGGTGCCGCTCGCCGAGGCCCGTGTGGGCGAGCGCTACGCCGTACTGCTCACGACCGCCGGCGGGCTCGTCCGCTACCGCCTTGGCGACCTGGTAGACGTCGTCGGACGCGAGGGGCGGACGCCGCTCGTCCGCTTTGCCGGGCGTGAGGGGCTCGTCTCGGACCGCGTCGGCGAGAAGCTGCACGAGGCGCACGTCCGCCAGGCCCTTGAGGCAGCTTGCGCCGGCCTCGAGGCGCCCTTCCTCATGCTCGCCTGCGACGACGCCGCCGCCCCTCCGGCATATGTGCTCTTCGCCGAGACCATGGCCGACGACGAGGCGCTCCGCGAAGCCGCCGCCGCGCTCGACCGTGCGCTCGGCGCCAACGTGCACTACGCCTACGCGCGGCGCCTGGGGCAGCTCGGCCCGCTCGGCGCGTTCCGCGTCACCGGCGACGGCCACGCGGCGTACGTCCGCGCCTGCGCTGCGCAGGGACAGCGCCTGGGCGACGTCAAGCCGTCGGCGCTGCACCGCGCCGGCGACTGGACGTCCCGGCTGCCAGGACAGCGGCTGTAGCCGCCGGCTGTAGCCGCCGGTGTAGCCTGCGGCGCCGGTTACCGACCGCTCGCGGCCGCGGCCACGAGATCCTTCATCAGCGCGGTCAGGCGCGGCTCCGCCTCGGCCGCGGCCGCGAGCACGTCCGCAATCGAGACCGGCTCGAGCGCATCGGGGAGGCACTCGTCTGTGATGACCGAGATGGCAAGGCAGCGCAGGCCCATGTGGCGCGCCACGATGACCTCGGGCACGGTGCTCATGCCGACGGCGTCCGCGCCGATCGTGCGCAGGAAGCGGTACTCGGCGGGCGTCTCGAGGTTGGGCCCGGTCACGGCCACGTAAACCCCCTGCTGGAGGTGGATGCCGCGCCTGAGGGCGGCGGCGAGCGCCGCCTCGCGGAGCGCCTCGTCGTAGGGCACGCTCATGTCTGGGAAGCGCGGCCCCCACTCGTCCGCATTGGGTCCCGTGAGCGGATTGACGCCCTGCAGGTTGATGTGGTCGGTGAGCAGCATCAGATCGGCCCGGCGGAAGAGCGGGTTCATGCCGCCGGCCGCGTTCGAGATCAGCAGCGTATCTACCCCGAGCGCAGCAAGCACGCGTACCGGAAGCGTGACCTGCTGCGCCGAGTAGCCTTCGTAGAGGTGGAAGCGACCTTGCAGCGCCACGACCGGAGCGTCGCCAAGCGTCCCTGCGAGCAAGCGCCCCTCATGGCTCTCGACGGTCGAGAGCGGGAAGTGCGGGATCTCGCTGTAGGGCACGGCCTCCCGTACGGCGATCTCGTCGGCGAGGCGCCCGAGGCCGGTGCCGAGGATGAGTCCGATGCGGGCATCGGTGCCGATGCGGGAGGCGAGCGCGTCAGCGGCGGCGCGCACGTGCGCCCGGTACTGGTTGAGGTCCATGCGAGGCGGAGTGGGAGGCGGAGGGCGGCCGGCCGACAGGAAACTCTGGCGAGCCCGCCGGCGCGAGCGAGGATCAGTCGAGGTCGTCGAGGATGCGACGGATGCGCTCGCGCTCCTCCTCCGACGCAGCGACGCGGTCGGGCTCGTCCTGCGCGCCCGTCACGAGCGAGCGCAGGTCGAACGTCTCAGGAGGCATCGCCGACGGTGCCCCGGAGGGCATGCGAGCGGACGCGTCGCCCGCCGCAGGCGCATCCTCGGAGGCCGCTCCGGTAGCAGCAGCTCCGGTAGCAGCAGCTCCGGTAGCAGCAGCCCCGGCGCTGGAAGCCTCGGCGCTGGAAGCCTCGGCGCTGGAAGCCTCGGCGCTGGCGGCAGCTTCGGCAACCTCGGCGTCTTCGGGCTCAGGGCGCCTGGCGAGTTGCGCGGGCACGCGCCCCTCGGGCTCGCTGCTGCTGACGAGGCGGATAAAGCCAACTGGGTCGTCGCCCTGGAACTGCGCCAGGATCTCGAGCTCCGACATCAGGAACGCCCGCAGGCGCGCCGCGACCTCGTTCTGCCGCCCTGTCAGGCGGGCCAGATCCTGCCGAACGCCATAGCGCTCCTGCTCGGCGTCTTGCAGGATGCGCTGCGCGCGCAACTCGGCCTCCTCCACAATCAGGCGCGCCTTCTGCTCAGCGGCCGCCTGCGCACGCTGCGCCGACTCGCGCGACGCCTCGAGCGCCTCCTGCAGCGCCAACTCGACGCGCTCGTAGTGCTTGAGCTTGCCCTCTATCTCGCGCACCCGCTCCTCGGCGAGGCGCTTCTCCTCGGCCAGCTGCTCCCACTGGTCGGCGATCTGCTTGAGAAAGCCTTCTACTTCGTCTGTGTCGTAGCCGCGGAAGCTGCGCGTGAACTGCTGCCGGCGGATGGCGAGGGGATTGAGCATGCTGGGGGCGGGGCGGGCGCGTGGGAGGCACGGCGTCGCGGGCGGCGCGGCGCGTCGCCGGCACGAGGGGAGAGGCTGGCGGAGGGGCGCTCGGCGGGACGCGCTTCGGGCAGGGGCTCAGGGCGCGAACCGGCCGACGCGGCGGCGAGGCGTTCGCAGAGCCGCTCGGCGCGGGCCCGCAGGTCGGCCGCGTGCGCGAGCGCCGCCTCGGCGGCGCGCCCGGCGCGGCGCAGGCGTGTCAGAAAGAAGCCGAGCGCCGCCCCGAGGGCGAGCACGGCCAGGGCGAGCAGAATGGTCGCGTGCATGCGTCGAATCTACGGCACGCGCTCGCCGGCCGACGCCCCGGCGCGCTCAGCGCCGGCCGAACAGGTCTGTCCCGATGCGCACGTGCGTCGCCCCCTCCTCGACGGCCACCTCCAGGTCGCCGCTCATGCCCATCGAGAGCAGGCGCAGCGGCGCCGGGCCGGCGTAGGCGTCGCGCAGTGCCCGGAGCTGGCGCAGCTGCGGCCGTACGAGCGCCTCGAGCGCGGCCGGCGTCTCGGCCGGCGCGGCGAGCGTCATCAGCCCGACGACGCACAGGCCGGGCAGCGCGTGCGCCGCGTCCACGAGCGCGTGCGCCTCCTCGGGCGCCACGCCCGACTTGGACGCCTCCCCCGACACGTTGACCTGCACGAAGCACTCCAGCGTGCGCTCGGCGGCGACCAAGCGACGGCTGAGCGCTTCGGCCAGGCGCAGGCTGTCGAGCGCATGGAAGACGTCGGCGTAGGCGACGGCGTCGCGCGTCTTGTTGCGCTGCAACGGCCCGATCAGGTGCCAGCGCACGCGCCCGCCCCGCGTCACGCCCGGGAGCTCGGACGCCTTGGCGACGAGTTCCTGCACGCGGTTCTCGCCGAAGTCGGTCAGGCCGGCCGCCTGCGCTGCCGCGACGGCCTCGGGCGGATGCGTCTTGGTGACAGCCACGAGCGTGACCTCGGAGGCGTCGCGGCCGGCCACGGCGCAGGCCCGGCCGATGCGCGCACGCACCGCGGCCACACGCTCGCCCAGGGCCGCATACGGGAGCGCTCGGGTCCGAGCAGCCGAGATCGCGGACTCTTCGGGGAAACCGGAGGGCATAGGAGGAATTGGAAACGCCAGCGCTCACCATTGTACCGCCATGCCGTACCCGCGTGCCCGCGTCTGGCCAGCTCTCCTGCGACGCAGCACGATGGCGCGGCTCTTGCACCGGAGAACCGGACGCCCCTGCCCGCTCCGCCATGCCCGCTACCCGACGCTCTGCACCGGAGACGCCTCTGCACGCCATCGATCAGGCGCGCACGGCCTGGCTTTCGGGAGACCGAGACGCATGGACGCGCTACGCGCAGGCCCTCCGGCAGCTCAACACCCGCCCGGGAGCGCTACGCGCGCCGCGCGCGGGAGGCGACCGCCAGGCACTGACCCGGCGCGGCTAGAGAACTCGGCCTCCGGCACGAGCCTCTCCGGCACGAGTCTCTCCGGCACGAGCCTCTCCGGACGGCGCGTCATCGCATCCCTGACGGGCCTGTCCGTCCGCCCCGCCCGCTGGCCCGCCCGGTCCCACAGCGCAGCACCGGCCGGGGGGCCTGCCCCGACTGCCGGAGGGCCTGCCCCGACTGCCGGAGGGCCTGCCCCGACTGCCGGAGGGCCTGCCCCGACTGCCGGAGGGCCTGCCCCTCCCTCCGGGCTCGAGGACGGCCCGCCGGTGTCGGGGTCGCGTGCGCTTGCCCACGCACGGCTCCTCTCGGTATTATGATCGGGTTAAGCGCTTACACAAGCCCTATGAGCTACCGCCCTGCCGCCGGCGCCCCGGCCGACGCCCCCGCGCTGCGCGCGCACGCCGCGCTGCCCGACAGCCGGTTCACCCTCCTCGGGCGGCTCACGGGCTATGAGGTCCGCGGGCGCACGCTCGTGCTCATTGCCGGCACGCCGCGCCTGGCGGTCTCGTTCACGGACGCCGGCACGGCCCGCGTGCGCCTGGCGCCGACGGGCGACTTCCGCCGCGCCGGCCATGGCGCTGACGCGCACGAGACGCCGTTCTCATACGCCCTCGACCCGGCCGCGCCGCCGCCGCCGGCCGCCGGCACGCTCCACGTGCGCGACACAGGCGCCGAGCTCGTCGTGGCCGAGGGGCCGCTCGTGCTGCGCGTGCGCAAAAACCCCTGTCGCCTCCGCTTCGAGACACCCGACGGGCGAACGCTCCTGGCCGACTCCGCCGGCGCCGGCTTCGCCGACGTCGACGGCCGCACCGAGGTCCGCTGCTGGATGGCGCTCCACCCCGAGGCCCGCTTCTTCGGCCTCGGCGACAAGACGTTCGAGCTCGACCGCCGCGGACGCCGCCTCACGTTCTGGAACGCCGACACGTACGCCTACGCGCCCGAGCAGGACCCCATCTACAAGTCCATCCCGTTCGCGCTCACGCTCGCGCCCGCGCCCTCGGTAGACGACGCCGGCGACGTGCGCTGGACAGGCGCCGGCCTCTTCTTTGACAACTCGTTCCGCGCCACGATGGACTTCGGGGCGGACGACGCCGCCGAGGACTTCTGGTTTGGCGCGCTCGACGGCGAGCTCCGCTACTACGTCTTCGCGCCCGACGCAGCTGAGGATCTCAAAACCCCCCTGCGCCGCTACTGCGACCTGACGGGCCACAAGCCCATGCCGGCCCTCTGGAGCCTCGGCTACCACCAGAGCCGCTGGAACTACCACGACGAGGGCTACGCCCGCTGGATCGGGCACGAGTTCCGCCGGCGTGGCCTCCCGCTCGAGTGCATCCATCTCGACATCGGCCACATGGAGGGCTACCGGGTGTTCACCTGGAACGAGGCCGCCTTCCCAGATCCGAAAGCGCTCCACGACGACCTGGCCGCGCTCGGCATCCGCACCGTCTGCATCGTAGACCCCGGCGTAAAGGTCGACCCCGGCTATTTCGCCTACGACGAAGGCGCCCGGCGTGGCCTCTTCGTCACCAACCCTGACGGGTCCTACTTCACCGACACCGTCTGGCCCGGCGACGTCCACTGGCCCGACTTCTCGCGCCCCGACACGCGCGACTGGTGGGGCGAGCAGCACCGCCGCTACCTCGACGCCGGCGTGACCGGCTTCTGGAACGACATGAACGAGCCCGCCATCCTCGGCGGGCGCGACTTCCCAGACGAGGTCCGCTTCGCCTACGCCGACCGAGGCACCGGCCCCGCCGACCACCGCGAGGCGCACAACACGTACGGCCTGCTCATGGCGCGCGCCACGTACGAGGGCCTGCGCCGCCTGCGCCCGGACGAGCGGCCGTTCCTGCTCACGCGCGCCTGCTTCTCGGGCAGCCAGCGCTACGCCGCCGCCTGGACCGGCGACAACGTCTCCTCCTGGGAGCACCTGCTGCTCTCGCTGCGCATCTGCCAGAGCCTCTCCGCCTCCGGCCTCGCCTTCTGCGGGCCCGACATCGGCGGCTTCGCCGGGCAGCCCTCGCCCGAGCTCTTCGCGCGCTGGATGCAGGCCGGCGTCTGCTACCCGTTCATGCGGACCCACTACTCGCACGAGGAGATCGACCGGCAGGAGCCGTGGAGCTTCGGCGAGGAGGCCGAGCGCATCGCCCGGCGCTACCTCTACCTCCGCTACGAGCTCCTGCCGTACCTCTACTCGGCCTTCGAGGCGTGCACGCGCACCGCCGAGCCGCCCATGAAGGCGCTCGCGCTCGAGCACCCCGGCGACGCGTGCACCCACCGCGGCACCGACGACACGTTCTACTTCGGGCCGGCCCTCGTCGCCGCGCCGGTCGTGGCCGAGGGCGCCCGCGAGCGCACGCTCTACCTGCCCGACGTGCCGGGCGGCTGGTTCTCGTTCTGGGACGGCACGCGCTACGCCGGCGGCGCCGAGCACACCGTCCCGGCGCCGCTCGACACGCTCCCGCTCTTCGCGCGCGCCGGGCGCGTTGTGGCCATGCACCCGCCGATGCGCCATACCGGGGAGTTCGTGCCCGAGGCGCTCCGCCTGCGCGCCTTCGCCGGCACGGGCGAGAGCGAGGTCTACTTCGACGACGGCCTCTCGTACGCCTTCGCCTCCGGTGACTTCCTGCGCCTGCGCCTCGCGCTGCGCCAGGCCGCCGAGGGCGGGCTCGACGTGGCGCTCTCCCGCGAGGGCCGCCGCGACCTCCCCTACCGTTTCTTCGACTGGACCGTCGTGGGCGCGGCGCCGGGCGAGGTCTCGGCCGACGGCCGCCCGCTGGCGCGCCTGGACGCGGCCGAGGCCCTCGAACAGGCGCGTGAGGGCTTCTTCACCGAGGGCGATACGGTCCGCATTCGTACCCGCACGGACGTGCAAGCGCTCGTCCTGCGCTGACGGCCCGGCCTCTGCACCGCCCGCGGCACACGCCCCGCCTTCTCCCACTCCCTGCCAACGGTGCCCACGGCACCCGTCCGTTGCATGGCCTTTCCTGAAATCCTCGACGCGCCGGCCCCGCCCGAGGCACGTCCCGACGCGCACGGCTTCGCCACGCTCGGCGCCGTGCACGCCGCCGAGGCGGCCGGCCCGCACGCGCTCGTCCTGCGCTGCGAGGGCGGCGCAGCGCTCCGCCTCGACGCGCTCGCCGACGACGTGCTCCGCCTCCGCCTCGCGCCGCCCGGCCGCGCCTTCGCGCACGACGACTCGTACGCGCTCGACCCCGAGGCCACCTGGACCGGCCCCGCCCGCTTCGAACGCGCCGACACGCCCGAGGCGGTCGTCGTGCGCACCGCCGCGCTTGAGGTCACTGTCACGCGCCAGCCCGCACGCCTCGTCGTGGCCAACGCCGCCGGGCGCGTGCTGCTCGCCGAGACCGCCGGCGCCGCCTGGCATGCCGAGGGCACGGCCGTCGCGCACGCCCTCGCGCTCGAGCCGCACGACCGCCTGCTCGGCCTCGGCGACAAGGCGCTCGCCGTGGACCGCCGCGGCCACCGCCTGAGCATGTGGAACACGGACGCCTTCAAGTACGGCCGCGGCACCGACCCGCTGTACAAATCCGTCCCCTTCGTGCTCCGCCTCGCCGAGGACGGCGCCGCGCTCGGCCTGTTCTACGACAACACGTTCCGCTCCACGTTCGACCTCGGCCACGAGGACCCGGACGCGCTCCGCTACCAGGCCGAGGACGGCGCGCTCGACCTCTACCTGCTCGCCGCCGAGACGCCCCTCGGGGTCGTGCAGCAGATGGCCCGCCTCACCGGGCGCACGCCCATGCTCCCGCGCTGGGCGCTCGGCTACCACCAGTGCCGCTACTCGTATCTCGACGAGGCCGAGGTTCGCGACGTTGCCCGCGAGTTCCGCGCACGCCGCATCCCCTGCGACGCGCTCTACTTCGATATCCACTACATGGACGGCTTCCGCGTGTTCACGTGGGACCGCCAGGCCTTCCCGGACCCCGAGGCCCTACTCGCCGAGCTGCACGCCGACGGGTTCCGCTCGGTCGTCATCATCGATCCGGGCGTCAAGGCCGACGACCCCGGGTACGCCGTCTTCCGCGACGGCCTCGCGCGCGACGCCTACGCACGCTACCCCTCAGGCGAGCTCGCGCTCGGGCATGTCTGGCCGGGCCTGTGCGCCTTCCCGGACTACACGCGCGCCGACGTGCGCGCCTGGTGGGGCAGCCTCCACCGCGGCCTGCTCGAGCAGGGCGTCGACGGCATCTGGAACGACATGAACGAGCCCGCCGTGTTCGAGGTGCCGCACGTGGAAGGCTCCATGACGGGCGAGGAGCACGCCGGCACCCTCCCCGACGACGTGCGCTTCGCCATGGAGGGCCGCGGCGGCTCGCACCGCGAGGCCCACAACGTCTACGGCATGCAGATGCAGCGCGCCACGCACGAGGGCCTGCGCGCGCTCGCGCCCGCCCGGCGACCGTTCACGATCACGCGCGCCGCCTACGCCGGCAGCCAGCGCTTCGGGACGAGCTGGACCGGCGACAACTCGGCCACCTGGGACCACCTCAGACTCGCCATCCAGACCTGCCTCTCGCTCGGCGTCTCGGGCATGCCCTTCTCCGGCGCCGACGTGGGCGGCTTCGTCGGCACGCCCGACGGCGAGCTGCTCGCGCGCTGGACGCAGGTGGGCGCGCTCACGCCGCTCTTCCGCAACCACTCGGCCATCGACACGCCACGACAGGAGCCGTGGCTCTTCGGCGAGGAGATCGAGCGCGTCTGCCGCGAGGCCATCGAGCTGCGCTACCGTCTGCTCCCTTACCTCTACACGGCCCTCGAGGCGGCCGCGCGCGAGGGGCTGCCCATCCTGCGCCCGCTCGCGCTCGTACACCCTGAGGACGAGACGATCCGCCGCACCAGCCCGCTCGGCTTCTACGTCGGACCAGACCTGCTCGCGCACCCGGTCGTCGAACCCGGCCAGACCAACCGCGAAGTCTACCTGCCCGCCTCCGAGGGCGGCTGGTATGACTTCGCCAGCGGGCACCACTACGAGGGCCGGCAGACGGTCTGGATCGAGACGCCCCTGGACCTGCTGCCGCTCTACGTGCGCGGCGGGAGCGTGCTCCCGATCGGGCCGGTCGTGCAGTCGACCGCCGAGGTGCCCGCCGAGCCGCTCGAGCTGCACGTCTACCCTGCCCCCGGCACGTTTGCAAGCACGCTCTACGACGACGCCGGCGACGGCTACGAGTACGCCGCAGGCGGCTTCTGGCGCGCCCGCTTCGAGGGCGTGCTCGAGGAGGGCTTGCTTCGCCTGCACGCCCACGTCGAGGGGGCGCGTGTCCCGACCTGGCCAGGCGCGGACGTCGTCGTGCACGGCCTTGGCACGCGCCCGGCCGAGGTGCGCGTCGGTGGCGCGGCGGTCGCGTTCGGCTGGACCGACGGCGCGGCGCGCTTCCATGCGCCGCTCGGGGCCAGCGTCGAGGTCGTGCTCGGCTGACGCCGGCCGGCCGGCTCACGCGTCGGGCGCGTCCTCGCGCGCGTCCTAGGGCGCGTCCTAGGGCGCGTCCTAGGGCGCGTCCTAGGGCGCGTCCTCGCGCGCGCCTGCGCGGTCGTCCGGCGGCCGCGCGTAGCGCCGCGAGGCCCGGACGCGCTGCGTGCGCCGGATCATCTCGTCGTATGCCTGTTGCGATAGCCAGTCGGCGCCGTCGGTGTAGGCCGGGCGCACGTAGTAGGTCCCCGCACGATGAATCGGCAGGCCGAAGGCGAGGCAGCGCGCGCCCTCGGGCGGCGCCTCCGGGCTCCGCGCGCGCCGCCACTTGACGCGTCGCCACGGCCGCTCGGCGAGGGCGGCCCAGAACGCGTCGTCGTGCTCGGGCCGGACGCTCATGCGCGCACGCGGCTGCTGCCGGCCGAGGCAGGCTGCTCGCTGGCCTTCTTGAGCCCGACGGCGCCGTCGGAGACTACAGCCGGCAGGGCAACGGACAGAATGCTGAGGACGAGCAGCGCGATCATCGCAAGGGGACGAGTGTGCCGGCGAACGTCGGGGAGAGGCGAACCCCGGGCACCGGGGTTGCGCCCGGTGCCCCCGGCAGCCTTCACTAACGGAAACAATCCGTCTGGTAGTAAGAAACAATCCGTCTGGTAGTAAGAAACAATCCGTCTGGTAGTAAGAAACAACCAGTCTGGTAGTAAGAAACAACCAGTCTGGTAGGAGGAAAAGCGTGCCGTGGAGCCCGATGCGGCCGCGGTCCGCGACGAGCTTCTGGTGCCCGGGGCGCGTCCTGCGCGCCACGACGGCCTCACGGCCCGAGTCGGCGACGTCGCCCGCGGAAGCGCTCGTAAATGTCTCGTAGATGTTTCAAATGTCTCGTAGATGTTTCGCAGATGATGTACAGGCTCAACTCGATGTACAGGCTCAACTCGAGCGCCGTGATGGCTCCATTGTCGTCTTCATCTGCCTGCCGTCTCCCCCCGACGGCGCCGGCGAAGCGGCGCGAGACGAGATGCACATCGGCGGCGGTGCAGCGCAGGTTGGCCGAGCGGCCGTTGTAGTCTGGAACGCCCACAAAGCGGCCCACGCCGCGGTCGAACTGCGGCAGCGCGGGCCGCATGGCCTCGGCCTGCGTGAGCCGGAGCGTGTGCGGCCCGGCCTCCCCGGCGCGGCGTGCCCGCCTGCGTACGCTCAGGCTGCCTGCGTACGCTCAGGCTGCCTGCAGCGTCTTCAGCTCAGCCGCGATCGCCTTGAGCGAGTCCTTGGCGTCGCCGAAGAGCATCTGCGTGTTCGGCTTGTAGAAGAGCGGGTTCTCGATGCCCGCGTAGCCGGCCCGCATGGAGCGTTTGAGCACGATTGTCTGCTGCGCCTCGTCCACGTTGAGCACGGGCATGCCGTAGATGGGGCTCTGCGGATCCTCTCGCGCGCCCGGGTTGACGACGTCGTTGGCGCCGACGACGAGCACGACGTCCACCTGCGGGAACTCCGGGTTGATCTCGTCCATCTCGATGAGCTGCTCGTAGGGCACGTTGGCCTCGGCGAGCAGGACGTTCATATGCCCCGGCATGCGCCCCGCAACGGGATGGATCGCGTAGCTGACCTCGACGCCCTCGCGCGCGAGCAGGTCGGCCAGTTCGCGGACCTCGTGCTGCGCCTGGGCCACGGCGAGGCCATAGCCGGGCACGATCACGACCCGCTGCGCGTAGGCCATGAGCACGGCCGCGTCGTCGGGCGTCGTGGCGCGCACCGGCGGCGCGTCGGCCGCGGCCGCGCTGGCGGTTGCGGTGCCGTCCGTCCCGAAGCCGCCCAGGAGCACGTTGGCGAGTGAGCGGTTCATCGCCTCGCACATGATGCGCGTCAGGATCATGCCGCTCGCGCCGACGAGCGCGCCCGAGATCACGAGCGCGTAGTTGCCGAGCACGAAGCCCGCCGCCGCCGCCGCCAGGCCGGAGTAGGCGTTCAGGAGCGCGACCACGACCGGCATGTCCGCCCCGCCGATGGGCAGCACGAGCAGCACGCCGAGCACGAGCGCCGAGAGCGCGAGCGCGGCGAGCGCGTACACGGCCGGCTCGGGGGCGAGCGGCAGGTGCGGCCCGGCGAGCGTCAGCATGCCGAGCGCGCCAAGCGCCATCAGGCCCATCGCGACTGAGAACAGGCGCAGGCCGAGAAAGCCGCCGCTCGTGATGGACCCGCGCAGCTTGCCGAACGCCACGAACGAGCCTGTCAGCGTGACGCTGCCGATCAGCACCGAGAGCCCGATCACGAGGCTGTCGACCGGGGGAATGACCCGCGAGGCCACGCCGGGGCCGACGTAGCGCAGCACCTCGGCCGCCGCCACGAGGGCCGAGGCCGCGCCGCCGAAGCCGTTGAAGGCCGCCACGAGTTCGGGCATCTGCGTCATGGGCGTCCGCCGCGCCAGCAGCACGCCGATGGCACCGCCGGCGAGCAGCCCGGCCAGCACCTCGAGCGGGTTGAGCACGCGCGCCGAGAGCAGCGCCGCCCCGACGGCGATGAGCATCCCGGCCGCGGCGAGGCGGTTGCCGGCGCGGGCCGTGCGCGGCGAGGCGAGCCGCTTGAGCCCGACGATAAACAGGGACGCCGCGAGCAAGTACGCGAGCGTCGTCAGCGTAGCGCCGAGAGGCGAGGGGCTCATGGGCGTTCGGGCGAGGGGCTCATGGGCGTTCGGGCGCACCGTCGCGGGCGCGCGGCTTGAACATCTCGAGCATGCGGTCGGTCACGAGGAAGCCGCCGACGACGTTGATCGTCGCGAGCACGAGCGCGAGCACGCCGATCCACTTGCCCCACGGCGCCCCGACGGTCCCGGCCACGACGAGCGCCCCGACGATGGTGATACCGCTGATCGCATTGGAGCCGGACATGAGCGGCGTGTGCAGCGTGGCCGGGACTTTCGAGATCACCTCGATGCCGACAAAGGCCGCGAGCACGAATACGACGAAGAGCGAGATGGACACGGCGGCTTCCGGGTAAAGCGGGGGAGGCTAGAGCGCCGGCTAGAGCGCCGGCTAGAGTGCCGGCTCGAGCAGGCGCGGGTGGACGATGGCCCCGCCGTGCGCGACGACGGTGGCGCCGAGAATCTCGTCGGAGAGGTCGAGCGCGAGCGGGCCGTCGGCGGCAAGGGCATCGCCGAGCGTGTCGAGCACAAGTGCCACGAGCGTGCGCGCGTACATCTCGCTCGCGTGCTGCGGCATGGCGGCGGGCAGGTTCGTCGGCCCGGCGACGGTCACGCCCTCGGCGACGACGGTCTCGCCGGGCACCGTAGCCTCGCAGTTGCCGCCGCCGGGCGCGGCGAGGTCCACCAGGACCGAGCCCGGCTTCATGCCGGCCAGGCCGGCGCGCGTGACGAGGCGGGGCGCCGGGCGCCCGGGCACAAGCGCTGTCGCGATGACGACGTCGTAGGCCGGCAGGTGCGTCGCGAGCGCCTCGACCTGCCGGGCCTGCTGCTCGGCGGCGAGCGCGCGCGCGTAGCCGCCCGCGTCCTCGGCGTCGCCGGTCTCGAGGTCGAGCTCGACGAACGCGGCGCCGACGCTCTCGACCTGCTCGCGCGCGGCGGCGCGCACGTCGTAGGCGGCCGTGACGGCGCCGAGCCGCCGGGCCGTCGCGAGTGCCTGCAGGCCGGCCACGCCGGCGCCAAGCACGAGCACGCGCGCCGGGCGGACGGTCCCGGCGGCGGTCGTAAGCAGCGGGAAGAAGCGCGGCAGCAGGTCGGCGGCCAGCAGGGCGGCCTTGTAGCCGGCGACGGTGCTCATGGCCGAGAGTGCGTCCATCTTCTGCGCGCGCGTCGTGCGCGGGACGAGCTCCATCGCGAGCGCGGTCGCCCCCGCGGCGGCGTAGCGCTCGGCCGCGGCGCGGTCGTCGAGCGGCCGCAGCAGGCCGACCACGAGCGCGCCGCGCCGGAGCGCCGGCAGGTCCGCCTCCGGCAGCCCCTGCACGGTCAGCACGACGTCCGCGGCGAGCGCTTCGGCGCGGCCGACGACGGCGCAGCCGGCCGCGGCGTAGGCCTCGTCGAGCAAACCGGCCGCAATCCCGGCCCCGGTCTCGACGCGTACCGCGGGGCCGCTGCGCAGCAGGCGCCGCGCGGCGTCGGGCGTGAGCGCGACGCGGCGCTCACCGGGGGCGGTTTCGGCGACGACTCCGACGGAGAGCGGCATGGGGTCCGAAAAAGCAGGCGCGTCTGCTATCTACGCACGCTTCTCCAAACCTGCAACGCCGACCGGCGCTCAGCCATTGGCCGCCTCGAATCGCCGCATGAAGTCCACGAGGGCCTCGACGCTCTCGCGCCCGATGGCGTTGTAGATCGAGGCCCGGATGCCGCCGACGGAGCGGTGGCCTTTGAGCGCGAGCAGCCCCTCCGCCTTTGCCTCCTTCACGAAGCGCTCTTCGAGGCTCTCGGAGGGCAGGCGGAAGCAGACGTTCATCTTGGAGCGCGAGTCCGCCCGGGCCGTGGGGCGGTAGAAATCCGTCGCGTCGAGCGCGTCGTAGAGGAGGGCCGCCTTCTCGTCGTTGCGCGCGGCCATGCCCTTGAGGCCGCCGTTGCGCTCGATCCACGCGAGCACCTTGTCGATGACGTACACCGCGAAGACCGGCGGCGTGTTGTACATCGTCCCGACGTGGCTGCCGTAATCGAGCATGGCCGGGAGATCGTCTTTCTTGGTGGCCAGGAAGTCCTCACGGATGAGGACGGCCGTGGCGCCGGCCGGGCCGATGTTCTTCTGCGCGCCGGCGTAGATGAGGCCGTAGCGCCCGGTCGCAATAGGCCGGCTCAGGAAGTCCGACGACATATCGCACACAAGCGGCACGTTTGCCTCGGGCTCGTGGGCGTACTGCGTGCCAAAGATGGTGTTGTTGCTCGTGAAGTGCAGGTAGGCCGCGTCGTCGCGGAGCGCGCGCGCCTCGGGACCGGGGATGTAGTTGTAGTTGGCCTCCTTGCTCGAGGCGGCCACGTTCACGCCGCCCACACGCCGCGCTTCCTTGATGGCCTTGGCCGACCAGGTGCCGGTATCGAGGTAGTCCGCCGAGGCGTCCGGGCGGAGGAAGTTGAGCGGCACCTGGTAGAACTGCATCGAGGCGCCGCCCTGGAGGAACATCCCCTGCCAGTCGTCGCCGAGGCCGAGCAGCGCCTTCATGCGTGCGAGCGCGCGCTCCCAGATCTCGTCGAACGCGGCCGAGCGGTGGCTGATCTCCATTACGGACGCGCCGACGCCGTCGTAGACGGGCAGCTCGTCGCGCACCTCGAGCAGCACTTCTTCGGGGAGTGCGCCAGGGCCGGCGGAGAAGTTGTGCTGGCGCTGCGACGTGCCGGCGGCGGAGCGGTACTCGACGGGCTGCATCATGACGGGCGGGCGAAGATCCGGGGGGAGGGTCGGGGAACAGGTCGGCAAGCTAGCCGCGCGCGCGGGGGGCGCGCTACTCGCAGCCGCGGCGGCGCGTATCGGTAATGTTGAGGATGCGCCAGCGGCCCTCTGAGAGCACGAGCTGCATCGCGTTGACGCCGCAGTGCGCGAAGCGGTCGCCGACGTAGAACCGGTAGGGCATCCATGCGGTCGCAAGCCCGTCGTCGGCGCGCACCTCGACGAGGCCGACGCGCTCGTCGAGCACCTCCGCTGCGGAGCCGACCGACGCCAGGAACGCCTCGAGGCTCGTCTCGGTGAGGCGGTGCGTGTCCGGCGGCTCCTGCCCGGTCCGCACGACCGTATGCAGGCGCATGGCGGGGTGAAAGAGCGCGCGCAGGGCCGTCGTGTCGCGCGCGCGCAGGGCATCGAAGAGCTCCGCGACGGTGGCGCGGACACTCTGCACAGGGTAGGCGAGCGGACGCGCGAGGGCCTCCTCGGGCGTGATTGCGGGCGTCTCGCTCGCCGTGCTCGTCGGGCGGGCCTGCACGCCTCCTGCCGCGGTGCACCCGGCTGCAGAGAGCGCGCCGGCCAGAACGACGGCAAGCACGGGCGGCATCCGAAGCGTGGTCGTGCGCATGGTGGGTCCGCGCGCGGGGCGTGTGCGGGTCGGGGGGTGTAACCTACGACGCCTGCGCGGCTGCCTCCGGCGACGCCTCGCCTGCCGGGGCCACGGGCACGGTCTCGCGCGGCGCCGGCACCTCACCCGCGCGCCGCGCCTCGAGCTCCTCGCGCACGAACCGCTGCATGCGCGCCATCGCCGTGCGCGCAAACCGGCGCTGCAGGTGACGCCCGAACAGGCGGAAGCCGAGCCGGTAGAACGGGTTGCGGATGCGGTCGGGCTGCGAGTAGGCGTGCGCGCGGAACGCGACCGCACCCGTAGCCTCGCGCTTGGCCACCTCGAACGTGATCTCGCCGCGCTCGAAGTGTCCTTCGAGCGTGCGGTAGCCGTAGCCCCAGACGTGCTCCCGCGCCTCCCCCACGCCGCGCAGTTCCTCGATCTCTTCGGTCAGGCGCACGCCGAACCAGAACGTAAACCCCAGGAAGCGCGCCCGGAGCAGCATCGGGCGGCCGGAGAGCGGCTCGTCCGGGACGAAGATGCCCGTGACGAGGCGTGGGTCCGGGAAGGCGTAGTCGCGCATGAGCCGGCGGGCGATGGCGAACGAGCCGTGCGCGAGCGGCGGGCCGGGAGGCTCGGGCGGCAGATCGGCAGCGTAGTCGTCGAGGTGCCAGCCGGCCTGCTCGGTGTAGGCGTGCCGGAGCTCCGGGTCGAAGTTGTAGGGCGCCGTGCGGAGCGCGTCGAGGCGCTTGCGGTGGCGTTGCCAGTCGTTCATCGCCGGGCGTGGGCGCGGGGGTAGGGCGAACGCGCGGGCGGGCGCCGGGTGCCGCATGCGTGCGCGCTCAGGCAGCGGCGCGCTCGGTGAGCACCTCCACTTCCCCGCGGACGGTCCCGCCGGAGGCCTCGGCCGCGCGCATGCAGAAGAACGTCCACATGGCCTGCTGCGCCGCCTGCGCCAGCGGCAGCTTGTCGTAGACGAGGTCTACGAGCGCGTCGCGGCTGCGCGCGTACGACTCGATCGTGAACACGAGCGCGCCCGAGCCCTCCTCGGTCGTGGCCGCGAACCGGATCTGCCCCGCCTCCATGTGCCCCTCGAGCGTGGCGAAAGCGAAGGCGGCCGGGCCGGCTTCGAGCACGCGGACGGGCCCGTCCCACGGCGAGTTGATGCGGACGACGAACTCGTCGCCGGCGGCAAGGCCGCCCGGCGCGCCGCGCGTCTTCTCGAACACGGCCAGCTCGGCCGGCACGAACGCCTGGATGTCGGCCCTGACGGCCTGCATGAGGGCCTCCGGCGCCAGGCGCGGCGCGTCGGCCACGACGCGGTAGCGGCGGTGGAAGTAGGGGCCGCGGCCATCGCGGACGTGCTGGACCGGCGCGCGGCCGGGCTCGTCGGGCGCCTCCTCGGGCACGCGCACGAACGGCACGTCGCGGCGGTGGGAGCGGACGCGGTAGCCCCATCGCGCCCAGAGCCACGCCGCGGCGGCCGCCCCGGCGGCGGCGGTCCAGGGCAGAAGGGTGACAAGAGGGCGGGCCGGCATACGAGACGGCGGCGGCATACGAGACGGCGGGAGGCGCGGCGGAGTCAGAGCGCGAGCACGGACGCCGCGAGCACGTCCGGCAGGCGCTCGATGGCGTCGAGCACGTCGTCGTCGGGCTCGCCGTCGAAGCGGAGGCGAGCGCAGGCGGCCTCGGCGCCGGCGAAGACGAGGTTCTCCATCTCCTGCACGTTCCAGCCGGCCTGCCGCACGAGGTCGAGCACGGCCGCAAGCACGCCGACCCGGTCGAGGTGGCGCACGGTGAGCAGGTGCGTGGCCGGCGTCTGCCGCGCCAGGTTGACGTCGTTCTCGACGCGCCCCGTCTCGGCATAGACAAGCAAGAGGCGCGTCGCCTCGGCGCCGATGGCCTCGGTCGCCTCGTCGGTCGAGGCGCCGATGTGGTGCGTGACGTAGAAGTAGGGGTGCTGCGCAAGCGGATGCGCGAACGCGCCCGTCTTGGCCTGCGGCTCGCCCGCGGGCACGTCTGTCGCCACGCGCAGGCCCTTCTCGTCCAGGGCGCGGGCCATGGCCGCCTCGTCCACGCACGCGTCGCGGGCCGTATTGACGAAGTAGGCGCCGGGGCGCATGGCGGCGAAGAAGGCCTCGCCGCAGAGGCCGCGCGTCTGCGGCGTCGAGGCCACGTGCACGCTCACGACGTCGGCCGCGCGCGCGACGTCCTCGGGCGTGGCTGCGTACGCGACGCCGAGCGCCTCGGCAGCCTCGGGTGTGAGCGAGCGGCTCCACGCGACGACGGGCATGCCGAACGCGCGCGCGCGCGCGACCATTTCCCGTCCGATGCTGCCGAGCCCGAGTAGCCCGAGCGTGCGCCCGCGCAGGCCGCGCGCCTTCGAGAAGCCGGCCTTGTCCCAGCGGCCGGCGCGCGCCTCGGCCACGTTGTCCGGGATGCGGCGGTCGAGCGCGAGGATGAGGCCGAAGGCCAGCTCGGCCACGGCGGCGGCATTTTTGCCGGGGCAGTTGGCGACGAAGATCCCCCGCCGCGAGGCGTGCTCGACATCGATGGTGTCTACGCCGGCGCCGGCGCGGACGACGAGCTCGAGGCGGCGCGAGGCGTCAAGGTCGGCGGCGGTGACGCGGGTCGAGCGCACGACGAGCGCGTGCGGGGCGTGCTCGGCGAGTGCGGCCGTCAACTCAGCGCCGGAGAGCTTGGGGGCATAGACGACGGCGTGGCCGGCCTCGCGGAGCGCGTCCTGCGCCTCGGCGCTGAACGCATCGGCGATAAGAATGGTCATCAGCGGACAGGGGGGAGAGGCGTCTCAGAAGCGGTGCACGAGCAGGCCGCTGCGCAGCTTGGGCTCGAACCAGGTAGACTTGGGCGGCATCAGTTCCCCGGCGTCCGAGACGTCGAGCAGTTCTTCGGGGCTCGTGGGGTACATCGAGAACGCCACGTCGGCCTCGCCCGCGTCCACGAGGCGCTCGAGCTCTTCAGTACCGCGGATGCCGCCCACGAAGGCGATGTTGGTATCGGTGCGCGGGTCCTTGATGCCGAGCATGGGCTCGAGGATGAACTCGGCGAGGCAGGCCACGTCGAGCGTGTCGGCCACGCCGTCGCGCTCGGTTTGCGGAAGCGTGAGCTGCATCCAGCCGTAATCCTCGCCGAGGTAGAACGCGACCACGCCCGGCTCCTCGGGCTCGGCAAAGAGCGCCTCCTCGACGTCGAAGCGGCGGCGGAGCTGCTCGAGGAACTTGACCTTCCCGACGGGCAGCTTGCGCACGACGCGGTTGTAGGCCATGATCTCCATCTGCTCCACCGGGAAGAGCACGCCCGGGAAGAACTGCGCGCCCTCGACGTCGGGCAGTTCGCGCGCGACGCGGCTGGCCGCGGCCGAGCGGTGGTGCCCGTCGGCGACGTAGAGCACGTCCACGTCCCGAAAGGCCTCCGAGATGGCCTCCGCGTCGGCGATTCGCCAGAGGGTGTGCTGCACGTAGTCGCGCGCGCGGAAGTCGTAGAGCGGTTCCTGCTGCATGGCCGCCTCGACGGCCTCGTCGATGGCATCGAGCCCGCGGTAGGTGAGCATGACCGGCTCGGCGTGCGCGCGCTGCGTGAGGATGTGGCGCGTGCGGTCGTCCTCCTTGTCCGGGCGCGTGCGTTCGTGCTTGAGGATCACGTCGTCGTCGTACTCCCTGGCCGAGACGAGGCCGAAGATGCCCGTCTGCGCCCGGCCGTTCATGACGAGCCGGTAGACGTAGAGCGCGGGCTCGTCGTCCTGCACGAAGGCCTCGCTCTCGGCGAGCGCGCGCAGGTTCTCGGCACCGCGGGCGTAGACCTCGTCCGCGTGTTCGTCCGTGCCCGGCGGCAGGTCGATTTCGGGGCGCACCACGTGCAGGAACGAGTACGGGTTGCCGGCGGCGAGTTGCCGGGCTTCGTCGGACGAGACGACGTCGTAGGGGACGCAGGCGACGCGTTCGGCGTGGTCCGGGTGAGGACGCAGCGCGCGAAACGGGCGGACGGTTGCCATGGTGGAGTACGGAGGGCCGGTGGCCGTTGGCGAAGGTGGCGCGAAGATACCCGCGACGGGCGCGTCGTATCACGCGGGCGGGCAGGGCCCATCTGCCCTGCCTCCGATTTCTTCACATCCGACGCACACGAGCACTTGCGGACAGCTCTGTGTCGCCGTATCTTGGGCGTCCACACTGCGGGGTGGAGAAGTGGTATCTCGTCGGGCTCATAACCCGAAGATCGCAGGTTCGAATCCTGCCCCCGCGACCGCGCGCGCCGGCTCTCCCCGAGGGCCGGCGCGCGGCTTTTGAGCCGACCCGGGGCGCCGCCGATCAGAGAAGACGCCGCCCGGCACTGGCAACGCAGCACCGGGCGGCAGAACGGGTTGGGCCGGTGGCCTTCCTTCTGTCTTGAGCAGGTTAGGCCCTGGGCAGGTCAGCCCAGTCCCAGGGTACGCGGCATCCCCACGCCGAAGCGCGGCAGGTACATCAGCACGAGCATCACGAGCCAGAGCGTGTGCCCGATGCCGATCGCCATTCCGAGCCGGCCGCGCGCCACGTCGGCCTCAGGCGTGCCAAGCCCTTTGACGAGCTGGCCCCAGGCGGGCTGGAGCAGCAGGAAGTGCACACCGATCAGGAGGAGCCCGAGCGTGATTGCCGTGTGGTATGGCCAGCCGTACACGCGCACGCTGCCACCGGTCAGGAAGTTGCCCACGGCGACGACGTAGAACCCGACGAGGGCTACGCCCATGATGAGCAGCACCCGCCGGCCGAGAGCTGCCACGGGCGCCCCGCCGTCAGCCATGGCTGAGCGGGCGAGCGCGGGCAGGGCCAGCCCGAGCCCGAACCACGCCGCCGCAAGGACGACGTGTAGGAAGATGAGCGAGACGTGCAGGACGGAGTTCATGCAGGCGGTGGAAGGTGAGCGCGGAGCACCCGCAACTTACCGGACCGCACGCAGGTTCTGCCCGCCGCGGTGCTGCACGCGGAATGCACCGGTGTCCTGGCCGTTGTACGAGCGCACGACGAGCGTATACGTGCCGGTCTGCTCGGCCGTGAACGCCACGAACGCGTCGCGCCCGAACGTGCCGTGCCCGCTGTCGTCGTTGTAGGCGACGCTGTTGCCAGCGCCATCGAGCACCTCGGCCACGGCGTCGAAGTCGTCGGAGATGACGAGCGCGTCGAACGTATCGCCGGCATTCATGCGGAAGGTGAACCGCGCGCCCGATCCGGACGCAGACGCGAGATCCGCTGCCGTGAGCATGGCCCTCACGACGGGCTCGTCGCCCGTGTACTCCTCCCAGCCCTGCTGGCCGAAGTCGAACATCTCGAAGCCGTCCTCGCCGTCGTAGTAGAAGTCGTCTTCGAAGGCCGGCTCCTCGTAGGGCTCGAGCAAGCCGCTCGCAGAGCTCAGGGTATAGGAGCCCGACGCGGCCTGCGCGAACGGCCGCACGCGGAGCACGTACGTGCCCGCGCGCGGCGCGCGGAAGGCGAGGCGGGCGCTCACGCCCGGCCCGCTGTCGTCGTCTTCGGCGAGCGCGCGCTGGCCGCGCTGCGCGTCCTCGGCGCTGCCGTAGATCTCGAGGTACGTGTCCATCTCATCGCTCTCCGCATCGAACGTCACCTCCTGCCCGGCGCGCAGCGAGACCGTGTAGAAGTCCGCCGGATGCCCCGAGGGAACCAGGTAGCTGGCGTCGCTGAGGTTGCCCTGGACCGTGCGGCCGAGCGCAAAGGCAACCGGCCGGAAGGTCTGTGCGGTCTCCGTGACGCGGAGCGCGTAGTAGCCCGAGCCCTGGCCGGCGTACGAGCCCGCAACTACGATCAGCGTCTGGCCCGTCCCGACGAGGCGGACGCGGCTGTTCGTGTTTTCGCCCCCGTCGTCGTCCTGCATGAGGAGGGTCCAGGCGTCTGCGCGCTGCCGCGCATCCCCCTCGAGGACGCGGAGCACCGGGTCGAAGTAGCTCGACATGAGGTCGATCTGGTACACCTGCCCGGCGCGCGTCGCGAGCGTGTAGGCATGCTCCGGGCCGTCCGAGTCCGGCAGAATGGCGGATCCGGCCGAGGTCAACTCGGCGGACACCTCGCGCCCGGCGGTGAGTGCGCCGCGGATCGTCTGCGCCTGCGCCGTCGCAGCGCACCCTAGGACGAGCAGCGCGATCAGTACGGACCGGGATGAATCGACAGACATGATTTTGAAGGGCTTGGATGGGGGGCGGACTGCTTGCCCGCGCAAGGTAGTCACCGCGCTCCGAAGAATCGTCAGCTTCGACGTACCGGAACGGAAGACGCAGGACGAGGCTACAGCGCTACGCGTAGGCGCAGCAAGAGTGGAGCCGCCTCGGAGGACGATGCCTGGTCCGGGAGCGCACGCCCGGCCGCAACGGCCGCCGCCGAGCCCAGCAGCGCGCCCGCGAGCACGTCCGAGGGGTAGTGCACGCCGTGCCACACGCGCGCAAGACCCGCCGACGCCGCCCAGGCAAACGCGGGCACGGCGACGTACCACTCCGGATAGGAAAGGCTCGCCGACGTGGCGACGGCGAACGCGAGCGCGGTGTGCCCCGAGGGGAACGACGCCCGATCCGGGTCGCGCCGCGTCCCGGCGTCGCGCGAGGCGATCCCCTCCAGGACGGTATAGGGCCTCGGGCGGGCGACGACCCGCTTGAGCACCACCGCGCTGAGGGTGGCCGTCCCCTCGGCGAGCACCATGCGCGCGGCCGGGCGCAGGCTCTCGCCCCGGGCGAGCGCGCCGGCGGCCAGCGCCGGCGCCGCAGCGGCGTAGACCGGGTAGGCACCCGCGTTCACCTGCCGCATCCATCCCTCGAAGGCAGGAGCCTCCGCCGCGTAGACGAGGCGCAGCAGGCGCACGTCCGGGGAGCCGGCGGACACCCGAACGGTATCCACAGCCGCGACCGACTCGGCGACGGCGATCGCCGGGGCGGTGAGCAGCGCCGGCGAAGAAAGAAAAGCCTCCGGCGACGCACCGGGGGACTGTGCCGCGCCGGAAGGGCCAGCGGCCAGCACCGCGAGAAGGACCGCCGCGAGGCGCGCCACGCCGTTCAGAGCGAGAAAGACTCGCCGCAGGCGCACGTCCGCACAGCCTGGGGATTTTCGAAGTGGAAGCCCTTGCCTTCAAGGCCGTCCGTGAAGTCGAGCGTGGTGCCCTCCACGTAGGCCAGACTGCGCGGGTCGAGTAGAATCCGGAACTCGGCGACCTCGACGAGTTCGTCGGCGTCGCCGCGCGTCGTGTCCCACCCGAGGTCGTACGTGAGCCCCGAGCAACCGCCTGGCACGACCGCTACGCGCAGATACGTCTGGCCGAGGTCCGTGCCGTCTTGCGCGGCCACGGTGCGAAGGCGCTCGAGCGCGCGCGCGGTCACCGAGAGCACAGGGGGGTCTTGAACGAGAGCGGCCATGGGTTGCAAAAGCAGACCTGCAGAGGATCAGGCGGCTGGCGAGGAGCCAGCGAGCGAAGGAGACTGGAACAACCGGCCGCACCGGGCGGCCGCACCGGGAATCCAGACCGGAGAATCCGTATTGAGCGGAACTTAACCAGGCACGGGCAACTGCGCAGACTGGGTCTGCATAACATCGGAGCAAGCACACAGTTTCGCCCCTCGCGGCGGCTTCACGCGGCTTCTCCGGCGTCCACCCGAGCCTGCGGCGCGGCGCCGGGCTACCGCCGCCCAGCGCTGGAACGAGGCCCATTCGCGCACGGTTCGCTTCCTCCCCCCGCCCCACCCGACCCATGAGCACGTACACCGAGCACGATTTCTTCGAGGACGTCGCCGAGCAGGGCTACAAATACGGCTTCGTGACCGACGTCGAGGCGGAGAAGGCGCCCAAGGGCCTCTCCGAGGAAACGGTGCGCTACATCTCCTCGCGCAAGAACGAGCCCGACTGGCTGCTCGAGTTCCGCCTGAAGGCGTTCCGCCACTTCGAGAAGCTGCTCGCCGAGAGCGGCGAGCCCTCGTGGGCGCATCTGGACCTCCCCGAGATCGACTACCAGGACGCGTACTACTACGCCGCGCCGGGCAAGAAGGCGCGCTACGAATCCATCGACGAGGTGCCGCAAGAAGTCCTGGACTCGTTCGAGAAACTCGGCATCCCGCTCGCCGAGCGCGCGCGCCTGGCCGGCGTGGCCGTCGACGCGGTCATGGACTCGGTCTCGGTCGCGACGACGTTTAAGGAGGAGCTCGCCGCGCAGGGCATCATCTTCTGCTCGTTCTCCGAGGCCGTCGAGCATCACCCCGACCTGGTGCGACGGTACATGGGCTCGGTCGTGCCCTACACGGACAACCTGTTCGCGGCGCTCAACTCGGCCGTCTTCTCCGACGGGTCGTTCTGCTACATCCCCAAGGGCGTCCGCTGCCCGATGGAGCTCTCGACCTACTTCCGCATCAACGAGGCCAACACGGGACAGTTCGAGCGGACGCTGCTCGTCTGCGACGAGGGCGGCTACGTGAGCTACATGGAGGGCTGTACCGCGCCCATGCGCGACGAGCACCAGCTGCATGCGGCCGTCGTCGAGATCGTGGCGCATGCTCACGCCGAGGTCAAGTACTCGACGATCCAGAACTGGTACCCTGGCGACGCCGAGGGCCGCGGCGGCATCTTCAACTTCGTCACCAAGCGCGGCCTCTGCGAGGGCGCGCACAGCAAGATCACGTGGACGCAGCTCGAGACGGGCTCGGCCATCACCTGGAAGTACCCTTCGTGTATCCTCAAGGGCGACCACTCGGTCGGCGAGTTCTACTCGGTCGCCTTCACGAAGGACTACCAGCAGGCCGACACGGGCACGAAGATGATCCACCTGGGCAAGAACACCCGGAGCACGATCATCTCGAAGGGCATCTCGGCCGGGCACTCGAACAACTCGTACCGCGGGCTCGTCCGCGTGAACAAGAAGGCTGCCGGAGCGCGCAACTTCTCGCAGTGCGACTCGCTTCTGATCGGCGACCGCTGCGGCGCGCATACGTTCCCCTACATCGAGATCCACAACGACACGGCCAAGGTGGAGCACGAGGCGACAACGTCCAAGGTGGGCGAGGAGCAGATGTTCTACTGCCAGAGCCGCGGCATCTCGGAGCAGGACGCGCTCAACCTGATCGTCAACGGCTACGCCAAGGAGATCCTGGCCAAGCTGCCGATGGAGTTCGCCGTCGAGGCGCAGAAGCTGCTCTCGGTCCAACTCGAAGGCTCCGTCGGCTGATCGCCGGTGCCCGCCGGCGGCGGGTCCCTGCCGGCCAGGCGCCCGCCGCCGGCGAATCTGCCCGGGCGGGTCCGCGCCGCTCGCCCTTTCGCTGCCGATGCCGCTGGCGCAGCGCCCGCGGCTCCACCCAGAACACCCTACGCATGGCACTGCTCGAAATCAACAACCTGCACGCCTCCGTCGAGGAGCACGACATCCTGAAGGGCCTCTCGCTTGAGGTCAGGCCCGGCGAGGTCCACGCCATCATGGGTCCCAACGGCTCCGGCAAGTCCACGCTCGCCGGCGTGCTGGCCGGGCGCGAGGACTACGAGATCACCGAGGGCTCGGTCATGTTCAAGGGCGAGGACCTGCTCGAGATGGCCCCCGAGGAGCGCGCTCGCGAGGGGCTCTTCCTCGCGTTCCAGTACCCGATTGAGCTACCCGGCGTGAGCACAACGCAGTTCCTCAAGACGGCCGTGGCCGCCGTGCGCGAGCACCGCGGGCTGCCGCCGCTCTCGGCCGGCGACTTCCTGAAGCTGCTCCGCGAGAAGGCCGAGTTCGTCAACCTCGACTACAAGCTGGTGCAGCGCGCCGTCAACGAGGGCTTCTCGGGTGGCGAGAAGAAGCGCGCCGAGATCTTCCAGATGGCCGTGCTCGACCCGCAGCTGGCGATCCTCGACGAGACCGACTCCGGGCTCGACATCGACGCGCTGCGCGTCGTCGCCGACGGCGTCAACAAGCTGCGCTCGCAGGATCGCTCGTTCGTGCTCATCACGCACTACCAGCGCCTGCTCTCCTACATCGTGCCCGACGTGGTGCACGTGCTCGTGGACGGGCGCATCGTGCGCACGGGCGGCAAAGAGCTCGCGCTCGAGCTCGAAGCGAAGGGCTACGACTGGATCCGCGAGGACGCGGGCGTCGCCGCCTGAACCCGCCTGCCCCACCCTGCTCCTCTGCCATGACCGACTCTCCGCCGCTTTTCCAGCAGGCGCTCGACGCCTACGAGCGCGCCTACGCCGGCGACGGGGCCCCGCGCCCCTTCGCCGACGCCCGCGCCCGCGCGCGCGAGGCCTTCGCGCGCCTCGGGCTGCCTACGCGCCGCCTCGAGGCCTGGAAGTACACCGACCTCCGCCGCGCGCTCGCCCACGACTACGCGTTCGCGCCCGAACCGCCCCCCCTCTCCCCCGCCGACCTCGACGCGTTCCGGCTGCCCGGCCACGACGGGCCGGTCGCCGTGCTCGTCAACGGCCTCTTCGAGCCGGGCCTCTCCAATCTCTCCGGGCTGCCGGCGCGCGTCACCGTCGCGTCGCTGCGCGAGGCCGTCACGGCGCACGCCGAGGTCGTCGCGCAGCACCTCGGCCGCTACGCCGATGCCGAGACGGACGCGTTCACGGCGCTCAACAGCGCCTTCGACCTCGACGGGCTCTTCGTGCATGTGCCGCGCGGCGTCGCGGCCGAGCGGACGCTCCACGTGCTGCACGTCACGACGGCCGCCGAGCCGGCGTTCGTGCAGTCGCGGCACCTGTTCGTGGCCGAGGAGGCGAGCCAGCTCTCGATCGTCGAGACGCACCACGTGCTCGGCCGCGCGCCCACGTTCGGCAACCTGCTCGCCGAGGCCTTCGCCGGCCGCGCGGCCGTGCTCCGGCACGTGCGCCTGCAGCGCGAGGGCGACGAGGCGCACCACGTGACGCGCTTCCAGGCGCAGCAGGAGGCACAGTCGGACCTGACGGCGCTCACGTTCACGTTCGCCAGCGGCATCGTGCGTAACAACGTCGCGCTCGTACTCGCTGGTGAGGGCTGCCAGACGACGCTCGCCGGCGTTTACGTCACGCACGGCGAGCAGCACGTGGATACGTCCACGTTCATCGACCACGCCGCGCCCGGCTGCACCTCCAACGAGCTCTACAAGGGCATCCTCTACGACCGCTCCACGGGCGTCTTCAACGGCAAGGTGTTCGTGCGCCGCGAAGGACAGCAGACAAACGCCTACCAGCAGAGCCAGGGCGTCGTGCTCTCGCCCGAGGCGCGTCACTTCTCGAAGCCCGAGCTCGAGATCTACGCCGACGACGTCAAGTGCTCGCATGGCTCCACGACCGGATCGGTGGAGCCGGAAGGGCTGTTCTACCTGCGCGCCCGCGGCGTCTCCGAAGCCGACGCGCGCGCCCTGCTGCTCTACGCGTTCGCGCATGACGTCGTAGAGATGATCCCGATGGAGGCGCTTCGCGACCACGTGGACGCGCTCATCACTGAGCGTCTCAAGTGACCTGCACGGCGCTCCCTCCTTTTGCACGAAGGGCAGGCCGCGCAGCCCAACCTTCTCGCCCTCCTCCCACGCCCATGTCCGATTCCGTCATCGAGCGCGACTTCCTCATCGAGGGCCGGGAACCGGCGGACCTGAGCCCGCTCGAGGAGCAACTCGTTGCCGTCATGCAGTCGGTCTACGACCCTGAGCTGCCCCTTCCTATCTGGGACCTCGGCCTGATCTACGGCTGGACGATCGCGCCGGACGGAGGCGGCGCAGACGTGACGGTGCGCATGACGCTCACGGCGCCCAACTGCCCTGCCGCAGAGACGCTCCCGGCCGAGGTCGAGCAGGGCGTCAACGCCGTCGAGGGCGTGGCGCGCGCGCACGTCGAGATCGTGTTCACGCCGCCGTTCAGCCTCGAGATGCTGACTGAAGAGGCCCGCCTCACGCTCGGGCTCGCCTGAACCCCGGGGGCCGACCCGCCGCGGCGCGTCCCAGTGTGTGGACGCCTGTGTATGGCCCGCCGAGGCGGCACGCTCGGGTTACACGCTGGCCGGGTGAGGCGGCTTCTCGCGATGTGGCACGGCCGCTGGAGAGCGCGGGCGTACACCGGACGCGCCGGTGCGCCACCACTCCACCCGATGCCGCTCACCCCACCGCTTTCCACGTCGCCCCTTCATCTGGCCGAGCGCGCCCTGCGCAAGCCTTCGTCTGCCGTATGGCTGCGAAGCGTGCGCGTGCGCACAGCCCATTTCGACGAGGCGCTTGCCTTCTACACGTCGGCCATCGGGCTGACCCTCGGCGCGCTCGACGCGCAGGCCGGCACGAGCCGCCTGCGCGCGCGCCTGCTCGACGCCGAGGGCAACGCCGTCTTCGAACTGCTCGAGACCGACGCTCCTCCGGCGACCCTCGCACACGAGCTCGCCTTCGGCATGCCGCTCCGCTCCTGGCAGCTGCTGCGCGCCCGCCTGGACAATGCCGGCATCGCCTACCGCGCGGCCGGTACCACGCTCTACCTGCACGACGTGGACGGCACGCCGCTGCGCCTCGAATCCATCGCCGACGGCCACGCGGGTTGATCGCGGAGGCGGGCCAATCGCGGGAGGCCCTTCCGCGGAGGCAGCCCTTCCGCGGAGGCAGCCCTTCCGCGGAGGCAGCCCTTCCGCGGAGGCAGCCCTTCCGCAGAAACGGCCCCGAGAGGCATCTCAGCGCTGGGAGACGCGCACGTCGTCCGGCAACTCGCCCGCGTCGTCGCCGCGC
>JBKBRC010000006.1:75902-79052 GCA_046292345.1 Rubricoccaceae bacterium
GCCCTTCCGCGGAGGCAGCCCTTCCGCGGAGGCAGCCCTTCCGCAGAAACGGCCCCGAGAGGCATCTCAGCGCTGGGAGACGCGCACGTCGTCCGGCAACTCGCCCGCGTCGTCGCCGCGCAGCGGCACGCCGCGCCGCTCGAGGAGTTCGCCGCACCGCTCAATCGCGTCTACGAGCCCCTCGGCGAGGTGCCCTTTGCGGATGCGCTCACGCGCGCGCGCTACAACGTCTACCCACTCCTCGGGCGCCACCCTCGCGTTGATGCCCGCGTCGCCGAAGACCTCGATGCGGTGCTCCTGGAGCGAGACGAACAGGAGGATGCCCGTGCGGTCGCGCGTGCTGAAGACTTCCTCCTCCACGAACGCCTGCATGGCGCGGCGGTGCACCTGCTCGGCAAGGTAGGCCTCGCCCAGAAGGGCCCGCTGCACCGCCGGCACGTACGCGCCGACGAGCGCACCGAGCGTCCCGCCCAGCACGGCCGCGGCCGCTGTGGCCCAGTGCGTGTAGAGCCACGCGAGCCCCCAGCCCTGGTGCAACAGCGACCCACCCAGTACGAGGGCCATCGCAAGCAGCGCCCCCGCCGCGGCCGCGCGCCACACGGCCAGGTCGTAGCGGCCGCTGCGTAGCACCACAAGCGGCACGATTTCCCCTGCCGAGCGCCGCTCAGCCGCCGCGACGGCCTCGCGGATACGAGCGCGCTCGGCATCGGTGAACAGCGTCTCGGGCATGGCGCAGTGAAGCAGGAACGACCGGAAGCTACACCGGACCATCCCCCGAACGGCTGCCCCGAACGGCTGCCCCGCCGAACGGCTGCCCGCTGGAAGCGTTATCCGCCCTGTGCCTGCCGGGCAACGCGCATCTTCTCCGCGCGTACCAGCTCGAGGTTTTGCAGCGCCCGCTGGTGAACCGGGTCAGAGGGCGGCGTGAGCTCCACCACGCGGCGGAAGAGCTCCTCGGCGCCGTCGAGCCGCCCGATGGTTGCGCGCAGGTCTGCCATGACGAAGTTGGCGCCCACGTGGTCGGGGTTTTCCCCAAGCACACGCTGCAACTCCTCGACGGCGCGCATCGGGTTGGTGGGGTCACCGCCCATGCGGGCCGCCTCGGCCAGCGCCACGCGCGCGTCCGGGTTGGGCTCGAGCGCCAGGCTGCGCTCGAACGCCTCGAGCGCCCGGCGCGCCCACACCGGGCGGTCGGCCTCCTCGGGCGCGTCGAAGGCCGCCGTGAGGTAGATCCGCCCGGCCTCGAACAGCGCCACGGCCGAGCCCTCGGCCTCGAAGGCTTCTGCGCGCGCGCGGAGCGAGTCCGGCAGCGGCTGCGCGGGCACGGCCGGCGACACAGCCGGCGACGCAGCCGGCGCCCCCTCCGCGACCGGCCCCGCCGCGGCCCCGCTCGCGACGCGGTTGGCCGACCACGACGAGACGAAGAACAGCAGCACGACTACAGTCAGCCCGGCCCCGATCAGCGCGAACGCGCGCCGCCCCACGTCCGAAGCCGGGCGCTCCCCGCCTGCAGCGGGCAGCCTGCGCGGCCGCGCAGGCGCCGGCCCGCCCGCGCGGCGCAGCTCGGACTGCGCCATCATCGGCAGCGCCGAGCCGCACTGGTTGCAGAAGCGTGCGGCGGGCGGGTTGGCATGGCCGCACGCGTCGCACACGCGGGGGGCGTAAGGGTCGGCCGGTGCGGGGGGCAGCGCCTCGGCGCTCTTGGCGCGCGCGGACTCGGCCGCGCTCAGCAGCGGCTCTGCCCGGGGAGCGTCTCCCCCGGAAGGCCCTCCCTCGAGGTCGGGGCGCGGTTCCAGTGACACCGAGGAGTCGGCCGACGCCGCAACGGGCGTGCCGCAGAGGTCGCAGCGTGTGGCGCCGGGCGGCAGCGCAGCACCACAGGAAGGGCAGGAGCGGGGCACGGGAGTCAGATCGGGTTAGCCTCGGCGACGACGCGGCGGAACTCGGCCGCCGGTTTGAAGACCGGCACCACGCGCGGCGGCACCGGCACCGGCTCGTCGGTAGTCGGATTGCGGGCGGTGCGCGCGGCCCGGGCCTGCGCGCGGAACGACCCGAAGCCGCGCAGCTCGACGCCGTCGCCCTCGGCCACGGCCGAGATCACGGTGCGCATGAAGCCGTCGACCACGGCCTCGGTCTCGAGCTTGGTCAGGCCTGTGGCAGCAGCAATCCGGTCAACGATCTGAGCCTTCGTCACGGGCGGGGAGCGGCGCCCGGGCGGGGCACCGCGGCAGGAGGTACGGCGGGCATGATACACGCGCGAGCAGCGAGCGGTGGTTGGCGCGCCAGGCGGATTCGCCGTATCTTTTCGCACAGGTCACCATGCGCTGATAGCCCCGGTAGCCCCGGTTTCCATGCGAGTTCTGTTCGTCGCCGGCGAAGTCGCCCCGTTCTCTGAAACCACCGACGCCGGGCGTCTGCTGCGCGTCCTTCCCGAGGCTCTCCAGGAAACCCGCGGCGTCGAGCCGCGCATCGTGATGCCGCGCTACGGCGTCGTCTCTGAGCGGCGCAACCGCCTCCACGAGGTGATCCGCCTGTCGGGCTCCGAGATCCCCGTCGGCGACGATTCAGACACGCTGCGCGTCAAGGTGGCGTCCATCCCCGGCATTCGCTTGCAAGTCTACTTCATGGACTCCGCGAAGTACTTCAAGCGCAAGGGCCTGCACGGCCTCAAGAAGGAGGGCAGCGTGTTCGAGGACAACCCCGCGCGGGCGCTCTTCTTCGCGCGCGCCGCGCTCGAGACCGCGCGCAAGCTCGGCTGGAGCCCCGACGTCGTGCACGCCTCGGGCTGGATCGGGGCGTTCGTGCCGCACGTGCTGCGCGAGGCGGCCGACGAGGAACTCTTCGCAAGCGCGCGCACCGTCTACACCCCCGAGACGATTGACGGCTTCGAGCCCGTCCTCTCCGAGGCCGAGGCCGAGGCGCTCGGCCTGCCGGCCCACCTCGGCGGGCAGTCGCTGCGTGCCATCGGCCTCTCGACGGCCGACGCCGCCGCCTACACGCCCGGCGACGGCCCCCGCACGGGCGAACCCGAAGGCCCCGTGCTCGACGAGAGCAACGCCGCCGACGCGGCCGCCGATCTCTACGCGGGCCTGACCCCGGCCGCCGACCTGGCGGCCTGATGCACCGGCCGCCCCCGACGGGCGCGCGGCC
>JBKBRC010000006.1:79152-89129 GCA_046292345.1 Rubricoccaceae bacterium
ATCCTGCATCTTTGCACGATCCGCAGACGGAGCCTGTCGCCCCGGGGCTCCCTGGCGCGGTAAGCTCCGCCGCAACGACGCCGCGCGCGGCAACTTCGCACTCCGAGCCGGACGCGAAACGCGGCGGCGCGCCGTTGAGCCCCCCGTACGCGCGCCGCGCGCCGTCTTTCACGAACCTGCCTGCTGCTCCGTGCCCTCTCCCGTTCTCCGCCCGCGCCTGGCCCTGTGGCTCGTCTCCTTCCTGGGCGCGCTGCTCGTCGGCCTGAGCGCCTGCCAGGACCCCTCCAACGTAGGCATCGGGCTGATCGACGACGAGCGCAGCAACCCTAACCTGCGCGTCGTCAACGCCGACTCGGTCTTCACGGTCTCGAGCACGCTCCGCACGGGTGGCTTCACGGCCGACGGCACGCCCGTGCAGACGCGTTTCCTCGCGGGCCGTGTCGTGGATCCCGTGCTCGGCAACGCACGCGCCACGGCCTACATCGATGTGCGCCTGCCACCGGGCACGCAGCGCATCCCGGAGGGCAGCCTGATCGAGTTCGCCGAGCTCTACCTCGTGCGCGACTACGTATACGGCGACACGCTCGCCACGACGCCGCTCGAGGTGCGCGAGGTCACGACGCAGTGGACGCCCGTCGGGCTGCCGGCCGACACGGTGCTCGCCACGGGTCCGCTCCTGGCCACGGCGCAGCTGCGCGCCCGCGGCGACACGACGCTCGTCATCCCTCTGCCCGATTCGTGGGTGGCCGAGCGCGACTCGGTCTTGCAGTCGCCCAACGTCTCGTCGCTGTTCGAGGGCTTCGAGCTGCGCACGCCCGCCGGCGCGAGCGGCGCGGTGGTCGGATTCAACGCGCGCTCGAGCGCGCTCCGGCTGCGCGTCGTCGGTGACACGACCGTCTACAGCTACCCGCTCGCCGAGGTCTATACCGCGCTCAGCCGGGACGCGCCGGCGACACCCCCGCCGGGCGTCGTGCTCGTGCGGCAGGGAGCGCCCGAGGCACTCGGCTTTACGTTCGATCTGGAGCCGCTGCGGGGCATCCCTCTGGCCCGCGCCACGCTCCGGTTCTCGCTTGACCGCTCGGCCGTGCCCTCGGCGGGCTCGTTCGTCCGCCCCCTGGCCACCGAGGCGCTGCTCGTGGGCGTGCGCGAAGACGACTCCCGACTCACGCTGGGGCAGGTTACCATCCCCGCCAGCGGCGACGGCGCCACGCTGCCCTCGCTCCAGTTCACGACGACGCTTCAGGGGCAGCTGCTCGGCCAGGCCCCATTCAAACGCTACGAGCTCTCGCTTCCGGCCTCGCCGTTATCACTGGACGTGCTCCCGGTCGTGCGCGCCGTGCGCCCGGACGCGGCCCCACCCCGCCTTGTCCTGACGGTCGTCGGGCAGCAAACCTGACCACCGGCACCGCCTCGCGCCGCCCCGTCTGCACCGCCCTTGCCTGAGCCCATGCGTCGCCCTGCTCTTTTCCTGACCGCCGCGCTCGCTGCCGCGCTCGCCGCGCCCCTGGCCGGCGCGCAGACCCAGAGCGATTTCGGGTCCATCTACTCTCGCTTCGGCGTGGGCGAGCGCCTCGACTTCAGCACGTCGCAGGCGTCGATGCTGGGCCTCTCCGGCGCCGCGCTGCGCGCCGGGCTCTACAACGGGCTCGCCAACCCCGCCCTCGGCGCCGACCAGACGCTGACCACGTTCTCGCTCGGCGCGAGCGTGCAGGGCCTTGAGGCCACCGATGCCGCCGACGGCCGCACGCGGGCTACGAGCGCCGAGTTAACCGGCCTCCAGTTCGGCGTGCCGCTCTACGCCGGGCGCGCCGGGGTCACGCTCTCCTACCGGCCCTACTCGCGCGTCAACTACCGCGCCGTCGAGACGGGCTCGTTCATCTCCCCGGCCGACACGGCGGCGTTCCGCGCCAACTACGAGGGCGAGGGCGGGCTGCAGCGCGCCAGCCTCGGCCTCGGCGTCCGGCTCGGGCGCGCGGTACAGCTCGGCGCCAGCGCCGACGCGCTCTTCGGGCGCGTAGAGTACGTGCAGCGCACCGAGTTCCCGGGCGCCACAGACCTGCTCGAGACGCGCACCACGACGTCGACGCGCGTGGCCGGCTTCACGAGCACGCTCGGCGCGACCGTTTCAGCCGAGCGGCTGCTCGCCTCCGCCGACCAGTTCACGGCCGGCGCGTCGGTCACCTTGCCGGCGCGGCTGACCGGCGAGGCCGCGCGCACCATCGGCGGCGGGCTTGACCGCGACACGCTCTCGGTCACGCAGTCGGGCGCGCTTACGCTGCCGCTCATCGCGCAGGGCGGCCTCAGCTACCGCGCCAGCCCCCGGGTGCTCATCGCCGCAGACATGCTATTCGAGCCCTGGAGCGCGTTTCGAAGTGACTTCCCGCTCGCGGGCGTCGACCCGGTCACCGGCGAGGCGGCTGCGCTCCGGGACCGCCTCCGCGCCGGCGCCGGCGCGGAGATCATCCCGGCCGGCGCGACGCGCACCGGCAGCCTGCTGCGCGACACCGCCTACCGCTTCGGCGCCTACGCCGAGCAGGGCCTCTACGCCCCCGCCGATGCCCGCGTCACCACGCTCGCCCTCACGGGCGGCCTGTCCATCCCCACCCGCTTCACCGCGACCCGTTTCGACCTCGGTCTGGAGGTCGGAACACGCGGGTCGACGAGCGACGTTCTCGTTCGCGACGTATTCGTGAAGGGATCCGCCACGTTCAACTTCGGCGAGCGCTGGTTCATCCGCCGCCGCCTCGGCTGACCTCCCGTCCGAACGCCTCGCACGCCGCTGCCCCATTCACACAGACCATGCGTCCCCCCTTGTCTCGTTCCCCCCGCACAGCGCTGCTCGCCCGGTTCGCCTGGGCGCCGGCCCTTGCCCTCGTGCTCGCGGCCTGCGCCGCGCCGGAGTCCACCACCGTCACGCCCACGTCCATTGCGCCCTCGCCCGTCACGACGAGCGCCAACGGTATCTGCCCGGACGTGCCCTACTTCGTCTCGCCCGACAACCCGCGTCAGAACTTCAGCCTCGGCTCGGAGAACTTCCGCAACGAAGACTACTGCGGCGCCTATCCGTACCTGCGCTGGCTGACGCAGAACGCCCCGCTCTTCACGGGCACGACGCCGGATGACCGCAACTTCCTGCGCTTGGCAGAGGTCTACGAGCACTTCGCCGCGCAGAGCGAGGACCCGGCCGTGCGCCGCGCCTATCTCGACTCGGCGATGGCCACGCGGGACGCGGGCCTGGCTGCCATGCGGGCCGAAAACGTGCCTTACCAGACGTGGCAGCGCGACATCCTCCGGGGCCGCTTCTTCGACCTCTACGCAGACGTCTACGGCGACCGCAGCCGTGAGGTCTTCGACGCCTACGACAGCGCCTTCCGCGCCGCGCCGGACAGCCTCGACGACTTCTACCTCCGCTACCTCGTCGAGAACTCGGTCCTGCGCTACGAGGACCGCGACCAGCGCCGCCAGTACCTCGCCTCGATCCAGCCGCGCCTGGGCAGCCAGGAGTACGCCGACTACGTGACGGCGCTCATCACGTCGCTCGAGCAGACCGAGACGTACGCCGGTGAAGACCAGGTCGCCGCG
This sequence comes from Rubricoccaceae bacterium, assembly GCA_046292345.1. Lineage (GTDB taxonomy): Bacteria > Bacteroidota > Rhodothermia > Rhodothermales > Rubricoccaceae > JBKBRC01. The sequence goes on from JBKBRC010000006.1 coordinate 82,735, forward strand.
CTCATCGACCGCTACACCGCAGTTGGCGCGCGGGGCCTCTCCGACGACGAGGCGCGCCTGCTGCTCTCGTACGCCTACCAGCAGCCCGAGGTCGTGGATGAGCGCGGCGGCGACGCCGGCGCCATCGTAGATGCGCTCGTGCCCCGCTTCACGGCCACGACGACCGACCCGGCGATCCTCTTCGCGCTCTCGGAGCGCGCGCGCCGGCAGGGCAACGCGGCCGAGGCGGACAACTTCTTCAACCGTGCGATCCAGAACGCGAGTAACGCGCAGCGCGCGGACTTCTACTATGCCCGCGCAGCCCGTGCGAGCGGCTCGGCGGCCTACAACCTGGCCGGGCAGGCACTCCAGTACAACTCGGCGCACGGCCCGAGCCTCTACCTCCGCGCCTCCATTGTGGGCCAGTCCATCCCGCGCGGCGGCTCGGTGCAGCAGCGCGCGGCCTATTGGTGCGTCGCCGACATGTTCCGTCGTGCCGCGGCCACGGGCGACCCGCGCATCCAGAGCGCGGCTAACCGCGCCGCGGCGCAGTACGCGGCGGCCGGCCCGAGCCGCGACCAGTACTTCTTCCTCGGCTGGCGCCCCGGGCAGACGATCAGCACGAGCACGCCCTACGGCGGCTGCACGACGACCGTCCGCTAACCTCGCTCCCTGCAGGAGGCAGGCCTCCAGAGCCTTTGGCAGAGCCTTCGGCGGCCACTCACCTCTCGGGGTGGGTGGCCGCCGTGCGTTCGGGCCCAGGCGTAACCTTTCGCCGTTTCCGTGCGGAAGAAAACCCCTGCCTGCAGCGCTCGCTGCGCGCTTCCGGGCGCGTGCGCGCGCTCCGGCACTGGAGGAACAGCTCTTGCCAGCAGGCGCCCTTGCACCCGCTCGCGCCCGCATGTCCTTCCCTGCTCCCTTCGCCCTGCCCGGCCTGCCGCCGGCACTGCGTGCGCTCGTAGACCGCCTCCAGGAGCGCCGTGCACGCACCACGGCCGACCGCTCGCTCGCCGAGCGACTCCGCAAGCACCTCCGCCGCGTCGACGCCTGCGCTGCGGCCGGCCTCAGCTTCTATGCGCACGACGGAACGGTGGCCGTCTACGGGCTATTCCCCTCGCTCGCGCTCCGCGAGCAGGTCCTCGCCGTCGTCGCGCAGCAGCCGGGCGTGCGCCGCATCGTGGACCATACGCGCCTACCTGAGACCTGACTACCCGAGACCTGAGCCGTCCCGTGCACGGGCGCTGCCGGCACGGGCGCTGCCGGCACGGGCGCTGCCAGCGACGCATCACGCGAGCCGGCGATGCGTCACATGAGCCGGCGGCGCAGCGCCGCGTCGACGCTGTAGCGTCCGGCGCCGGTGAGGGCGAGCACCACCATCACGGCGAGGTAGAGCAGGGCCAGCTCGCGCTCTGCGAACGCATCGCCGGCATGCCGGACGAACGCGGCAACGGCCATCGTGATGCTGGCGAACGCCGCCGCCGGGCGCGTGAGCAGTCCTACGGCCAGCAGCAGGCCGCCCACGAACTCGGCCAGGCCGGCCGCCCAGGCGAACAGCACCGGCAGCGGAAAGCCCATCTCGGCCGTCACCCCGACGAACCGCTCCGACGGGGGCACCTTTCCGATGCCATGCGCGAGCGCGAGCGCGAGCCCGAACGTGACCCGGAGCAGGAGCAGTGCGGCGTCGGTGAGCGTGCTGCTAGCGGAGGTGCCCAGGAGAAAGTTTCGGAGCGCAGGCATGAGGAAGGGCGGTGAGAGCCTTAGCGCGCAGCACGCACCCAGGCGTTGTCCACGCGTTCGAAGCCGAGGCGGCGATAGAACCCTGTCGAGAGGCTTGAGTCCCGGAGCACCAGTTCGGTGCCTCGGCAGCGCCGGAGCACCTCGTCGATGAGGCGCTTGCCGGCACCGGAGCCCTGCACGTCCGGCTCCACGGCCAGGTCGCACAGGTAGGAGACCTGCACGCCGTCGGTCAGCACGCGCGCGAGGCCCATCAGGCGCTCGCCGTCCCAGAGCGAGAGCACGAGCGGACTCTGCTCGAACGCCTTCTGGAGTTGCTCCGGGCTATCGGTCTGCCGGAGGAGGGGGGCGCGGCGGAAGAGCGTTGCGATGCGGGCGGGCGTGAGGCCCTCGAGCCCTTCACGGAGTTCGAGTTGGGGGACCATGGGCGAGGCAGTGCGGCACGGGACGAACGGGCGCGTCGTCTCAAAGTTCTTCCAGCGGACTTTTGCAGGCCAGGCTTTCGCTGGCGAGCTCACGGCTCGTCCTGCCGCACCCAGCGGTGCGCGCGGGCGCGCACGCCCAGCGGCTCGGGCAGGCGGGCCTCGGGCGACGTGAGCAGCCGCAGCGTCTCCCCTCCGGCCTCGAGGCGCCACTCGGCGGCATGCCCCAGAAACTGCCGCGTCCGCACGCGCGCAGGCACCGCCCCGGGCGCGTCTGCGGGCACGGCCTCGAGCGCCTCGGGCCGGACCGCCAGCACGCATCCCTCCGGCACGGGCTCCCGTGCGAGCTGCCCTGCAAGCGCGGCCTCCTCGACCACATTGGCTGCCCCCAGAAAGCGCGCCGCGAAGGCCGTCGGCGGCGCGGCGTAAAGGTCTTCGGGCGTGCCCTCGGCCACGAGCCGCCCTGCGCGCAGCAGCGCGATTCGGTCCGAGAGCGCCAGCGCCTCGGCCTGGTCGTGCGTGACGTAAAGGCTCGTCGTGCCCAGGTCGCGCTGGAGCGCCTTCAGCTCGGCCCGCGTCAGGTCGCGCAGCGCCGCGTCGAGGTTCGAGAGCGGCTCGTCGAAGAGCAGCACGGCCGGCTCTACGGCGAGCGCCCGCGCGAGCGCCACGCGCTGCTGCTGCCCGCCCGAGAGCGCGGCCACGGGCCGGTCCTCGGCCCCGGCGAGGTCCACGCGCGCCAGCGCGCGCGCCACGCGCGCGCGGATCTCGGCGCGCGGACGCCGGCGCACGCGCAGCCCGTAGCCCACGTTCTCGCCGACCGTCATCGTCGGGAAGAGAGCGTAGTGCTGGAACACCATCGCCGTGGGCCGCTCGCGGGGCGGTCGGCGCGTGACGTCGGCCCCGCCGATCAGGATCCGCCCTGCGTCGGGCGCCTCGAAGCCGGCCACGAGCCGCAGCAGGGTCGTCTTGCCACACCCCGACGGCCCGAGCAGCGACACGAACGCGCCCGCTGGGACGGCGAGGCGGACGCCGTCTACCGCCACGAGCGCCCCGTAGCGGCGCACTACACCGTCGATCTGGATGGCTGCGGCCATGCGGGCGGATTACCGGACGCGCGGCGGGACGGAAAAGCGCGGGGCGGCCCGGCCGTGCGGACCGCCCCGGCAGCGGCAGGATCGGACAGGCAGGCTGGAGGCTCGCCGCAGGGCTCCTCGCGCGGGGCGCGTCAGGCGCGCTCGGCAAGCGCCTCCTGCACGCGGTCGGCCGCCTCCTGAAGGCGAATCGCCGACTCGATGGGCAGGCCGCTCTCGCGCAGGATCGCCATCCCCTCCTCGGCATTGGTGCCCTGCAGGCGCACGATGAGCGGCACGCGCAGGTCGACGTTCTTGGCCGCCTCGACGACGCCGCGCGCGACGCGGTCGCAGCGCACGATGCCGCCGAAGATGTTGACCAAGATGGCCTCCACGTTGGGGTCAGAAAGGATGATCCGGAAGCCGGCCTCGACGGTTTCGGCGCTCGCCGTGCCGCCGACGTCGAGGAAGTTGGCCGGCTCGCCGCCGGCGAGCTTGATCAGGTCCATCGTCGCCATGGCGAGCCCGGCCCCGTTGACCATGCAGCCGACGTTGCCGTCGAGCTTGACGTAGTTGAGGTTGAACTTGCCCGCCTCGACCTCGAGCGGGTCCTCCTCGTGGATGTCGCGCAGCGCCGCGAGGTCTTCGTGGCGGAAGAGCGCGTTCTCGTCCAGGGCGATTTTGGCGTCGAGCGCGAGCACGTCGCCCTGCTCGGTCAGCGCGAGCGGGTTGATCTCGGCGATCGAGGCGTCGGAGGCGCGGTAGGCCTCGTAGAGAGACGCGATGAACGCGACGGCCTGCTTGAACGCCTTGCCCTCGAAGCCGAGCCGGAACGCGATCTCGCGCGCCTGGTAGGGCCGCACGCCGAGCGCCGGGTCGACGTGCACCTTGATGATCTTCTCGGGCGTGGCCGCCGCGACCTCCTCGATCTCCATCCCGCCCTCGGTAGACGCCATGATGACGTCCATGCCGGCGTCGCGGTCGAGCGTCACGCCCACGTAGTACTCCTTGGCGATGTCGGCGGCGGCCGTCACGAGGACCTTGCGCACGAGTTGTCCTTCGGGGCCGGTCTGCGGCGTCTTGAGCTGCATCCCGAGGATGGCCTCGGCCTTCTCGCGCACGTCGTCGAGCGACGGCGCGAACTTGACGCCCCCACCCTTGCCCCGCCCGCCGGCGTGGATCTGCGCCTTCACGACGAACTGCGTGACGCCGTCGGCGGCCATGCGCTCGGCCGCGGCGACGGCCTGCTCGACCGTCTCGGCGACCTCGCCGCGCTGCACGCTGACGCCGTGGCGTGCGAGGATGTCCTTGGCCTGGTACTCGTGGAGCTTCATCGGGGGGAGTAGAGTGCGGAGGGGCGGTAGGGACGAAACGCTGCAAGCTACCACCGCCGGACCGCCTCCGGGAAGCCGCCGCCGGGAAGCCGCCGCCGGGAAGCCGCCGCCGGGAAGCCGCCGCCGGGAAGCCGCCGCCGGGAAGCCGCCGCCGGGAAGCCGCCGCCGGAGGCGTGCACGCGCCCGCACCGCCGGCCGGCGTTAACCTGCCCCGCCCCGCACCGCTCCTCGCGTGACCCGGTTCGACCGCCACGTCCTCGCCCGCTTCTTCGCCGCGCTCGCCCTGCTGACGGCGCTGCTGGTCGCCATCTTCGTCGTGCTCGACTACGCCGAGTACGTGGACGATTTCCTGGACCGCGGGGCGACCATGCGTGAGGTCTTCGGGACGTACTACCTCAACTATCTCCCCGAGATCGTCCGCCTGACGAGTCCGCTCGCGGTCTTCCTGGCCGCCATCTACGTCACGGCGCGGCTCTCGCAGTCGCTCCAGCTGACGGCGCTGCGCGCGGCCGGCGTCTCGATGCACCGCTACATGGTGCCGCTCGCCGGCGCCGGCGCGGCCATCGCCACGGGGATGTTCTTCTTCAACGGCTACCTCGTGCCGCGCACCAACGCGGTCGTGCATGCCTTCCAGAACCAGTACTACCGCGATGCCCCGGAGACGCTCGGCGGCGAGGAGGTGTACCGCCAGACGGCTCCCGGCCAGGTGCTCGGCGTGGGCTACTTCGACCGGGAGGCGCAGCGGGGCTACCGGATCTCGCTCTTCCAGTTGGCGCAGGACACCGTGCGCGGCGAGCGCCGCCTGGTGGCGCGCCTGGACGCGGCCGACATGGAGTGGACCGACTCGCTCGGCGTGTGGCGTCTGCGCGAGGCGGCCCTCCGCCGCTTTCCCCCTGAGGGCCCCGGCACCGTCGAGACGTTCGTGCAGCTCGACACCGCGCTCTCGGTCCGCCCGCGCGACCTGGCGCAGTCCGAGCGCGACGCGCAGCGCCTGACCATCCCCGAGGCGCGCGACTTCGTAGACGCGCTCGCGCGCGCCGGCGTCACCAACCGCGGCCGGCCGCTCGTCGAGTACTTCGAAAAGTTCAGCTACCCGACGGCCAACTTCATCCTGATGCTCATTGCCGTCCCGCTCGCAGCGCGGCGGCGCAAGGGGGGGCAGGCCGTGCAGCTGGGGCTCGGGCTGGCCGTGGCGTTCGTCTACCTCGCCCTGCAACGGGTCACGCTGCCCTTCGGCTACGCCGAGACGATCCCGCCCGTCGTGGCGGCGTGGCTCCCGCACGCGGTCTTCTGGGCCGTGGCCGTCCTTTTGCTCGCGCGGATGCGCTGATCTCGCTCACGCCCCGCATGCGCCCGGACGACGCGCCTCTGCCCCGCCCTTCGCTCTCCGAGACGGCCCTCGGTGCGCTCCGCGTGGCGACCGTGCTCGCACTCGTGGCCGCCGGGGCGGCCTATGTGCTCGCTGTCGGAGCCGGCGGCCGCCACGAACGCGCGCTCCGAGCCGCGCAGCGCCTCTGCCGCCTGTTCTGCCGTGTGACCGGGGTCGCGCTCCGCACCCCCCACGCCGACCGGCTGGCGCGGCACCCGGGCTTTGTGTTCTTCAACCACGGCTCGTTTCTAGACGTCGTCGTGCTGCTGGCCGCTGCGCCGATGCGCTTTCTGGCCACGGCCGGCGTGCGGCGCCTCCCGTTCGTCGGGCGCATGGCCGACGCGGCCGGCACGCTCTACGTGGCCCGCGGCAACGCCGCCTCGCGCGAGGCGGCGCGGCGTGCCCTCCGGGCGACGCTGCGCCGCGCGCCCCTCCCGCCGGGGGGGGGGGGGCCCCCCGGCGCGCCCCCCCCCCCGGGGGCGCCCCG
>JBKBRC010000007.1:0-48478 GCA_046292345.1 Rubricoccaceae bacterium
CGCCCGGCGCCGCGCGCCGCGCCGCCGCGCTCGGCGTCGCCCCGGCGGGCCCAGGCGGGGCGGCGCGCGTGCTGCGGCGCGCGCGGCTGCACCCGCTCCCGGCCGGGCTGACCGGCCTCGTGCCGGGCCGCCTCGGGCCGCTGCTGCGCTCGCCCGCGCTGCCGCTCGGGGCGCGGCTGCGCGCCGCCGCCGAGCCGCTCGTGCGCGCCCGCCGCGCCGACGCCGACGAAAGCCTCGAGGCGTTCGCCGTGCGCCGCTTCGGACGGGGCGCGTGGACGGGGCTCATCGAGCCGCTGCTCGGCGGGCTCTACGGCGCAGACGACGGGCCGATCTCGCTCCGCGCCACGCTTCCGCACCTGCACGCCGCCGAGCGTGCCGGGCCGCTGCTACGCCTCGCGTCAGGGCCCGGCGCTGCGCCCGCCCCGGGCGGCTCGCCCTTCCGCCGCCCCGTCGGGGGGATGCAGGCGCTCACTGACGCGCTCGAAGCCGAGCTGGTCCGCCTCGGCGTCTGCATCGAGCGCGACACGGCCGCGACGCGTCTGGCGGACCGCGGCACGTGCTACATCGCCGAGACGAGCACGAACGCGCTTTTCGAGGCCGAGGCAGTCGTCGTCGCGCTGCCTGCCCCGGCAGCGGCCCGGCTGCTCGCGGCGCTCGATCCGGCGTTTGCCGGGCCGCTCGGGGCCGTCCCGATGGGCTCTGCCACGGCCGTCGTGATCGGCCTGCCCGGAGCGAGCCCGGAGGGCCTCTCGGGCTGGCTCGTGCCGCGGGCGGAGGCGGGGGCGGTGCAGGCCGTCACGGTCCTCTCGGCCAAGCATCCGGGTGCGGCCCCCGAGGGGCACGTGCTGGCGCGCCTCTTCCTGCGTCCCGGCTTCGCTGCGCAGGCCGACGACGCGGCCGCGCGGGCGGCCGCCCGCGAGCACCTCGCCCGCGTGCTCGGGCTCGGCGCCGAGCCGGTCTTTGCGGCCGTGCACCGCTGGGCCGGGGTGCTGCCGCGCTACACGCTCGGCCATCCCGAGCGGCTCGCGGCGCTCGAGGCGGCGCGCGCGCGCCACCCCCGCCTCGTACTTACCGGCGCGTCGCTGCGCGGCGTCGGCCTGCCCGACGTCGTCGCCGATGCCGAGGCCGCTGCCGGCTTCCTCCTTCCTCCCTCCGCTCCCTCCGCATGACGACCGACCGCTCCGCCCGCTACTTCGCCGACGCGCAGACGCTCATGCCCGGCGGCGTCTCGTCGCCCGTGCGCGCCTTCAAGGCCGTCGGCGGCACGCCCCGGTTCATCGCCCGCGGCGAGGGGCCCTACCTCGTCGACGTGGACGGGCACCGCTACGTGGACTACGTGCTCTCGTTCGGGCCGCTCCTGCTCGGGCATGCGCACCCGGCCGTGACGGCGGCGATCGCGGCGCAGGCCGCGCGCGGCACCAGCTTCGGCGCGCCGAGCCCGCTCGAGGTCGAGCTCGCCCGGCTCATCCAGACGCGCTACCCCTCGATGGAGCGGCTGCGCTTCGTCAACTCGGGCACCGAGGGCGCGATGAGCGCCGTTCGCGCCGCGCGCGCGTTCACCGGGCGGGCGAAGATCGTCAAGTTCGACGGGCACTACCACGGCCACGCGGATCTGCTGCTTGCGCGGGCGGGCAGCGGCGTGGCCACGCTCGGCTTGCCCGACTCGCCCGGCGTGCCGCCCGCCGTCACGGCCGACACGCTCGTCGTCCCGTTCAACGACGTCGAGGCTATCGAGGCCGTGTTCGCCCACGAGGGCGAGCGGATCGCCGCCGTTCTCGCCGAGCCGATCACGGGCAACATGGGACTCGTCCGCCCGCGGGAGGGCTTCCTCGAGCGGCTGCGCGCGCTGACCGCGGCGCACGGCGCGCTGCTCGTCTTCGACGAAGTCATGGTCGGTTTCCGCGTCCATCCCGGCGGGGCGCAGGCGCTGCTCGGCGTCACGCCCGACCTGACGATCCTCGGCAAAGTGATCGGCGGAGGGCTGCCCGTAGGTGCGTACGGCGGGCGCGAGGACGTGATGGCGCTCGTCGCGCCCGAAGGGCCCGTCTACCAGGCGGGCACGCTCTCGGGCAATCCGCTCGCGATGGCCGCCGGGCTGGCCCTCCTGCGCGAGGCCGCCGAGCCGGGCGTCTGGCAGGCTGCTGCCGAGGCCGCGCAGGCTACCGCCGAAGCCCTCGCCGAGGCGGCCTGCGCCGCCGGCGTCCCGGTGCAGGCCGATGCCGTCGGCGCGATGTTCGGCTTCTACCTGACCGACACCCCGGTATACGACTACGAGAGCGCCTCGCGGACCGACCGCAGGGCGTTTGCCCGCCTTCACGGGTTGCTGCTCGAGGAAGGCGTCTACCTGCCGCCGTCGCCGTTCGAGGCGTGCTTCACGTCGAGCGCGCACACGCCCGACGTGGTGGCCGAGGCCGCGGGTGCGTTCCGGAGGGCGTTTGCGCGGCTGTAGCCTGCGCGGCTGTAGCCTGCGCGGCTGTCGCCAGAGGGCCACGCCCGAAGCGTGCGGCAGCGCGCCTGGTTGAGCGCGCCTAGTTGGAGGCGGCGCGGTCGGAGCCGGCACGCGGGCGAGCGTCCGGGCGCGTGTCGTCCCGGCCGGTCGGCTGCGTCATGTCGTCCCGGTCGACGGCGTTGGCGGCGTCGGCGTGGTCGCCCTGGGAGAAGTCTTCCATGCCGTCGTAAGCCTGCGCCGTGCCGCCGTAGTGCATCGCGCCCCCCTCGCCGGGCGGCAGGTCAATGGGCGTAGCGTCGGTAGCGTGCGGGGCCTGCTCGGCGTCGGGGCGGGGGGTGGCGTCGGGGTCGGACATGGCGTCGGAGGGGTGGGGCGTGGCGTCGGAGGGGTGGGGTGAGCGTGAACGGGCCGACCCTGCCCGGGGGTTCCGCAGGAGGCCGGCTCAGGACCGCCGGCGCATGAAGGATTCCGCACCCGCGCCGGCGCGTCCGGCGGGGCGTTAACCTAGCGTGCTGCCTGCCTCGCGCCCCATGCCCGCCATCCCGGACGAGACGATCGACGCCGTGCGCGCCGCGTCCGACCTCGTGGACGTCGTCGGGGAACGTGTGCGCCTGCGCAAGCAGGGAGCCCGGTTCGTGGGGCTCTGCCCGTTCCACAACGAGAAGACGCCCTCGTTCTCGGTCGATCCCCGGCAGGGCCTGTTCTACTGCTTCGGCTGCCGCAAGGGCGGCGACGTGTTCAAGTTCGTCGAGGAGATCGAAGGCGTGGGCTTCCTCGACGCGGTGCGCCTGCTCGCCGACCGCGCGGGGATCGCTCTGGCAGAGGAGGGGGCGGCGCCCGGCGCGGACCGCCGCGAGACGATGCATGCCGCGCTCCGCTTTGCGGCGCGGTTCTACTTCGCGCAGCTCTCCGAGGAGCGTGGGCGGCGCGGCGTGGCCTACATCCGCGAGCGCGGCTTCTCGCGCGAGGTCGTGCGCGCCTTCGGCATCGGCTACGCGCCCGCCATGTGGGATGCGCTGCTGCGCGCGGCTACCGGGGCCGGCTTCAGCGAGGACGTGCTCGAGGCCGTCGGGCTCGTCAAGCCGCGTGCCTCGGGCGGCGGCTCCTACGACGTGTTCCGCGACCGGCTGATGTTCCCTATCCTCTCGCCCGTTGGCAAGGTGCTCGGCTTCGGCGGGCGCATCCTGCCGGACTCGCCGACGGCCTCTGCAGACTACACGCCGGCCAAGTACATCAACACGGCCGAGACCGAGGTCTACCGCAAGTCGGAGGTGCTCTACGGCCTCAAGCAGGCCCGCGCGGCCATCCGGGCCGCCGAGGAGGCGCTCCTCGTCGAGGGCTATGCCGACGTCGTCTCGCTTCACCAGGCCGGCCTCCCAACGGCCGTCGCGGCCAGCGGGACCGCGCTCACGCCGCAGCAGACCCGCCTGCTTGCCACGTATGCCCGCACCGTCGTGCTGCTCTACGACGCCGACGGCGCCGGGCAGAGCGCCGCCCGCCGCGGCATCGACGTGGCGCTCGAGGCCGGCCTCTCGCCCTACACCGTCACCCTGCCCGACGGCGCCGACCCCGACGCGTTCGCGCGGCAGTTCGGCGGCGAGGCGCTCGCGCGCCTGCTGAAGGCGGAGCGGCAGGACTTCGTGCAGTTCCTGGTCATGCACGCGCGCCGTGCCGGGCGTATGGACGCGCCCGAGTCGCGCAGCGCCGTCGTGCACGAGGTCGTGGCCGCCATCGCGCGCGTGCGCGACCCTATCCTGGCCGGCGAGTACGTTCGCCGCGCCGCCGACGAGCTCGGCGAGTACGAGTCCGACCTGCGGCGGCTGCTCGAGGAGCAGACGCGCGGCGGGCAGCGCGCAGCGCGGCGCGGGGCGACGCCTGCCCCCTCGCCCCCGGCCCCGAGGTCTCCCGAGGGCCCGGCCGTTCGCGGCGCCTCCCACGAGCAGGCAGCCCCCGAAGGCATGGCCGCGCCGCCGGCGGCGCGCACGCCGGCCATGCGTCCCGAGGAGGCGCAGCTGCTGCGCCTGATGCTCCGCCACGGGGCGCCGCTCGTGGAGTTCGTGCTGACGCGGATGGGGCTCGAAGAGTTTTCCGAGGGGCCCGCGCGCGACATGGTCGCGCTGCTTCTGGCTGACTACGAGGCCGGAGTCGCCGGCGCGGAGCCCTTCACGCGCGGCACGCACGGCGCGGCCATGCAGGCGCTCGCGGCAGCCATCCTCGCCGAGCGCTATGAACCCTCGGAGGGCTACCAGGCCCGCGGGATGAAGCAGCCTGCGCCGGCCAACCCGCAAGACGACGCCACGAGCGCCATGCGTCTGCTCAAACTCGACCGGGTCGACGAGGCCATCGAGGACGTCAAACGGCAGGTCTACGAGGCCGAGCGTGCCGGACGCGACCTCACCGCGCTGCAGCAGCGGATCCTCTCGCTCCACGGCGTGCGGAGACAAATCGTCTCTGGCGAGTTCCTGAACTGGGGAGCATGAGCCCTGGCTGCCGGTATCCCATCCCCCTGAGCCCGCGCGCTCCTTCGTCCAGATCTTACGTCCAACACCGACGGCCCCACGGTATGCCCCCCCATCCCGACGCCTCTCTCGAACGCTCGCCTGCCAACGGCACCCCAGCCGCGGACGCTCCGGCCGCGGACGCTCCGGCCGCGGACGCTCCGGCCGCGGACGCTCCGGCGAGCGAAGCCGCGCCGCAGCTTGCGAGCGAACACGAGGCGGCCCGACGCGCCTTCGAGACGTTGCCGCGCGCGGTCGTGCCGCAGCCGCTCCCGAACAGGCCACCCGAGGACGTGCCTCTCGACCACCCGGCGCTCTATTTCAACCGCGAGCTTTCGTGGCTGGACTTCAACTGGCGCGTCCTGGCGCAGGCCCTCGATCCGCGCACGCCGCTCGTCGAGCGCGTCCGCTTCGCCGGCATCACGGCCAACAACCTCGACGAGTTCTACCGCAAGCGTGTCGGCGGGCTCAAGCGGCAGCTCGCGGCCGAGGTGCGCGCGCTCTCACCCGACGGGCGCACGCCGCGTGCGCAGCTCGAGCTCTCGCTGGCCGCCGCGCGCGCGCAGCACGAGCGCCTGTGCCAGATCTGGGAACACGACCTGCGTCCGGCGCTGGCTGAGAAAGACGCCGGCGTACTGGCCTACCGGGACCTCCCCGACGAGGCCCGGGCTCAGCTGGCGGCGCACTTCGCCACGGCCGTCTTCCCCATCCTGACCCCGCTGGCCGTCGACCCCGGCCATCCGTTCCCGTTCCTGTCCAACCTCTCGCTCTCGCTCGCGTTCGTGCTGCGCCACCCCACGCGGGGCACGGAGCACTTCGCGCGGCTCAAGGTGCCCACGGCGCGCGGACGCTGGGTGCCCGTGCCGGGCCAGAGGAGGCAGTTCGTGCCGCTCGAGGAGCTGATCCGCCACAACGCGCGCGCGCTTTTCAAAGGCATGGAGGTGGAGGGCGTCTACGCGTTCCGCGTGACGCGCAACGCGGACATCGAGCGCAACGAGGAGGAGGCCGAGGACCTGCTCGCCATGATCTCGGAGGAGCTCCGCGAGCGCCGCTTTGCCGAGGTGGTGCGTCTGGAGGTGGAGGCGACCACGCCGCCGCGCGTGCGCACGCTGCTGCGCCGCGAACTGGCGCTCGAGCCCGAGGACGTCGTGGAGGTGGAGGGCCTGCTCGACCTCTCGGGCCTGATGGCCCTCGCCGACAAGCTCAACCTGCCCGAGCACGCCTACCGCCCCTGGGAGCCCGTCGTGCCGATCCCGCTGCGTCACCTCGCCGAGCGGGACGAGAGCCCGGACATCTTCTCGGCCATCCGCCGCGGCGACATCCTCGTCCACCATCCGTTCGAGTCGTTCGCGGCCAGCACGCAGCGCTTCATCGAGGAGGCCGCCGACGACCCGCACGTGCTGGCCATCAAGCTGACGCTCTACCGCACGAGCCGCAACAGCCCCATCGTGCGCGCGCTCAGCCGCGCCGCCGAGCAGGGCAAGCAGGTCGCGGCGCTGATCGAGGTCAAGGCGCGCTTCGACGAGGAGAACAACATCGAGTGGGCGCAGCAGCTCGAGCGCGCCGGGGCGCACGTCGCCTACGGCCTCGTCGGGCTCAAGACGCACTCCAAGACGACGCTCGTCGTGCGGCAGGAGGGCGAGACGTTGCGCACGTACGCGCACATCGGGACGGGCAACTACAACCCGACCACGGCCCGCTTCTACACCGACATCGGCCTGCTCACGTGCCGAGAGGACATCGGCACCGACCTCGTGAACCTGTTCCACTTCCTGACCGGCTACGCGCCGGAGCAGGAGTACCGCACGCTGCTCGTGGCCCCGCGCGACCTGCGGCGGCGCTTCGTCGAGATGATCCGCCGCGAAGCCGAGCACGCGCAGCGCGGCCGCACGGGGCGCATCGTGGCCAAGATGAACTCCCTCGACGACCCCGAGATCATCGCTGAGCTGTACCGGGCCAGCCAGGCCGGCGTCTCGGCAGACCTGATCGTGCGCGGGCACTGCCGCCTGCGGCCCGGGCTGCCCGGCTTCTCGGAGCACATCCGCGTCCGCTCCATCGTCGGCCGCTTTCTCGAGCACAGCCGCATCTTCTACTTCCACAACGACGGCGCGCCGGAGATCTCGATCGGCTCGGCCGACTGGATGCGCCGCAACCTCGACGAGCGCGTCGAGGTGGTGCTGCCGATCGAAGACGCGGAGGCGCAGGGCCGCCTGCTGCGCACGCTCGCGTTCTGCCTCGAGGACAACCGGCAGGCATGGGACCTCGGCCCCGACGGGCGCTACCGCCCGGCGTTTCCCGCTCCGGGCGAGCCCGTGCGCGCGCTGCAGGACACGCTCATGGAGCGCACGCGCCTCCGCACGGAGCAGGACGACGCCGCCTGGACGTTCTGACGCTACCCGGTCTTCCATCACCCGACCCTCCGACGACTTTTCCCCCGAGCTTATGCGCCGTCTCGTGTTCTTCCTCGTCCTCGTCCTTGCCGCCTGTGCCACCGAGGCGCCGCCCGAGGGGCCAGACCAGGCCGCCGTGTTCGCGGAGACCGTGGACGTGGAGCTCGTCGTGCCGGCCGTGCGCAACGGCATGCGCTTCGCCGTCGAGGAGGTCGCAGCGCCGGCCGGCGCGCGCGTGCGCCTCGTGATGGACAACACGGCCACGACGAGCCCGGCCATGGTGCACAACATCGTCGTCGTGCAAGACGAGAGCTCGGTGGAACGCGTCGGGCGCGCGGCGGCGGGCGCGCCCGGCTTCGTGCCGGACGATCCGGCCGTGCGCGTCTACACGCCGCTGGCCGGGCCGGGCCAGCGCACGGCCGTCGTCTTCACGATGCCGCCGCCCGGGCGCTACCCGTTCATCTGCACCTACCCCGGGCACTACCAGCTGATGCAGGGCACCCTCGTCTCGACGCCCAGCTGACGCTCCGGCCTAGCACGCGTCTGGGAGATCCGGGCCGTCCGGCCCGGGCCGGGGCGTCAGGGGCCGGACGGGCGGTGCTCTGCCGGATGCCCCCGGATGGGCTCGACAAGGAGCGCTGCGCACTCTGGATGGGGTGGGTAGGGCACCAGGCCCGGCGAGGCCTCACGCGTGGCGGTGTCGGCGCAGAGGCGCGGGTGGTGGCCCCACGCGCCGCCGCCCACGGCCACGGCGCCGCCGGCGCGCAGGCCGCGGATCACGCTGCGCGTGATGGCTGCGCGGAAGGTCGCGCTCCGCGGCTGCCCCGTGCCGCGCTCCACCTCGAGCGCCGCGCCCTCGCCGGCATAGCCGGCCGTCATGCGCACACGGTCGAGCTGCCACGCGCCGCCGCCGGTGCGGTCCACGAAGACCATGCGGCCCGGCTGCTCGCTCTCGACGACGACGTCACGCAGCGCGTACGTCCCGGCCGGCCCCCACGCAGCGTGCAGCGCGCTGATCGAATGCGCAGCATGTACGCGCGCGCCGTCGAGCGCGAAGCGCACGCCACCGCTGGCCAGGACCCCGCCCCGCCCGGCGACCCATACCAGGCCCGAGACGTCAACCTCGGCCGTGGGGGCGTTCGAGAACAGCTGCTCGGCGTCGTCGGGCCGCTCGGGCGCCCGGCCCGGGAGGCGCGTGTCGGCGTAGAAGCCGCGCACGTAGAACGAGCCGCCGCGGACGTTCACGAGGTCCGGGTTGCGGCGGCCGATGGGGTTGGGCGCCGCGCGCCAGTAGACGAGGTTCTCGGCCGTCGTGCCGTGCTGCACGATCAGGTGCGTCCACGCGAAGCCGGCCACGGTCACATTGCGCCAGACGCCGTCGGCGTTATAGATGGTGTGGTTGTAGAGCGCATCGGCGACGAGGACGTCGGTGAGTTCGAACCGCGCGCAGGCGTGCCCCAGCAGCCCCGTCGCGCCGTAGCCGACGACGGCGACGCGTGTGAACTGCCCGAGCGCGCCGGGACCGCCGTCGGGCGCGCAGCGCACCGCCACACCACCGTGGTTGTTGATCATCGGCCCGGACCACGCGACGCCGTTGCGGAAGTAGCTCTCACGGAGTTCGGCCGGGAAGCGGCGGTAGGCGTCCAAGTTGCCCTCCCAGTTGCCGTCGAAGACGACGTCGCGCGCGCCGATGAGCGCCACGTCAGGCGCGGCCTGGATGCGGTGGACCTCGGGGCGCCCGTCCGGTCTCCGGCGGTCGAGCGCGCCGTCGAGCAGGCGGAGGCGCGTCTCCTGTGGCGCGCCGAGCTCGTATGCCTCCACGACGGGCCAGAACGCCTGGCCCAGATCATCGGCGCGCTGTGCCAGGCGCGTCCCGCCGCAGCCGGCGAGCAGGACGCTGTCGCGCAGGACGAGGCTGCCGGCGTACCCGATTGCCTCGCCGCTACGCGCGAACGGTCGGTGGCAAGGCAGTTCCACGAGCGCGATCGCCCGGCGGTCCTCGGTCTGCCGCTGGTACCAGGCGCGGTCAATGGCCCGCTGGAGCGCGGCGCGGTTGTCCACGTCGGCGCGCGCGACGACGCCGAAGTCTGCGGCCACGAGGCGGAACGTGTCGGCCGCGGGCTGCGTGGCCGCGGGCTGCGTGGCCGCGGGCTGCGTGGCCGCGGGCTGCGTGGCCGCGAGCAGCGCGAGCAGCAAGGCGGGAGCGGGACGGAGCATCGAGGCGAGAGCGGCGGGGTGTTCGCCTAACGCGCGCGGCGGCGACCCCGCACACGGCGTGCACGAAAAAAGCCGCCCTCCGGAGGGAAGGCGGCTTTTGTGAGCGAGACACGGGACTCGAACCCGCGACCTCCACCTTGGCAAGGTGGCGCTCTACCAGCTGAGCTAGTCTCGCGCGCCCGCCGATCTGGCCAGGACGATCTCGTCAGCGGGACCGCAAGGTACGCCGTCCCGGGCGAGCATGTCAACGTGGTCGGACAGGCGCGTGTGTCGTCTTCACGCGGGCTCCCCCTAGCCCGCCGACGGCGGCGGGCGGAACTTACGCTTCCCTTGACACGGCCCTCATGTCCGACGCTCCAGCCCCCTGGACCCGCCTCGCCTCGCGCACGCTCCTTCGTCGGTGGTGGATGACGCTGCGCGAGGACCGTGTCCGGTTGCCTTCCGGGCACGTCCTGGACGAGTACCACGTGGCCGAGTATCCCGAGTGGGCGTGCGTGCTCGCGCTGACCGAAGACGGGCGTGCCGTGCTCGTCGAGCAGTACCGCTACGGCATCGACCGCGTCTGCCTCGAACTTCCAGCTGGCGCCGTCGATGCGGGCGAGGGCTTCGAGGCCGCCGCGCGGCGTGAGCTGCTCGAGGAGACCGGCTACGCATCGGACGACTGGGTCCGTCTCGGCGCGCTTGCCGTCGAGCCGGGGCGGCACACCAATTACGGGCACGTGTACGTCGCGCGCGCGTGCTGGCGCGCGGCCGAGCCGGCGCACGACGCCGGGGAAGACCTGGTCGTGCGGCTCGTCCCTGCTGCCGATCTGCCGGCGCTCGTTGAAGCGGGGCGTCTCGTGCACGGCGTGCACGCGGCGGCCGTGTTCTGGGCGCAGGCGCGCGGCTGGCTGCCGGCCGTAGGGGACGAAGGATCCTCCCCGGGCATGCCGCGGTAAGGCCCGCCCTCGCTTCCGGCTGCTCATGCTTTTCCCCATCGGCGACGACGACCGCTCGCTCGACGGCACCGCCTACGTGACGCTGCTGCTCGTCATCGCGAACGTGCTCGTGTTCGGCTATCAGATCGCCAATCCGGAGTTCACCTACGGGTGGAGCATCGTGCCGGCGCAGATCACAACCGGGCAGGACTTCGCCAACACGCAGCCGCTGTTCGAGGAGGCGCCAAATCGCGCAATCACATCCCCGGAGGAACTGCCGCAGCGCGCCGGCCCGGGCCCCGCGCCGCTGATCTACCTGACGATCTTCACGGCGATGTTCATGCACGGCGGCGTGCTGCACCTGCTGGGCAACCTGCTCTACCTCTGGATCTTCGGCGACAACGTGGAGCACCGGTTCGGGCACGGCGCGTTCCTAGGGTTCTACCTCGTCAGCGGGCTCGTGGCGTCGGCGGCGCAGATCGCGCTCGACCCCGACTCGCTGATCCTGAATCTCGGCGCGAGCGGGGCTATCTCGGGCGTGCTCGGCGCATACCTCGTGCTCTTCCCGCGCAACCGCGTGCATGCCGTGTTCTTCTTCGTCATCGTGACGCTGCCGGCCTTCGCGGTGCTCCTCTTCTGGATCGCGCTACAGTTCTTCAACGGCTACGGCGCGCTCGTGGCCGCCGAGCAGACGGGCGGTGTCGCCTACGCGGCTCACATCGGCGGATTCTTGGCCGGCGTTGCGATGGGCATCGGCGCGCGCATAGCCGGGCTCAAGGAGCGCCGGAGCCCGCTCTCAGGCGCCATCGCGCGCGATCCGCACGCACGCCGGCTCTGGTAGCGCACGGCCGATCCTTCGAGGAGCCGATCTGCGCACGTGCGGGAGAGGGGGCGCAAGAATCCGTTTGAGATTGTCGTTCGTAGGACCGATATTTCGCCCATCTGTGCTACCGCCCCGCATGACGGTTCTGCTACGCCTCTCGCTCCTGTCCGCGCTGTTCCTGCTGCCCCCGGGCGCAGGGCCTGTCGCCGCCGCGACGGGGACGGCCGCCCCGGCTACCACTACGGCAGACTACGCGGCGTCGTTCGCGCTCGAGTTCGCCAAAGACGCTCCGCGGCGCTTCCGTCTCTCGGCGGCGCGCCCCAATCCGTTCGTGGCCTCGACGCGCCTCGAGCTCTCGGTGGACGAGGCGACGACGCTCACCGTTGCAGCCTTCGACGCGCTCGGGCGGCAGGTCGCGCTTCTGCACGAAGGCGTGCTCCAGGCTGGCACGTACGCGCTCACGCTCGACGGCAGCCGTCTACCGCCAGGCCTCTATCTCGTCCGGGCGAGTGACGGGCGGGGTAACACGGCCACGCGCTCGGTATCGCTCGTCCGCTAGGCGTTCGCCGCCCGGCGCCGGCGACGTGCCAGGCGCCTGCGAGACAGACGCATCCGCTGGCAGAGGGCCTGCGGAACATCCCGGAAATGCGTGTCTAGAAGGGCTCTCCCTTCTGCCAGGAGGGACGTCCCGTTCTGAGCACTTCTCACCCAGCCCTCGAATCCGTGCTATGGCGAGCAACAACAACTCGGGCGCGATGACCGCCATCGTGGCCATCGTGGCTATCCTTGCGGTCTTGTTTGTCATCTACTTCTTCTTCCTGCGCGGCGGGGGAACGCTCGACGGCGGCGGACGCGACATCAACGTGGAGATCAACCCGGGCGGCGCGACCGAGAGCGTGACGCCCAACTGAGAACACCGGCTCCCTTCGGGCATGCGCCCTGCTCCCTGAAGCGCGGGAGCAGGGCGCGCGCTTTCGGCGAGGCGCGACGAAACCTGGCGGGGGGCGGTGCTTTCTACCCCCCACATTCTCTTGCCCCAGGCCTATGTCCACGACGCCCGACGCCCGCTTCCCGGATCCTCAGCGCCCTGCCAAGCCTGCGCCGCAGCAGACCATTGACCCTGAGAGCGAGGTCGAGCAGGCGTCGCTGGGCAGCTTCCCTGCGTCCGACCCGCCCGGGTGGACGGCCGAGTCAGGCTCTGGCGCTGTCTCGGCAGAGGACTACTCGGAGGAGGAGCCCGGTTCCGCGTAGGGGCGGCGCTTTGGGCCGTAGCCGGGCCGTCGCGCACCGGCTGCGGCGGAAAGGATGAGCGCCGCGCACCCCCCCGGGTGCGCGGCGCTCGCAGCTCCGGCCGGGCCGTGCTCAGTCGGTGTCTTCGGCCGGGGCCTCGGCTTCGGCCTCGTTCTCACTGCTCGGCTCGGCCTTCGTCTTGCGGGCCTTGCGGGTCTTGAACGTCAGCTCCTCGGCGCCCTCCTTGCGGTCGACCGTGATGCGCGCGCCCTCCTGGAGGTCGCTCTGAAGGATGGCCTCGGCCATCGGGTCCTCGACGTACTTCTGGATCGCACGGCGGAGCGGTCGCGCGCCGAACTGCGGGTCGAAGCCCTTGTCCACCAGGAACTCCTTGGCCGCCTGCGTCACCTCGATCTCGATACCGAGGTCCTCGACGCGCTTGAAGAGGTCGGCCTGCATCACGTCGATGATCTCGAAGATGTGCTTCTTCTCGAGCGGATGGAAGACGATCACGTCGTCGATGCGGTTGAGGAACTCCGGGTTGAAGACCCGCTTGAGCGCGTCCTCGACGGTGGACTTCATCTTGGCGTAGTCGAACGGCGTCTCGGAGAGCGAGAAGCCGATCCCCTTGCCGAGGTTCTTGATGTCTCGCGCCCCGATGTTCGAGGTCATGATGATGATGGTGTTACGGAAGTCCACCCGTCGGCCGAGGCCGTCGGTGAGGATGCCGTCGTCGAGCACCTGGAGCAGGATGTTGAACACGTCCGGGTGCGCCTTCTCGATCTCGTCGAGCAGGACGACCGAGTAGGGCTTGCGGCGCACTTTCTCGGTCAGCTGCCCGCCCTCCTCATAGCCCACGTACCCGGGAGGCGCGCCGACAAGGCGGGACACGGAGAACTTCTCCATGTACTCCGACATGTCGATGCGGATGAGCGCGTCCTGGCTGTCGAACAGGTACTCGGTGAGGCGCTTGGCGAGCTCGGTCTTGCCGACGCCGGTGGGCCCGAGGAAGATGAACGAGCCGATGGGCCGCTTGGGATCTTTGAGACCGGCACGCGTGCGGCGGATGGCGCGCGCGAGCTTGACGATCGCCTCGTCCTGGCCGACGACCGAGCCCTGGAGGGCTTCCTCCATGTGCAGCAGCTTCTGGCCCTCGGGGGCTGAGATCTTGTCGACCGGGATCTGGGTCATCATGGCGACAACCTGCGCGATGTCGTCCTCGGTGACCGGGTAGACCTGCGTCTCGGCCTGACGCTCCCACTCGGCCTTGACGTTCTCGAGCTCCTCGAGCAGCTTTTTCTCCTTGTCGCGCAGCTGCGCAGCCTCCTCGAACTTCTGGTTTTTGACGACCTGGTTCTTCTGCTCGCGCACGGCCTCGATCGCCTCCTCGAGGGCGAGGATCTCCTTGGGCACCTTGATGTTGGCAAGGTGCACGCGCGCGCCGGCCTCGTCCATCACGTCGATGGCCTTGTCCGGGAGGTGGCGGTCGGTGATGTAGCGCTCGGAGAGCTTGACGGTGAGCTCGAGCGTGCCCGGCTCGTACGTGACGTTGTGGTGCTCCTCGTACTTGTCGCGGATCTGCTCGAGGATCTGCACGGCTTCCTCGGGCGTGGCCGGGTCCACGACGATCTTCTGGAAGCGGCGGTCGAGCGCGCCGTCCTTCTCGATGTACTGCCGGTACTCGTCGAGCGTGGTGGCGCCGACGCACTGGATCTCGCCGCGCGCAAGCGCCGGCTTGAACATGTTCGACGCGTCGAGCGAGCCCGAGGCGCCGCCGGCCCCGACGAGCGTGTGCAGCTCGTCGATGAACAGGATCACGTCCGGGCTCTTCTCGAGCTCGGTCATGACGGCCTTCATGCGCTCCTCGAACTGCCCGCGGTACTTGGTGCCGGCCACGAGCGCAGCCAGGTCGAGCGTGACGATGCGCTTGTCGTAGAGGATGCGCGAGACCTTGCGCTGCACGATGCGCAGCGCGAGGCCCTCGGCGATGGCCGTCTTGCCGACGCCCGGTTCGCCGATCAGCACCGGGTTGTTCTTCTTGCGGCGCGAGAGCACCTGCGCCACGCGCTCGATCTCGCGCTCGCGCCCGACGATGGGGTCGAGCTTGCCCTCTTCGGCGAGCTTGGTCAGGTCGCGGCCGAAGTTGTCCAGGACGGGGGTCTTGCTCTTTTCGGCGGCCATTTGCTTGCGTTCGCTGGGGCGGCCGGCGCCGCCTCGCCCGGGGCGGCCCCCTTCGGTGGGACCGGCGGACGGGGCCGTCTTGCCGCTGTGGATCGAGTCGAGTTCGCCGCGGACGGCGTCGTAGGTGACCGAGAAGCCCTGCTGCAGGATCTGCGCGGCGATGTTGTCCTCGTCGCGCAGGAGCGAGAGCAGCAGGTGCTCCGTGCCGATGACCTCGCTCTTGTAGAGCTTGGCCTCGAGGTAGGTGATCTTGAGCACCTTCTCGGCCTGCTTGGTGAGCGGGATGTTGCCGACGGTGAGCGTGCCGCCCGTGGCGCGCACGGTGTCCTCCACGGCCTTCTTGAGCTTGAACAGCTCGCAGCCGAGGTTGCGCAGGATCTTGACGGCGATCCCCTCGCCCTCACGGATGAGGCCGAGCAGCAGGTGCTCGGTGCCGATGTAGTCGTGCCCCAACCGGAGCGCTTCCTCTCGGCTGTACGAGATCACGTCGCGGACGCGGTTGGAGAAGTTGCCTTCCATGGGAGAGGGGGTGGGGGCGTCGGGAGGAGAACACAGACCGCGCGGCGGCCTGCGCCGCAGAGGTCAGGCAGCGAACGACGAGCCGCAGCCGCAGGTCTGCGTCGCGTTGGGGTTGTCGAAGACGAACCCGCGCGCGTCGAGGCCGTCGTGGTAGTCGATGGAGGTGCCCATGAGGTAGAGGCCCTGCCGGCGGTCCATGAAGACCGTGATCCCATCCACGTCGAACGAGAGGTCGTGCTCGCGCTGCTTGTCGAAGCCAAGCACGTAGCTCATGCCCGAGCAGCCGCCGCCCCTGACGCCCACGCGCAGCCCGAGATGGCCGGGAATCTGCTTGTTGGCGACGATGCGGCGCACTTCGGCAGCAGCGCGCTCGGTCAGGCGCACGGGGGGGGGGAGCGAGGGGGCGGAGGGCGGCGCGGGCGCCGTGGTGGTATCGGGCGTGCTCATGAGAGAAAACCTGTATGGCCGGGGATGCTAATCGGGAACGCGCAGCGCTGTTCCGTTCGTGCAGCCCGGCTGCGGTGGGATTTACGGGGAAGCTACGCCCGTCTCCCAGCGATGAGGCGGGTGTCCTGAGGGCGCTTCGAGGGCGGTCTGTCCGGCCGCGCTCAGCGCCTCCCGAGCACGACGACGCCCCGGTGGGCCTCGGTGGTGCCGGCCGCCACGTCCACCGCCTCGAGCAGCACGACGTAGGCGCCCGTGCGGAGCGGGCGCCCGGCGTCGTCGCGCCCGTCCCAGAGCACGCTGCCCTGCGCGCCCGAGAGTCGGCCGGGCTCGAGCTCGCGCACGAGCCGCCCGCCGCCGTCGAAGAGGCGGATGCGGACGAGGCCGGCCTCGCCAGCGAGCGTGTAGCTGATCACGGCCGCCTCGCCGCCATCCGGGTCGAAGGGCGGGGCGGGGTGGATTCCCACGCGTTCGGTGCGTCCGTCGGGGCGGGCAGAGACGCTGTTGGCCTGCCCGGGCGTGCCGCCGCGCGCGTCGAGCGAAGAAGACCAGTTGGCCGCAAGCGCCGCAGCACGCTGGGGGCTGCGCCGCTCGAGGGCCACGCCGCGCGCCGAGAGCAGTTCGGGCCGGTGCCAGCGTGGCTCGTAGCGCACCGAGTCCAGGGCGGCCCCTGCTGCGCCAGCCAGGCGCAGCACGACGAGGTCGCCGCCGTTGCCGAGAGCCGGGAAGGCGCGGCCCTGCACGGCCGGAGCCTCGGGGAAGGTCTGCCGAAACCCGGCCAGGTCGCGCGCGACGGCGAGGTATGCGCCGGGCATGAGCGGCACGGGCGCGGCCGCGAGCGTCGTCGTGCCGGGCGTGCCCTTGTCGAGCGCGAGGCGGCTGAGGTCGAAGACGCGGTCGGGCGTGCGGTTGTGCAGCTCCACGTACTCGCCGGCGCTGCCCGTGGCGGGATCGTACATGATCTCGGTCAGGACGATCTCGCCGGGGGAGGGCACGTCGGCCTCGCCGGCCAGAAGCTCGGCTCGGGATGGGGGCGCGGAGTTGCCCGCGCGGTCGGCGACGCCGTGCGCGGTGAGGCGGAGCAGCGTCCGCGGTGGGAACTCGTCCGCAAACACGAGGCGCACGCGCGACGAGTCGGCACCGGCGGGGTGGATGGCTACGACGGGGCGGAGGGCCCCGGCGGACAGGCCGGGCGCGTCCAGGGCGAAGTGCGCCGGCTCGTCCGCGCCGGCGGCCAGCGGCTCGCTGAAGCGCGCCACGAGCGCGGCCGGGCCGTCGGCCTCGGCCGAGACGAGGTGAGGCGGCGTCGTGTCGGACGCGTGCGCGAAGCCGAGCGCGTCCTCCGAAGTTTCATTGCCGAGCCGGTCGCGGAGGCCGCGTGCGTGCAGCGTGTGCGGGCCGCTGCCGAGGCGCCCGCGCAGCGCGAGCGCGACCGAGCGCCCGCTGGCCGAGAGCGTCGCGCGCGCCACGCCCGGGCCGGCGTCGAACCGCTCCGCGTGCACCGACGCCGGGTCGAGCGGCTCGTCGAACACGGCGACGAGCTCGCGCTCGCTCGGGCGCACGCGCACGGCCGCGAGGCGCGGCCCCTCGAGGTCGGGCGCGTACTGCGTGTTGAGCGCCCCCGGCGTGCCGCCGCGCGCGTCGGTCGTCGTCGCCCAGCTGGAGGGCACGCCCGAGGGGCCGGCGGGGTCGCGCCGCTCGAGCGAGCGCCCGGCCCCGCCCCAACTCGGCGCGTAGCGGAGCGAGTCGATGAGCGCGCCGCCGTAGCGGAGGACGATCGCGTCGCCGGCGTTGTTGAGCGCGCTCCAGGCCGCCTGCGCGACGTGGGGCACGTCCGGGAAGGCGGCCGAGAACCGGGCGCCGTTCTGCACGACGACGGCGTAGCCGCCCGGAGGGACAAGCACGCGGCGGCTTGTGATGGGCTCATCCGGACCGCTGTCGTCGTTGAGCGTGAAATCGGCCAGGTCGAACGTGCGCTCGGAGCGGTTATAGAGCTCGACCCACTCGCCGGGCGAGCCCTCGGGCGGCTCGGCGTAGAGAAACTCGTTGACGACGAGGTCGCCGGGGCGCGGCACGTCGCCCTCGCCGAAGGCGAACGCGGCCTCGGTGCGTGCCTGCACGTTGCCGGCCACGTCGGCGATGCCGCTCGCGACGAGCACGTGCGTGGCCGGGCCCGCGAGCGGGGCGCCGAGGACGAGGCGGACGCGCCGGCCGTCGGCCTGCGGCTCGGCCGCGAGGACGGGCGGTGTGCCGGTCTCGAGGCGGTAGCGGGCCGCGTCGGAAGCCGAGGCGGGCGTGACGCGCTCGGAGAACGTCGCCTCGAGCGTGTAGGCGTCGAGCGCGTCGGCGGCGGCAAGCGTGGGGGGCGTGCGGTCGGGGGCGTACTGCGTGTTGGGCGCCCCCGGCGTGCCGCCGCGCGCGTCGGTGGTCGTCGCCCAGTTGGCCGCGTCGTCGCCCGGGCCGTCCGGGTCGCGCCGCTCGAGTGAGGCGCGCACGCCGCCCCAGGTGCGCGCGTACGGCACGGCGTCGATTTCGCCCGCGGCCGTGAGCAGGGCCACGCGGTCGCCGGTGTTGTTGAGAGCGGGGAAACCCGGCACGTGGCGATGGGGCACGTCCGGGAAGGCTTCGGCGAAGGCGGCGGCGTTGCGCACGAGCACGACGTAGGCGCCGGGTGCGAGCAAGACGGGCGTCGCGGCGAGGCGGGCGGGCGTACCGCCGTCCGAGATCAAGACGGTCGAGAGGTCGAGCACGCGCTCAGAGCGGTTGACGAGCTCCACCCACTCGTTCGTGGAGGGCTGCCCCGCCGGCGGGTCATACATGATCTCGTTGATGACGAGATCGGCTGGCGCGGGAGCCTGTCCAGCGACGGCCGCAGGCCAGGACAGTCCGGCGAGGAGCGCGAGGGCGGGCAGCAGGGGGCGGAGGCGCATGCGCGTGCGGGCAGATTCGGGGCGCAGAACCTGCGCGCTCCTGCATGCAACCGCGCGCGCCTGTGTTTCCCGGGGGTGTCAATCACCCGTACCTGTGCCTCACGAGCCTGCGCTCTGCTGCCGGACGCCCGCGGCGTGGTGCCGGAGGTGCCGGACGAGCACTTCGGTCATCAGGCGCGCTGCGAGCGGCAGGGCCGCCTCGTCGATGTCGAAGCGGGCGTGGTGCAGCGGATAGCGCGTCTGCTTGCCGCCGGCGGTCCCGATGCGCACCATCGCGCCGGGTATTTGCTCGAGGTAGTAGGCGAAGTCCTCGCCGCCCATGCTGGGCAGGTCGAGCGGCACGGCCGCCTCGGGGCCGAGCAGCGCCTGCACCGCCTCGCGGACCGTCGCGATCTCGCCCGGCGTGTTGACGACGGCTGGCAGGCGGTCCTCGTACGTCACGCTCACGTCGGCGTCGTAGGCGGCGCCGAGCGCGCCGGTCACCTGGCGGATGCGGTCGCGTAGCTCAGCGATCGTCTCGTTGTCGGTGCAGCGCAGCGTGCCGCCGAACTCGACCTCTGAGGGGATCACGTTGAGCGCCTCGCCGGCACGGAAGCGGCAGATCGTGAGTACGGCCGAGCGGCGCGCGTCCGTCACGCGCCCGACGAGTTGGTAGAGTTGCAGCGCGACCTGGGAAGCGACCCAGACCGTGTCCACGGTTTCGTGCGGGCGTGCCGAGTGCCCCGAGGCGCCGCTCGAGACGCGCACGACGAACGGCGAGCACGCCGCCGTGAGCGCGCCCGCACGCAGCCCGACCCGCCCCACGGGCAGCTGGGGGTCCACATGGACGGCGTACACGGCTTCGAGGCCGTCCAGAACGCCCTCGGCGATCATGCGCGGCGCGCCCGAGGGGCTGCGCTCCTCGTTGGGCTGGAAGAAGACGCGCACGTTCCCATGCAGCTCGTCCCGCCGCGCGTACAGGAGGGTCGCCACGCCGCACGCGATGGCCGTGTGCGCGTCGTGCCCGCAGGCATGCGCCACGCCCGGCGTGCGCGAGCGGTAGCGCACGTCCTTCTCGTCCTGAATCGGCAGCGCGTCCATGTCAGCGCGGTAGCCGATCGTCGGGCCGGGGTGCGCGCCCTCGATCTCGACGAAGAAGCCCGTGCCGGCCATCGGGAGGCTCGCCTCGAGCCCGCGCGCGCGCAGCCAGGCCCGGACGTGCGCGGCCGTCTCGTGCTCGTCGAAGCCGAGCTCCGGGTGCTGGTGTAGGTACCGGCGAAGCGCGACGAGGTCGGCGCGGAGCGCGCCTTCGGCCCCGCCGTGCGACGGGTGGGCGCCGTTGGAGGGGGCGCCGCTGGATGGGACGCCGCTGGATGGGACGCCGCTGGAGGGGGCGGAGACGGTTTCGGCGGGGGGCACGGGGAGAGGCGAGAAGCTGAACGTCAGGGGTGAGCGTCAGGGGGCGTGCGGGCAGCGCGCGTCGCCGCCGCGGAGCGGGGTACGTGGGCGGACGAACGCTGTGCCCGCGGCGCGCGGTGCCGGGCGCCGCATCTTCCGCGGAGAGATCACGCCTGCTGCATCACGCTTTCGCGCAGCTCGGCGGCGAGCATGGCCACCACGTCCGGCAGCCGCCGGGACGCGTCGAAGCGCGCGCGCTGCCGCTCGTACGAGGCGCCGCCCTCCAGGATGGCGTACACGCCGCGGAGCTCCTCGAGGCAGCCCAGGCGCTCGGCGACGGGCTCAAGCTGTGCTACGAGCTCGGGAATGAGCTGGCGCAGCGGGGCGTGGTCGCCGTCGTTGGAGATGATCGCGTCAGCGTCGAGGCCGTGGCGGGCGGCGCGCCACTTGTTTTCGCGCACGACCCAGGCGTGAAGGATCGGGTTGGGCAGGCCGGCCTCGTATCGGTCGCCGAGGGCAACTACGAGCGCCTGCACGAGCGCCGTGAGCGAGGCCAGCTCGCCGAGCGTGCTCGGCGCGTCGCAGATGCGGATCTCGAGCGTGCCGAAGCCGGGGTGCGGGCGGATGTCCCACCAGATCTCGCGGATCGTCTCGATGGCGCCGGCGCGCACGAGCGTATTGATAAACCCCTGGAACTCGCCGTAGTTCGAGAGACGGTAGGGCAGCCCGGCCGTGGGCATGCCCTCGAAGATCTTGGAGCGCGCCGAGGCCAGCCCGGTGTCCTCAAAGTCGATGAAGGGCGACGAGGCCGAGAGCGCGAGCAGGTGCGGCAGGTACGTCGTGAGCGCGTTCGAGACGGCAATGGCCTTCTCGCCCGACGACACGCCCACGTGCACGTGCAGCCCGTAGATGAGCAGGCGCCGCGCGGGCCACTGGATGCGGTCCACGAGGTGCTGGTAGCGGTCGTTGGGATAGATCTTCTGGTCGCGCCACTGCGCAAACGGGTGCGTACCGGCCGAGGCAAACATCAGCCCGAGCTCGTCCGAGACGTCGTAAAGCTCGCGCAGCGTGCCGCCGAGGTCCTCGCGTGCCTCGGCGACGCTGCCGCAGATGCCCGTGATGAGCTCGATCGTGGACTGCGTCAGCTCCTGCTTGATGCGCGGGTGGCCGTGCCCGAAGTGCTCCAGGATGGCGCACGAGCCGGACTTGAGGTTGCACGTGACGGGATCGAGCACCTGTACCTCGAGCTCCACACCGAGCGTCGGAGACGGGCAGCCGTTGAACGGGATGCGGGCGGGCGCTTCGGCGCGGGCAACGTCCATGCAGGGAGGCCAAGCAGGTGAATGCGCAATAAACCGCCAGCGTGAAGAAATGGCAAACGCCGCAAGGGCAAACGCCGCGCGCTGGCCCGGCCACGTCTGGCCGCGCGCCCGGCGCGCCTGTCAGGCGCCGCGCTCGGGGAAGAGGTGCCGGTAGCGGGTGATCATCTGCCAGGCCTCGCCGCGAAGCCGCTCGGCGTCTTCGGCCGAGCGTGCGTGCTCGGCGACGAACGCATCCAGGTCGGCGTCGGCGCCCTGCTGCGCGAGCGACCAGAACAGGTCCGAGCGCGCCAGCGCGGCCTCGAACGCGTCCGGATCGGCCATGACGGTGTCGTCGTCGAGAAGGGGCTGCGCGAAGAGGGCTCGCGCCTCGAGCTCGCTCAGGCCCTGGGGGCCGTAGCCGGCATGGACGGGGTCCTCGGCCGGCGCGCCGACGTGGAACGCCGGGTGTTGCAGGAGCGCGTCGAAGGAGAGCGTGTCGTGGCCGGTCTGCTGCGCGGCGGCGATCTCCTCGGGCAGGAGGGCCTGCCAGTGGACCTCGGCGGCCTCGAGCAGCCCGTCGAGGCTGAGCCAGTCCTCGTCCGAGGGGTCCTCGCCGACGAGCTGCGCCGCCAGGCGCTGCCGGCGCTGCGCCCGCTCGGCATGCGGCAGCGAGAAGAACGCCCACAGCACGCGCGCCGTCTCGAGGAGCGCGATCACGTCCTCGGGGGCGTTTTCGGGGTCGGTGCGGAGCAGGAACGCGTCGGCCGGGTCGAGCTCGTAGAGCATGAAAAGGGGCTCGGCGAAGAGCGCGAGCGCCTCGTACTGCACTCCGGTCTCGCCGTGCACGAGCGCGCGCGTCAGGCGCGCCCGGCGCGCCGCGATCTCCGGGCTGCCGGCCTCGTCCAGGAACGCCTCGAGCCCGTGACCCCGCGCCGGCGGGGGGCTGGCATCGAAGGAGCCCTCGGCGTCGAAGGAGAAGGCGTGCTCGTTATCGTCGAACGGATCGAAGGCGTCCTGATCGAAGGCGTCCTGATCGAAGGCGTCCTGCATGAACGGCTGGATGGTATAGAGGAGGGCGAACGCAGCGCGCGCCGTACGGGTTCGGGAGCGTCAGGAGGCGGGGGCGCCGAGGCGGGCGAAGAGCGCCTCGAGCGTGGCGGCGGGGTCGCGCGTGAGGCCGGTGTGCACGGCCGAGGGCTGGAGCACGGTCGAGCGGGTGGCGGTGAGCCAGTGGAAGCGCTCGGAGGGGGGCAGCAGGCCGATGGGCGCGGCGCCCGGTCCGCCCTGGGCCACGCGCGCGAGCGCAGCGAGGGCGCGCCCGAGCAGGTCGGCATCGAGGCCGGGCCAGCGCGCGGCGAGCGCGGCCAGGTCCTCGCGGACCCGGAGGCCGAGGAAGCCGCCCTGGCGGCACTGCACGAGCACTCCGACGGGCTCGCCGGCGCCCGTCGTCACGTCCGGGACGACGCGCAGCCAGGCGTAGTCGTAGGCGAGGGCGGGAGAGGCGCTCACCGGCGATAGGGGAGAGCTTCCGGGGGGGCGTCGGGGAGGGCGCGGCGGGCCTGCTCGGCCGCCTGCGCGAACGCGCGCGGCGCCTCGAGGCGCGCCCGGAAGAAGCGCGCGTAGGCGTTGCGGGCCTCCGCCGCTGTCTCGAACGGGGGCGCCTGCCCTTCAGGGGCATGCACGAGCAGCGCATCGGGCACGCGGGCGAGCACGGCGCCGATGGCGGCCTCTGTCAGGCGCGGCGCCAGGCGCGCGTCGGCCTCGAGGACCGAGGCGGCGCGCGGAAGCAGGACGTGCTCGCGGATGGGCGCAAACGGCGCGCGGGCGCGCGCCTCGTCCACGGTCGCCCAGTTGTGATGGAAGTAGAGCGCCGCGCCGTGGTCGATGAGCCAGAGCGCCGGGCGGCCGCCGTCAGGCCGGGCGACGAGGAGGTTGGGATTGCGCGCCGTACGGTCGATGTTGGTCGTGAGCGCGTCGAGCCAGACGACGGCGGCGGCGAGGGCTGGCGGGACGAGGTCGGCGGCGGCGAGCGGGTCGTAGCCGAAGGCGCCCTCGACGAACCCCAGGCCGACGTTGAGGCCGCGGCTGCCGCGCAGGATGTCCTGGATCTCCGGGTCGGGTTCCGAGCGCCCGAACGGCTCGGCGACGCGCAGCAGGGCGAGCGGCGGCAGCGGCAGCCCAAGCACCTCGGCGAGGCTGCCCACGATGAGCTCGGCCACGAGCGCCCGCGCGCCCTGCCCGGCGCCGCGGAACTTGGCGACGAAGAGTGCGCCGCCTTCCACCTCCACGACGGCCGGCAGCGAGCCGCCCTCGCGGAGCGGCGTCACGTAGCGGACTGCCTCGAGAACGGGGAGCGCGTCGGGGAGCGCGTCGGGGAGGGGCGGCGAGGCGGGGAGCACGAGGCGGAGCAGCGAGGGCGCGAAGTTAGAACGCCGTGCGCGCACCGGCTGTCCCGGCCGGCTCGGCTTCGCGGATTTCTAGACGCCCGAGAGGCGGTCGGCGCGGCGGAGCAGGGCGAGGAAGAACGGCACGCCGCAGAGCGCCGTCAGGACACCCACAGGCACCTCCTGCCCCGCCAGCACAGTGCGTGCGGCGAGGTCGGCCAGGACGAGGAATACGGCGCCGGCAGCGAAGGCGAGTGGCACCACGCGCCGGTGCGGCACGCCGGCGGCCAGCCGTACGGCGTGGGGCACGATCAGGCCCACGAAGCCGATCACGCCGGAGGCGGCCACGAGCACGCCCGTGACGAGGGCCGCGAGCAGCAGCAGACCGCGCTTGAGCGCCTCGACGGGCACGCCGAGCGCGGCGGCCGGCTCCTCGCCCGTTGTGAGCAGGTCGAGCGGGCGCGCGAGTAGCCACAGCGCCGCGGTGCCGGCGAGCGATGCTCCGAGCGGCGCCCAGACGGCAGACCAGCGCGCGCCGGCGAGCGAGCCGAGCAGCCAGAACAGGACGGCGCGCAGGCGGTCCGGGCTGGGCGAGGCGAACGTGACGAACGCTGTCACGGCGGCCAGCAGCGACGAGAGCGCGACGCCGGCCAGCAGCAGCCGCGCCGTGGAGAGGTGCGTGCCCTTGCGCGCGATGACGAACACGAGCGTCACGGCGAGCCAGGCGCCGAGCACGGCGGCCAGCGGCATCGTGAGCGCGCGCGAGGCGACGGCCGGGAGGAAGCCGAGGTAGAACAGGGCCGCGCCGGCGCTTGCGCCGCTCGAGACGCCGAGCAGGTAGGGCTCGGCGAGCGGGTTGCGCACGAGCGCCTGCATGGCCACGCCGACCACCGCGAGCCCCCCGCCGACGGCGAGCGCGAGCACGACGCGCGGCGCGCGGAGCTGCCACACGATGGCGTGTGCGACCGGGTCGCCCTGCCCGCGCAGCGCCGCCCACACGCGCGCCGCGCCGAGCTCGGCGCTGCCGGCGAAGAGGGCCAGCCCGGCCGCCAGCGCGCCGAGCGCGAGCAGCCCGAGCGCGGCCGGGAGCGTCCCGCTCAGGAGGGGGACCAGAGGGCGGCTCACGGGGCGGCTCACGGGGCGGCTCACGGGGCGGCTCACGGGGCGGCTCACGGGGCGGCTCACGCGGCGCCGGCGGCGAAAAGGCCCGGGTGGAGCAGCCGCGCGAGGCGCTCGAGGGCCTCGGCCAGACGCGGGCCGGGACGCGCGACGAGGTCGGGAGCGAGCGCGTACACGCGGCCCTCGCGCACGGCGGGCGTGTCCAGCCACGCCGGGTGCGCGTCGGTGAGCCGCCGCCGGTCGTAGCCCTCGGGCGCGAGGACGACGATGACGTCGGGCGCCTGCTCGAGCGCGAACGCCTCGCTCAGCCGGACCTCGAGCCCCTCGAAGGCGTCGGTCAGGTTGAGCCCCCCGGCAGCGCGCACGAGGTCGCTCTGGTACGCGTCGCGCCCGAAGGCGCGCAGCGCGTCGCCGGTGCCGGCGAGCAGCAGCACGCGCGGTCGCTCGGCGCCGGCCACGATGCGGGCCACCTCGGCCTGCCGGAGTTCGAACTGCGCGGCCGCCGGCGCGCCCCCCGCCGCTCCGAGCAGCCGGTCGAGCGTGCGCAGCGCGCGCGGGACGTCGTCGAGCGTGCGCAGCGAGAAGAAGTAGGACGGAATGCCGAACTCAGCGAGGCGCCCGACGGCCTCGGGGCGGTTGGCCTGCTCGGCGGCGAGCACGAGGTCGGGCGCGAGCGCGACGAGCCGCTGGACGTCGGGCGGGTGCGACGGGAGGCGGGGCAGCGTCTCGAGGCCGGACGGGAGGCTGTCGGCCTGACTCACGCCCGCGAGCCGGTCCGCGCCGGCAGCCAGGGTAACGAGGTCGGCCAGGCCGGGCGCGAGCGTGACGACGCGCGCGGCCGGCCCCTCGAGCGCGAGCGTCCGGCCGAGGTCGTCCACAAGGGGCGCGTCGGCGGGGGCATCGGGGCGGCAGGCGCCGAGCAGAACGAGGACGAGCGGTAGCGCGCGCCGGAGTGCGCGGACGAGCGGGGGCACGGGGCGGCAGGCAAGAGAGGACCGGATAACTTAGGCCCGTCCGCCCGGCGCCTTCGCACGGGTCTGCCCGCGACTCGGCCGCCACGCATGCGCTACGCGTTCATCCTCAACCCCGCCGCGCGCAGCGGCCGCGCCGCACGGCTCCGCGGGGCGCTCGCCGAGGGCTGCCGCGCGCATGGCCTGGACGCGCGCTTCGCCGAGACGCGCGCGCCGGGCGACGCGCGGGCGCTCGCCCACGTCCTTGCCCGGGACGCCGACGTCGTGGTGGCCGTCGGCGGGGATGGCACGGTGGGCGAGGTGGTCGAAGGGCTGCTCGCCCCCGGTGCGCGCGGCACTGCGCGCGGCACCGCGCGCCGCGCTGCGCTTGGCGTCGTGCCGGCGGGCACGGGCAACGACTTCGCAGCGCACTTCGGTTTCCCGCAACGCTTGGCGGGCGCGCTCGACGTGCTGCGCGCGGCGCAGCGCCGGCCCCTCGACGTGCTTCGCCTCCGCGGCACTTCAGGCGGCGCCGGGGGCGGGCAGGCCTGGGAACGCGTCGTCGTCAACGGCCTCGGGCTCGGCTTCGACGCGGCCGCTGCGGCCGGTGCCGGCCGTTTCAAGCGCCTCGGCGGGCACCTGGCCTACCTGGCCTCCGTGCTCTCGCTGCTGCGCACCTGGGCGCCGCCACCGCTGCGCGTCGCGCTCACGGCCGAGCCGGGAGGGCCGCCGTGTCCGCTCTGGTTAGGGCCGACGTTCCTGCTCGAGCTCGGCAACGGCTCTTCGGTCGGGGGCGGCTTCCGCCTCACGCCCGACGCCGACCCCGCGGACGGCCGGCTCGACGTGTGTCTCGTGCGGGAGGTCCCCGTGTGGCGGGTGCTGCGTCTGCTGCCGCGCGTCTTCTCCGGGGGGCACGTCGGGGCGCCCGAGGTGACGATGGCGCGTGGGGCGTGCGTGACGGTCGAGGCGCTCGGTGCGCCCGTCCCGGCCCACCTCGACGGCGAGGACTTGCCCGGCGGCCTCCGGCGCCTGGAGGCGAGCGTCCTGCCAGCGGCGCTCGCGCTCGTCGCGCCGCCCTCGCGCGCGCCGGCGCGTTCAGGGCGTGCGAAGTCCCAAAAAGAGACGAGCCTGTAGATAGCACAGCTCGTTTACCTTTTGTAACATCCCGGCCACGCTCGCCCCCCGCCGCCGCATGAGCCAGAAGCGCATTTTCATCGTCGATGACGACCCCAAGATCGGGGAGCTGTTTGCCACCGTGCTGCAGCGCGACGGCTACCAGACGCGCGCCTTCACGTCGGCCTCGGCAATGCTCGAGGCGCTCGGCGCCGGCGCGCCGGACCTGATCCTGACCGACCTGATGATGCCGGACGTGTCGGGCATCGGGCTGATTGAGGAGGTGCGCCAGCGCGACCTGGCCCTGCCGGTGATCGTGATGACGGCGCACTCGTCCGTGCAGACGGCCGTCGAGGCGATGCGCATCGGGGCATTCCACTACCTCCAGAAGCCGGTCAACCTCGAGGAGATGCGCGCGCTGATCGCCAAGGCGATCGAACTCTACGCCGACCGTGCCGAACTGCACGAGATCAGGCGCGAGCGCAAGCAGAAGCACGCCGTGACGCGCATACAGGGCGAGAGCGCCGAGGTGCAGCGCGTCCGCGAGACGATCGACATGCTCAAGGACATCCCCAACACGATCGTGCTCGTGCGGGGCGAGACCGGGACGGGCAAGAACCTCGTCGCGCAGACGCTCCACTACGCCTCGCGCTGGGCGGCAGGGCGCTTCATGGAGATCAACTGCGCCGCGCTGCCCGACAACCTGCTCGAGTCGGAGCTCTTCGGCTACGAGAAGGGCGCCTTCACGGACGCGCGCGCGGCCAAGCCGGGCCTGCTCGAGGTCGCCGACGGCGGCACGCTCTTCCTGGACGAGATCGACTCGATGAGCCTGCCGCTACAGGCCAAGCTGCTCCAGTTCCTCGAGAGCCGCACGTTCCGGCGCGTGGGCGGCGTCGAGGATATCCGCGTGGCCACGCGCATCGTGTGCGCCACGAACGCGGACCTCGAGGCCTCGGTCGCCAACAAGACGTTCCGCAAGGACCTGCTCTACCGGATCAACGTGGTGACGGTCGAGCTGCCGCCGCTGCGCCGCATGGGGCGCGACGTGCTGCTGATCGCGCGCGAGATCGCGGCCGGCTTCGCGCGCGAGTTCAACCGGCCCTTCGAGGGCTTCACGCCCGAGGCCGAGGCGCATCTGCTCGCGCACGACTGGCCCGGCAATGTGCGCGAGCTGCGCAACGTGCTCGAGCGCGCGCTCATCTTCGCGCGGCAGCCCCTGCTCGCGCCCGCCGACCTCGTGCTCCCGCAGGCCGGCGCCGCGCCGCCCGAGGCCGACGATGGTAGCTTCCGCTTCCGCTCCGGGGGCTCGCTCGAAGACCTCGAGCACGCCTACATCAAGCACATCCTCACGACGCGCAAGACCTCCTACGCCGACGCCGCTCGCCTGCTGGGCATCTCCAAGAAAACGCTCTGGGAGAAGCGCAAGAAGTACCAGCTCGACGAGGTCTCGGAGGAGAACGAGGCCGCCTGAGACGGCCCGCGCGCCCTCCCCATGACCGAACAGGAACGCGAGGCGCTCGCCCGCCGACTCTCCGCCCCTCCCGCTACTGCCGCCGGAGCCCCGGCCGGGCTCGATGCCGCGCTCGAGCGCATGATCGGCGCCGGCGCGAGCCGCTTCGGCCTCCGCGCCGACCGCACCGGCGCCGCCGACGCGTGCGCGCTCGCGCCCCCGCTGGCGCGCCTGATCGACCACACAGTGCTCAAGCCGGACACGACCGAGCAGGTGGTGCGCGAGCTGTGCGCCGAGGCGCGCACGTACTGCTTCGCGAGCGTCTGCGTCAGCCCGGTGTGGGTGCCCGTGGCGGCCGAGGAGCTCGCCGGCGCCACCCCGAAGGTGTGCACGGTCGTCGGCTTCCCGCACGGCGCGGTGCGCACGCCCGTCAAGGCGTTCGAGACCGAACTGGCCGTGCGCGACGGCGCCGACGAGATCGACATGGTGATCGGCATCGGGCGGCTCAAGTCCGGTCGCTACGCCGAGGTCGAGGACGACATCCGGGCCGTGGTGGAGGCGGCGCAGGGCCGCACGGTAAAGGTGATCCTCGAGACGGCGCTCCTGACTGACGAGGAGAAGGTGATCGCGTGCGTGCTGGCGCAGAACGCTGGCGCGGACTTCGTCAAGACCTCGACGGGCTTCGCCTCGGGCGGGGCCTCGCCGCAAGACGTGGCTCTGATGCGCCGCGTCGTGGGAGACACGATGGGCGTGAAGGCCTCCGGAGGCATCCGCTCGCTCGAGGACGCCCTGGCGATGGTCGAGCACGGCGCCACGCGCCTGGGCGCGAGCGCGTCGGTAGCTATCTTGAAAGGGCTCACGTCCGACAGCGCCTACTAAGCCGCCCCCGCCATGCGCCGCTCCCTGCTCGCCTCCGCTGCGCTCGGCCTTGCGCTCACCGTGGCCGCGTGCGCCCCCTCGGCCCCCCGCGTGGTCGTCGAGGAGCAGGCGCCGCCACCGCCTGCGTTCCCGGCCTACGAGTCGTTCGACCCGTCTGCATACAACGCGCGCCCGCCGCTGCGCGCCGAGGTCGTGCACGACGTGCCGGCGCGGCAGATGCAGGGCCGCGTGGACCTGCCCGGTAGCACGCCTGCGGCGCCCCGTGAGCGCGAGGCGCGGCAGGTGGAGGGCCTGCGCGTGCAGATCTTCGCCTCCCCGGACCGCGCCGCGGCCGAGCGCGTGCGGGCCGAGGCGCTCGCGTGGTGGCAGACGGCTCGCCGCGAGCCGCGGGCGCCGGCGCTGGAGATGGAGGCCATCATTGCCTACATGCAGCCCACGTACCGCGTCCGCCTCGGCGCCTTCGCTTCGCAGGCCGAGGCCGATGCCGCGCTCGCCTTCGTGCGCCGCCGCTACGCGGACGCGTTTCTGGTGCCGGACCTGATCACGGTCTACGAGTGATTCCGCCCGCGAGTCGACCGGGCCGCCCCGGACGTCCTCTGGCTGTCGGTCCTCTGGCTGTCGGTCCTCAGGGGGCGCGTGCCTCGGCAGTAGGAGTGCCTCAGCGGGCCAGGGGGATGGTCTCGCCGTCGGTGCCATAGCTCGTGCGCGAGAACCACTGCCGCGCTTCGGCGAGCGCCTCGTCGCCCGGATGCGCGGGCAGGTGGACGAGCACAAGTTGCCCCGCGCCGGCCTCGGCGGCCGTCCGCGCGGCCTCCTCGGCCGAGGCATGCACGCCGGGCTTGCTGCCCGTGGCCTCGTGCACGAGCAGGTCGGCCTCGCGCGCCAGCTCGGTCACGACCGGCGCGCGCGCCGTATCGGACGAGTAGGCGACGGCTGCGCCGCCGGCAGCCTCCACGCGCAGCCCGATCGTCGGCACGGGATGGACGACCGGCCAGGCGGCGACGGCGAACGTGTCGTCGCGTAGCACGGGCGCCTTCGGCTCGAGCGGCACCGGGTGCCACGTACGCTCCGGCACGTCCGTCCAGCCCTCGAGGTCGAACACGTCCAGAAGCCGGCGCGCGCACGAGAGCGCCCGCTCCGGGCCATAGACGGGAATCGGAGCGCGCCGCCCGAGCAGCCATAGCTTCTCAACGAGGAGCGGGAAGCCGCCCACGTGATCCGGGTGCTCGTGCGTGAGAATCACGGCCGAGACCGCCGCGGCGTCCAGGCCGGCCGCGAGCAGGCGTTGCACCGCGTCCCCGCCGCAATCCACGAGGATGAACTGTCCGTCGTGCTCGAGCGCCAGCATCGTCGTGGTGCGCGAGCCGTCGGCCTCGGCGGAGCCGGTACCGAGCAGGTGAACTGTCATGGCGAGTCTGGCGGGGCGAGAGACGGACGTCGTACGCGCAGGCGCGCCATCTGGCTCAAGCCATACCGGAGATTCTGCACGGCGGGGGCTCAGCGCTTGCGGGTCACGATGTAGGCGGCCAGGCCGATGAGCGACTCGCGCGCGGCCGAGGGAGGAAACGCCTCGAGGGCGGCGGCGGCCTCGTGCGCGAGCGCCTCCATACGCGTACGCGCGTAGTCGAGCCCGCCCCGCCGGCGTACGAAGGCGATCACCTCGGCCGTGTCATCGGCCGATTTGCGCTTCTTGCGCACGATGCGCATGATCTGGCGGCGCTCGGCCTCGGTGGCGCCGGCGAGCGCGGCGATGAGCGGGAGCGTGAGCTTTTTCTCCTGGAGGTCGAGCCCGAGCGGCTTGCCCACGTCGACCGCGTCGTAGTCGAAGAGGTCGTCGCGGATCTGGAACGCGAGCCCGAGCCGCTCGCCGATGGCCTTCACGCGCGCAACCGTGGGGGCGTCCGCGCCGGCGCTGACGGCGCCGCAGGCCATGCAGGCCGCGATGAGCGAGGCCGTCTTGTCGGAGATGATGCGGAAGTAGCTCGTCTCGTCGGTGTCGAGCGTGCGGGCCTTCTCGATCTGGAGCAGCTCGCCCTCGCTCATGCGCCGCACGGCATCGGAGACGACGTGCAGCAGCTCGTAGTCGCGCGCGTCGAGCGCGAGCAGTAGGCCGCGGCTGAGCAGAAAGTCGCCGAGGAGGACGGCGACCTTGTTCTTCCACAGCGCGTTGATCGAGAACGCGCCGCGGCGGCGCTCGGCCTCGTCCACGACGTCGTCGTGGACGAGCGTGGCCGTGTGCAGCAGCTCGACGAGCGCGGCGCCGCGGTAGCTCGCCGGCGTGACGCCGCCGCAGAGCCGGGCCGAGAGCAGCACGAGCGTCGGGCGGATCTCTTTACCCTTCTGCCGCAGCACGTACTGTGTGACGACGTCGAGCAGACGCACGCGCGAGCGCATGGCGTCGCGGAAGTAGCGCCGGAACACTTTCAGGTCGCCCTCGACCGGCTCGCGGAGGGCAGCGAGCCCGCGCGGCGCGGCGGGCAGAGGGGCGAGGGCGGGTTCCATGCGAGCGTGGCTTTCAGTTGTTGCTGAAAGTACCCTACTCGCGCGGTGCTTCGGGGTTGCTCCGGCGGGCCAGCACGGCGGTTTTCACGCGCCGCTCACGCGGCGCGTGAAAATGGGGTAGAGCGTCCGGCCGATGGCGCAGCGCGCGCAGCGCCCCTCATCGCAGAAGTGCTGGGCAAGCTGGTGCAACCCCTGAGTGTCGAGGAGGCTGCGCGCGGCGTAGCCGGCCGCGGCGAAGCGCGCCGTGACGGTGTCAGCCTCCGGGGGGAGCGCAGCGAGTGTAGCGACGATGGCCCGCTCAGCGTGCGCGTCCTCGCGCTGCTCGGCCTCGAGCAGCAACGACGGCAGCACGGCCCCGGCGAGCAGGACGTCTACGCGTGCGCGTCCTGGAGCAGGCCTTCCGGGCGGCTGGAGCAGCCGACGCAGGGCGGCCACTGGCCGCTCGGCGTGCAGTGCGGCGTGCAGCCTCCCGAGCGGATCGTGGCGGAGAAGTCCCGGCGGCGCGTCTCCGTCGGCGGGGTAGAACAGCGCGGCGGCCTGCTCGAGGCGACGCGCGGGTGCGTTGGCGGGCCGCCCGCCCGGGTGCCATGCGCCCGGGGGGAGGGGCGTGAGCGCGTGCGCCTCGCGGAGCCGCGCGAAGCGGTCCGTGAGGTCGTCGGGGAAGAGGCCGGACGCGTGCAGCCCCGAGAGGCCGGTCACGAGCGCGAGCACGTCGCGCGCGGCGCCGAGGCGCCGCGCGAGCGCGAGCGGAAAACGGCGCGCCAGGCGCTCCATGGCGTCGGCATTGGCGCGGTAGCCGAGGCCGCGAAAGAGGCCGGCGAGCAGAAGCGCCTCGGGGTCGGGGCGCTGCGCGTAGCGCCGGGCGAGGCGCTCGGCGCGTACGCGCAGGCGCTCCACGCCAAGCGCCTCGACCCAGGCGCGCTGTATCTCGACGGGGACGTCAGGCCAGCGGGGCGCGCACATGGGCGTGGGCCGTGGCGTGGCGTAGAAGGCATGGATGAGGCGCCGCAGCGAGCGGTCCAGGTGTGGCAGTAGCACCAGCTCGGGCAGCGGAGTTCCGTCGGCGCGGCGGAGCGTGCCCGTATGCTGGTCGGGCCCGAGGACGACGTGGAGCACGACGCGGTTGTAGGCCGGGTCGTCGTGGTGGCGGTGCGCGATCCAGTCGCCGCTCGTGCGGTGGACCTCCACGTCCCCGGCCCACTCGAGCGCGTCTGGCCCTTCGCCGATGCGGATGCGCGCG
This sequence comes from Rubricoccaceae bacterium, assembly GCA_046292345.1. Classification (GTDB taxonomy): domain Bacteria; phylum Bacteroidota; class Rhodothermia; order Rhodothermales; family Rubricoccaceae; genus JBKBRC01. The sequence goes on from JBKBRC010000007.1 coordinate 32,914, forward strand.
GCTGAGAAGTCTGGTCCGGCCTCGAGGTTGAGCGTGCCAGGATCGAGGACGAGCAGGGGCAGGCCGTCGTGCGTGTGCAGGTTGCCCGGACGGTAGAGCCGCTGCGCCCAGGCGTCCTGGAGAACAGCCTCGGGAACGCGCGCTACGGGCGCGTCGGGCTCCCGGAAGAAGGGAGAAGCGTCAGGACGAGTGCGCACATCTCTGAGGCATGACGTGCAGGCGAAGAACCCGCATGCCTGTGCGCGTAACCTTCTCCCTGAAATGTCCAGCTTTTGTGTCTTTCGGGCTTCCCTTCCGAACGGGGCGTCCGTCCGGTGGCGCTTCCGGAAGGAGACGCTAGGCGGCGAGGGCGCGCTCGACGAGCCAGACCGGCAGCGCCTGCCGTGCAACGCGCGTGGCTGGCAGCGAGTCATCGCCGCGGCGTACGCGCGCGAACGCCTCGCGCTTGCGTGCTCCGGTGAGCGCAAAAAGCGTCAGGCGAGCGTGCGCGAGCGCCGGGAGCGTGAGCGTGACGCGCGCACGGATGGCCGTGCCCTCGGGCGCCTCAGCAGGGACGCACCAGCGCGTCGCCTGGTCCAGAGCCGCGTCCCCGGGGAAGAGCGACGCCGTGTGTCCGTCGTCGCCCATGCCGAGGTGGAGCACGTCGAACGCAGGCGGTCCGCCGAAGTGGGCGCCGAGCAGCGCGTCGTAGCGAGCGGCCGCCTCGGCGGCGCCGCGCTCGCCCTCAATGCGGTGCACGGCCGGCCGCGCCGCGTCCGGGAGCCGGTCCAGCAGCGCCTCGCGCGCCAGGCGAAAGTTGCTCTCGGCGTGCTCGGGCGGGACGGCGCGCTCGTCGCCCCAGAACAGATGCACGCGTGTCCAGTCGAGGTCGGCGCGGGCGAGGGCTTCGTAGGCCGGGCCGGGCGTGGAGCCGCCCGTCAGGCAGAGCGTGGCTTCGCCGCGCGCGGCGAGCGCCTCGCGGAGCGCGTCTGCGGTACGTGAGGCGAGGGCGGCGCGAACGGCCGTGGCCTCCTCGAGGACGACGATCGTCCCGATAGGGGCTTCGGGCGAAACGTCGGGCATGGTTCAGGCGGGGGCGACGGTGACGAGGGCGCGCGCGGCCTCCGGCCCCCACGAGCCCGAGGAGTAGATCTCCGGTTGCGGCGGCGACGCGATCAGCGGAGCCACGACGCGCCAGGCCTCCTCGGCTTCCTCGGCGTGCACGAAGAGCGTGGGGTCGCCCAGGGCGACGTCGCGCAGGAGCGTCTCGTAGGCGTCGGGCGTCGGGCCGAACGCGTCGGCGTAGGAGAACCGGAAGTGCTGCGTCGAGACCGGGAAGCCGTCGCCGGGCGCCTTGACGTCGAACGAGAGGCGGAAGCCCTCGTCGGGCTGGAGGCGGATGCGGAGCACGTTGCGCGAGGGCTGGCACGGGCTGACGGCGTGGAAGAGGCGCACCGGCGGGCGGCGGAAGACGACGGCGATCTCGGTCAGGCGTTCCCGGAGCCGCTTGCCCGTGCGGAGCACGAACGGCACGCCCTGCCAGCGCCAGTTCTCGCAGCGCAGCGTGACGGCGGCGAACGTCTCGGTCTGCGAGTGTTCGGCTACGCCCTCGTGGTCGCGGTAGGCTTCGCCGCGTCCGCCCTCGGGGTCGTCGCCGGCGCCGTACTGGCCGTAGACGGCCTCGGACGGATCGGCGGGGCGCGTCGAGCGGAGCACCTTGATCTTCTCGGCCCGGATGCCCTCGGCGTCGAGGCGGGCCGGGGGCTCCATCGCGGTGAGCGCGTAGAGCTGCATCAGGTGGTTCTGGATCATGTCGCGCATCGTGCCGGCGTCCTCGAAGTAGCCCGTGCGGCCCTCGGCGTCGTTGGTCTCGGCGACGGTGATCTCGACGCGCTCGACCTGCGCGCGCGTCCACGCGGCCTCGAAGAGGGCGTTGGCGAAGCGGAAGACGAGCAGGTTCTGCACGGTCTCCTTGCCGAGGAAATGGTCGATCCGGAAGACCTGCGCCTCGTCGAAGCAGGCGTGCAGCGTCTCGTTGAGCGCGCGCGCCGACGCGAGGTCGCTCCCGAACGGCTTCTCGACGACGAGGCGCGTCCAGCCGGCGCGCTCGCCGCGGGCCTCGAAGGCGCCGAGCGCCTCGGCGGTGGTGGAGAAGGCGGCCGGTGGGAGGGCGAGGTAGTAGACGCGGTTGCTGCCTGTCTCATGCGCGGCCTCGAGCGCCACGATGCGCTCGGTGAGCGGATCGGCAGACTGCGTGAGGTCGGCGCGGACGTAGTGCAGCGTGGCCTCGGCCCAGGCGCGGGCGTCCGCTTCCGGCACGCCCTTCTCGGCGAGCGCCTCGGCGGCCATCGTGCGGAAGCGCGCGTCGTCCCAGTCTGTGCGGCCGGTGCCGAGCACGACGAGGCTGGGCGGGGCGTCGCCGCGGCGCGTGAGGTGGTAGAGTGCCGGGACGAGCTTGGCGCGCGCGAGGTCTCCGGTGGCGCCGAAGAGCACGAACAGGTGGGGATCCATGGGGGGCGGGCGGAGGGGGACCTCCGTCAGACCCCCTCGGCGGCCAGGTGATCCGCGAGGCGGTACGCCCACGCGACGATGGTGAGCGTGGGGTTCGTAGCGGCCGAGGACGGGAAGACGCTCGCGTCGGCCACGAAGAGGTTGGCCAGGTCATGCGCGCGCCCCTCCGGGGAGACGACGCTCGTCTCGGGGCGCGTGCCCATGCGGAGCGTGCCGCACTGGTGGTTGACGACGCGCAGCGGCATCGGGACGCGGAAGAACTCGGTGAAGCCGAGCGGCCGCAGCGCGGCCTCTAGCTTGTCCATCAGCTGCGCGTGCGGCCCCAGGTTGGTTGGCGTATAGTGGAGACGGATCCCGCCGTCGGGGCCGAGCGTGACGCGGTTGTCTTCGAGCGGCAGGTCCTCGGTCTGCGCCCACCAGTCGACGGAGTGGGGGGCGAGGCGGCGGGCGTCGTCGGGGGAGAGGTCGGGCACGTCGCGCGCGATCATCTCGGCGGTGTGCTTGCCCATGAGGTGGATGTGCCCGAGCGGCACGCGCGCCAGCGGGCCGGCCTTGGGGTCGCCCCAGTAGTAGTCGTTGACGGCGAGCGTCTTCTGGAAGAACGTGTCGTTGACGTGGGCGAAGTCGGCCGTGTAGAACTTGGACGTCGTGTGGCGCATCAGGTGGCGCCCGACGCGGCCGGACGTGTTGGCCAGGCCCTCGGGATAGGCGTCGGTAGCGGAGGCGAGCAGCAGCGCGGCCGAGTTGATGGCGCCGGCGGCGAGCACGACCGTGCCCGCCCGGAAGCGGACCTGCGCGCCGCCCACCTCGGCCTCGACCGCCTCGACGGCCGTGCCCGCAGCCGACGGCACGAGACGCGTGGCGCGCGCGCCGGCGACGAGGCGGACGTTGGGGTAGCGCAGCGCCGGGCGGAGCGAGGCCGTCTCGGCGTCGGCCTTGAGGTGCGTCAGGTCCGGGTAGCCGTCGAACGTCTCGGTGCCCTGAGCGCGGAAGAGCTCGCGGAGCACGAACGGGCCGTCGTCTTCGTCCTCGTGGTTGAGGCGCAGGCCCATCGGCAGTTCGAAGGCGCGCACGCCGCCGGCGCGCAGGCCCTCGGCCACGGCGCCGATGCGCCCGTCGTGCGCGAGCGGCGGATGCGGGAAGGGCCCTGCACGGGGCGGCTCGAACGGATCGGCGCCGGCGCGGCCGTGCACGTGGTAGGCGACTTCGGCGCGGTCGTAGTAGGGCGCGAGCTCCTCGTAGTCGATGGGCCAGGCGGGCGAGACGCCTTCGGGGAAGGCGACCTCCTCGAAGTCGCGGGGGCGCAGGCGGAGCATAGCCGCGCCATAGGTCTTCGTGTTGCCCCCGGCCTGGTAGTACATGTTGACCGGGAAGCGCTCGCCGCGTGCGGCGTCGGTCCACGTCTCGTCGGCGAGGTAGCGCCCGCCGCCGTAGACGAGCGCGGGGCTCCAGTTTTCGGCCTCGCGGGGCAGGAAGCCCTCGCGGGAGAGCAGGACGATCTGGCGGCCGGTCGGGGCGAGGGCGTGGGCGAGCGCGCTGCCGGCGGCGCCGGCGCCGATGATGAGCACGTCGGGGGTGAGCGGGAGCGAGGCGGTATCGGTCACGCGGGGCGTCGGCGGGGGGGCAGAGGGTGAGGGGGCGTGTCCGGGCGGGGACGGCTAGCCAGACCAGGGCTGGCGGAAGTCGTTGTAGAGCGTCAGTCCGCCGTCGGCGAAGAGCGTCTGCCCGGTGATGTACGCCGCGTCGTCCGAGGCCAGGAAGGCGATCACGCGCGCGATTTCCTCCGGGCGTGCCACGCGCGCGAGCGGTATATGCTCGGCCACAACGGCCTCGCCGGCCGCGTCGCCGAACCAGCTCTGGATGGGCGTGTGCGTCGCGCCGGGCGCGACGGCGTTGACGCGGATGCCGCGGTCGGCGTACTCGAGCGCGAGCGTTTTGGTCAGGCTGCCCAGGGCGGCCTTGCTCATCGCGTACGAGGCGAAGCCGGGCCGCGGGATCTGCTCGTGGACGCTGCTCACGTTGACGATCGTGCCGCCTGCGCTGCGCGCGAGCATGTCGCGCAGGGCCGCGCGCGCGCACAGGAACGCCCCGCGCACGTTGACGGCCATCACGGCGTCGAAGGCCTCGGCCGTCGTCTCGTGCGTCTCGGAGGGGATCTGGATGCCGGCGTTGTTGACGAGCAGGTCCACGCGGCCGAAGGCGCGCGTGGCGGCGGCAAACATGGCCTCGACCGAGCGCTCGTCGGTCACGTCGCCCTCGACGGCGACGACCGGCGCCGGGTTCAGGTTGGCCGGCACGAACGGCTCGGCCGGCGCCTCGTCCGCGCGGGCGAGCACGGGCGGGGCGCCATCGCCGGCGTGGACCGCCGCCGCGGCGCGGTGCGCGGCGAGGGCGAGGCGCACGGTCTCGCGGGCGTCGGCGAGGGCGTCGGCGTCGCGGTAGCCTACGGCGACGCGCGCGCCGCGCCGCGCCAGCTCGACCGCCGTCGCGCGGCCGATGCCAGAGGAGGCGCCCGTCACGAGGGCGGTGCGGTCGGTCAGGTCGGACATCGGGCGTGCAGGGAAGGTGCGGGCTCGCCTACCACGCCCTGCGTGTCGGGTTTCAACGCCGGGCGAAAGTGTCGCGCTCGGGCAGGACTTCCCTACGGGGTCCGGCGGCCGGACGGCGGAGCGGGGCCGTCGGTCTCTTCGGATGCCTTGCCGCCCGCGATCTCGGGGGCGGGGAGCGCCCGCAGCCGCTCGAGCGCCCCGGCGACGTCCCCGAACGCCTTGGCCTCGTCGATAAAGAGCTGCAGGTGCGGGAACGGGATCTCGATGCCGGCCTCGGTGAGCGCGTCGAACACGCGCTCCTGATACTCGAACCGGATGGGGAGGGCGAGGCGGGGATCTTTGAGGTAGAGCCGCAGCGCCATGTCGACCGACGAGTCGCCGAGGCCGGTCACGACGCACGTGGGCGCGAAGTCCGGGTGCAGGCGGGCGTCGCCCTCGGTGAGCGCGAGCACGACGCGGCGGGCGGCCTCCGGGCTCTCCTTGTAAGCGATGCCGAAGGGCACGACGACGCGCAGCGTGCCGAGCATGGAGTGGTTGACGATCTTGGACGTGATGACGAGCGCGTTGGGCAGGATGGCCATCTGGTTGTCGATCGTCCGCACGCGCGTCGTGCGCAGCGTGATCTCCTCGACCGTGCCGAACGTGTCTTGCACCTCGACGTAGTCCCCGACGCGGAAGGGGCGGTCCAGGAGGATCGTGATGCCAGCGATGAAGTTCTCGAGCGTGTCGCGCGCCGCGAAGCCGAGCGCGATGCCGGCGATGCCGAGGCCCGCGATGAGCGTCGTCACGTTGATGCCGAGCTGGTCCAGCACGGTCACCGCGGCGAACGAATAGAGGAGCAGCCGCAGGCCGCGCAGGATGAGCTGCTGCACGCCGGCGTCCATGCGGCGCGAGGTGGCCAGGGCGCGGCGGAGCACCGAGCGCAGCACGCGGTAGAGCGCCCAGAACGCCGCGGCGATGAAGATGGCCGGCAGCAGGTTGACGACGGCGAACGTGAGCAGGGCCGTCGAGAAGATCTCGGCTGCCTCGGCGAAGCGGCCCTCGGCGAGCACGCGCGCGGCATCCTCGACGTTGCGCGAGAGCGCGCCCACGCCCGTCGTGTCCGAGAGGAAGAGCGTGTCCACGCGCACGAGCGTGTCGCGCCGGGCAAGCGAGTCGGCGGCGGCGCGGAGCGAGTCCGCGACGGCCTGCAGCGAGTCGAGCGGGGCGAGCTGCATCGGGCTCAGGCCGGCCGGCGCATCCCGGCGGCGCGCGTCTCGGCGGCACGCGTCTCGGCGGCACGCGTCTCGGCGGCACGCGTCTCGGCGGCACGCGTCTCGGCGGCGCGGAGGGTGTTGGCGAGCAGCATCGCGATCGTCATCGGCCCGACGCCGCCCGGCACGGGCGTGACGGCGCCGGCGACGCCGCGTACGCCCTCGAAGTCCACGTCGCCCACGAGGCGGTAGCCGCGCGCGTGCGCGGCGTCCTCGACGCGGTTGATGCCCACGTCGATCACGGTCGCGCCGGGGCGCACCATGTCGGCCGTGACGAAGCACGCCCGGCCGATGGCCGCCACGAGGAGGTCGGCGCGGCGCGTGTGCGCGGCCAGGTCGCGCGTGCGGCTGTGGCAGACGGTCACGGTGGCGTGCGCGGCCGTGAGCAGTGTCGCCATCGGCTTGCCGACGATGTTGCTACGCCCGATGACGACGGCGTGCGCGCCGGCGGTCTCGACGCCGGCGCGGCGGAGCATCTCCATGATGCCGGCCGGCGTGCACGGCGCGAGCGCGCGCGCGTCGCCCACGACGAGGCGCCCCACGTTGACCGGATGGAAGCCGTCCACGTCCTTCTCGGGCGCGATCGCCTGGAGCACGCGCGCCTCGGCGACGTGCGACGGGAGCGGGAGCTGGACGAGGATGCCGTCGACGGCCTCGTCCTCGTTGAGCGCGCCCACGAGCGCGAGCAGCTCGGCCTCCGAGGTGGTCTCCGGGAGGCGCAGCGTCGCGGCGTCGAAGCCGGCCTCCTCGGCCGCGCGCTGCTTGGCGCGGACGTAGCTGGCCGAGGCCGGGTGCTCGCCGACGAGTACGACGCGCAGGCCGGGGCGCCGCCCGGCACGCGCGGCGAAGGCCGCGGCGGCGCGTGCGGTGTCGGCGCGCACGTCGGCGGCGAGGGCGGTTCCGTCGATCAGGCGGGCGGGCATACGGCGCGGCGTTTGGGAGGGCGAAAGCTACCGCTGGCCCTGGCCCGGCGGCGTCGGGGAGGGGCGCCGCCGGCGGTGCGAACTTTCGTCGAGGCGACAGCGGCTGGCCGGCCCTCGGCTGCCGCTGCGGCTAACCTCCGTCTCTCTTTCCTTCGGTACCGCATGATCCCGCTCCGCGCAGGCATCCTCGGCGCCACCGGCGCCGTCGGGCAGACGTTCGTGCGTCTGCTCGCGCAGCACCCCTCCTTCACTATCTCGGCGCTCGCCGCCTCCGAGCGCTCGGCCGGGAAGCCGTACCGCGAGGCCGTGGCCTGGACCGCTGACACGCCGCTCCCGGAGGCCGTGGCCGACATGGTCGTGCAGCCGGCCGCTCCGCCGCTCGCGTGCGACGTGGTCTTCTCGGGCCTCGACGCGGCCGTCGCCGGCGACGTCGAGGCGGCCTTCGCGCGCGCGGGCTATCCGGTCGTCTCGAACGCGCGCAACCACCGCCTCGACCCGGCCGTGCCCCTGCTCATCCCGGAGGTCAACCCGGACCACACGGCGCTCATCGACCGGCAGGCGTGGGGGGAGGGCTACGTCGTCACCAACCCCAACTGCTCCACCGTCGGGCTCGTGATGGCGCTCAAGCCGCTCGAGGACGCCTTCGGCGTGGAGGCGGTGCACGTCGTGACGCTGCAGGCGCTCTCGGGCGCAGGCTACCCCGGCGTGCCCGCGCTCGACGCGGTGGCCAACGTGGTCCCGTTCATCGCGGGCGAGGAGGAGAAGATGGCCGCCGAGACGCGCAAGATCCTGGGCCGGCTGGAGGCCGGCGGGGTTGCGGAGGCGGACGTGACGGTCTCGGCGCAGTGCACCCGCGTGCCGGTCATCGACGGGCACACGGAGGCGGCCTCGGTCCGCCTGCGCACGCGCGCCTCGGCCGAGGACGTGGCCGAGGCGCTGCGCGCCTGGCGCAGCCCGCTCGCCGGGCTCGGCCTGCCGACAGCCCCCGAGGCGCCGCTCGTCGTGATGGACGACCCGCGCTACCCGCAGCCGCGCCGCCACGCCGGGCTCGGCGGGGGCATGACGGTCTCGGTCGGGCGCGTGCAGGCGTGCCCCGTGCTCGGGGTCAAGTTCGTCGTGCTGAGCCACAACACGGTGCGCGGCGCGGCCGGCGGGGCCCTCCTCAACGCCGAGCTCCTCGCCGCGCAAGGGCGCCTCGTGCCTCGTGGCACCGCCGCCGCCGCCGCATGAGAAGACCGGCCAGCGTCCGCATCCGCCGCGCGCGGCCCTCTGACGGCGAGGCCGCGTGTGGGCTCTGGGCCGCGCTGCACCGCGAGCACGAGGCGCAGGACGCCCGCTACCGCCTCTCGGAAGACGCGGCGCTCCGCTGGATGACGGACTTCCGCACGTGGGCGCGCGACGACGGCTACCGCGTCTTTCTGGCCGAGGCCGCGCGCGAGGGCACGCCGGCCGTGCCCGTCGGGCTGCTGACGGCGCACCTGGCCGAGCCGGCGCCGGTCTATGCGCCGCTGCTGTTCGTGTACGTGAACGACCTGTACGTCGTGCCGGGCTTCCGGCGCGCGGGCGTGGCCCGGGCGCTGCTCGGCGAGGCGGAGGCATGGGCGCGCGCCACCGGCGCGGCCGAGATCCGGGCGGGCGTGCTGGCGCGCAACGCGGCCGCACGGGCGTTCTGGGCGCGTGCCGCGGCGGCCGACTACTCGGTCACGGTCACGTTGCCCGTCCCGGCCGTCTCCGAAGCCGTCTCCGAGGCCGCGCGCCGCGCGTAGCACCATGCCGCCTCGACGAACGCCGGCGGCACGTCCGAGGCGAGGCGCGGCGCGCCAGGCGCGTCGAGCACGACGAAGCGCAGGCCCGAGGCGTCGCGCTTCTTGTCGGTTCCCATCGCCGCGAGCACGTCCGCGTCGCCGAGCGTGCCGGGGAGCGGGGGCGTCGGGAGGCGCGCCACGAGCGCGTCGGCGCGCGCGAACGGATCGGGGAGGGGCGGCGTGGGCGGCAGACGTACGCCTGCGGCGAGCGAGGCTGAGAGGTGGAGCGCGGCGCGCATGCCGAGCGCGACTGCCTCGCCGTGCGTGACGACGCCGTAGCCGAGCGCGCGCTCGAGCGCGTGCCCGAACGTGTGCCCGAGGTTGAGCACGGCGCGCTGCCCGAGCTCGTGCTCGTCGGCCGAGACGACAGCGGCCTTGACGGCGGCGGCCTCGCGCACGAGGCGCGCCACGGCGGCGGCCTCGCGGGCCAGGACGGCGTCGACGTCGCGCTCGAGCGCGTCGAGCAGCGCGCCGCCCTCGAGCAGGGCGTGCTTGACAGCCTCGGCCAGGCCGCTCGCGAACTCGCGCGCGGGCAGCGTGGCGAGCGTCGCCGGGTCGGCCAGCACGAGCGCCGGCTGGTGAAAGGCGCCGATAAGGTTTTTGCCGGCGGCGTGGTTGACGCCCGTTTTGCCGCCGATGGCGCTGTCCACCTGCGCGATCACGCTCGTCGGCGCGTGGGCGAGTGGCAGGCCGCGCAGGAGCGTTGCGGCCAGAAAGCCCGCCAGGTCGCCCACGACGCCGCCGCCGAGGGCGACGACGAGCGTGCGGCGCGTCACGCCCCAGGCGAGCGCGTCGTCGTAGAGCGCGCCGAGCACATCGAGCGATTTGCTCGGCTCCCCGGGCGGCACGCGGCGCACGCGGACGTGCCAGCCGGCCTCCTCGAGGGCCGCCGCGAGCGCGCCCTCGTAGAGCGGCCCCACATGCTCGTCCGTGACGACGTAGGCGCGCTCGGGCCTGAGCCCGGCCGCATGCAGGTGGCGGGGCAGCTCGGCCAGAGGCGCGAAGTGGACGGGGTAGCCGCGCCCGTGCGGCAGGGCGACGACGACGGCGGGGAGCGGGCTCGGCAGCGGCATGCTCCAAGCTAGCGGCGCCTGCGGGGCTGTGCCGTCACTCGCGCGAGAGGCGCACGCCGAAGCGCTGCGCGGCGTTTGCGAGCTGGCGGTTGTCGCTGAAGAAGTCGTCGAACGGACTCAGGAAAAAGTAGCGCGCGCCTGGAGGAACCGTCACGCAGGCGTCGGTGGCGTCGAAGTCCTCAGGAATGTCCGTAGCGCGGCTCTCGCTGACCGTGCGCGGCGTTACGACCGGGGTGCCCGCCGCGAGGGCGCCTGGCACGCGCTGGCGGACGTCGCCAGCGAGCAGGCGGTTGTCGGAGGAGAAGACGGCCGTTACGAGAGGGAGCCCGCGCGAGGACGCCGGCGTGCCGTCCCGAATGTCAAAGTCGCCCACGGCACGGAAGCACGCGCGGTCGCCCGGGCGCAGGCCGTAGCTGCGCAGCATACGCGGGACGGCCGCAGCGACGGGCCGGTCGTTGTGGACGCGCAGGTACGTCGGGGCCGGGTCGACGTGCAGGAAAACCGGCCCCGTCGGGGGGCGCGCGGGCGCGTCCGGGTCCGGGTCGACAATGACCGTGTCGCAAGCGGCGAGGAGCGCGAGCAGGGACAGGGCGGCGGCAAACGCGCGCATGCGCTCAGGTGGTTCAGGTTAGGAACCCGGGTCGGTGGGCGGCGCGGGTTGTCCGGGGGCCTGGAAGGATCGGTGGCAGAAAAAGTAAGCGTTTTGCTTGGCGGCTCGTGGGGTTGGCGCCGAACGACGTGCGTAGAATGCCGCCCACCCGGTGCGGCCTCGCGTGCGGGGCGCACCGTTTCCCTTCCTCCAATCCTCTCTAAACTCATGGGACTGCTCAGCTTTGTACGGGACGCCGGCGCGAACCTCTTCGGGGGCGGCAAGGGCAACGAGGCCGAGGCGATCAAGAAGGAGATCGAGAAGGCGCTCGGCTCCAACATCTCCGACGTGGCTGTGCGCTACGACAACGGCGCCGTGTCGCTCCAGGGCGAGGCCAAGAGCCAGGCTGCCAAGGAGAAGGCCGCGCTCATCGCCGGCAACGTCAAGGGCGTCGAGCGCGTGGACGACAGCGGCATCCGCGTGGCCGGCGCGCCTCAGCAGGCCGCCGAGGCTGCCGCGCAGCCCGCGGCGTCGGCGTCCGCCCAGTTCTACACGATCAAGTCGGGCGACACGCTCTCCAAGATCGCCAAGGAGTTCTACGGCGACGCCAACGCCTACGACAAGATCTTCGAGGCCAACCGCGAGGTGATCGGCCACCCGGACAAGATCTACCCGGGCCAGCAGATTCGCATTCCGAAGGACTGACCCCTGCAATCCGCGAAGACCTGCAAAAGGAGAAGACCTGCAAAAGGACCTGCAACCCGGAGGACGGGTTGCGGCCGTCTGGCTTGCTCTGTGGCATGCCCCGTCGCCTTCGGGCGGCGGGGCATGTTGCATGAGGGCGGCGGCGCGTGAGGGCGGCGGCGCGTCAGGACAGCGGCGGGAACATCCGCCAGCAGAGGTAGAGCACAAGGCCCGCGCGGAGCGTCCAGGCCGCCGTGCGGATCCAGTTGGTCGCGACGAGCCGCCGGTGCGCTTCGGCGTCGAAGGCGCGTCCGAGGGCGTCGTGGAGCGGCACCTGCACGAACGCCGTCGAGGCCCAGAGGACGCCCACGAGCACGAGCCCGGTCAGCACGGCCCAGAACGGAAACGCCTCGGGGCGGTAGAGCACGAGCAGCACGGCCGTGACGAGCTCGGCCACCATGGGCGGCCCTACGACGAGCGTGATGCGCGCCTGGTGCTGCGCCTCGTAGGCGGCCCAGCCCGCCGCGCCGACGCCTGCGAAGAGCGGGTAGTGCACCAGCTGCACGATCCAGATCGCGCCGAACATGGTCAGCGTCGAGAGGACGTGGAGGAGGAAGACGAGCCGGAGCGTCTCCGGCGTAAGGAGTGCGCTCACGGTGCGTGGGTGCCGTTGGGCCGGCCGGGCCGGACGATCCCGAGGTCGGCGAGTACGGCCTCGGCGGCGTGGCGCCCGGCCACGAGCGCGCCGTTGATGGAGCCGTTGCGGCGGTGGTCTCCGGCTACGTAGCGGCCCTCGCCCAGGCGGAGCGCGCGCTCGGGCGGCTCGAGCGAGAGCTGCGCCGGGAGCGCGTGCAGGATGCGGTAGGCGCGCAGGAAGCGCCAGGCGTCCGTCTGCGGGCCGAACCACGAGCGTAAGTGCGCCCGCGCGCTGCGCTCAGCCTCCGCGTCGCTCTGCGCCGGATTGCCGACGATGGTCGCGGAGACGAGCGCCTGCCCGGCCGGCGCATACGTCGGCGCGACGTTGGTCAGCACCTGCGCGTTGTTGACCGGCCCGCGCCCCTCGCCGTCGAGCAGCAGCAGCGGGTCCTCGAGCGGTGGGGCCTCGGCGGCCCAGTAGAGGCAGAGCGTGCTGCGCGAGGCGGGCGGGCCGAGTCCCGGCAGCAGGTATGCCGCCTCCGGCCCGTCGGTGGCCACGACGACGGCGCGCGCGCGGACCGCCTCGCGGTCTTCGAAGCGTACCTCGCCGTTCTGGATCGCCGCCGCGCGGGCGTTCAGGTGGAGCGTGCCCGGCGGGAGCGCCGCGGCCAGTTGCTCCGGAAGCGCCTGCATGCCGCCGGCGGGCAGCGCGGCGGCGCCCTCGCTGAACATGCGGAAGTAGAACTCGAAGGCGCGGCTCGAGGTGCCGAGCTCGCGGTCGAGCAGCACGCCGCCGAGGAAGGGGCGAAAGAACTGCTCGATCATGCGCTCCGAGAAGCCGTAGCGGTGGCGGAGCGCCTCGAGCGTGCTCGTCTCGGGCCGGAACCAGATCTCCTCGGGGCGCCCGGCGCGGACGCGCTGCCGCAGGCGCAGCACGCGCAGCTTGTCGGCGAGCGTTCCCACGGGCGCGGCGGCCGAGAGCAGCGCCGCCGACGGCTCGCGGAACGGGTCTGAGACGCGCGCGAAGCCGTGGCGCGTGCGTACGAGCGCGCCCGGCGCGAACGCGCGCAGGTCAAGCGCGTCGTAGTCGAACACGCGCCGGGCCTCGGGGTAGGCCGTCAGCAGGACCTGGAAGCCGCGGTCGAGCAGGAAGCCGTCCTCACGGTCGGTGCGGATGCGCCCGCCGGGCGCGTCGGCGGCGTCGTAGAGGGCGAACGGGACGCCCTCGGTGGCCAGGCGCCGCGCGCAGGCCAGCCCCGCAAGACCGGCGCCGATGATGACGACGTCGGTCATGGCGCCTCGGCGCGGGCGCCAGCGGAGGTCGCGGCGGCGGCCACGGAGGGCGCCCCGTCGCACGCCGAGGCGAGCCCGGCGCCCGACTCGGCGTAGAACACGGGCGCGTCGGCGCCGAGCGGCGTCACGCGGACGTCCGGGCGCACGACGCCTTCGGGCTGCGCCGGCACGACGCACAGCGCTCCGAAGGCACGCTCGACACGGTACGTGCCGGCTACAGCGTAGGGGAGCACGGTGCCGCCGGCCTCGGGCGCGCGGGCGCGCGTGATCTCGTGTTGCACGTCGTAGCGCCCGTCGGGACGCGCCTCGAGCGTGATCTCGAAGCGCGTCCGGTCCGGCGTGTACGGGTCGGTGGGGAGCGGCTCGGCGGTGATCTGCACGCCTGCGCCGCGTGGCGCGACGGCGATCGTGCGGAGCGAGAGCGCGCGGGCGCCGGCGCGCTCGGCCTCGGCGTCGCCGAGCAGGCCGAAGGGCGAGGCCGGGAAGGCGCCGTCGCGCGCGTGGATGCGGGCCGCGGCCGTGGCGAGGCGGCCTATCTGCGCGAGGTCGGCGCGGAACGTCTCGGCCACGGGCGCGAGCGCCGGGTCGTTGGCGGGGGGCGAGGCGGAGGGCTGTGCGGCGGCAGGGGCAACGCCGGCAGCGATCAGGGCGAGGCAGAGAAGGGCTCGCATGGCGCGGAGGAGGTCAGTCGGGCGAGTGGGCGAACGCAGTGCCCTCGGGCGGGCCGAGGCGGCCGTACAGGTGCCGGAGCGCGGTTTCGAGCACAGGATACGCGAACGAGAAGCCGGAGGCCGTGAGCCGCGCAGGGACCATGCGTGCTGAGGCGAGCAGGACCGCGTCGGCCTGCTCCCCGGCGAGCGCGCGGAGCGCCGGGGCGGGGACGCCGGCCAGCGCCGGGCGCCGCAGCACGCGCGCGAGCGTGCGTACGACGGTCCGGGCCGTCGCCGGGGCGGGGGCCGCAAGGTTGACCGGCCCGCAGAGGTCCTCGGTGCGCAGCAGGTGGAGGAGCGCATACGCCAGATCGTCCAGCGCGATCCAGGGCCAGAACGCCGCGCCGTCGCCGGGCCAGGCGCCGAGCCCGGCCTGCACGACCGGCCCGAGCCGCGCCAGCGCACCTCCGGCAGGCGAGAGCACGATCCCGATGCGCGCGTGGATGATGCGGAGGCCGGCCGCCTCAGCGTCTTCGGTGGCCGCCTCCCAGGCGCGGCACACGTCGGCGAGGAAGCCGTCGCCCGGGGGCGCGTCTTCGGGGAGCAGGTCTGCTCCGCGCGTGCCGTAGTAGCCGCTCGCCGAAGCCGAGACGAGCAGGCGCGGGCGGGGCTCGAGCAGCGCCAGCGCGCGCGCGAGCAGGCGGGTGCCCCGCGCGCGGCTCTCCCAGATGCGGCGCTTCTTCCGGGCCGTCCAGCGCAGCCCGAAGACGGGCTCGCCGGCCAGGTGGACGACCGCCTCCGGCGCCGCCTGTGCGAGCCCGCCCAGGTCGATCTCGTCGGCCTCGGGGTTCCAGTAGACGGCGCGCTCGAGCGGGCCGCGGTTGAGGCGGACGGCCTCGCCGCGCGAGCGCACGAGGCGCACCACGCGGTGTCCGCCCGTGGTGAGCAGCGCCGCGAGCGCGCGCCCGACGAGTCCCGAGGCGCCCGTGACGGCAACGGTCATGGGCGCTGCGCCGGCCCCGGCGGCGTGCCGCGCGAGGTCGGCGCGGGTGACGCGGTGGCGGTAGGCGAAGAGGCGCTCGAGCTCGGCGCGCGCGAGGCCGCTGGCGAGCGGGGCCGTCACAGCCGCCGCCGGGAGCGCATAGGCGACGGCGTCCTTGAGCACGGAGGCTCCCGGCGTGGCTGCCGGCATCATGCGGTGCTCGTGTCGCCAGCGCCCGAACGGCCCCTCGAGCTGCCGGTCGGCGAAGCCGAGCTCGCCCGACGGGAGCGCCTCGTGCTCGGCCACCCAGCGCACCGAGGCCGGCCCGACGCCCAGGCGGAGCACGGCGCGCTGCCCCGGACCGATCCCCTCGAAGTGCTCGAGCGCGACCGGCTGCCACGGCGGCGTGAGACGCTCGAACGCGCCTGGCCGTGCGTGCCAGTCGGCGAGCGCCTCGGGCGAGACGGGTAGGGGCGTGCGGGCAACGAAGCGGGGCATGTCGGATCGGTCGCGGAGGGGATCGGTCGCGGAGGGGATCGGTCGCGGAGGGGATCAGTCGCGGAGGGGATCAGTCGCGGAGGGAGTGGAGGGCGTCGAGCGCGCGCTTGCGGGCCCTGGCGTGGTCCACGAGGGGCCGA
>JBKBRC010000007.1:48578-59711 GCA_046292345.1 Rubricoccaceae bacterium
GGATCGGTCGCGGAGGGGATCGGTCGCGGAGGGGATCAGTCGCGGAGGGGATCAGTCGCGGAGGGAGTGGAGGGCGTCGAGCGCGCGCTTGCGGGCCCTGGCGTGGTCCACGAGGGGCCGAGGGTACGTCTCGCCGAGCGCGACGCCGGCGCGGCGGAGCACGTCCGGCGGAGCCTCCCAGGGGCGGTGGATGAACCTGGCCGGCACGTTGCCCAGTTCGGGTAGCCAGTGGCGGACGAACGTGCCTTCGGGGTCGAACTTCTCGCCCTGCGCGACAGGGTTGAAGATGCGGAAGAACGGCTGCGCGTCCGCGCCCGAGCCGGCCGACCACTGCCAGCCGAGGCTGTTCGAGGCCAGGTCGCCGTCGCAGAGCGTGTCCCAGAACCACGCCGCGCCGTCCTGCCAGCGCACGAGGAGGTCTTTGGTCAGGAACGACGCCGCGATCATCCGGAGGCGGTTGTGCATCCACCCGAGCGCCCATAGCTGGCGCATGGCGGCGTCGACGACGGGGTAGCCCGTGCGGCCGCGCTGCCATGCCGCGAGGCCCTCGGGGTCGTCGCGCCACGGGAGCGCCTCGTAGCGCGCGTCGAGCGGCGCGTGGTCGGTATGGGGGAAGTGATGCAGGATGTGGTAGCTGAACTCGCGCCAGCCGATCTCGGCGAGGAAGACGTCGGCGGCGGCGCGCATGGGGCCGTTCCGCACCCAGTCGTTTACGGCGTGCCAGACCTGGCGCGGGCTGATCTCGCCCCAGCGCAGGTGTGGCGAGAGCTCGGAGGAGCCGCGCGCGGCGGGGACGTTCCGGGCCTCTGGGTAGCGAACGAGCGCCTCGTCCAGGAAGCGCGCGAGGCGGTCGTGGGCGCCGGCCTCGCCGGGCCGCCAGTGAGCCCGCATGGCGCCGGCCCAGTCCACACCGTCCTGCGCCTCGGGTGCGAGGCCGAGCGCGGCGAGCGGCACGCTCTCGGGCCAGGCGGCGGGCGCGCGCGTGGCGCCGAGGCGCGGTACCGGAAGCGGCGCCGGCGGGTCGAGCGCGGCCGAGAGCTTGCGCCAGAAGGGGGTGAACACGCGGTAGGGGCCGCCCGAGCCGGTCCGGACCTCGTCCGGCGCGTGGAGCAGGTGGCCGGCGAAGGCGCGCACGTCCAGCCCGTCCTCGCGCAGGGCGGCCGCCGTCTCGGCGTCGCGGCGGGCGAGGTGGGGCTCGGGCGCGGACGAGAACACGACCCGGTCGGCGCCGGCTTCGCGGGCGAGCGTGCGCAGCGCCTCGGCCGTGGAGCCGCGGCGGAGAACGAGCCGCAGGCCACGCCCGGCCAGGTCCTGCCCGAGCGCCTCGAGCGAGGCGCCGAGCCACCAGCGGTGCGCCCCGCCGGGGGGCCAGGGCGCTTCCTCCTCCGGTGCCCAGACGAACACGGGCACGACGGGCGTACCCTCGCGCGCGGCGGCGTGTGCGAGCGGGGCGTGGTCGGCGAGGCGGAGGTCGCGCCGGAACCAGACGAGTGTGGCGCCGGCCATCGCTAGCGCGGGCGCACGTGCGCGAAGCCGCCGTCGATCGAGAGCGTCTCGCCGGTCATCCAGCCGCTGCGTGCGGGGTCGAGCAGGAACGCGATCGCGTCGACGAGGTCTTCGGGCTCGCCGATGCGCCCGAGCGCGTGCATCTTGGCCGAGGCCTGCTCGGCCTCCTCGCTCGCCACGAGCCGTCCCGCCAGCGGGGTGCGCACCAGGCCCGGCGCGAGCGCGTTGACGCGGATGCCGCGCGAGGCGTACGACGCCGCGCCCGCCGCGACGAGCCCCATCACGCCGGCCTTGGCCGCCGCGATGGCCTCGTGGTTGGCTAGCCCGAGCCGCGCCGCCACGCTCGCCATAAGCACGACGGCCCCGCCCTGCGGGTCCCTGTTCTGCCGCATCGCGTCGACGCCGGCTTTGAGCGCGTGGAAGGCCGTGCTGAGGTTGACGCGCAGCGTCTCCTCGAACTCCTGGGGCGAGAGCAGGTGAGCGGGCTTGAGCAGGATCGAGCCGACGAGGTTGACGACGCCGTCCACGCGCCCGTGCGTCTCGGCGGCGGAGCGGACGAGCGACTGCACGGCCGGGTACTGCGTCGCGTCGAGCGTGAAGGCAGCGGCGCCGGTCTCGGCGGCCAGTTCGCGCAGGCGTTCGGCCCCGCGGGCGCCGAGGACGAGGCGGGCGCCGTCAGCGGCGAGGCGCCGCGAGAGCGCCGCGCCGATGCCGCCCGTGGCGCCGATGAGAACGTAAACGGGAGCAGCCATCAGGGAGTGGGAGGACGAAGGACGGCGTCGATGCGATGAATGACGCCGTTGCCAGCGTCGATGTCGGGCTCGACGACGCGGGCGGTGTTGCCGCGCGCGTCGGTGACGGTGAAGCCCTGCGGGCCGAAGTCCAGGGCGAGCTCGGGCCCGGCGAGCGTGCCCATGCCGAGGCCGCTGTCGGTGTCGGCGGCGTGGGTGCGGTTGGGGAGGACGTGGTACTCGAGCAGCCGGCGGAGCGCGGCCGGGTCGGCCATCAGGCGGTCGAGCTCGCCCTCGGGGAGAGCGTTGAAGGCGGCCTCGTTGGGCGCGAAGAGCGTGAAGGGCCCCTCGCCCGCAAGGACGTCGCGAAGGCCGGCCGCCGCGAGCGCCGCGTCGAGCGTGGTCATCTGCGGGTCGCTGGCCACGGCGTCGGCGACGGTCTGCGCCTGTGCGGGCGGGCCGGTCGTCAGGGGCGGGTTGGTGACCGCCGGCGCGTCCGGGGGCGGCGTGTCGGAGCCGCATCCGGCGACGAGGGGAAGCGCGACGAGCAGCGCGAGCAGCGGAGAAAGGCGCATGGAGCGGGGCAGGTCGGAGCGTCCCTGCAAGCCGGCCGCCCCGCGCCGGGTTCCCTCCCCTCGGCGCGGCGCACCCGTGCGCGGCGTCTGCGCTCAGCGCTGCGCGTCCTCGAGGCCGCCGGCGAGCGCGTCCGGAAAGTGCGCGCGGATCGTCTGGTAGAGCCGGTGCAGCGGCAGCCCGACGACGTTGTAGTAGTCGCCCTCGATGCGCGCCACGAAGACGGCGCCCGCGTCGTCCTGTATGCCGTAGGCGCCGGCCTTGTCGAGCGGCGCGCCGGTGGCGACGTAGGCGGCGATCTCGGCGTCGGAGAGCGGGGCGAACGTCACGCGCGTCGCCTCGTGCGCCGTCGCGGCGCGCGCGCCGAGGCGCAGCGCGATGCCCGTGTAGACAGTGTGGGTCTGGCCGGAGAGGCGGCGAAGCATGGCCGCCGCATCCTCGGGCGAGGCGGGCTTGCCGAGCACGTCGTCGCCGAGGACGACGACGGTGTCGGCCGCGACGACAAGCGCGTCCTCGGGAGAGGCCAGCGCCTCGGCCTTGCGCCGCGCGAGCGCCTCGACGGCCGCGCCGTGGGGCAGGCCCTCGGGCCACGTCTCGTCGGTGTCGGTGGGGCGCACCGTCGGCGCGAGGCCGAGGCGGGCGAGCAGGTCGCGGCGCCGCGGCGAGGCCGAGGCGAGGACGAGCGGGAGGCGGAGGCGAAGCATGGCGACGGCGGGCAGAGCGGCGGCGTGCAGGGCGCCGCAAGCTACCCGCTGTCCGGCGAGCGCTCGAGGCCGTTCGGGGCGCGCTGGAACGGAGGCGGGGCGCGCTAGAACGGAGGCGGGGCGGGCCTGGCCGGGCGCCAGTGCGTGAGCAGCCCGAGCCGCGCCGCGACGAGCAGGCCCCCGTGCAGCACCAGCCCCAGGCCGAGCGCCAGGCCGCCGAGCCAGTCGCCGTGGGCGGTGTAGAACGAGCCCATGCGGAGCGTTGGCACGTCGAGCGAGACGAGGCCCTGCTGCATCCAGCCGGCGGCCTCCTGCACGCGCCCGTCGGGCGTGATCAGCGCCGAGGTGCCGCTGACGGTCGAGACGACGACGGGCCGGCGCGTCTCGATGGCGCGCAGGCGCGAGACGCCCATCTGCTGGTCGATCGAGCCGACGCGCCCCCAGGCGTCGTTCTGCGCGAGCACCACGAACACGTCGGCCTCGCGCTGCGCAAAGCGGCGCACGTGGTCTCCGAAGAGCGACTCGAAACCGACGAGCGCCGCCACACCTGTGCCCCGGACGTCGAACACGACATGCTGCGTGCCGAGCGCGCGCTCGGCGCGGCGCGCGCGCGTGACGGGATCTACGGGCACGGTCTCGATGACGGGCAGCGTCACCATCTGATCGTAGCGTCCGGCGGCCCGCTCGCCCGGCGTGAAGAGGAGGGCAGCGTTGGCGAAGCGCGGCGGGAGGTCGGGGTCGGCGGGCGCGTCGGTGAGGACGGCGCCGGTGAGCACCGAGACGCCGCGGCCGGCGCTCCAGAGCGCCAGGCGCGAGAAGAGCCGCTGCCGGCGCTCGGCGTCGAGGTCGGAGGCGACGGTGGCGCGCGGCCACACGAGCAGATCGGGCGAGCGGCGCCCCGGCGCGTCGGTGCCGTAGCCGAGTGTCGGAGCGTCAGGATCGAGCGCGGCCGGCTGCACCGGAGCAGCGGGCGCCCTGGGTGCCGTGTCGAGCAGGTTGTCTGAGAGGCCGGCCACGTAGTCGACCTTGGAGCCGTCGGTGACGTCGTCCCAGGTGCTTGCGGGCATGCCCGGCTGGATCAGCCCGACCGTCAGGTAGCCCGAGGGCTGCTGCGTCTGGTTGATGCGCACGGCGCCGTAGGCGGCCGGCAGCACCGCGAGCGCGCCGAAAATGCCGGCGACGAGGCCGCGGTCGAGCAGAGGCTCGCGCGTGCCGGGGCGGAACGCGACGCCGACGAAGGCGACGGCGTTGAGCAGCAGCACCCACAGGCTCACCATGAGCACGCCGCCCAGGTCGGCCGTCTGCACGAACGGGAGCGCACCGGCCTGCGTGTGCCCCAGCAGCAGCCATGGTACGCGGACAGGCCCCTGGAGCAGCAAAAACTCAGTCGAGAGCACGCCCAGCACGAGCGAGGTGAGCCCGGCCGCTGTGCCGAAGCGCGCCCGCACGGCCGAGGAGAGTGTCATGGCGGCCACGAGCGGCAGCGGCGCCAGCAGCAGCCCGAGACCGCCCAGCAACGCTCTCGTCAGGTCGGGGTTGAACAGCAGCCAGAAGCCTGCGCAGCAGGCGGTCGTCAGAAAGAGCGCGTACAGCTCGCGCACATAAGCCCACGAGGGCGTGCGGAGGCTCCACCGCAGCAGGATCGGCACGAGGGCGCCCCACGCGAGAGGGTAAAACCCGACGGGCGGCAGGCTCAGCGTGAGCGCGAGCGCGCCCAGCAGCGACCAGCCGAACGTGCTGAGAGGATGGGGGCGGACGAAACGCATGGGGGCGAGAGGTTGCCGGGGGCGTATCGTCCGCCCACGTGCCTGGCTAAAGCTTTGGCTACGGCCGCGGCTGGAGCCGCCGCGCGCCGCTTCCCGTGCCCCCGTGGGGCGACGCCGGTGGCTTGGCGCGGCGAGCAGGCAGGGTATCTTCGGGCAACGATCGCCCAGGCGCCTGTGCCAGTCCTGACCATCTGTAACCACAAGGGCGGAACGGGGAAGACCACGTCCTCGCTCCACCTCGCCGCCGCCTTCGGGCACGCCGGTTACCGCGTGCTCGCCGTGGACTTCGACCCGCAGGGGTTTCTGACACGCATGCTCGGCGCAGAAGAGCCGCCGGCCTCGGCGTCGGCGCTGGAGCTGCTCGAGGAAACGGCCGATCTGCGCTCGTTCCCCGTGCAGCGCATGAGCGGCTTCGACCTCATCGGGTCCTCGATGGCGCTCACGAAGGCGCAGCGCCGGCTCAACGAACCGACCGACGTGTTCCGGCTCCGCGAGACGATCCGCGCCGGGCACGACTACGACCTCATCCTGCTCGACACGGCCGCCGCGCTCTCGGTGTTCACGATGAACACGCTCGTCGCCGCCGACCACGTCGTGATCCCGGTCACGCCCGAGTACCAGCCCGTCGTGGGCGCCGAGCAGACCTGGAGCACGGCCGGGCTCGTGCGCACCAAGCTCAACCCGGGGCTCGCCGTGCCGCGCTTCCTGCTCACGCAGGTGGACGCGCGCCTGACGCGCCACGAGCGCTACGCGCGCTATCTCCGCGAGCGCTACGGCGAGGCGGTGCTCGCCACGCCCATCCGCACGAGCTCGTCGCTCGCCGTCGCGAGCCGCAACGGCCAGACCGTCTTCGACGCGCGCGTCTCGACACGCGGCGCGCAGGACTACGCGGCTGCGGCCGAAGAAATCGGGCGGTACGTGTTTGCGGGCGCGCCGCTGCCCGAGGTCGCGCCCCGGCAGGCTGCGCTCCCCGAAGCCCCCCCAAAAGCCTCCCCCGAGGCGCCCCCCGGGGCGCCCCCCGGGGCGCCCGAGAGCAGGCCGGCGCCGGAGGCGCCCACGGAGTGGATTCCCCTCGACCAGCTCTGAGCGCGCCCGTGCCAGAGCCCACGCCCGCCGAGATCGCGCCGCCGGCGCCGGACGAGTACACGCCGTTCTACGCCGGCTACGTCGCGCGTGCGCTGCAGCTGCCTGCGCCGCGGCTCGGGCACACGGCCGCAGCGCTCGCCGCGTGGGCGGCGCGCGTTTCGGACCCCGCCTTCCGCTATGCGCCTGGCAAGTGGAGCATCGGCGAGGTGGTGGGCCACATGGCCGAGACCGAGCGCGTGTTCGCCTACCGCCTGCTCCGTTTCGCGCGCGGCGACGCGCAGCCGCTGCCGGGCTTCGACGAGAACGCGTTCGTGGCCGCGGCCGGCTTCGACGCGGTGCCGCTCGAGGACCTCGTGGCGTGGTTCGCCGCCGAGCGCGCGGCGACGCAGGCGCTCGTGGCGACGGTTCCCGCGGAGGCCTGGACGCGCCGCGGCGAGGCCTCCGGTCGGGGTATGACGGCGCGCGCGGCCCTCTATGTGCTCGCCGGTCACGCCGCGCACCACCTCGACGTGCTCGCGGCCCGCTACGGCGCGGCCCGCGACGGCGCGGCCCGCGACGGCGCGCAGTAGACGTCCGCTCCCTTCCATCCGCCCCATCCGCCGCTGCCCATGAGTGCCTCCCCGGACGCGCCTGGCTCGCCCCCTCCGGCCGAACAACGCTTCTCCTCGCGGTGGCTGCTGCTGCTGAGCGTGCTCGGCATCGCCGTCGGCACGGGCAACATCTGGCGCTTCCCGCGCATCGCGGCGGCCAACGCGGGCGACGGCGGCGCGGGCGCGTTCCTGGTCGCGTGGATCGTGTTCTTGCTCGTCTGGAGCATCCCGCTCATCATAGCCGAGTACGCGCTCGGGCAGACCGGCCGCGGAGGCGTCGTGGCAACGTTCAGCCGCCTCACCAACGGGCGCTTCGCGTGGATGGGTGCCTTCGTGGCGTTCGTGGCAGCGGCCATCATGTGCTACTACAGCGTCGTGGCGGGGTGGTGCGTGTACTACTTCGGCGCAGCGCTTCTGACGGGACTGCCCTCCTCGGTCGAGGCGGCGCAGGCGTCGTGGACGGGCTTCCAGAGCTCGCCGTGGCCGCTCGCGTTCCACGCGCTCGCGATGGGCCTGGGCGCGCTGGCGTGCCTGCGCGGCGTGCGCTCGATCGAGCGCGTCAACCGGGTGCTCGTGCCGGCGCTGCTCGCCATCGTCGTGCTCGCGGTCGCGCGCGCGCTCACGCTGCCGGGTGCCGGCGCCGGCCTGGCCTTCCTCTTCGCGCCCGACTGGGGCACGCTCGCCGAGCCTGCCGTCTGGCTCGAGGCGCTCACGCAAAACGCCTGGGATACGGGCGCCGGCTGGGGCCTGATCCTGACCTACGCCGCCTACATGCGCCGCGAGGACGGGGTCGTGCGCAACGCCGTGCTGACGGGCGTGGGCAACAACGTCGTCTCGCTGCTCGCGGCCACGATGGTCTTCGGGATCGTCTTCGCCGTGCTCGGCGGGCAGATGGCGCAGGCCGACATCCTCGACGTGATGCGGCAGAGCGGCGAGCGGGGGACGGGCCTGACGTTCATCTGGATGCCGCAGCTCTTTGCGCAGATGCCGCTCGGGAGCACGCTCGCGGTGCTGTTCTTCCTCGGGCTCTCGTTCGCTGCGCTCTCGTCGCTCATCTCAATGATCGAGCTCTCGACGCGCGTACTCGTGGACTTCGGTGTGCAGCGCGGCGCGGCCGTGGCGGCCGTGGCCGTGGGCGGCTTCGCGTTCGGCGTGCCGAGCGCGCGCAGCGAGGCGTTCTTCGGCAACCAGGACTTCGTGTGGGGCGTCGCGCTGATGCTCTCGGGCGCGTTCGTCGCGTTCGTCGCCTGGCGCTACGGGACGGGCCGCCTGCGCACGGGCGTCGCCACGCCCGAAGACTGGCGCCTGCCGCGCGCGTGGGACGTGGCCATGAAGGCGCTCGTGCCGGCGCAGGCCATCGTGCTGCTCGCGTGGTGGCTCTACCTCGCCACGACGGCCGACTTCACGGCCGCCTGGTACGACCCGACCGAGCCTTACAGCGCCATGACGTGCCTCGTGCAATGGAGCGCAGCTCTCGTCGCCTTCGTACTGCTCAACCGCTGGATGGCCCGGCGCGCGGGCACGCCGCTCGCTCTCTCGTGATGGTTCGTTGTCCTGCAGTTAAGTCCGCTATTGCAACATTAGTCGTTGCCGTGGCCCCGGTGCTGGCGCTCAGCCTCGTCGGATGCACGGCTTCGGAGCGCGCGGCGCCAGCGGGGACCGCCTCGGAGGGCAGCCCGCTCCCGCCGGCCCTCGCGGCGCTCCGGACCGCGCCTGAGCGCTCCGGCTTTACCGAGACGACCCGCTACGCCGACGTGGTCGCGTTCGTGGACGCGCTCGCGGCGGCCTCGCCGGGCGTGCTCCACCGCACCGACTTCGGGCGGAGCGGGGAGGGGCGCGCCCTCCCGCTCGTCGTCTGGGGCGCCGGCGCGGCCTCGCCCGAGGCCGTGCGCGCTACCGGCAAGACGCGCGTGCTCGTCTTCGCCAACATCCACGCAGGCGAGGTGGCCGGCAAAGAAGCCCTGCTTGTGCTCCTGCGCGACCTCGCCGCCGGGCGCCATGCGGCCTGGGCCGATTCGCTCGTGCTCCTGGCCGCGCCCATCTACAACGCCGACGGCAACGAGCGCGTGGCCTACGACAACCGCCCGCTCCAGTACGGCCCCGTCGGCGGCGTGGGGCAGCGCGCCAACGCGGCCGGGCTCGACCTGAACCGCGACTTCATGAAGCTTGACGCGCCCGAGTCGCGCGCGCTCGTGGGCCTGCTGCGCGACTACGACCCGCACGTCGTCGTGGACCTCCACACGACCAACGGTACGCACATGGGGTACGAGCTGACGTACGCCCCGCCGCTCTGGCCCGACACGCCCGCGCCGATCGCCGCGCACCTCTTCGACGAGGTCCTGCCGGCCATCTCCGCGCGGCTGCTCGCCGCCGACGGCTACGCGACGTTCCACTACGGCAACGTGCCCGGTGCCTTCGGCGAGCCGGCCCGCGCGCCGCGCGGCTGGTACTCCTTCGATGCGCGCCCGCGCTTCGGGACCAACTACGCCGGCGTGCGCGGGCGCTACGCGGTTCTGAGCGAGGCCTATAGCTACGCGCCGTTCGAGACGCGCATCGACGTGACGCGGCGCTTCGTCGAGGAGATCCTTGCGGCCGTATACCGCGAGGCCTCGCGCATCCGACGCGCCGCCGCTGCCGCCGATCGCCGCCCCATCGCCGGCGACTCGCTCGCCGTGCGCGCCCGCTTCGAGGCGCTGCCCGGGGCGCCGCCCGTCCTGCTGGGTGAGGTGGACACGCTGCGCCACCCGGTCACGGGCGCGCCCATGCTCCGGCAGCGGCCCGTCCGCCGCCCCGAGGCGATGCCGGCCTACGTGCGCTTCGCCGCGGCCGAGCGCGAGCGCGCGCCCGAGGCGTACCTGGTGCCGGCGCGCCTCACGGCCGTGCTGGACCTGCTCGCGGCTCACGGCGTCCGCACGCAGCCTGTCACGATGATTCCGCAGCCCGTCGAGGTGTTCCGCATCGACAGCGTGCGCGTGGCGGCGCAGCCATTCCAGGGCCGCCGTGCGGCGGAGGCGTTCGGCCGGTGGGAGGCCAGCGACGCGCCGCCCGAGGCCTACGTGCTCGTCCCGACCACGCAGCCGCTCGGGCGGCTCGCGTTCCTGCTCCTCGAGCCGCGTCACGAGGACAGCGTCGCCGCCTGGAACCTGCTTCCGGAAGGCGCCCTCCGCGCCGGCGCGAACTACCCGATCCTTCGCGTCCCGTGAGGTGCGCCGACCTGCGCCGCATGCGTTCTTGCATCAGTTTCCAGAGACGACGCGCCCGCGTGGTTCGTTTTCGCGCCCAGCCCTCTCCCTTTCCGATGCGTCCCGCCTTTTCCGCTCTCGTCCTCGCCCTGCTCGTGGCGGCCTGCCAGCCAGGAGGCGATGCGCCCGCGCCCGTCGCGGCGGCCGGCCCTGGCCCCATCAAGGAGGTCCGCAGCGCCGACGACCTGCGGCGAGACCTCTCGGCCGTCCGCGCCGAGCTCGTCGTGGTCAACTTCTGGGCGACCTGGTGCCCGCCCTGCATCGTCGAGTTTCCCGAACTGATGCGGCTACGTGAGAGCGTGGATCGCGAGCGCGTCGCGCTCCGCTTCGTCTCCGTGGACGACGCACGCGATCTCGCGAGCGTGCGCGACTTCCTGGACCGCCAGGGAGTCACCGATCCTTCGTACCTGTTCACGGGCGACCGGGACATCATCCAGGAGTTCTATCCGCGCGCCACCGGCGCCATCCCGGTCACGCTCGTCCTCGACGCCGACGGGGCCGTGCGCGACGCGCAGGTCGGCATTGTCAACCACGACGATCTTCTCGCTCGCGTCGAGCGTTTGCTCGCCGAATAACCTCCTTCCAGGACCCCATGCGACCGTCTGCTCTGATCTTGCTTGCCCTGCTCGTGCTGGCGCCGCCGGCGGCCGCGCAGGCGCCCGTTCTCGCTCCCGGCGGCACGCTGCCGCTGGCCTCGCGCGCGTTCGCCACGGCACAGGGCGCCCAGACGACGCTCCGCCAGGCGATGGGGCAGACGGGCCTCGTCGTCGTGTTCTGGAGCAACGCCTGCCCCTGGACCGACCGCTACGCCGCGCGCGTGGCCGAGCTCGCGCGCGACTACGCCGCTCCCGGCATCGGCTTCGTCGCCGTCGGCTCGAACGACCCTGTCCGCTTCCCCGAGGAGTCGGCCGAGCGCGCGCGGGCGCGCCTGGAGC
>JBKBRC010000007.1:59811-71349 GCA_046292345.1 Rubricoccaceae bacterium
CGCGTGGCCGAGCTCGCGCGCGACTACGCCGCTCCCGGCATCGGCTTCGTCGCCGTCGGCTCGAACGACCCTGTCCGCTTCCCCGAGGAGTCGGCCGAGCGCGCGCGGGCGCGCCTGGAGCAGCTCGGCTTCTCGTTCCCCTACGTGATGGACGAGGGCGGCGCGCTCGCCCGTGCCTTCGGCGTGCGCAACACGCCGCAGGTGTTCTTCTTCTCGGCCGAGGGCACCCTGCTCTACGAAGGCGCCATCGACGACAGCCCGGCCGCCGAGGCCCGCGTCACGCGCCCGTACCTGCGCCAGGCGATGGACCAGCACCTGGCCGGCCTGCCGGTCGAGGTCCGCCAGACACAGGCGTTCGGCTGTACGGTCCGCCTGCCCTGACGGCGCGTCTCATCGCCCCTGCGCTTACCCCTCGCATGATTGCCACCGCCGACGCGCTCGACGCCCTCATCGCCCGCGCGCGCCGCGCCGGCGCCGTTGCCCTGGACACCGAGTTCGTCTGGGAGCGCTCTTACTACCCGGCCCTGGGCGTCGTCCAGCTCGGCCTCGGCGAGGACGACGTGCACCTGATCGACGCGGTCGCGCTCGCGGGCTCGCTCGGCCCGCTCGGCGCGCTGCTCGAAGACGCGGACGTCGAGAAGGTGCTCCACGATGCCGGGCAGGACCTGCAGATCCTCGCCCGAGCCACCGGCGCCCGCCCGCGCACCATTTTTGACACGCAGCGCGCGGCCGGATTCGTCGGGCTTCCCGTTACGGTCTCGCTCCAGGAGCTGATCCGCCACACGGCCGGCGTGACGCTCGACAAGGGCGAGACGCGCACCGACTGGCTGCGCCGCCCGCTCTCGCCCGAGCAGGTCCGCTACGCCGAGGACGACGTCCGCTACCTGCTCGCCGCGCGCGACCGCCTCCTGGCCGACGCCGCGGCGCGCGGGCGCGACGCGTGGGTCCGCCAGGAGATGGCGCGCTACGAGGACGCCGCGCTCTACGCGCCCGCCGATGTTTCCGAGGCCGTCACGCGCATCAAGGCCAGAGGCGTGGCACAACTCCCGGCGCAGGGCCGTGCCGTGCTGCGCGCGCTCGCGGCCTGGCGCGAGCGCGAGGCGCAGGCGCTCGACCGTACGCGCCGCCTGGTGCTGCCCGACGAGGCGCTCGTCGAGCTCGCGCGCCGCCGGCCGCACCAGGCGCGTGAACTGGCCGCGCTCGGCCTGACCGACCGGCAGCGCCACCGCTACGCCGAGGGGCTGCTCGCGGCCGTGGCCGAGGGCGAGGCCGCGCCTGCCGAGGCCGCTGCGCGGCGCGGGCGCCCCGGCCCTGAGGACGAGCGCCGCGCGGCCGTGCTCCTGCTTGCGCAGGCCTTCGTGGCCGGCCGCTGCGCCACCGAGGGCATCGATCCGGCTCTCGTGGCGCCCAAGGCGACGCTCCGGCGCCTCGTAGACCGGGCCGCGCAGAACGGCGCCCTCGGCCCTGCCGCGAACGGCCCTGCCTCGAACGGCCCTGCCTCGAACGGCCCTGCCTCGAACGGCCCTGCCTCGAACGGCCCTGCCTCGAACGGCCCTGCCGCGAACGGCGACGACGCGGCCGAGCACGACGCGGCCGAGGACGTGCTCGTCGGCTGGCGCCGGGACTTCATCGGGGCCGACCTCGAGCAACTGCTCGAAGGCGAGCTGGCCGTGCGCTTGGACGGGCCGCGAGGATGGCCGCGCCGCGCTTGAAGGGCGCCGCGTGAGGCGTGCTGCGCCGGGGCTGGCCTGACGTCGGAGCGGGCTCCGGCCGGATTGCGCACGCGCGGGCGGGGTGCGTACGTTGCTCCGGTACCGCTTGCCGCAGCGCGGCGCTCGTGCGAGGATGCCCCCCGCTTCCCGGGGCACCCTGCCCCAGCGGCCCCCGCTCCATCCTCTGCTCCCATGTACGACTACGTCATCGTCGGCGCTGGCACGGCTGGCTGCGTGCTCGCCCACCGCCTCTCGGCCGATCCGTCGGTCAACGTGCTGCTGCTCGAGGCCGGCGGGCCGGACACGCGGGCCGAGTTCCACATTCCGGCCGCGTTCTCGCGCCTGTTCCAGACCGAGGCCGACTGGAACTACTGGACGGCCCCGCAGGAGCACCTCGACGGGCGCTCGCTCTACTGGCCGCGCGGCAAGGTGCTCGGCGGCTCCTCGTCCATCAACGCGATGATCTACATCCGCGGCCACCGCACTGACTTTGACGGTTGGGCGGCCGAGGGGTGCCGCGGGTGGGGCTACGCGGACGTGCTGCCCTACTTCAAGCGCAGCGAGGACAACGCGCGGGGCGCCTCGGCTTACCACGGGGTCGGCGGGCCCCTGCGCGTCGAGGACCTCCGCGATCCGCATCCGGTCAGCCGCGCGTTCGTGCGCGCCGCCGAGCAGGCCGGCGTGCGCCCCAACGACGACTTCAACGGGGCCGAGCAGGAGGGGGCCGGGTTGTACCAGGTCAACCAGAAGGGCGGCCGGCGGCACTCGGCGGCAGCGGCGTTTCTGCGGCCCGTACGCGCCCGGCGCAACCTGACCGTGGCCACGGGCGCGCATGCCACGCGCGTGCTCTTCGAGGGCACGCGCGCCGTGGGCGTGGCCTACCGGCAAGACGGCGCCGTGCTGACGGCCCGTGCGGCCCGCGAGGTGCTGCTCTGCGGCGGCGCCGTCAACACGCCGCAGCTGCTCATGCTCTCGGGCGTCGGCCCGGCCGACGCGCTGCGGCGGCATGGCATCGCCGTCGTCGCAGACCGGGCCGGCGTAGGGCAGAACCTCCAGGACCACCTCATCGTGGGCGTGCGCTTCGCGCTGCGCCAGCCGACGTCGCTGCTGCGCGCCGAGGGCGCCCTGAGCGTGCTTCGCTACGTCGCGCTGCGCCGCGGCGGGCTCTCGTCGAACATAGCCGAGGCGGGTCTGTTCGCGCACACGCGCACCGGCGAGCCTGCGCCCGACCTCCAGTTCCACGTTGCCCCGACGCTGTTCTACCAGCACGGCCTCGTGCGCGCCACCACGCATGGCTTCTCGCTCGGGCCGACGCTCGTGCGCCCGCGCAGCGTGGGGCATCTGCGCCTGCGCTCGGCCGATCCCTTCGAGGCACCCCTCATCGACCCCGGCTACCTCGCCGATCCGGCCGACGTGCAGACGCTCGTCGAGGGCGTGCGTCTGGCGCGGCAGATCGCACACCAGCCGGCGCTGCGCGTGCTCGCCGGCGACGAGCTCACCCCGGGCCCCGCCGCGCGTACCGACGCCGAGATCGCCGCGTACGTCCGCCAGACGTGCGAGACGCTCTACCACCCGGTCGGGACGTGCCGCATGGGGCCGGACGAGGACGCCGTGGTGGACGTGCGCCTGCGCGTGCAGGGCGTCGAGGGGTTGCGGGTCGTCGACGCGTCGGTGATGCCGCGCATCCCCAACGGCAACACGAACGCGCCCGTGCTCATGATCGCCGAGCGCGCCGCGGACTGGATCGCCGAGGACGCCTCGGGCGAGCCGGCGCGCTCAGCCGGCTTCGCCGGAGACGGCGCCGGCAAGGTGGGTCTCGAGCACACGCTCGACGCTGCGCGCTAGCGGCTCCCAGCTTGCCGCCGGATGCTTCGTGACCGTCGCGAACTCGGGCACGATCATCAGGCTGTGCACGCCCTCGAGGCGGAAGAGCGCCTCGCCGAGCGGATCTCCGGCTGCTTCAGCTGCGCTGAAGTACGCCGCCAGGCCGCTCTCGATCAGCCGCGCCCCGACGACGGCAAACTTGAGGCTGTGCGGGTTGGGCGTGGGGTGAGCCTGGACGGAAAAGCGCATGGGCGACGAAAACGGTCAGGTGGACACGTGCGGCGACGCGTGGCTAACGTGCGCCGGCACAGGAGGGGTTCCGCCCGAGGCAACCCCGGGCCCTCGAGCGGGGTTGGATCCGCCCGCCCCTCCCGCAATCACTCCTCGCCGCTCCCGTCCCCGCATGGCCAGTTCGTCCGGCACGCCGACCCCGCCCGTCCCGCCGACCCCGCCCGTCCCGCCGACCCCGCCCGTCCCGCCGACCCCGCCCGTCCCGCCGACCCCGCCGGCCCCGCCCGTCCCGCCCGCTGCGGGCGAGCCCATGCCCAGCTCGCCGCCGCTGCCTCCGGCTCCCCCGAGCGCTTCCGCGCCGCCGCTCCAGCCGCCCATCCCGGAGACGCGCCAGCTCCCGCCGCACCGCGGCAAGCTCGGCCGAATGGTGGACCACGCCGCGGCCGTCTCGGCCGACCTGCGCGAATGGGTTGAGCTGCGCATCGCGCTTGTGCAGCGCCAGGTGCTCGACAAGCGCGACGAGGTGCTTGCCAAGAAGGACGAGGCGATCGGAATCGCCAAGCCGGCCCTCCCGGCGGCGCTGCTCGCGCTCTACCTGCTCGGCTTCGTTCTGCTCACGCTCGCCATCGGGCTCGGCTGGTGGCTGGGGCATCCGTTCTGGGGCTTCCTGATCGTGACGCTGCTGCTCGCCGTCGTCGTGGGCGCGCTAGGCGCCGTCGCCAAGAAGCGGCTCGATGCGTTCCAGCGCACCAACGTCGAGCTCACGCGCCCGCCTGTCACCGCGGCCGATGTGCCCACGCCGCCGCAGACGCTCTCCCCGAACGAACTCACGAACCTCGAGGCGCAGAAGGCCCGGCAGGCCGCTGCCTAGGGACCTGCGACGCCTCGCGCCGTCCACCGCGCCCCTCGCTACTCATCGCCTCTCCATGTCTACCGCCCTGCCCAGCCCGCCCGTGCGCGTCCCGGCGCGCATCGACCCGGACCATCAGTTCCGCGACCTCTCGCAGGCCGAGCTCCGCGCCCAGCTCGTGGCGCGGCAGCGCGACCTCCAGTACCACCTCGACGCGCTCCGCCGCGAGGCGACCGATCCGACAACGTTCCTCGTCGGCGGCCGGCCCGTCGTGGACGTGCTGCGCGCCAACGCGGCTCGGTACGCGGCCTTCGCGGCCGGGGGCGCGGCACTGCTCGTCGTGGGCGTCGTAGCCGTGCGCCGCCGCCGCCGGCGCCGCCGGCCCGAGCCGCTCGAGATGGCCGACATCGTGAAGGCGCAGTTCGCGCGCTTTCTGGACGAGGCCGCCGATCTGATGGCCCGTGGCGTCCCGGCCGAGAAAGCGCTCCGCCGCGCTGCCAAAGGCAAGACGCCCATGCTGTACCTTGGCGCGCCGCCCGACGCCGAGCCCCGGCGCTCGGCCGTGCGCGACGCATTCGGCGCGGCGCTCAAGACGGCGCTCGGTTTCGCGGCCAAAGCGGCCGTGGACCAGGTGACGGCGCAGGTCTCCGGCGCTGCCCGCCGCCCGGCCAGTGCGGCGCCGCCTGCGTAGCGCCGCTCGCGTAGCGCCGCTCGCGTAGCGCCGCGGCGTCCCTGTTGCTCCGCCGTGCCCCCGCCAGACCAGCCGTCCGTCCCTTGGCCGCCGTCCTGCTCGCGTTCTCGCTGCTACTAGCCGCCGCCGGCCTGATGGCCGCTGACGCCATCACGGGGCACTTCTGGGCGCGCTCCGGCTGGCGCTTCGCCGTACGCGTGGGCGTGTTCGCGTCCGCTGCCGCCTCGGGAGGCGCCCTCCTGGCGGCGCTGCCGCGCTCGGAGTGGGTGCTCGCGCTGGCGCTCGTGCCGCTGGCGGCCATCAGCTACGTGCGCTTCGCGCTGCTCGTGCGCGGACGCCTGCCGGGCTGGCGCCACGTGGCCGTGAGCGTGAGCGTGTTCGTGCTCGGCGCGCTGCTGTTCGCACTGGCCATCCCGCGTCCGCTGACGCGGGCCTACCTCCAGCAGACGCTCCACCGCGAGGCGCCTTCGGCGCCGGCCGGGCCGGAGCGCCCGATCGACCCGCGCTTCGGCCCGCCTGTGCGCGCCTGAGGCGCCCCGGACGCAGCGGCGGCCGCCGAGGCCGGCACCGGAGGAAGGCTATCTTGCCTGCGTCTCACCCGCTCTCCTCTCCCTGATGCGCCTCGTTCTCTTCGGCCCGCCCGGCGCGGGCAAGGGCACGCAGGCCAAGCTGCTCGCCGAGCAGCACGGCCTGCGCCACCTCTCCACCGGCGACCTCTTCCGCAGCGCGATCAAGGCGCAGACGCCGCTCGGGCAGCAGGTCGAGAGCTTGCTCGCCGAGGGCAAGCTCGTCCCGGACGACGTCACGAACGGGATCGTGGCCGACGAGCTGGCCGCGCTCGACTACGACGGCTTCGTGCTCGACGGCTTCCCGCGCACCGTGGATCAGGCCGAGTGGCTGCTCGGAGAGCTCGACGCCCACGCGGCGCCGCTCACGGCCGTCGTCAGCCTGCGCGTGCCCGAGGAGGACATCGTGCAGCGCCTCTCCCGTCGCCGCACCGACGCCGAGACGGGCGCCATCTACCACCTGGACTTCAACCCGCCGCCGCCCGACGTGCCCGAGGCTCGCCTCGTGCACCGCCCGGACGACGAGCCCGAGGCCATCCGCACCCGCCTGCGCGTGTACCACGAGCAGACGCAGCCGCTCGAGTCGTTCTTCCGGACGCGCGCGCGCTTCGTGGAGGTGGACGGTACGGGCGCCCTCGACGAGGTGCAGGCGGCCATCGCGTCGGCCATCGGCTCCGAGGCGTAAATGCAGACCGTGACCGTATCGGCCGCCGACGCGGCAGCCCGCGCGCGCGCGCTCGCCGGCACCGTCAACGAGGCGCTCGCGGCGCTGTCGCTCCCTGAGGGCCCGGCCTCGCTCTACGCGCCCGTCCGCTACGTGCTCGACGGGGGCGGCAAGCGCCTGCGCCCGGTGATCCTGCTGCTGACGGCCGAGGCCTTCGGCGGGGACGCCGCGCGCACGCGCGCCCTGCCGGCCGCCCTGGCCGTGGAGGTGTTCCACAACTTCACGCTCGTCCACGACGACATCATGGACCACGCGGCCACGCGCCGAGGCCGCCCGACCGTGCACGCCCGCTGGGACGAGCCGGCCGCCATCCTGGCCGGCGACTTCATGATGGGCCTTGCCTACGACCTGCTCGCCCGGGCGGGTCTGGAAACGCCCGGGGACAGCGCGGCCGGGCGCGGCGACGCCCTGCGCGAGGCGCTCGCCGCGTTCCACCGCATGGTGACGCGCCTGTGCGAGGGGCAGGCCCTCGACCTGGCCTTCGAGCGCCGCCGCGACGTGACCGTGGACGACTACCTGGCCATGATCGACGGCAAGACGGGCGCGCTGCTCGAGCTCTGCCTCGATCTCGGCGCGCTCGCCGGCGGGGCCCCGGCCGAGGCGCGCCCCGCCCTCCGCCGCGCCGGGCACGACCTCGGCCGCGCCTTCCAGATCCAGGACGACTTGCTGGACCTCACCGCGCTGCATGCCGACTGGGGCAAAACCATCGGCGGGGACCTGGTGGAGGGCAAGAAGACGTTCCTGCTGCTTGAGACGCTCGCCTGCGCCGAGGGCGAGGAGCGCGCCTGGTTCGCGCGCGCCCTCGACGGGGGCCTGCCCGCCGCCGACGTGCCCGAGGCCCGCGCGCGCATGGAGCGCCTGGGCGTGCTCGCACGCACGGCCGCGGCCGTGGACGAGTACGCGCAGCGCGGCGTGGCCACGCTCGCCTCGGCACTGCCGCCCTCCACCGCTGCCGACGTGCTCGTCGCGCTCGCTCGCTCGCTCGCCCACCGCGCCGTCTGAGGCCGAGGCCGCACCCTCCTCTCAGGCCCGCGTCACCCCACGCAAGCCCGCGCCACTCCATGATCGTCCGCGAGGTCACCGTTCGCAACCGCGCCGGCATCCACACCCGCCCGGCCTCGATGATCGTGCGCGAGGCGGCCCGCTTCGCGTCCGAGTTCTTCATCCGCAAGGACGGCTACGAGATCAATGGCAAGAGCATCATCGGCGTGATGACGCTCGCGGCCGAGCAGGGCGCGACGCTCGAGCTGCTGTTCGAGGGGCCGGACGAGCAGGAAGCCGCCGATGCCCTCGTGGCCGTGTTCGAAAACGGTTTCGGAGAGCCCGTGTAGGGACGAGCCCGTATAGGGACAGCGCGCACGCAGCCCCATGCCTTTCGCCAAGTTTGCCCCGGACCTCCCGCCCGACGCGCCGCCGCGCGACGAGGTGCGCGTCGGCGGCATCGGCGTGGCGCCGGGCGTGGCCATCGGGCCGGCCTACCTCTACGCCGGCGGCGGCTTCCAGGCCGAGCGCGAACACCTGCCGCCGGAGGCGGTCGAGGCCGAGCTGGACCGCTTCGAGCGGGCCGTCGAGCGCAGCGAGCGCGAGCTGCGCAAGGTGATCACGGTCGCGCGCGAGAAGCTCGGCGACGACTCGGCGCGCATCTTCGACGCGCAGCTGCTCGTCCTGCGCGACGCCGCCTTCTACGACGCCACGCGCGCGCTCGTGCGCGAGCAGCGCATGGGCGCCGGGTGGGCGGCGCAGAGCGTGCTCTCCGAGCACCGCCGCCGCCTCGAGGCCAGTCCGAGCCCCGCCCTGCGCGAGCGCGCGGCCGACTTCCTCGACGTGCAGAACCGCGTCCTGCGCAACCTCCAGCAGGGCCGCGCGCTCTCGCGCATCGACGAGGCGCACGTCGTCGTGGCCGAGCAACTCTCCGCGGCCGACATCCTGCTCTTCAGCCGCCACGGCGTGCTCGGCTGCGTGATCGACTTCGGCGGGCCGACGAGCCACGTGGCCATCATGGCGCGCGCGCTCGGCGTGCCGGCCGTCGTGAGCCTGCACGGCCTGAGCGCCGCCGTCCGGGCCGGCGACCTGCTCGTCTGCGACGGCTTCTCGGGCACGGTCGTCGCGCGGCCGACCGAGGAGACGCTCGCCTACTACCGCGCCAAGCAGGCCCGCTTCGAGCGCCTGCGCCAGGAGCGCGAGGCGGTCGCAGCGGCGCCGGGCGAGACCGCGGACGGCCGCCGCGTCGTGCTGCAGGCCAACGTCGAGTTCCGGGAGGAATTCCCGATGCTGCACGCCTACGGCGCCGAGGGCATCGGCCTGTTCCGCACCGAGATGCTCTTCCTCGCGCAGGGCCGCAGCCTGGGCGAGGAGGAGCAGTTCGCCGTCTACCGCGACGCGCTCCGCGCCGCCGTGCCGCACCCGGTCACGTTTCGCCTGCTCGACCTCGGCGGCGACAAGGTGCTCCCGCTCGCCCGCCGCGAGGGCAACCCCATGCTCGGCTGGCGCGGCCTGCGCATCCTGCTCGACAAGCCGGACCTGCTGCGCCCGCAGCTGCGCGCGCTCCTGCGCGCCGCTGCCGAGACCGGCGAGGCGCGCCTGCTGCTGCCGATGGTCTCGGCCGTGAGCGAGGTCCGCCTTTTCCGGCGTCTGCTCGAAGACACCTGCCGCGACCTCGAGGCCGAGGGCGTCCGCCACGAGCGCCACGTGCGCGTGGGCATCATGGTCGAGGTCCCCTCGGTGGCGCTGCTTGCCGAGCGCTTCGCCCGCCACGTGGACTTCTTCTCGATCGGCTCGAACGACCTGACGCAGTTCACGCTCGCCGTGGACCGCGGCAACGACCTCGTGGCGGCGCTCTACCAGGAACTGCACCCCTCGGTGCTCGCGCTCGTGGCGCGCACCGTCGAGGCGGGGCATGCGGCCGGCGTGTCGGTCAGCCTCTGCGGCGAGATGGCCGCCGATCCGCGCGTGACCCCGCTGCTGATCGGGCTAGGCGTGGACGCGCTCTCGGTCTCGCCGGCCTACCTCACGCTCGTCAAGCGCGTCGTGCGCGCGTGCAGCTTCGCCGAGGCGCAGGCGCTCGCCGCGCGCGTGCTCCGGCAGGAGGACGCCGCGAGCGTGCGCCGCATCCTGGACCATTTCCTCGCCTGCCACACGCCCGAGCTGGCGGCCCTGCTCGGCCCCGACGCCTCCGGGCCCGCCCCCTCGGACGCCGACCCGGCGCCGCCCGCCGTCGAACCCGCCTGACCTCCCACTGTTCTACTCCCTTCCCTCTACCTCTTTCCTTCCCAACGCCTCGTCCTTCCTGCCATGCCTGAGCCGCTCCTTACTTCCGACACGCTCGACCCCTCCGACATGCGCGGTGCCATCGCCGCCTTCCCAGAGCACCTCCACGAAGGCTGGACACGCGGCGCTGCCGCCGACGCGCTGGGCTACGACGGCCTCGGCGGCGTCGTCGTGCTGGGTATGGGCGGCTCGGCCATCGGCGGCGACCTCGTGCGCGCGCTCTGCGAGCCCTCGGCGCCGGTGCCGTTTCTGGTCAACCGGGCCTACGGGCTTCCGGCATGGGTGGACGCGCGCACGCTCGTCGTGGCGAGCAGCTACTCGGGCGGCACCGAGGAGACGCTGAGCGCCTACGACGAGGCCACCGCGCGCGGTGCGCGCGTCGTCGCGGTCACGTCGGGCGGGGAGCTTGCCGCGCGGGCCGAGGCGGCCGGGCAGCCGGTCATCATGATCCCCGGAGGGCTGCAGCCGCGCGCCGCGCTCGGCTACTCGCTCGGCGTGCTGCTGCGCCTGGCCCGCGCCGCCGGGCTGCTCGAGCTCTCGGACGACGACTACGCCGAGGCGCGCGAGGCGGCCCGCCTGCGCGCGGCGCTCTACGACGCCGACGACCGCGCCAACTACGCGCGCGAGATCTCGGGCGCTCTCGTGGGGCACCTGCCGCTCGTCTACACGGGGGTGGGCCTGCTCGAGCCGGTGGGGCTGCGCTGGCGCACGCAGATCCACGAAAACGCCAAGCACCCGGCCTACGGCAACGTCTTCCCGGAGCTGAACCATAATGAGATCATGGGCTTCGAAGCCGCGCCGCCCGAGCTGCTCTCCCGCATGGTGGTGCTCGTGCTGCGCGACCGCGAGGACCACGCGCAGGTGCAGCGCCGCTTCGAGCGCACGCGCGAACTGCTCGCGCGCCACGTCGCCGGCTGGCGCGAGATCGACGCGGAGGGCGAGGGCCGCCTCGGGCGCATGCTCTCACTCATTCAACTCGGCGACGCGGTCAGCTTCTGGCTCGCCGCGCGCAAGCGCGTCGACCCGACGCCCGTCGACACGATCCAGCAGCTCAAAGCCGCGCTGGCCGGCTGAGCCCGCGCGCGTCAGAAGATGAGCCCGGCGCGCACCGGCAGCACGATCGTCGTCTCCCGCTGCCCGACGACGAGCGACGGGTTGACCTCGATGTAGAACGACGTCTCGCTCATCGGCACGGCCCAGCCGTAGCCGACGTGCACCGTCGGGCCGCCGCCCGAGCCGTCGAGCGGCAAAAAGCCGCCGAAGCCGCCCATCACATAGCGCGCCGTCTCCCCACGCCCGATCGTGGCGATGGCGCCCACCTGCGGGTTGAACACGTACGTGGCGTCGTCGCGTCCGCGGAACAGCTGCGCCGCCAGGCCGAGGTCGCCCGCGACCGAGACGTCCGCGTTGACCGGCAGCGCCGCGCGGGCGCGCACGCCGAGCGCGAGGCCGCTCGGGAGCAGGCGCTGCCCCGGCGGCGTCGCCACGAGGTCGAAGCCTGCGCCGAGCCGCGGCGGCGTCGAGCCATAGCTGCGGGCGGTTTGTGCGGCGGAGGGAAGGGCAACAAGCACGAGCGCGGCGGCGAGCAGCAGGCGCATCGAGAGCAGCAGGCGCATCGAGAGCAGCAGGCGCATCGAGAGCAGCAGGCGCATCGAGAGCAGCAGGCGCATCGA
>JBKBRC010000007.1:71449-75691 GCA_046292345.1 Rubricoccaceae bacterium
GAGCAGCAGGCGCATCGAGAGCAGCAGGCGCATCGAGAGCAGCAGGCGCATCGAGAGCAGCAGGCGCATCGAGAGCAGCAGGCGCATCGAAGACGAGAAGCGAGGGCGAGAAGCGAAAACAGCGAAGAGGGGAAATTGCAGGAATACCCGGCAGCGGAGCGCCTGGAACGGCGCTATCCTGCGTTTCGTGCCAAGTTACCCTCGCGCTTCCGCCGCATGAGCGCCGCCTCCATGGACCGACCCACCACCGCCCCCTACGCCGCCGGCGACGGCGCGCCCGCCGCCCCCGACACGCTCGGCGCGTTCCAGCCGCTCGGCCATGCCCCGCTCGGCGTCACCAACGGCACCTACGACCCGGCCGCCTTCGCCGGCGTGGACTTCTACGAGATCGACGAGTTGCTCTCGGCTGACGAGAAGGCGCACCGCGACCGCGTGCGCGCCTTCGTCACGGCCGAGGTGTTGCCGATCATCGAGCAGCACGCGCAGGCGATGACGTTCCCGCGCGCGCTCGCCAGGGCGTTCGGCGAGCTGGGCGTGATCGGGCCCACGATCCCGGAGGCCTACGGCGGCCTCGGCGCCTCGAGCGTCACGTACGGCCTGATGATGCAGGAGATCGAGCGCGCCGACAGCGGCCTGCGCTCGTTCTGCTCCGTGATGGGCTCGCTCGTCATGTACCCCATCCACGCCTACGGCTCCGAGGAGCAGAAGCGCCGCTGGCTGCCCGCGCTCGCCAAGGCCGACGTGCTCGGCTGCTTCGCGCTGACCGAGCCCAACGTCGGCTCGGATCCCGGCTCGATGACCACGCGCGCCGTGCGCGACGGCGACGCGTACGTGCTCTCGGGGCACAAACGCTGGAGCACCAACGCCAGCGAGGCCGACGTGGCCGTCGTCTGGGCACGCGACGAGGACGACGTCGTGCGCGGCTTCCTGGTCGAGACCGACCGGCAGGGCTTCTCGGCGCCGCGCATCATGGACAAGTGGAGTCTCCGCGCGGCCATCACGAGCGAGATCGTGCTGGACGAGGTCCGCGTGCCAGCGGCCAACGTGCTGCCGGGCGTGCAGGGGCTCCGCGGGCCGCTCTCGTGCCTGACGCAGGCGCGCTACGGCATCGCCTGGGGCGTGCTCGGCGCCGCCATGGCGTGCTACGACGCGGCCGTGCAGCACGCCAAGAGCCGGCGGCAGTTCGGCCGTCCCATCGGCGGCTTCCAGCTCATCCAGAGCCAGCTCGCCGACATGATGGCGGCCATCACGAAGGCGCAACTCGTCGCGTGGCGCCTCGGGCGGATGAAGGATGCCGGCACGATGCGCCCGGCGCACGTTTCGCTCGCCAAGCGAGACAACGTCCGCATGGCGCTCGACGTGGCGCGGCAGAGCCGGCAGGTGCTCGGCGGCAACGGCGTGCTCGGCATCTACCCGGTCATGCGGCACATGGCCAACCTCGAGTCGGTCGTCACGTACGAGGGCACCGACGAGGTGCACACGCTCGTGCTCGGGCAGGAGATCACGGGCCTGAACGCGTTCGGCGGCTGAGGCGCGGCCGGAGGGGCGGAACGGCGCCGGCCCGGCGCGCGTGCAGATTCGGCCAGCCTTCGCCGGCGCGGCCGGCGCGGCCGTTACCTTGCGCGTCCCCCGGCCGAGCCCGGCCGCCGTTCTGCCAGCACCCGCCCGCATGAAGCGCCTCGTCGTCGTAGAGTCCCCCACGAAGGCCCGCACCATCCGCCAGTTTCTGCCCAGGGGCTTCCAGGTCGAGGCCTCAATGGGGCACGTGCGGGACCTGCCCTCGTCGGCGGCTGAGATTCCGGCGGCGGTGAAGAAGGAGAAGTGGGCGCGCGTGGGCGTCAACGTCGAGGCCGGCTTCGAGCCGCTCTACGTCGTGCCGGCGGACAAGAAGAAGGTCGTCAAGCAGCTCAAAGACGCGCTCAAAGACGCCGACGAGCTCTACGTCGCGACGGACGAGGACCGCGAGGGCGAGTCCATCGGCTGGCACCTGCTCGAGGTGCTGCGTCCCAAGGTGCCCGTGCGCCGCATGGTGTTCCACGAGATCACGCGCGAGGCCATCCTGCGCGCGCTCGAGCAGACGCGCGAGCTCGACACGCGGCTCGTGGACGCGCAGGAGACGCGCCGCATCCTTGATCGTCTCTTCGGCTACACCGTCTCGCCGCTGCTCTGGAAGAAGATCGCCCCGCGCCTCTCGGCCGGGCGCGTGCAGAGCGTGGCCGTGCGCCTGCTCGCCGCGCGCGAGTGGGAGCGTCTCGCGTTCGTCTCGGGCACCTACTACGACCTCCGCGCCTCGCTCGAGCAGCGCGGGCAGCGCTTCGAGGCGCACATGACGCACCTCGGCGAGCAGCGCCTCGCCACGGGCAAAGACTTCGACGAGACGACGGGCCGGCTGCGCGAGGGCGCCCGCGCGCTCGTGCTCGGGCAGGAGGCCGCCGAGGCCCTTGCCGGGCGTCTCGCCGCGGCGCCGTGGCGCGTCGCAGACGTGCAGCAGAAGAAGAGCCGCCGTAGCCCGGCGGCGCCCTTCATCACGTCCACGCTCCAGCAGGAGGCCAACCGCAAGCTCGGGCTGCCGGCGCGGCGCACGATGCAGCTCGCGCAGGCGCTCTACGAGCAGGGCCTGATCACGTACATGCGCACCGACTCGCCGATGCTCTCGGCCGAGGCCACCGAGGCCGCGCGCCGCGCCGTCGTCGAGCGCTACGGGCGCGAGTTCCTGCATGAGGGGGCGCGCTCGTTCGGCGGCAAGGTGCGCAACGCGCAGGAGGCGCACGAGGCCATCCGGCCCGCCGGCACAGCCATGAGAACCCGCCAGGAGCTCGGTCTTGACGGCCCGGAGGGCGCCCTCTACGACCTCATCTGGAAGCGCACCGTGGCCAGCCAGATGGCCGACGCGCGCCTGCTCCAGACGAGCGCGACGATCCTCGCCGCCGAAGGCACGCCCGACGCGTCCACGTTCCGCGCGTCCGGGCAGGTGGTCGAGTTCGCGGGGTTCTTCCGCGCGTACGTCGAGGGGTCGGACGATCCGGCGGCGGCGCTCGACGACCGCGACAGCCCGCTCCCGCCGCTCGCCGTCGGCGACCGCCCGGCCGCGCGCGGCGTCGAGGCCGTCGGGCACGAGACCAAACCGCCCGCGCGCTACACCGATGCCTCGCTTGT
Source organism: Rubricoccaceae bacterium (assembly GCA_046292345.1). Lineage (GTDB taxonomy): Bacteria > Bacteroidota > Rhodothermia > Rhodothermales > Rubricoccaceae > JBKBRC01. Next base: position 74,606 of record JBKBRC010000007.1, read on the forward strand.
GCAGACGCTCGAAAAAGAAGGCATCGGCCGGCCGTCCACCTACGCCTCCATCATCGACACGGTCGTCAACCGCGGCTACGTCGTGCGCCAGGGCAACCAGCTCATCCCGACATTCACGGGCATGGCGACGAACAACCTGATGGAGACCAACTTCGGCCAGCTCGTCGATCCGCAGTTCACGGCGCGCATGGAGGCGTCGCTGGACGGCATCGCGGCCGGCGAGGAGCGCGCGACGCCGTACCTGGAGCGCTTCTTCAGCGGGCCCGAGGGGCTCGACGCGCAGGTCGCGCGCGGCGAGGCCGAGATCGACCCGAAGCTCGTCTCCACGCTCCGCCACGAGAAGTGGGCGCCGTTCGTGATCCGCGTCGGGCGCTACGGGCCCTACGCCGAGCACGAGCAGACGGGCGCGCGCAAGTCGATCCCGAACGAATGGGCCCCGGCCGATGTGACGGCGGCGCAGCTGGCCGAACTGGTGGACGCGGCGGCCTCGGAGCAGGTGCTGGGCATCCACCCCGAGGCGGAGTTGCCGGTGCTGCTTAAGAACGGCCCCTATGGGCCGTACGTCCAGCTAGGCGACGACGACGACGCCAAGCCCAAGCGCACGTCGCTCCCGAAGGGCACCGCCCCGGCCGACGTTACGCTCGCGCTCGCCGTGCGACTGCTCGATCTGCCGCGCACGCTCGGCGCGCACCCCGAGACGGGGCAGCCGGTCAGGGCCGCCATCGGGCGCTTCGGGCCGTACGTGCAGCACGGCTCGGTCTTCGCCTCGCTCAAGCCGGAGGACGACGTGCTGAGCGTGGACCTGCCGCGCGCGCTCGAGCTGCTCGCAGCCAAGGCGCAGCGCAACAGGGCGCTTCGCACGCTCGGCGTCCACCCCGAGACGGGGGCGCCCGTCGAGGTCTTCGACGGGCGCTACGGGCCCTACGTAAAGCACCAGAAGGTCAACGCGACGATCCCCAAAGAGGTGCCGCCGGAGGCGCTCACGCTCGAGGCCGCGCTCGAGCTGCTCGCGGCCAAGGCCGGCGGCAAAGAAACGAAGAAGCCTGCGGCCAAGAAGCCTGCGGCCAAGAAGCCTGCGGCCAAGAA
>JBKBRC010000007.1:75791-85812 GCA_046292345.1 Rubricoccaceae bacterium
GGCCGCGTGCGAAGTGGCCGCGGTGCGAAGTGGCCGCGGTGCTCAGCGCCCGCGGTCGGCGGCACCCTCGCGCAGCGAGGCGAGAATGTTGAGATAGCTGCCGTAGCGCTCGGGCGTGATCTCGCCCGCGTCCACGGCGGCCGTCACCGCGCAGCCCGGCTCGTGGTCATGCGTGCACGACGGAAAGCGGCAGTGCGGCACGAACGGGCGCATCTCGGCGAAGTAGCCGCCCAGCTCGTGCGGCGCCATGTTCCAGATGCCGAACTCGCGGATGCCCGGCGTATCGGCCACCCAGCCCGAGCCGACGGCGTAGAGCGTGGCGAACGTGGTCGTGTGACGGCCCTTGCCCGTGCGCTCGCTCACGTCGCCCGTCCGGAGGCCGAGCCCCGGGTCTACGGCGTTGAGCAGCGTGGATTTGCCGACGCCGGAGGGGCCTGAGACGACGCTCAGGCGCCCCTCGAGCTGCTCTCGGAACGCGCCGAGGCCCTCGCCCGTGACGGTGCTCGTGCGCAAAACGGGGTAGCCGAGATCCTTATAGAGCGCGGTCCAGAAGGCGAGCGCTTCGGCCGCGCGCGTCTGGCCCTCGAGCAGGTCAGTTTTGTTGAGCACGATGCCCGCCGGGACGTGGTACGCCTCGGCCGCCACCAGGAAGCGGTCCACGAAACCGGGGTTGAACTTGGGCAGGAACGTCGCCTGCACGCACCAGGCCATGTCTACGTTGGCCACGAGGACCTGCTCGCGGCCGGCGCGGCGCCCGGCGGCGCGCCGGCTGAGCTGGTTGCGTCGCGGCAGAATTTCCGTCACGAGGGCCGTGCCGTCGGGGTCGCGGCGCACGCGCACGCGGTCGCCTACGGCGAGCGGGTTCGTCTCGTCGAGCGTCTCGGCCTCGAGGCGGAAGCGGCCGCGGATGCGCGCGCGGAGCGCCTCGCCGCTGTCGAGGCGCAGGTCGTACCAGCTACCGGTGGAGCGGAGGACGAGCCCCTCGGCAAGCGCGGGCTCGGCCGGTGCGGCGTCGGCGGGAGGGGGCGTGTCGGGCATGGCGTCCGGGTGGGGCTCGCAATGAAACACCGGAACGAGGCTTCCGTCCAATCCTGCCGATCTTTCGTTTTCGAGGCGATCCTCGCCCTGCTCCCGACTTCCATGGCAGACCCCCGCCCCCCCGACGATCTGCGCGCCGCCTTCGAGCGGCTCGATACGCAGCAGAAGACCGCCTTCATTTTGCAAGCCACGTTCGAGACGATCGGCAGGGCGCTCGGCGAGACCGGCGAGCGCGTGGCCCGCGCCGTGCGCGAGCTCGACCTCGAGCGATGCGTCCGCCCGTGGGACGCGAAGCGCCCGTGGGACGCGAAAGCGGGCGCGAGCGCAGATGCCACGAAGGCGACGGACACGCCACCGCCGACAGGCACGCCACCAGCCGGGGCGCCGCCGCCGCCGGGCCCCTCTCACGGCCCGGCCTCCGATCCGCTCGAGCCGCCGGTCCCGCCTGTGTCATGAGCAGGTGGCTGGAACGGTTCGAACGTGCCGGCTGGCTCGAGCGCGCAGGGTTGCTCGGCGGCGGGGCGGTGCGCCTGGCCGCCGGTGCCATCGAGCGGACGCTCGACCGCGCTGCGCAGATCGCGGCGGATGCCGAGGACGCCTTCCGGAAGGAGCTCGACCCGAACGTGACCGACGCGCGCATCCTCGAGGAAACGGACGACCGCGCGGGACGGCCGGGCGCCTGAGCGCGCGCCGCGCCCGGCGGCCGGTCTCGCCCGGCGGCCGGTCTCGCCTGGCGGCTACTTCGTCTGTCGCATGATCGCCACGGGCTGCGGCCGTGCGGCGCCGAAGCGCACGGTCGCCTGAGGCGTGTCGCGAGCGGTCGCGGCAGACCGGAGCTCCTCGGGCGCCTTGCGATCGGCCCGGTTCAGCCTTGCCAGGCACCCCTCGGCCGGCGCTCTGGCGTCCCGGCGCCGGTCTGTATCGCGCGGCGCAGGTCGTCACGCGGCGAAGGCCCGGGAGCGCAGGCCGAGAACGCGGCGCACGATCACGGCGCCGCCGGCGGTGCGCGTCAGCTCCGCCTCGATGATGCCCTTGCTGACGAGCTGCGCCACGAGCGCATGGCCCTCGCGCGAGGTGTCGGCTGGCTGTGCGCTGGCAGCCGGGCGCAGCCAGCGCGCCGCGAGGCCGTTGATCTCGGCCCACGTGAGCGCGCCTGAGGGGACCGTGCCGGCCGCCTCGAGCACGGCATGGACGAACGCTTCGGAGGGCGTAGGAGCGGGCATGGCAGCGGGGGGCAGGTGACGCCGCCAAGCTCTCGGCCGCGCGTGACACCCCCGTGGCAGTGCTGCCCGGCCGGGTTGTCCACACACGCCTGCATGCGCCGGGCGTCCCCCGTCGCCGCGTCCGCTCAGCCGCCGAAGTCCTCCGTCGCGGCGGGCTCGGGCGGAGGCACGACGACGGCCGGCTCGGCCGCCGGAGGGCCCGCGAAACGCCTCTCCTGCTCGGAGAGGACGAACTTCTCGGCCGGGTCCGCGACCGCGTCCGGGCAGAGCACGAGCTCGAGCGCCTGCTCGATGCGCGAGACGTAGCGCACGTCGAGGCCCTCGAGCGCGGCGTCCTTGATCTCCTCGACGTCCTTGCGGTTCTTTTCGGGCAGCACGACCGTCTGGATACCGGCGCGGCTGGCCGCGAGGACCTTCTCCTTGATGCCTCCCACGGGTAGCACGTGCCCGCGGAGCGTGATCTCGCCCGTCATGGCGACGTCGTGGCGCACGCAGCGCTGCGTGTAGATGCTCGCGAGGGCGGCCGTCATGGCCACGCCCGCGCTAGGGCCGTCTTTGGGGATGGCGCCGGCAGGCACGTGTACGTGGAGGTCCCAGTAGCGGAACGCGTCCTGCGGGATGCCGAGTGGCTCGGCATGGGCGCGCACCCACGAGGCAGCCGCCTGCGCGCTCTCCCGCATCACGTCGCCGAGCTTGCCCGTGATGGTCATGCGCCCGGCACCGCGACTGGCCGAGGCCTCGATGAAGAGGATGTCGCCGCCGACGGGCGTCCAGGCCAGGCCCGTCGCCACGCCCGGGACCTCGGTACGCTCGGCGACGTCGCTGAAAAACTTGCGCGCGCCGATGAGGCCGGCCAGGTCGTCGGCGTCTACCTCGCCGCGCTCGGCCTCGCCGAGCGCCACGCGCGTGGCGATGCCGCGCACGACCGAGCCGATGACGCGCTCGAGCTGGCGCACGCCGCTCTCGCGCGTGTAGCCTTCGATGAGCAGCAGCAGCGCCTCGTCCGTGATGGTGAACTGGTCCTCGCGGAGGCCGTTGCGCTCGAGCTGGCGCGGCACGAGGTACGTCCGCGCGATGGCGAGCTTCTCGGAGGCCGTGTAGCCGGTGATTTCGATGACCTCCATGCGGTCGCGCAGCGGCGCCGGGATGGACTCGAGGTAGTTGGCCGTGGCGATGAACATGACCCGCGAGAGGTCGTAGTCGAGCTCGAGGTAGTGGTCGTTGAAGGTGTCGTTCTGCTCGGGGTCGAGGACCTCGAGCAGGGCCGAGGCCGGGTCGCCGCGGAAGTCGGTGCCCAGCTTGTCGATCTCGTCGAGCATGAAGACCGGGTTGGACGTGCCGGCCTTCTTCAGGCCCTGGATGATGCGGCCCGGCAGGGCGCCGATGTAGGTGCGGCGGTGCCCGCGGATCTCGGCCTCGTCGCGCACGCCGCCGAGCGAGATCCGGTGGAACTCGCGGCCCACGGCGCGCGCGATGCTCTTGCCGAGGCTCGTCTTGCCCACGCCCGGCGGGCCGTAGAAGCACAGGATGGGCGCCTGCGCAGGACGGTCGTCGTCGCCGACCTCGGCCTTGAGCTTGAGCACGGCCAGGTACTCCACGATGCGCTTCTTGACGTCGTCGAGGCCGTAGTGGTCTTCGTCGAGGATCTGCTGCGCGCGGCGGATGTCGAGCTTGTCCTCGGACGTACGGAGCCACGGCAGGTCCAGGATCGTCTCGGCGTAGTTGCGGATCACGCCGTACTCGGGGCTGGCCGGGTTGGTGCGCGCAAGCCGCCCGAGCTCCTTCTCGAGCGTCTCCGCGACCGCCTCCGGCAGTTCGCTCCGGCGCTCGTCGAGCCGCTTGCGGAGCTCCTCGGCCTCGGCCGCGCTGCCCTCGGTGTCGCCGAGCTCGTCCTGGATGGCCTTGAGCTGCTGGCGGAGGAAGAACTCGCGCTGCTGCTGGTCCACGTCCGTGCGCACCTTCGAGCGGATCTCCTCCGAGATCTGGAGCACGCGGATCTCCTGCTCGAGGTGCTCGAGCACGAGCGAGGCGCGGTCGAGCAGCGGGCGCGTCTCGAGCAGCTCCTGCTTCTTCTGCACGTCGATCTGGAGGTTCGACGCGATGAAGTGGATCAGGAAGCTGGGGCTCTCGATGTTCTGGATCGCGTAGGCCGCCTCCGAGGGCAGGTTGGGCGACATGTTGACGATCTGCACGGCGAGCTCCTTGATCGAGCGCACGCGCGCGTTGAGCTCGGCCGCGTCGTCGGCGGGGATCTCTGCGAGCGGGCGGACCTCGGCGCGCAGGTAGGGCTCCTGCTGCGTGAACGGCCCCACCTCGACGCGCCGCTTGCCCTGGATGACGATCGAGACCGAGCCGTCGGGCATCTTGATCAGTTTGAGGATCGTCGCGGCCGTGCCGGTGCCGTAGAGGTCGTCCGGCGAGGGCGTCTCCACGTCGGCGCTGCGCTGCGCTACGACGGCCACGAGGCGCTCGCCCGCGTAGGCGTCCTTGACGAGGCGCAGCGAGGCGTCGCGCCCGACCGTGATGGGGAGCACGACGCCGGGGAAGAGGACGGTGTTGCGCAGGGCGAGGACGGGGAGGGTCTCGGGAAGCTGCGCCTCGTGCATCTCGCGCTCTTGATCGGGCGTGAGCAGCGGAATGGCCTGCTCCGGATCGTCGTCCGGCGAGGCAGGGGCGGGGGAGAAGCGTAGCATGTGCGGGCCCGGAGGGCCGGTCTCGGGGATGGGCGTCTGACGATGCGCGGCGCGGCGGAGTTCGGCGGCGCAGAGGCCTGTCCGGGCGCCCGCGGCGCGGCGCTAAACTCACCACGACGGCGGCGCGTTGCCACCCGCCGGTTTTCATTCCGTCGCCCTGCTTCGTTCATGTCGTTGTCGTCGAAGGATATCGCATGGCCCGTCGCGTGGGGCGCGATTGCGGCGCTGCTCGCGGGGGCGGTGGCGCTCCAGGTAGGGGCGGCACCGGCGGCGGCAGCGGCAGCGGCGGCGGCCGCCGCCGGGCTGACGCTCGCGGCGGGCCTGCGCCGCCCGCTGCGCCGCGCCCGCGCCGCGCAGGGGCGCCTGCCCGAGGCCGCGCGCGACTGGCTCCGCGCCCATGTGCGCCTTTACCAGACCGCCGACGCGGCCGCGCGCGCGCGCTTCGAGGCGGCCATGCTCGTGGCCCTGGCCGAACTCCGCTTCGAGGCGGCGGGGGGCGTCGAGCTGACGGACGAGCTGCGCTGGGCCGTCGCGGCGGGGGCGGCGGTGCTGCTACACGGGCGGCCGGACTGGACGCTGCCCGCCGGCCGTACCATCCTCTTTCTACCCGACAGCTTCGACGACCAGTACGCGACCGACGACGACCCGGACTTCGCGGGTATGGTACACGCGCAGGGGCCGGTCGTGCTCGCAGCGCCGGCCGTGCGCCTCGGCTGGGCCCGCGCCGACGGCTACAACGTCGTCTTGCACGAGCTCGCGCACCTCTTCGACTTCGACGGCGCCTTTGCCGACGGCGTGCCCGCGTTTCTCGACGCGCGCTCGGTCGACGCCTGGCAGGCGCTCGTGCGCGAGGAGATGCGCCGCGCGCGTCTGGGCAAGGGCGTGCTCTCGCGCTACGCCTCGACGGCGCCGGCCGAGCTCTTCGCCGTCGCCACGGAGCAGTTCTTCGAGCGCCCGCTGCGCCTGCGGCGGCACCACCCGGCGCTCTACGACGCGCTGCGGGCGTTCTACAACTACGACCCGCCCGACGAGGCCGAGCCCGAGCCGGCGCCGTCGCTCATGGCGCGCCGCCGGGCGGGGTAGCAGAGGCGGCGGAGCCAGCCCTGCGGTGCGCCGTCGGGCCGGTTCTGCCGTCAGGCCGGTCCGGCTGTCAGGCGCGCGCCAGCGCGCGCTGTATGACGGCCTCGAGGGCGTCGAGCTTGAAAGGTTTCTTGACGACCGCCACGACGTGCTCGCTCTCGGCGTCGGCGTCCGTGTCGCCGGTGAGGAGGAGGACGGGCAGGTGCGGGTAGCGCGTGTGGAGCACGGCGGCAAGCTCGCGGCCGCTCATCTCGGGCATCGAGAGGTCGGTCACGACGAGGTCGAACGTGTCGTGCTCGAGCAGCGCGAGAGCCTCGTGGCCTCCGGCGGCCTGTGCGACCGTGTGCCCCTTGAGCCCGAGCAGGCGTGCCGTGACGGCGCGCACCATGGGCTCGTCGTCCACGACGAGCAGGCGGGCCGGGCGCGCCCTGGCGGGCGCCTCGGGTTTGGCGGGCGCGATCGGCGCGGGATCCTCGGCGGCGAAGGGAAAGATGAGGCGGAAGAGCGTGCCGCGCCCCGGCTGGCTCTCCACCTCGATGCGCCCGCCGTGCTCCTGCACGATGCCGTTGACGACCGTCAGGCCCATGCCGGTGCCGCGAGCGCCTTTGGTGGTGAACAGCGGCTCGAAGATGCGGCGGCGCACGTATTCGGTCATGCCCACGCCGGTGTCCTCCACCTCCACGACCGCCCCGCGCTGCGCGTCGCGCCGCGTGCGCACGCGCAGCGTGCCACCGGCGGGCATGGCCTGCACGGCGTTGAGCACGAGGTTGACGAGCACCTCGCGCAGCTCGGTCGGGTAGCCCGAGATGGGGGGGAGCGGCTGCAGGTCGGCGTCGAGGACGATGGCGATGCCGCTGCGGCGCGGCTCGTTGTACCAGTAGGGACGGGTAAGCGTGATCACTTCCTCGGCCAGGCGGTGCAGCTCGGCCGCCTCGAAGCGCTCGCGTTTCTCGTGGCGGATGTACTGCTGGATCTTGCGCACGAGGCTGGCGCCGTCGGTGGCGGCGCGCTCCATCACGCGGAGATGCTCGCGGGGCGCGTGGGTGTCGGCGTTGCCGGAGGCGAGCTGGGCGCGGAGCAGCTCCGCGTGTCCGAGGATCGTCGTGAGCAGGTTGTTGAAGTCGTGCGCGACGCCCATCGCCATCTGGCCGAGCATCTCGGTGCGGCGGCGACGGGACTGCTCCTGTGCCCACGAGACCGGCTCGCGCAGCACCTCGCCGGTGACGAGGACCGGCATGCGCCCCGGCACAGCGTGGGGAAGCGGGAGCGGATAGAAGTGCAGCAGAACGGGCGTGGGCCGGTCCGGCGCCTCCGACGCGACGAGAAACACCTGATGCGAGACGAGCTGCCCGCGCGCCGCCTCCGAGAGGTACTCGCGCGCGAAGCGCGCATCCTCGGGTGGAAGGCGTGCCCAGAGCGCATCCGGGTCGCCGAAGACTTGCACCCATGCGTCGTTGGCTTGCACGCAGCAGCCATCGGCCTCGCAGAGCGCGGTGAGCAACTCGGCAGCGATGAGGGGGAGCGGATCGATGGGTGGCGAGGCCGGCTCCATGGCACGACAGAGGGCTTGCCCGGGTGCGAGAGTATAGACACGGCGCCGCGGCCGGGGGACCGGCGGCGCCTGCGCGGCGTAGCTTGCACCCTCGTCCCGACCTGCTCTCGCTCCGAATCCGGGCGCGCCCCGGGCCCGCCCCGCGCTCATGTGGCACGACTCCATCCTCGGCACGATCGGTAACACGCCGCTCGTGCGTCTGAACCGCCTCGCCGCCGACCTGCCCTGCACGGTTCTGGCGAAGGTCGAGTTTTTCAACCCCGGCGCCTCCGTCAAAGACCGCATCGGCCTGGCTATGATCGAAGATGCCGAGCGCAAGGGCCTGCTCCGGCCCGGCGGTACGATCGTCGAGGGCACGAGCGGCAACACGGGCGCCGGGCTCGCGCTTGTGGCCATTGCGCGCGGCTACCGCTGCATCTTCACCACGACCGACAAGCAGAGCCCCGAGAAGATCGACGTGCTGCGCGCGCTAGGAGCCGAAGTGATCGTCTGCCCGACCAACGTCGCCCCGGACGACCCCCGCTCTTACTACTCGGTCGCCCGGCGGCTCGCCAGCGAGATCCCCGGCGCGTTCTATCCCAACCAGTACGACCACCCGGCCAACGCCGAAGCGCACTACCGCACGACCGGGCCCGAGCTCTGGGAGCAGACCGAAGGCCGCATCACGCACTACGTCGCCGGCGCGGGCACGGGCGGCACCATCTCGGGCGCGGCGCGCTACCTCAAGGAGCAGAACCCGGACGTGAAGGTCATCGGCGTAGACCCCTACGGCTCGGTCTACTACAAGTACTTCCACGAGCGCGTCTTCGACGAGGCCGAGATTTACCCCTACCTCACCGAGGGCGTCGGGGAAGACATTCTGGCCGGCAACATGGATTTCGACATCGTGGACGACTACGTGCGCGTAGATGACCGCGCGGCGATGCGCATGACGCGCCGCCTCGCGCGCGAAGAGGGCCTGTTTGTGGGGCAGAGCTGCGGCATGGCCGTCGCCGGCGCGCTCGACTGGCTGCGCGTGCACCGCGCCACGCTGCGGGCCGAGGACGTCGTTGTGGTGCTGCTGCCGGACTCCGGCTTCCGCTACCTCTCGAAGACGTACAACGACGAGTGGATGCGCCGCAACGGCTTCCTCGAGAGCACGCCTGCGCTCTCGGCCGCCGACGTGCTCCAGGCCCGGCCGCACGCCGAGCCGGTGGTCTCGGTCGCCCCCGAGACCGTCCTCGCCGAGGCCATTCAGACCATGATGGCCCACGGCATCAGCCAGATGCCCGTCCTCGAAGACGGCGACGTCGTGGGGAGTCTGGCCGAGCGGAGCCTGCTCAGCCGCCTGCTCGAGGAGCCTTCCGCACGCGAGCACGCCGTGCGCGAGGTGATGGGCCCGCCGCTGCCCGTCGTGCCGCCGTCGGTCCGCCTCGACCACCTCGCCCCCTACCTCGACGGCGAGGCCGGCGCCGTGCTCGTCCGGCAGGACGACGTCGCCGGTGACGGCGCCCCCAGCGACGGCCGCTCCGCGCCGCGCTTCCACATCCTCACCCGCTCAGACCTCATCTCGGCGCTCGCGCTCGCCGAGCGGTCCTGACGCGCGTCTCCCCCTGACGCGCGTCTCCCCCTGACGCGCGTCTCCCCCTGACGCACGCCTTTCTGCCCCGCATGGAATCCGACCCCAACACGCTCCAGGGCGCCGGCCCCTCGCTCAGCATCGAACTGGGCGACGACGTCGCCGAGGGGACATACTCGAACCTCGTCATGATCGCGCACTCGCCGGAGGAGTTCATCCTGGACTTCATCCGCGTCATGCCGGGGGTGCCCAAGGCGCGCGTCAAGAGCCGCATCATCATCTCTCCGCAGCACGCGCGCCGCCTGCTCGCCGCGCTCGACGAGAACATCGGGCGCTACGAGGCGCAGTACGGCGCCATCGAGGAGGTGGTGGGGCATCACCCGCCTCCGGGAGCGTTCACCGGGCCGGGCGGCGAGGCGTAACCGGGAGCGTCCGCTGGAGGAGCGTCTGCTGGCAGCGCGTCTGCTGGCAGCGCGTCTGCTGGAGGTGGGCGGGAAGCGGGGGGCACCGGCACGCCGAGCGCGGCCGCGAGGCGGCGCTCGGCGTCGCGCGCTCGCGCGGCCGGGGTGCCCGGAGCGAGGACCGGAAAGAGGGGCTCGCACGTGGCGTCGAAGGGCGCACGGCGTGCGCACAGCCGCCAGAGCGGCGCGAGCAGGTTCTCGCCGGCATGCCAGGCCGCGCGCCGCGCATCCGAGTAGCGGAGCGCGACGAGCAAGACCGGCACGCCGGCCTCCTCGGCCACCTCGAACGCGCCGGTGCGGAACGGCGCCAGCCGGGCATGGATACCGCCCTCGGGCGCAAGCCCGACCGGCGGGAGGGGCGCGCGGCGCAGCGTCGCCCGGAGGGCACGCCGCGCCGCCGCGCGCGAGGCGGCGTT
>JBKBRC010000008.1:0-25194 GCA_046292345.1 Rubricoccaceae bacterium
CTGCTCCTGGCCGAGTGCAAGGCGCCCGGCGTGGCCCTCGGCGCAGGCGTGTTCGACCAGCTGGCGCGCTACAACGCCGCGCTCGGGGCGCGCGCGCTGCTCGTCACGAACGGGCTCGTGCACCAGTGCTGCGTGCGCGTGGCGGCGCCCGGAGGGGGCGCGGGCGCGTGGCGCTTCGTGGGGGCCGTGCCGCCGTTCGAGGCGGGCTGAGGCCGCGTCGGCGCGGCGCGTGCGTCCGGGCGGGCGGGACGGCGTAGACTTGCGCGCCGCCGTGCGCGAGACGCGCGTCGCCGCCTGCGATCCCGGCGGCCGGCCGCGCGTTCGCTCCCTGCGACGCCGGCCGCCCCTCACCCACCTCCGCGCTTCCGTCCGATGGCCGCCCCTTCGATGATCGAGCAGCTGCTCGACCTGCTCGCCCGCACCGCCCCCTTCGACACGCTCTCCGACGACGAGCGCCGCCGCATCGTCGGCAGCATGACGCTCGAGATCTACGAGCCCGGCGAGGTCATCCTGAACCAGGGCGAGGACGTGCACCGCGCGCTCTACATCGTGCAGTCGGGCGTGGTGCGCCTCGTCGACGCCGAGACGAACCGCCTGATCGACATGGTCGGCGACGGCTCGCAGTTCGGCAGCTACGGCCTTGTGCAGGGCGGCGCGCTACCCTACGAGGCGCGCGCGGTCGAGCACACGGTGTGCGCGCTCGTGGCCGCCGAGCAGTTCCGTCGCCTGCGCAAGGAGCATCCGGAGTTCAAGGTGTTCTTCGACGAGGACGTCAAGCGCTACGTGCGCGGCCTCGACGCCGACCGCGACGCCTCGGGCGCGTTCCTGCTCTTCGACACGCGCCTGGGCGAGCTCCTGCACCGCGGCCCGGCCACTGTGCCCGCCGGCGCGAGCGTGCGCGAGGCCGCGCGTGCGCTCGCCGCCGCCTCGGCCGACGCCGTCGTCGTCGTGCAGGACGAGACGCCCGTGGGCGTCGTCACCGAGGGCGACCTCGTCGCGCGCGTGCTCGCCGCCGGCACCTCGCCCGAGGCGCCCATCATGAGCCTCGTCGATCGCCCGCCGATCGCGCTGCGCAGCGACGAGCGCCTCTTCTCGGCCATGCGCACCATGATGCACTACCGGATCCGCCGGCTCGTCGTCATGGATCCGCCGCCCGAGGAAGGCCAGCCGGCGCGCCTCCGCGGCCTGCTCACCGCCGACGACATCAGCCACTTCCGCGGCCTCGACCCCGTCGCGACGACCGAGCGCCTCGAGCGCGCCGACTCGGTCGAGGAACTGGCCGAGCTGCGCGCCGAGTCCAACCGCCGCCTCTTCCGCCTCTACAGTCAGGGCGTGCAGAGCGAGGACCTGCTCGGGGTCGTGGCCGAGGTGGACGACCACCTCAAGCAGCGCCTGCTCGCGCTCGTCGAGCGCGACGTGCGCGCCGGGATGCCCGAGGCCGAGCGCTACGACGGCCCGTGGGCCTTCCTCGTCTTCGGCGCCGCCGGGCGGCGCGAGGCCGCGCTCCGCGCCTGGCAGGACAACGGCCTCGTCTACGCCGATCCGGCTCCCGAGGACGCCGCGCGCGCGGCCGCCTACTACGCCCGCCTGGCCGAGGCCGTCACGGACGCACTCGCGGCCTGCGGCTACGATCCGCCCGAGCACGGCATCACGGCCCGCGCGGCGCCGTTCCGGCAGCCGCTCGCAGCCTGGCGCGCCGCCTTCGACACGTGGGCCGCCGGCGCCGACGCCGAGTCCACGGCCCGCGCCGCGGCCTGCTTCGACCTGCGCGTGCTCCACGGCGAGGAGGGCCTGGGCGACGCGCTGCGCGAGGCCATCGCGGCGCACGTGCCCGGCGGGCGTCTGCCGCGCATCCTCGCGCGCGAGGGGACGCGCCTGGCGCTCCCGCTCACGCTCTTCGGCAGCTTCGAGCTCGACCGCGCCGAGGACGGCTCCGAAAGCCTCGACCTGCGCGCGCGCGGCCTGCAGCCGGTCGTGCGCCTGGCCCGCGCGCTCGCGCTCGACACGGGCTACGTGCGCTCGGCGAGCACGTTTGCGCGCCTGCGGCACGTCGCCGAGTCCGGCCATCCGCTCGCCGAGCAGGCACGGCGCCTCCTGCCGGCCTTCGGCACGCTCGTGGACCTCCACCTGCGCGGGCAGATGCAGGCGGCCGAGATCGGCGCAGCGCCTACCGATCGCCTCGACCCGGACCGCCTCCACCGCAGCCAGCAGAACCTGCTCAAGGAGACCTTCAAGACGATCCGCCGCGCGCAGGAAGCCGCGCGCAAGCACTACGACCTGTCGTGACGAACGACCTGTCGTGACGAACGACCTGTCGTGACGAACCGGGCCGGCCAGGATGCCGGCCAGGGTGCCGGCCAGGGCCGCGCCGGCCGGCAGCGTGGTAGCTTGGCGGGCGTTCCCTGCCTGCCTTCCTGCTCCAGCGCGTCTCCTCATGTCCGCCACGCCCGACGTCACGCTCGCCCTCGCCCTCGAACACGGCCTGACCGAGGAGGAGTACGGCTGGATCATGGAGCGCCTCGGGCGCACGCCGACCTACGCCGAGCTCGGCATCTACTCGGTCATGTGGTCCGAGCACTGCTCGTACAAGAACTCGATCCGCCTGCTCAAGACGCTCCCGCGCGAGGGCGAGGCCCTGCTCGCCAAGGCCGGCGAGGAGAACGCCGGCCTCGTAGACATCGGCGGCGGCCTCGCGGTCGCGTTCAAGATCGAGAGCCACAACCACCCCTCGGCGGTCGAGCCGTACCAGGGCGCGGCGACGGGCGTGGGCGGCATCCAGCGCGACATCTTCACGATGGGCGCCCGCCCCATCGCGAGCCTCAACTCGCTCCGCTTCGGCCCGCTCGAGAGCCCGCGCGTGCGCTATCTCCTCGACGGCGTCGTGCGCGGCATCGGCGACTACGGCAACGCGTTCGGCGTGCCGACCGTCGCCGGCGAGGTCTACTTCGACGCCGCCTACGAGGGCAACCCGCTCGTGAACGCCATGTCGGTCGGGCTCGTCAAGGCCGGCCAGACGGCCACGGCCACGGCGGCCGGCGTGGGCAACCCGGTCTACCTCGTCGGCTCGGCGACGGGCCGCGACGGCATCCACGGCGCCACGTTCGCGAGCGAGGAGCTGAGCGAGGCCAGTGAGGCGCGGCGCCCGTCGGTCCAGGTCGGGGACCCGTTCACCGAGAAGCTGCTCCTCGAGGCCAGCCTCGAGGCGCTGCGCACGGGCGCCGTCGTCGGGATGCAGGACATGGGCGCGGCCGGCATCACGTGCTCGACGTGCGAGATGAGCGCCAAGGGCGGCGTCGGCATGCGGCTCGACGTGGACCGCGTGCCCACGCGCGAGGCCGGCATGACGCCCTACGAGATCCTGCTCTCCGAGAGCCAGGAGCGGATGCTCGTCGTTGTCGAGAAGGGCCGCGAGGCGGACGTCGAGGCCGTCTTCGCCCGGTGGGACCTGCACGCGGCGCGCATCGGCGAGGTCACGGACGACGGCGTCGTGCGCGTGTTCTGGCACGGCGAGGAGGTCGCGGCGGTCCCCGCCGAGCACCTCGTGCTCGGCGGCGGCGCGCCCGTCTACACGCGCGAGACCGCCCGTCCGGCCTACCTCGACCAGACGCGCGCCTTCAACGCCGACGCGCTCCCGGACGTGGCGCCGGGCGCCCCGGCCAGCGAGGCGCTGCTCGCGCTCATGGGCGCGCCCAACATCGCCTCCAAGCGCTGGGTCTTCGAGCAGTACGACACGCACGTGCGCACCGGGACCGTCGCCGGGCCGGGCCCGACCGACGCCGCCGTCGTGCGCATCAAGGGCACGGCCGAGGGCGACGCCGGCGAGCGCGGCCTCGCGCTCAAGGTGGACTGCAACGGCCGCCACGTCTACCTCAACCCGCGGCGCGGCGCGGCCGGGGCCGTCGCCGAGGCGGCGCGCAACGTGGTCTGCGCCGGCGGACGCCCGCTCGCCGTCACCAACTGCCTCAACTTCGGCAACCCCTACAAGCCCGAGGTCTACTGGCAACTCGCCGAGGCGGTGGCCGGCATGGGCGAGGCCTGCCGCGCGCTCGGCACGCCCGTCACCGGCGGCAACGTCTCGCTCTACAACGAGGCCACGCTCCCCGACGGCTCGGCCCGCGCCGTCTTCCCGACGCCCACGATCGGTATGGTCGGGCTCGTGGACGACGTGGCGCGCCACACCACGACGGCCCATTTCCCGGCCGAGGGGCTGGTCGTCTTCCTCGTCTCGCCCGCGGCGTGGACGCACGCGGGGGGCATCGAGGGCTCGGAGTTCCTCGCGCGCGCGCACGGCCTCACGGCCGGCGACGCGCCTCACCTGGACCTGGACGAGGAGAAGGCCGTGCAGGCGGCCGTCCTCGCGGCCAACCGCGCCGGGCTCGTCCGCGGCGCGCACGACGTCTCCGATGGCGGCCTCGCCGTCTGCCTGGCCGAGAGCGCCGTCTTCGGCCGGCTCGGGGCAACCCTCGTGCTCCCACCGGCGCCCGAGGGCGCGCGCCTCGACGCGCGCCTGTTCGGCGAGGCGCACAGCCGCGTCGTGGTGACCGTAGCCGGGGCCGACGCCGACGCGCTCGCAGCGCTCGTCGCCGAGCACGGCGCGCAGGCCACGCGGCTCGGCACCACGGGCGGCGACACGCTCGTGCTCCGCGACGGCGACACGCTCGTGCTCGAGGTGCCCGTGGAGGCGCTCGAGGCGCGCTACGAGAACGCGCTCCCCGAGGCGCTCGGCGAGAGCGTCGTCGCAGCGGCCTGAGCGCCGCGCGGCGCCCAGGCGTCAGTAGCGGCGCAGGTAGGCCAGGTGCTCGGGTGTGAACGGCGGCGACTCGGCGCCAAAGTCCTCGAAGAAGGCCGACGGGTCGCACGTGTTGCCCTCGACGAGCATCTCGAACTGCGCCGGCGAGATGGGCAGCGCGCCCACGCGCCCGAGCGTGTTCACGCCGAGCCGCGCGGCGAAGAGCGGTACCGAGACGGTCGGCCTGGGCTTGAGGCCGCCGCCCTCGGCGATGCGCCGCAGCACGTCCGTGTACGCGATGCGCTCGCGCCCGGCAACGCAGTAGCTGCGCCCGGCCGAGGCGTCGCGCGTGACGGCCTCGGCCATCGCTTCGGCCACGGCCTCGACGTGCACGGGCTGGAGCTCGTAGCGCCCGTCGCCGAAGATGGGCCAGACCGGGAACGGCTTCACGAGCGTCTCCCAGAGACGCTTGGCGAACTCCGGACGGTCCGGCCCCGGGTCGCCGAAGAGCGTGGAGGGCCGGAAGACGACCGCGTGCGCGAAGCCCGCCGCGCGCACGATCTCCTCGGCTGACCACTTGGTGCGCTGGTAGGCCGAGGGACCGTCCGGCCGGGCCCCGTTGGCGCTCATGTGCACGAAGCGGTCGATGCCGGCCGCGCGCGCCAGGTCCACGACGTGCCGTGTGGCGTCCACGTGGAGGCGCTGGAAGGTGACGCCGCGCAGCGGCTGCTCGTCGATGATGCCGACGAGATGCACGACGGCGTCGCAGCCGTCGGCGGCGCCGCGGAGCGAGGCCGGGTCGGTCACGTCGCCGGCGGCTCGCTCGGCGCCGTCAGGAAGGGAGGCAGCAGGGTCGCGTACGAGCAGGCGGACGGCGTGCCCGCGGCGCTGGAGCGCCGGCACGACGTAGTGGCCCACGTAGCCGGTACCGCCGGTTACGAAGACGCGCATAGCAGAGGATGGGGAAGCGGAGAGCGGGAGGCAGGCGTACCCGGCGAGGCCGGCCGAAGTTCGGACGCGCCCGCCCAGGCCGGCCCATCGGGCCGGGCGCACCCGATTTTCGCGCCGCCCGGCCAGAGCCCGCCCGTAAGTTGACCGTCCGACGTACCCCCGCCATGCAGACTCAGCTCGACCTCCCTGCCACGCCCACCCGGTCCGAACGCCGCGCCTACGTGGCCGTGGCCGGCAACATCGGCGCGGGCAAGAGCACGCTCACGCAGATCCTGGCCGACTACTTCGGGTGGACGCCGTTCTTCGAGCGCGTGGACGACAACCCGTACCTGAGCGACTTCTACGCCGACATGCGGCGCTGGTCGTTCAACCTTCAGGTGTTCTTCCTCTCGAGCCGCTTCGAACACCAGCGGGCGATCGAGAACATATCCGTCTCCGTCGTCCAGGACCGCTCGATCTACGAGGACGTCGAGATCTTCGCGCGCAACCTCCATCAGATGGACCTGATGGACACGCGCGATTACGAGAACTACGCGGACCTGTTCGGCATCATGACGAACTACATCAAGCCGCCCGATCTGCTCGTCTACCTCCGCGCCTCCGTCCCGACGCTTGTGCGGCACATCCAGGCGCGCGGGCGCGACTTCGAGAGCGGCATCCGCCTGGACTACCTCGAGCGCCTCAACACGCTCTACGAGGACTGGATCGGACGCTACCCGCATCCCAAGCTGATCGTCGAGACGGACGACCTGGACTTCGTGAGCAACCCCGACGACCGCTTCTCGATCGTCAGCCGTGTCGAGAGCCGGCTCTTCGGGCTCTTCCCGCAGCCGACGCGCGGGTGAGCGCCGCGCGGCTCGTTGCTCTGGCCGCCGCGCTGCTCGCGGCCTGGCTGCTCGCGGCCGGCGCTCCGCAGGCGCAGACGCCGGACACGCTCGCGGCGCCGCCCGTAGATCTCGCGCCGCCCGTAGATCTCGCGCCGCCCGTAGATCTCGCGCCGGCCGATTCGCTGGCGCCTTCGCCTGCGCCGGCGTTGCCGGGCCGCCGGGCGGCCCGGCCGGGGGTGCTACCCGGCCCCGCCCCTGGCCGCGCCGTGACGGTCCTGCCGGTGCTCGCGCCGGCACTCGCGGCCGAGCGGCTGCTCGCCGCCGCGCCCGGCGCCTTTGGCTACGCGCTCGGCGCGCCCGGCCGCTGGGGCGGCGTCGCCTTCGACGGGCTCGACCCGGCCGCGCCGGCGCTCCTGCTCAGCGGCGTGCCCTACGACGACCTCTTCGACGGGCGGCCGCGCTACGACCTGCTGCCGCTCGCAGCGCTGGACCGCCTCCGCCTCGCCGACGTGCGCCTCGGGCGGCCGCTTGCGGTCGAGGCCACGCTGCGCCCGTTCCGCTTCGCGCGGCCCGTGACCGAGCTGCGCTACCGCGCCGGCCAGGCCGGCGTGCAGGCCGCCAGCGGCACGCACGCCCAGACGCGCCGAGCCCCGGCCCGCCTCGGCGGCGCCGAGGGGCGCCTGACCTACACCGGGCACGCCGAGACGCTCCGCACCGACGGCAACTATGCCGGCGGACGGCTGCGCCAGACGACCGCCCTCGCGCGGCTCGCGCTTACGCGCCCGGGACTCGGCGCCGAGCTCGTCGCGAGCACGAGCGTGCGCACCGAGGGCGCCCGCCTGGGCGTGGCGCCGCCGTCAGGAGACCCGGCCGCGCTCTTCGACCCGTTCCGTGCATCCGTGGCCGAGCCCGAGGCCGAGCGCCGTACCGAGCGCCACGGGGTCGCGCTGACGCTGGCCCGGCCGCCCCCCGAGGACCGCTCCGAGCCGCTCGTGGCGGGGGCGTACTGGGCGCGCCAGCGCCTGGCCTACACGCGCGGCATCGACCTCGCGGCCGACACGCTTGGCCTCCGCGCCGACCGCCTCGGGGCGCGCTTCGAGGCGCCGCTCGGGCGGGCGCGCCTCCGCGCCGACGCGTTCCTGGATCTACCCGTGGCCGGGCGCGCCGGGCTGCTGCCCGCCGACGCGCGCGCGCAGGCCCACGCGGCACTGCGGGACTCGCTCGCGTTGGGGTCGCTTCGCCTCGTGCTCGAGGGCGGCCTCGGCGTCGCCGGCGCGGCCGTACGTCCGGCCCTTGCGGCGCGCCTCGTGCGGGGTGACGCCTGGCTCGCCGCACGGTACGCCGTACCGCCAGCACCGCGCCTGGCCGCCGCCGGCTGGCAGGGACCGCGCCCGGTGCGGCCCGGCGAGACGTCTCCGGCGCCCGTGCTCGCCGCCGAGGCCGGGGCGGGGCTCGCCCTCGGGGCAGACCTGCGCGCGACGCTCCGCGCGGCGGCGCATCTCGCGCGCGGACCCTACCTCGTGGCGCGCGGCGACACGGCGCTCGCTTACGAGCGGCCGACCGCACAGCCCCTTCCGGCGCTCGCGGCCGAGGCGCGTCTCGCGTGGCGCCCGGAGGCCACCGGGCTCTACGGCGTCGTCGCGCTCGCGGGCGCGGGCGTGCTGCACGGCGGCGACGCCCTTGGCCGCCGCCTGGACGATGCCCTGCCCCGCCTGCGCGGCGCCGCCCGCATCGGCCTGCGGCAGCGAAGCCTCCGCGCCGGCGCGCTCGACTACGACGTCTACGCCGAGGGCGAAGCCTGGTCGGCGTTCCGGAGCCGACGGCTGCACCCGCCCACGGGCGCGCTCGCGCTCGCCGACCCCGCCGGGGCGCGCCTGCCCGCGCGCGGCACGCTCGCGCTCCACGCCGAGGCCACGCTTGAGCGCCGCGCGACGCTCTTCTTCCGTGCCGAGAACGTGCTCGCACGGCGCCTCTATCCCGGTGCGATCCTGGTCCCCGGCGAGCCGCTCGCGGCCCATCCTCTCCGCCTGGGCGTGTTCTGGGTGCTGCTGGACTGAGGCGCGCCTGGCAGGCTAGGCGGCGCGTAGCCGGGGCATGGGCGCGCTCAGCGCCCCGTCTCCCGCGTGGGCAGGAAACACCCGCGCGGCCTTCTCGATGGCCCCGACGGCGATGTCAGAGGCGCAGGCCGTCCATTCGCGGAAGGCGTCGGCGCGGGGCGGATGCAGCCCTTCGGAGGCGTCGAGGTAGGCCATGAACGCATCCAGATCGAGCCTGCCGAGCGCGAGCCCGGCCCCGACGGCGGCGGCGTCGCCCGCGTTGCAGCGCTGCTCGAAGTGCCCCGGCACCGGTACCATGAGCACGGGCTTCCCCAGCCACATCGCCTCCGAGATCGACTCGAAGCCGGCCGTGCAGACGACGCCGCGCGCGCGCGCCATGTGCTCGAGGAAGCGCGTGCCCGAGAGGGCGTGGAACGTGACGGCGCCCTCGGTGCGCGGCGGCACGTCCGAGAAGCAGTGCACGGGCACGTCCGGCCGGCGGCGGCTCCAGGCGACGAGCTGCTCGGCCATGCGCGGCTCCATCAGGTAGACGAGCAGCGAGCCGTCATGCGTGCGCCCATCGAGGCGGCGGATCTGGCGGCGCAGCAGCGGCGGTGTGGCGGTGAGGCCGGGGTGCGGGGCCGGGTCGTAGAACGAGAGCGCCAGGCGGGTTACCGCACCGGCACCGGCCAGGCGCGTGTAGGCCATCGTGGCCGCCTTCTGGATGGGATGGCCTGAGATGAAGGGATAGGCCGGATGGTAGAACATGAACTGATGCCCCACGGCCACGATGGGCTCGGCCGGACCGCGCAGGAGCGCGTAGGCTCCCATGAGCCCCTCGAAGAAGTTGACGATCACGTCGGGCTCGGTCTCGTCGAGCACGCGCCCGATGGTGTCGAGCGAGGGCGTAAGGGCAGCCGCCTGGCGCAGCCCCGCCGCGACGGTCCGCCCGAGGCGGATGCGCCCGGTGGCGTCGGCGACGAAGTTGGGGCTGGCGTAGGCCGTGACGGGGGCACCGATCTCGGCGGTGAAGAAGTCTGGCACGCGCCGGCGCGGGCTGGCGCCCACGAGCACGTGCGCCACGTCGTGCCCGCGCGCGCGCAGCATCTCGGCGAGCGCGAGCGCCTGCGTCAGATGCCCGCGGCCCTCGCCCTGCACGGCGAAAGCGACGCGCAGCGGGCGGCCTCCGGCTGCGAGGCTGCGCGGGGCAGAGCGGCGGGGGGCGGGGGGCGTCATGGCGCAGCGGGGGCGAGCGTGGGGAGGGCGACGTGCTGGCCGTCGCCGCGCGCGGCGGCCGCTGCCGCCCGCTCGAACAGGCTGAGCTGCGCCGGGTCGAAGGCGTCGTCCTCGTCGTCCGGGGGAGCGGGCAGGGCCACGTCCCAGCGCACGATCTCGAGCCGCCCGTCGAAGTGCTCCACGAGCGCCGTGCAGTTCTCGACCCAGTCGCCGCAGTTGGCATAGCGCACCGTGCGCCCGGCCGCGTCGATCTCGCGCAGCTCGGGCTGGTGGATGTGCCCGCAGACGACGCCCTCGGCGTCGAGCTCGGAAGCGCGGCGCGCGACGGCGCTCTCGAACTCGGCGATGTACTGTACGGCCTTCTTGGCGCGGCCCTTCAGGTAGCCGGCGAGCGACCAGTACGGATAGCCCAGGCGCTCGCGGATGGCCGCGAGAGCGGTGTTGAGGCGCAGCGATACCTCGTAGGCGCGCGCGCCGAGACGAGAGAGCCAGGGCGTGAAGCGGATCAGGCCGTCGAACTCATCGCCGTGAAGCACGAGCAGGCGCCCTCCGTCGGCAGTCGTGTGAATGGCGTCGCGCCGCACGTCGATGCCGCCAAAAGCGAGGCCGACGAACTGGCGCGCAGCTTCGTCGTGGTTCCCGGGGATGTAGACCATCTCGGCCCCCTTTCGCGCCTTGCGGAGCAGCTTCTGGATGACGTCGTTGTGGGCCTGCGGCCAGTGCCAGGAGCGGGCGAGGGCCCAGCCGTCGACGACGTCGCCGACGAGGTACCAGCGGTCGGCGTCGTGGTGGCGCAGGAAGTCGAGCAGGAGGGCAGCGCGGCACCCCCGCATGCCCAGATGGAGGTCCGAGATCCAGATCGTGCGGTAACGCGTGGCCATGCAGCGGAGCGCGGGTTTTCGCAAGAAAGGCCGGGTGCGTAAAGCGGATGTTAGCCGCGCGTGGTGACGCTGTTAACCGGTGCTGACCAGACGCCGGGCCGGGCCGTTGCACGCTCAAAAGCAAGCCGCGCGCTCAAAAGCAAGCGCCGACCCCTCTCCCACAGGGGGCCGGCGCTCTACCTGGCGGCGCGGCGGAGGACGGGCTCCGCGCCGGCCAGGCATGGTGGAGGCGCGCGGGCGACTCGCAGGGGCATGCTACCGGGAACGCGTTATCGCGGCGTAACGGTGCGATTACGGCTCCGTTAGCGCTGCGCGCCGAGTCTCCACGCAACATCCGCGCGCGGGGCAGCGTCTGTGCCTGCACCTTCGTTTGAACAACTAGCCGGCTACCGCGCCGGCCGCTCGTTCTGGCCGCGTCCCCGCTCCGTACCGCTGGCATCCTCTTCGCCCTGTGGCTCGTCGTGTTTACGTCGGCGAGCCAGGTGATCATCATCACGCCGATCCTGCCGCTCATCGGTGAGGCCCTCGGGGCGCCCGAGAGCCGGCTCGGTGCGCTCGTCTCGGGCTACGCGTGGATGCTGGCGCTGGCGGCGCTCGTGATGGGGCCCATCTCAGACCGCATCGGGCGCCGGCGTGTGCTGCTGATCGGGGCGGGGGCGCTCGCGCTCGCGCTCGCGCTGCACGGCCTGGCCGGCTCGTTCGGGGTGCTGCTCGCCGTGCGCGTGCTCGCCGGCGCCGGGGGGGGCATGCTCAGCGGCGCGGCCGTCTCATACGTGGGCGACTTCTTTCCCTACGACCGCCGCGGCTGGGCCACGGGCTGGGTCATGAGCGGCGTGCCGTTCGGGCTCGTGCTGGGCATCCCGCTCGGGCGGATGCTTGCCGTCGCGTTCGGCTTCCGTACCCCGTTCGTGGTGTTTGCGGGCGTGATGGCGGTCGCATTCGCGCTCGTGCTCACGGTCGTGCCGCAGCCCGAGGTGACGCGTGAGGCGCGGCCGGTCTCGCTGGGGCGGGCGCTCGCGCGCTACCGCGGCCTGCTCGCCGCGCCGGCCCCGCGCGCGGCCGTGGTGACGTTCTTCGTGATGTACCTCGGGCTCTCGCTGCTGGTGGTGTTTCTGCCGCAGTGGCTCTCGGAGCGCTTCCCGCTGGCGCTCGCGCCGGGCGGCGTGCCGCTGCGCGTGCTGGGCATGCCGGTGGACTTCATCGCGTCGCTCTTTTTCGTCGGGGGGCTTGTGAGCGTGCTCGTGGGGCCCGCAGCCGGTACGCTCTCAGACCGCCTCGGGCGGCGCCCGCTCATTCTGGCCTCGTGCCTCGGGCTGGCCGTCGTGACGGCAGCGCTCACGTACGTCGTGGCGGAGCGGTGGATGGCCTACCCGCTCTACGTGCTCATCATGGCGCTCTTCGGCCTGCGCATGGCGCCGCTGCAAGCGCTCCTGACGGCGCTTGTGCCAGACCAGCTCCGCGGCTCGTTCCTCTCGCTCACGATTGCCGTCGGGCAGATCGGGATGGGCCTCGGGGCGACGCTGAGCGGCGTGCTCTACGACGGCTTCGGCTACCGCGCGAGCACGTTTGCCTCGGCGGCGTTCATGCTGCTCATGGCGGCCGTCGTGTGGCGCCTGCTGCCCGAGCCCGGGGCGCCGGATGCCCCGGCGCCGGCGATCGCAGCCGAGGCGCCGGCGCTGGCGCGCTCCGCCGCCTGAGGCGGGACGCCGACGAGGTGCTCGCAGGAGCGTCTGCCGCGTGCGGCCGGATGTCCGCGTGCGACTAGATGTCCGCGTCTGCTTCCGGGTCGTACGCGCTGCGGTCGAGCGCCGCGAGCACGAGTGGCAGGTCGTCGGCGCGCGAGAGCACGACCTCGGCGCCGGCCTGCACGAGCGTGCGCGCGTGCGCGCGCTCGGGGTGTCCCGGCGGCACGACCCCGATGGGAAAGACGCCAGCCGCGCGGGCCGCGCGCTGGTCGTCTACGCTGTCGCCCACGTAGCACGCCTCTTCGGGCTGCACGCCGAGCGCCGCGAGCGCGAGCTCGAGCCCATAGGGATCCGGCTTGCCGCGCCCGGCCTGCTGCCCCATGCCGACGACGTGCGGGAAGAAGCGGTCCCACCCGAAGCGGGCGAGCGTCCAGGCCGCGTCGGCCTCGGGGCGGCCCGTCACGATGGCCAGGCGGTAGTGCGTCCCGAGCGTCTCGAGCGTCTCGGTGGCGATGGCGGGCGGCTCGTGCGCGATGAGGCCGTCGAAGTCCTGCCCGAGGTAGAACCCCTGAAAGACCTCGACGACGCGCGCGCGCGGCACGTCCACGCCGGCCTCGGCGATGAGCGTGTGCGAGAGGTGCCAGTCGTCGTTGAAGCCGCCGGCGTCTTTCATGGCCTGTACGCGGCCGGGCGCAGGCGGCTCGCCGGTGAAGTGCGCCACGGTGGCATCGATGGCGCGGCGGTAGGAGCCGGCGACGTCCACCAGGACGCCGTCCATGTCGAAGAGCACAGCCTTCACGGGTCTCGGGGGCGCGGTCGGACGGAGGCGCGGTCAGGCAGAAGCGAGGAAGGCGTCGTTCGAGTCGGTTTCGCGCAGGCGGCCGAGCACATCGGCGAGGGCCTCGGCGGGCTGCCGCCCGGCCAGGCGCTGCCGCACGCTCCAGATGCGCTCAAGGCGCTCACGAGGGAGGAGCATCTCCTCGCGGCGCGTGCCGCTGCGCGAGAGGTCAATGGCAGGGTAGAGCCGCGCGGCGGCCAGCTCGCGCGAGAGCACGAGCTCCATGTTGCCCGTGCCGCGGAACTCCTCCACGATGGCCTCGTCGAGCGCGCTGCCGGTCTCGACGAGCGCCGTCGCGACCACGGTCAGGCTGCCGCCCTCCTCGACGGCGCGCGCGGCGCCGAAGAGCTTCTTGGGGCCTCGGAGCGCGGCCGGGTCGAGCCCGGTGCCGGCCCGCCCGGCGGCCTGCAAGACGGCGTTGTGGGCGCGCGCCAGGCGCGTGAGCGAGTCGAGCAGGATTACGACGTCCTGCCCGGCCTCGACGAGGCGCTTGGCCTTCTCGAGCACGAGGTCGGCGATGTGGACCTGCCGCTCGGCGTCCTCGTCGAACGTGGAGGCGATCACTTCGGCCCGGACCGAGCGCTCGAACTCGGTCACGTCTTCGGGGCGCTCGTCGATGAGCAGAACGATGAGGTAGGTCTCGGGGTAGTTCTCCGCGAGGGCGTCGGCGATCTGCTGGAGCAGGACCGTCTTGCCGCTCTGCGGCTGGGCCGCGATGAGACCGCGCTGGCCCTTGCCAATGGGGCAGAACAGGTCGAGCAGGCGGGTCGAGAGTACGTCGGGGCTTGTCTCGAGGCGGAGCTGCTCGTCGGGGTAGCTTGGCGTGAGAAAGTCGTAGCCGACGCGCTCGGTGAACGCCTCCGGTGGGTGCCCGTTGATGGTGTTGACGCGCAGGAGGGCGAAAAAGCGCTCGCCCTCCTTGGGCGGACGGATCTGGCCGTCCACGGTGTCGCCCACGCGCAGGCTGAAGCGCTTGATCTGGCTCGGCGAGACGTAGATGTCATCGGCCGAGGGAAGGTAGCTGTACTCGGCCGAGCGGAGGAAGCCGTAGCCGTCCGGCAAGATCTCGAGCACGCCTACCTTGCGGATGAGCCCCTCGAGGACGAAGCCTGACGGGTCGTAGGTCTGCATGTAGGCGGGCCACGACGCCGCGATGGGCTGGCGCGGCCGCGGGCTTCGGCGGCGCGAGCGTGCCTCTCCCGGCGCCGCGCGGAGCGGCGCGCTGCCGGCCTGACCGGGCTCGGTGCCGCGGGCCTGGGCTTCAAGGATCTGGTAGATGAGGTCCTGGCGGGGCAGGTCGGTGGACCGGTCCACGCCGAGGGTGCGGGCGAGCCGGTGGAGTTCCGGCGCGGTCATCCGCTCGAGGGACGAGATGTTCATGCAGGCGACTCCGTCGGGAGCGCCACGGGGCAGGCGCGTACGAAAGGGCGGAGCGGGAAAAGAGGGGCTGGTGAGACGCGCAACCAGGTGGCGAGGCCAAGTGGTTGGCTATCCGGAAGGTACGGATACCGCTCCGCAGGGAACGGGGTGGGCAGTAGCGTACTGCGCCACGACGTGTTAGTTCGCCGCCGCACTCCCTCGACGCGGCCTGCGGCACGCGTCAGGGCTGGCTGCCGAGCGCGCGCACTGCCTCGGCGACGGTGACGTGCGAGCCGGTGACGAGCAGCCGGTCCCCGGAGGACGCCTCCGCGCGAAAGGCGGCGATGGCCGAGGCGGCATCGGGCGCGAGGCGGGCCGGTACGCCTCGCGCGTCCAGGTACCGGGCGAGCGCAGCGGCAGGCAGCGCCCGCCCGCCCGGGAGCGCCACAGCGAAGGCCGCCGTGACACCGTGTGCGGCGAGGGCCTCGGCGAGGGCGGAGGCGTCTTTATCGGCCATCAGAGCGACGAGCGCCCAGAGCCGCCCGGGCGTGGCGTCGCGCGCGGCGCCGAGCGCGGCGTGCCAGCCGTCGGCGTTGTGGGCCACGTCGGCGAGCACGTCCGGGGCGAGCGTCTCGCCGCGCCCGCGCAGGCCGGCCAGGCGGGTCACGCCGGCGAGGCCGACGGCGACGGCCTCCGGCGGGAGGCCGGGCCAGGCCATCTCGGCCGCGCGCACGGCGAGGGCCGCGTTCCAGAGCTGGTGTGCGCCGCCGAGGCCGAGGCGGAGGCCGGTGTAGCGCCGCGCCGGCGTCTCGAGGGTGCATGCGCCGCCGGCCTCGGCCGCGAGTGTAACGGTTTCACGGATCGCCTCTGGCCGCGCGCCCCGCGCGCGCGCTTCGGCCTCGAGAGCCGCCGCGACGGGCGCGAGCGCCCCCTCGGAAGGGACGCCGTGTAGCAGCGGCACGTCCGGCCGCGCGATGCCCGCCTTCTCGCGCGCGATGGCCTCGAGCGAGCCGCCGAGCAGGTCGGCGTGGTCCCACCCGATGTGCGTCACGACGGAGACGCGCACGTCCGACAGGGCGTTTGTGGCGTCGAGCCGGCCTCCGAGGCCGACCTCGACGACGGCCTCGTCCGCGCCCGCGTCGGCGAAGTAGCGCAGGCTGAGCGCGACCGTGGCCTCAAAAAAGCTGGGGCGCACGCGCGCCAGGAGCGGCGCGTAGCGCGCAACGGCGTCGGCGAGCCAGGCGTCGGGTGCCGGTGCGCCGTTCAGGCGCAGGCGCTCGGTCAGGCGTAGCAGGTGCGGGGAGGTGTGCAGGCCTACGCGGCGCCCGGCAGCAGTGCCGATGGAGGCGGTCATGGAGGCGGTCGAGCCCTTGCCGTTCGTGCCGGCTACGTGCACGCAGGGGAGGCCAGCCTCGGGGCGGCCCATGCCGTCGAGCAAGGCGCGGATGCGCTCGAGGCCCGGGCGGTAGGCGTCGGCGCCGGCCTCGGCGAAGCGCGGCAGGGCGGTCAGCAGCGCCTCGGCGTCGGCGTAGGTCATGCGGCGTGGGTCATGCGGCGCAGGTCATGCAGCGTGGGCGGCAATGCGCCGGCGGTCGCCGCCGAGGTGTTCGAGGCGGAGGCGGCGCGCGTGGGCGGGCAGGCGCGCCTCGAGCCGCTCGGGCCACTCGACGAGCACGACGGCCCCGGCGTCGTCCATCAACTCGTCCACGCCGAGCGCGTCGAGCGCGGCCTCGTGCTCGAGGCGGTACACGTCCAGGTGGTGCACCGGTACGCGGGCGCGGTAGGTCTGCACGAGCGTAAACGTGGGCGAGGTCACGTCATCGGGATCGCCGCCGAGGCCGGCGACGAGGCCGCGCGCGAGGCGCGTCTTGCCGGCGCCGAGGTCGCCGTAGAGGGCGAGCACGTCGCCGGGGTGGAGCGTTCCGGCGAGGGCGTGCCCGAGCGCCTCGGTGGCCTCGGGGGAGTCGGTTTCGGCGGGCAGGAGGGACGTCCAGGACACGGCGTTCGGAGCGGAGCAGGCGGAGGATACGCTCGCCGCGGGCGCGCGGCTCAGCGCGGGCGCGGCTCAGCGCGGGCGCGGCTCAGCGCGGGCGCGGCGCGGAGCGGAGCGTGATCTCGCCCGGACGCCGGCCGGCCGGCTCCTGCGTCCGGGCCGGCGAGGCGACTGCGGGCAGGGCGGCTGCGGGTGCGGTAGCGGTAGCGGTCGCAGCGGCGGTGCCGGTCGCCTCGGTGTAGTATAGTTCGTCGTGGACGTGCTCGGGGGCGAGCCCGGCACGGGCGAGGAGGCCGCGCACGTTGGCCACCATCTGCGGGTTGCCGCAGGCGTAGCCGGCGACCGTCTCCGGTGGCCAGCCGGTGGCGTCGAGGTGCTTGCGGAGCACGTCGCCGACGCGCCCGCGCTCGCCCGTCCAGCCAGGGTTGTCCCACGGGCGGCTGATCGTGGGCACGGCCACGAGCCACGGCATGTCGCCGGCGTGCGTGCCGCGTTCGTCGCGGGCGAGGCGCCGGAGCTCGTCGGCGTAGGGCCCGAGCTCGGCGGCGTGGCTGGCGCCGTAGAGCACGAGGAAGCGCTCGGTGGGGAGCTCGGCGCCGGTCGCGCGCGCGGCGGCGTGGTGGCGCAGCATCGAGAGAAACGGGGCGACTCCGGTTACGGTGCAGGCGCAGACGTGGCGGTGCCGCGCCGGGTCGCGCACGAAGTGGCCGGCCGCGCGCGGGCGCAGCCCGACGACCGCGCCCTCGGGCAGGCGAAACAGGCTCGGCGTGAGCGCGCCGCCCTCGACGCGCTCGATGAACAGCTCGAGCAGCGGTTCGTGCGGCGCGCTGAGCACCGAGTAGGCGCGCCGCACGGGCCGGCCGTCGGCGCCGGGCAGGGCGAGCGTGACGTACTGCCCGGCCTCGAACGGCACCGGGCGTTCGGGGCGCAGCCAGAACACCGCCAGGTCGGGCGTGACGTCGTGGCGGCGTGCGAGCGTGGCACGCAGGTAGCCGCGGGGCAGTGCTCCGGCGGGGGCATTCGGCGGGTGGTGCATGGGTCCCTCTCGCAGCCGTGTGCGGCTCAAGGTAGGGCGCGGCGCGGCTTCCCCGGCGGCGCGGCTTCCCCGGCGGCGCGGCTTCCCCGGCGGCGCGGCTTCCCCCGGCGGCGCGCGCCCGGGCGGTTCGTTGCCGGCGCGCTCAGCGCGAGAGGCGGAACGAGCGCCGGTGGTGCGGGCTCGGGCCGTGCGCGGCGAGCGCGGCGTAGTGCGCGGCCGTGGGGTAGCCCTTGTGCGCGTCCCACCCGTAAGCCGGGTAAGCGGCGTGCAGGTCCTCCATGAGGCGGTCGCGCGTCTGCTTGGCCACGACCGAGGCGGCGGCGACGGAGAGGCTGCGCGCGTCTCCGCGGACGACGGTCTGCTGCGCGCACGGCGCGTCCGGAATGGCGCGGTTGCCGTCGACGAGGAGCAGGTCTGGAGGGAGGGCCAGGTCGCACGCGGCGCGGCGCATGGCCTCGAGCGCGGCGCGGAGGATGTTGAGCCGGTCGATCTCCTCGGGCGAGCACAGGCCCACCCCGATGGCGAGCGCGTGCGCGCGGATCTGAGGCAGCAGGGCCGCGCGCGCGGCGGGCGGGAGCTTTTTGGAGTCGTCGAGGCCCGGCAGGCGGGCATCCGGTGCGAGCACGACGGCCGCGGCGACGACCGGCCCGGCGAGGCATCCGCGCCCGGCCTCGTCCACGCCGGCCACGACGCGGGCGCCGGCGGCCCGCGCGGCGGCCTCGAGCGAGAAGTCTGGTCCGGCGGCCCGCACGCGTCAGTTCTCGGCGTAGGTGTCTGGAAGGTCGTTCTCGTAGAGCACGACGTCGCCCTCGCGGAGCAGCGGCGCGAGCAGGTCGCGCGCGTCGAAGAGCGATCGCACGACGTGGAGACGCTCCTCGGGGAAGCCGGCCGCGCGCAGGCCGTCCTGGATGGGCGCCGTCTGGCGCGGCCCGACGAGTACGGCCAGGTCGCGCTCGCCCGTGAGGTGCTGCGCGATGTGCATCCCGAACGTACGGTTCTCGGCCTCGTGCGCCTCGCCGAGCTCGACCATGCCGGGCGTGACGATCACGCGCCGCCCGCCCTCGGGGACGGGCATCTGGCTCAGGATCTCGACCGCGTTGCGCGCCCCGACGGGGTTGCTGTTGAACGCGTCGTCGATGGTGAGCACGCCGTTGGGCTCGCGGCGCAGCGCGAGGCGGTGCGCGACAGGCTCGACGCGTCCGACCGCGTGCGCGATCTGGCGCAGGCGCAGCCCGAGCGCGCGCCCGACGGCGATGCCGAAGAGCACGTTGAGCACGTTGTGCTGCCCGAGCAGCCGCGTCGTGACGGTCTCCTCGGCGCCCGTGTCGTCGCGCACGGTGAAGCGGGCGCCCTCGGGGCCGTACGTGATGGCGCCGGCCGTGATGTCGGCTTCGCGGCCCTCGGCCGAGACGGTCCAGACGCGCCCGGCGTGTGCGGGCACGCGCGCAGTCATGGCGGCCACGCGCGGGTCGTCGGCGTTGAGGATGGCCTGGCCGCCGGGGCGGAGGCCGGCCACGAGGTCGCCCTTGACACGCGCGATGTTCTCGATGGGACCCATCGTCTCGAGGTGCGCCACGCCGACGCTTGTCACGACGGCGATGTCGGGCGGGGCAAGCGCCGTGAGCTCTTGGATGTCATGGCTGTAGCGCGCGCCCATCTCGAGCACGAGCACGCGGTGGTCCGGGCGGAGCTGGTTGTTGACGACGAGGCAGACGCCCATCGGCGTGTTGAAGCTGCCTGGCGAGACGAGCGTCTGGAAGCGCTGCTGCACGACCTCGGCGATGACGAATTTGGTGCTCGTCTTGCCATAGGAGCCCGTCACAGCGACGACCGTCAGATCCGGGCGCGCGTCGAGCGTGGCGCGGGCGCGGCGCTTGAAGCCGTCCTGGATGCGCCGCTCGACGGGCTCGGTAAGCCATCCGGCGAAGTAGACCCACGCCGGCGCGCCAAGGTCGGCGAGGAACCAGCCGCCGAGCAGGGCGAGCAGGCCCGCCCCGGGCGATGCGAGCGTGAAGGCACCCGCCGCGCCGGCCAGGACCGGCAGCGCCGCCAGCCCGAGCGCAGCCGACGCGAGGCGCTTCATGCGCGCCGTGAACGCGAGCGGCTTCTTCTCCCGCTCCCGCTCGACGTGCACCGCCGAGGCGAACGCAACCATCCATCCGAGGGTCACTGGCAGGCCCACGCCGAGCGGCAAGCGCGCGCTCAGAAGGGCGAGTACGCCCAGCAGCACGAGGCCGCCTGTATGCGAGGGCGCCCAGAGGCGCCCGGCCCCGCGCGTGCGCAGCCACGCCGTGTACTCATGCCGCTTGTAGCCCTCGAGTTGAAAGACGTGGAGGAAGTGCCGTACGCGCCGCCACGCGCGCCATGCGGCGACGGCCGAGGCCAGCAGGGCGAGGACGAATAGAAAGGGCACGGGCGTCAGGAGGCGTCGGGAGAAAGGAAGCGGATGACGGCGGCGGCGTAGGCGGCGGGCGCGTCGAGGTAGCCGTAGTGCCCGGCGCCCTCGAGCACGACGAGCCCAGCGTCGGGGATGGCGCGCGCGAGCACGTCCATCTGGTAGCGCGTCACGGCCTCGTCGCGGTCGCCCCAGAGCAAGAGCGTCGGCACGGCGATGCGCGCCAGGTCGGCCTCGGTGTAGAGGTGGCGTACGGTGCGCACCATCGTCTCGCGCAGGACGTCGGAGCCGGCGGCCTGCCGGTAGTCGGCCGAGGCGGCGAGCTGCCAGTAGACCGTCGTGCGGAGCCACGCGAGGCCGCGCTGCCGCAGCGGGCCTTCGGGAAGAAGGCGGAAGGGCGCCTTGAGCGCGGTGATCCAGGCCGTCTTGGCGTAGTACGCCAGCGGCCGGCGCGGCGCCACGCCCGAGGGGCTCACGAGCACGAGGCGCGCTACGAGGGCGGCCGTGGAGGGCTCCGAAGCCAGGTGCAGCGCGATCCGCCCGCCGTTCGAGTGCCCGACGATGGGAACGGGCGCGAGGCCGTGCTCGCGCACGTAGTGCGCCACGAGGGCAGCATACTCCGGCACGCCCCAAGCTCGGCCGTCGGGGAGGCGCGGCGGGATGGGCGTGAGGCCGTGCCCGGGCAGGTCCAGGTTGTGGACGCGGTGCGTGGCTTCGAACGGCGCCCCGGCCGCGCGCATGAGCGCCGCCGACGAGCCCCAGCCGTGCAGCAGGAGCAGCGGCGGCGCTCCCTCCGGCCCTGTCACGACGGCATGCAGGCGGTCGGCGAAGGCCGCTGCGGCGACTTCGGGCGCGGCCGCCGCTGCCGGGGGGGTTGTTGCATATGCCGAAACCATCTATCTTTTGCCGCGTGAGAAATGGCAGGTGGCCTCCTCAGCGGCACGTGCCGCTGCGCAGAGGACAGGAGCGCTGAAGGTGACGCCGTCGCAGCGGGGCGAGGCGCAGCAGACCGTCACCAAGCCGGCCCGAATGTTGTATTGACCTGCCTCGGGGCAGGCCGCCCCGACAGCCCCCGGCGTAAGCCCGGAGTGCGCGGCCCGGCGCGTGCGACGCGGGCGCCAAGATCCGCCGGTCGCTGCGTATGCGCAACGGGCGCCGGCGGTGCAGACGCGCAATTACTCTTCCCTTTGCCGTCGCTACGCGCGCGGCCCCGGCCTTGGCGCCGCTTCCCGGCGCGGCACGTGCCGGTTCCAACTCTCTCCTGCGGGCACGTCCGCCCGCCCCATTCCGTACCGAACAGCCATCGCATTCATGGCAGATGAAGCGCTTCGCCCCGACGCGGGCGAAACGAAGGACGGCGTCGTCCAGGGCGCGGCCACGTCGGCCGCCAGCGACGCTCCCGACACCCCGATGCCCAAGCGCCGCGCGCCGCGCCGCAAGAAGACTGACCAGGCCGAGACGTCTGCGGCCGAGACGCCTGCGGCCGAGACGCCTGCGGCCGAGACGCCTGCGGCCGAGACGCCTGCGGCCGAGACGCCTGCGGCCGAGACGCCTGCGGCAGAAACCGATGCCGCCGCCGAGGTGGAGGCGCCGCAGAAGCCGCGCCGCAGAAGCCGCAAAAAGGCGGAGCCTGAGGGTGCGCCTGCGTCCGAGAGCGAGCCCGCCGCCGAGGCAGCCAGCAAGCCGCGTCGCACGCGCCGCAAAAAGGCCGAGGCGGAGATCGCCGAGGCGGAGGTCGCCGAGGACGCATCCGCCCCGGAAGTGCCCGTCTCCGTGCCGGAGACGCCGGCGGCCGAGGACAAGCCGCGCCGGCGCCGCACCCGCCGCGCCGACGCGCCGGTCGCCTCCAGCGACGATCCTGGCCTTGAGGCCGAAGCCGCTGCCGAAGCCGCTGCCGAAGCCGCTGCCGAAGCCGCTGCCGAAGCCGCTGCCGAGATGCCCGCCGAGCCTGTGCCGCGCGAGGAGCGCCCTGCTCCGCCGCGCGAGGAGCGGCGCGACGACGAAGGCGGCAGCCGCAAGAGCCGGCGCAACCGGCGCAAGAAAGAGCGCGCCGAGAACGCCGGTCAGCCGCACGGTGGCGGCCAGCCGCAGACGCCACCGGGCGAGCCGTTCGAGGGCATTCTGGAACTGATCGGGGACAAGAAGTTCGGTTTCATCCGCGCGTTCCAGACTTCGCTCCAGAAGGGTGACAACGACCCGTTCATGCCGCCGCCGCTGATCCAGAAATACGGTCTGCGCGACGGCGTCCACCTCAAGGGCCTCATCGGACGTGGGCGCAAGGGCGCCTGGCAGGTGACAGAGGTGCACGAGGTTATGGGCGGCCCGCCAGCGGCGTGGAACGACGTGCCGGACTTCGACGAGGGTCTCGTCATCTACCCTGACGAGAAGCTGACGCTCCCGACCGGCCCCGAGGACGTTTCGATGCGCGTCGTGGATCTCGTCGCGCCGCTCGGCAAGGGGCAGCGCGCGCTCATCGTCGCGCCGCCGCGTGCCGGCAAGACGATCCTGCTCAAGCAGATCGCCGCCGGGCTCTCGCAGAACCACCCCGAGATCAAGCTCGTCGCGCTGCTCATCGACGAGCGCCCGGAGGAGGTGACGGACTTCCGGCGCAACACCGCCGCGACGGTCTTCGCTTCGTCCAACGACTACGGCGAGGACAACCACGTCCGCGTGGCGACGCTCTCGTTCGAGTACAGCCGCCGCCTCGTGGAGCAGGGCCACGACGTCGTAATCCTGCTCGACTCGCTCACGCGCCTCGGGCGCACGTTCAACCTGTTCGGCGGCAACTCCGGCCGCACGATGTCCGGCGGCCTCGACGCGCGCGCGCTCCTGATGCCGCGCAAGATCTTCGGCGCGGCGCGCAACATCGAGCACGGCGGTTCGCTGACGATCATCGCGACGGCGCTCGTGGAGACGAACAGCCGCATGGACGAGGTGATCTTCGAGGAGTTCAAGGGTACCGGCAACGCCGAGATCGTGCTCGACCGGGAGCTCTCCGAGAAGCGCATCTATCCGGCCATCAACATCCGCAAGTCCGGCACGCGCAACGAGGAGCGCCTCGTGCCCGAGGAGCATCTCCGGCAGCGGCACCTGCTGCTGCGCGCGCTCAACAGCCGGCATCCGGTGGAGGCCATGCAGGCGCTCGTGAAGCAGATCCAGCTCACGGCCGACAACGCGCAGCTGCTCAACGAGCTCATTCCGGAGTCGGCGTACTGACCGCCGGCCGCGCCAGAAACGACGCGGGGAGCGAAGCGCCAGGCTTCGCTCCCCGCGTCCGTCTCCGGGGCGGCTGGTTTTTGCGCACCGCGCCGGTCGGCGAGCCTCAGGCGGGCACCGGCTCGCTGCGGTCGAAGAC
The DNA here is from genome assembly GCA_046292345.1 of Rubricoccaceae bacterium. Taxonomy (GTDB): domain Bacteria; phylum Bacteroidota; class Rhodothermia; order Rhodothermales; family Rubricoccaceae; genus JBKBRC01. Next base: position 23,322 of record JBKBRC010000008.1, read on the forward strand.
GTAGCCCTCGGCCTCCGAGCGGATCTGCGCCGCGTACGTGAGCAGGACGCCGTAGATCACCTTCGAGACGATGTCGGCCGTGCTGTAAGTGATCGCGCGGCCCAGGACGCCCGCCTCGTTGTTGAGCAGCAGCGGCATCAGGTAGGCGCCGGGGTAGAGCATCCACGAGATCAGGAACAGCCACCAGATGCCCTGCATCACGCGCGCCGCCGCCGGCGGCATTCCCACCTTGCCGTCCTGGATGATCTTGTACATCAGCCACAGCACGTGGATGAAGAACAGCGTCGAGACGAGGCCCCAGCCGAGCCAGAGCGTCTGGTTGCTGACCTCGTAGAACTGCCCGACGTAGCCGGTGATGACCATCATCGCGCCCGAGAAGAAGAACTGGTTGCGCGTAGAGGCGAAGCGGTCGCGGCTGATCTCGATCACGAACAGGATCTGGAACAGCAGCATCGGCACGTCGATGAGCCAGTTCAGGTAGCGGTAGCCGTTGGTGAATACCGGCGCGCCCTCCGCACGGACGTACCGGCCGGCGTCGGCGTCGTAGACGAACGCGCTCGTCCAGTTGCCCGCCTGCGCGAAGAGCAGCAGAAACGCCGACACCATCACGACGACCGACAGGACCGACGAGATGCGGTACCGCGGCGCGACGCTCTTGATGGTCAGGATGAAGTAGAACAGCGCCGCCAGCATGACGGCGTACGTGAGCGTGAGCACGTGCGCCGTCATGTCAAAGGCCATGGGGGAGTACGAGAAGATGTTCTCGAACGGGATGTTGGGTGTAACCGCGGGTTGCATGGCGTTGCGGGTGGGGTGATGGGGAGAGGGCCCTGTTTGCGCTTTTCGGAATGAAATGAAACCGGACTGTGTTCCGGGTTTTTAGGCTTTGCTTGGAAAGCCGGGAGTAACGGGGTTGCGCAGCAGTGTGCGGTGGGTCTGGCAGCGGTCCTTTCACGCCGCGTTCAATGCCCACTTCCGTCCCGTCCTTCCCCCGGACCGGCTCGGCGCCCGGTAGCCTCACGAAGACCGCCGCGCCGCCTGAAGCCCCCTCCGAGGCTGACGAGCCCGAGGTCTGCTACGCCTACGTGCCCATCAAGAACCGCGACGCGGCCGACCGGCCGCGGGAGAAGCTGCTCGCGCACGGCCCCGCCGCGCTCTCCGACGCCGAACTGATCGCGCTCATCTTCGGCAGCGGCACGCGGGTAGGCGGGCGGAGCGTCTCGGCGATCGAGCTCGGGCAGGCGCTGCTAGCGGCCTACGGCTCGCTCGCGCGGCTGAGCCGGGGTGACGCCTACCAGGTCGCGCGGCGCGCCAAGGGCATCGGGCCAGCCAAGGCCGCCCAGCTCGCCGCCGCGTTCGAGCTCGGGCGACGCGTGGAGGCGGCCCCGCCCGAGGGCCGCGTGCAGGTCCGAAGCCCGGCCGACGTGGCCGCTGCCTACGGGCCTCGCCTGCGCGACCTCCCGCGCGAGGTGTTCGTCGTGCTGCACCTCAACACGGCCAGCGTCGTCACGGCCGACTACGTGGTCACGACGGGCGGCACGGCGGCCACGATCGTCGAGCCGCGCCTGGTCTTCGAGCGCGCCATCGCCGACAAGGCCGCCGCCATCGTGTGCCTGCACAACCACCCCTCGGGCAACCCTGAGCCGAGCCGCGAGGACGTGGCCATCACGAAGCAACTCGCCGAGGCCGGGCGCGTGCTGGGCATCCCGCTCCACGACCACCTCATCATCGCCGGGCGCACGTACACCAGCCTCGCCGAGCGCGGCCTGCTCTGAGGCGCAGCCTGCCCGGGCAGGCCGCCCGCCGGCGGAAAGCCGTCCGTAGAGACAGGGGGGGGGGGGGGGGCGCGGGCGGGCGCGTGGGGCGCGGGAGC
>JBKBRC010000008.1:25204-71235 GCA_046292345.1 Rubricoccaceae bacterium
GCCCCGCCCCCCGCCCCCCCGCGCGCCCCCCCCCCCCCCCCGGCGGTAGCTTGGCGCCGTTTCACCAAGCCCTGCTGCCATGGCCGACGGCTACGGACTCCTCCGCGGCAAGACCGGCGTCATCTTCGGCGCCCTCGATCCCAACTCGCTCGCCTGGGTGCTCGCCGAGCGCGCCCACCGCGAGGGCGCCCGCTTCATGCTCTCCAACGCGCCCGTCGCGCGCCGCTTCGGGCGGCTCGACGAGCTCGCCGAGGCTACCGGCGGCAGCCGCATCGTCTACGCCGACGCCACCAACGACGACGAGCTCGAGGCGGTCTTCGCGGCCGCCAAAGAGACCTTCGGCGGGCCGGTAGACTTCGTCGTGCACTCCATCGGGATGGGCTTCAACGTGCGCAAGGGGCGGCCGTACGAGCACCTCAACTACGACTGGTACCTCAAGACGCTCGACGTTTCGGCCGTCTCGCTGCACCGCACGGTCGCGGCAGCGCTGCGGCAGGACGCGCTCGCCGATGGCGGCTCCGTCCTCACCATGAGCTACATCGGCGCGCAGCGCACGTTCTCGGAGTACTCCGAAATGGGCGACGCGAAGGCGCTGCTCGAGAGCGTCGTGCGCTCCTTCGGCTACCGCCTCGGGCAGCGCGGCATCCGCATCAACGCCGTCTCGCAGAGCCCCACGCGCACCACCGCCGGCGGCGGCATCAGGGGCTTCGATGCCATGTTCGACTTTGCCGACCGCATCGCGCCGCTCGGCAACGCCGACGCGGCCTCCTGCGCCGACTACTGCGTCACGCTCCTGAGCGACCTGACGCGCATGGTCACCATGCAGACGCTCTACCACGACGGCGGCTTCTCGGCAATGGGCATCTCGGACACGGTCATCGAGCAGATGCTCGGCGCGGCGCCCGCAGGTGCCGCCGCTAAGGGCGCCGCCGCTGAGGGCGCCGCCGCCGAGGGCGCCACCGCTGACGGATGAACCGGGCCACCGCCGGGGCGGTGCTGCTGCTGCTCGGCCTTGTGCTCGGGGCCTGCCGGGTCACGCCCGAGGCGGTGCCGCACGCGGCGCAGCCCGGCGTGGACGTCCTCGCCTACCGCGTCGCGCTTGCCGTCGAGCCCGAGACGCGGCACGTAGAGGGCGAGGCCGTACTTACCGTGCGCCACGCCGACACGCTCGCGGCGCTCACGCTCGGGCTGGCCGAGACGATGACCGTGCGCGCCGTGCGCGTAGGTGCGCGGGCGGCGCCGTTCGAGCACGCGCGCGGCCGCCTGCGCGTCGGCCTGGCCTGCGGCGACACGCTCTCGCGCGTCGCGGTCGCCTACGCGGGCACGCCCGGCGCGGGCCTCTACCGCGAGCACTACCTCGGGCATGCCGTCACCTGGACCGACGCGTGGCCCCTTCGCGCGGCACACTGGCTGCCGGCGGTGCACCGTCCGGACGACGCGGCCACGCTCGACCTTTCGCTCGCCGTCCCGTCCTCGGTGCGCGCCGTTGCCTCGGGCGTGCCCGTCCGGGACTCGGTGGCGGGCGGCGTGCGGCACGCGCGCTTCGTGCTGGAGCGCCCCGCACCTGTATACACGTTCGCCTTCGCCCTCGCCGACTTCGTGTTCGTGGAAGACGCTCCCACCCGGGCCGGCGTGCCTGTCCGGCACGCGCTCCTGCCCCCAGACGCCGACGCGGCGCCCCGCCTCGCGCGCACGGCCGCCGTGCTCGACACGCTCGCCGCCCTGCTCGGCCCGTATCCTTACGCGAGTTATACGACCGTGCAGGTGCCGCACCGCTACGCGGGGATGGAGAACGCCGCCGCGCCGTTCCTGCAGGCCGCGCTCTACCGCGACCGCCGCGCCGGGCGCGTGCTCGCCGAGGAGGTCAACATTCACGAGGCCGTGCACCAGTGGTTCGGTAACACCGTCGTGCCGGCCGACTGGGCCGACCTCTGGCTCGCCGAGGCGCCTGCGACCTACCTCACAGCGGTCGTGCTCGGACGGCTCGATGGGCCCGAGGCCGAGCGGCAGGCGCTCGCGCGCATGGCCGCCCTCGCCCCCGCCGACGCGCGCCGGCGCCTCGTGCCGCGCCGCTACGCACGCCCTGACGAGGTGCTCTCGGCCACGGTGTACCAGAAAGGCGGCGCCGTGTGGCACCTGCTCCGCCTCTCGCTGGGCGACGCTGCGTTCCTCGAGGCCGTGCGCGGCCTCGCCACGCGCTACGCTGCGCGCCCGCTCTCGACGGACGCCTTCCAGGCCGAGATGGAGGCGGCGGCGGGGCGACCGCTGGCGCCGCTGTTCGCCTTCTGGGTGCACGGCACAGGGCAACCGACGCTGCGCGTGCGCTGGAGCCGCCGCGACCGCACGCTCGCGTGGCGCGTCGTGGGCGACGAGGACACGCTCGCCGGCCTGCCGCTCGAGCTGATCCTCCGGCAGGACGGCCGCGACTACGTCGTATCCCTCGCCGACGGTCGGGCCGTGTTCACGGGCGAGACGCGCCCTGAGGTCCTGCCGGTCGGCGTGCCGCTGCGCGTGCGCTACGCCTGGTGGTAGCGCCGCTCCGCCGGCCAGGACCGAACCCCGCTGGCCGGCGTCCGTCCTCCGACTCCGCACCCGTTCCCCGACTCCGCACCCGTTCCCCGATTCCGCGCTCTGCCGTGATTCGCCTCTTCTTCGCCGACATCGACGGCTGCCTCTCGGAGCCGTACCGCCCGTTCGACTGGGAAGGCTTCGCCACGCTGCGCGCGTGGGGGAGCCGGGCCGAGCACGACCCGCGCTGGCCGCGACTCGGCCTCTGCTCAGGGCGCAGTTACGCCTACGTAGAGGCGACGGCGCAGGCGCTCGGGCTGCGCGCGCCGGCGCTGTTCGAGAGCGGCGGCGGGCGCTTCGATCTGCCCGCGGCGCGCATCCGCTGGAACCCGGCGCTCACACCCACTGCCGAGCGCGAGCTCGACGCCGTACGCGCGTTCTACCTCGAGCACGTCCTGCCCGCCGACGCCCGCGTCTCGCTAGACTATGGCAAGCGCGCGCAGGCCGGCATCGTCGGGCCGCGCGAGGCCGACGTGGCGCAGCACGTGCCTGCCGTGCGCGCGTTCGTCGAGCCGCGTTTCCCGGACCTTCGGGTCTACCACACGCCCTACTCCATCGACGTTGTGCCGGCGGCGCTGACGAAGGTGCAGGCGCTCGCGTGGGTGCTCGGCGAGGAGGGCCTCGGTTGGGACGAGGCGGCCTTCATCGGCGACACCGATGGCGATGCGGAAGCGATTGCCGCTGCTGGCCTCGGGTTCGCGCCTCGCAACGGCGCGCCCGCCGCGCACGCCGCCGCAGACATCGTGACGGAGGCGCCGGTGCTGGCGGGCGTGCTCGAGGCCTATCGCACGTGCCTGCGCCGCAACGGCGTCGCCGAGGGCGAAATGGCCTCCGCGAAGGCCGCGCGGCACCGGGACGAGTTCTGGCCGACGTAGATTCCGGTCGCGCTGGCCGCGAGGGCATATCGTGCCGGTACCGCCCGCCGCCGCGCGCCCGCCGCCGCGCGCCCGCCGCGGCCGAGCTGCGGCACAACCGTTGCACGCGGGACCCTGCGTCTCCTCTGCCCTCCGGTCTCATGCGCTGTCCGCCCCACCGGTTGCCTCTGATCGCCCTCGCCGCGTGCGCGCTGCTCGCCGCGTCGCCGGCGGCGGCGCAGGCCACGACGGAGGCCCTCGCGGCCGCGTTGCCCGGCGTGCGTGCCGAGGCTGGGGCGGGTCTGCGCGCTGACTCCACGCAGCGCGCCGCCGCGCGCCGCCGCGCCGCCGCAGACGACCCGGCGCGCGCGCCGGCCTACTACGTCGTGGCGCAGGGCGCGCTCGTACGCGAGGCGCCCGAGGCGTCGGCGCGCGTCGTGGCCCGCCCCGCCTTCCGCGACGCCGTGCGCGTGCTCGGCTACGGCGGTGGCGGCTGGGCGCGCGTGCAGCACGGCGACGTGCAGGGCTACCTCCCCGAGGCAGCGCTCTCGAACGTCTGGATCCGCGTGAGCAAGTCCGAGCGCATGGTCTACGTCTACCGCGGCGCCGAACTCTACCGCGCCTACCCTGCCGACGTGTCCGCCTCGGACGGGGACAAGGTGCGCCGCGCGCGCATCGATGAGCCGGAGCATCACCGCATCCCCGAGGGTGTGTTCTTCATCACGCGCCGGCACGGGCGCTCGCAGTACTACCGCGCGTTCGTGCTCAACTACCCCAACCATGCGCACGCGCTGCGGGGCCTGCGCGAGGGGCTCATCACCGAGGCGCAGTACCAGGCGATCGCGCGTGCGGAGGCGGAGTTCCGCGAGCCGCCCATGAACACACCGCTCGGCGGCCTGATCGAGATCCACGGCGACGGCTCCGGGCGGCAGCGCGCCTGGACGCGCGGCTGCGTCGCGCTTCGCAACGTGCACATGGACGAGCTGTGGGAGTTCGTCGAGGTCGGGACGCCGGTGCTCATCGAGCGCTGACGGCGGCGGGTGAGGGCCTTCGCTCGGCGCCGGGCGTGGACGCAACCCCGTCTTTCAGGCCGGCGTAACTCTTTCCCGAGGCCCTGCGCGGGCCGCCGCCTGTACTGCCATGGTGATGTCCCGTTTCGTCCTGCTCGCCTCCATACTCCTCCTGACAGTCGCCGGCTCGCCGGCCGCTCCGGCGCAGGCCGCTCCGGCGACGGCTCTCGCCTTCGAGGAGCCGCTCGGCGACGGGCCGGTCTACTTCGTGACGGTGGACGGGCTCATCGACTCCGGGCTTGCGCGCTACCTGGACCGCGCGCTCTCCGATGCCGAGTCGGCCGGCGCGGCGCTCGTCGTCTTCCGCATCGACACCTTCGGCGGGCTCGTCGACGCCGCCGACCGCATCCGCAAGCGCATTCTTGGCGCAGGCGTGCCCACGCTGGCCGTCGTGGACCGCAACGCCATCTCGGCCGGGGCGCTCATCGCCTACGCGGCCGACCGCATCGTGATGGTGCCCGGCAGCGTCATCGGCGCCGCTACCGTCGTCGAGGGCGGCTCGGGGGAGGCGGCGCCGGACAAGTACCAGAGCGCCATGCGCGCGCTCATGCGGGCCACGGCCGAGGCCAACGGCCGCGACCCGCGCATCGCCGAGGCGATGGTAGACGAGCGCATCGCCATCCCGGGCGTGACCGAGGAGGGACAACTGCTCACGCTCTCCTACGACGAGGCCCGCCGCCTCGGCGTCGCCGACGCCGTCGTGGCCAGCACGGCCGAGGCCGTGGCGGCGGCCGGGCTCGAGGGGCGCACGGCCGTCGAGCACAGCGCCTCGCGCACCGAGCGCCTGCTGCGCGTGCTCAGCTCGCCCGCCGTCGCGTCGATCCTGCTGCTGCTCATGCTCGGCGGCGTCTACTTCGAGCTGCAGACGCCCGGCATCGGCTTCGCCGGCGCGACGGCGCTCGTGGCCGCGACGCTCTTCTTCGCGCCGCATTACCTGATGGGGCTCGTCGAGAGCTGGGAGATCGCGCTGTTCGCGCTCGGCGTGATCCTGCTGCTCGTCGAGGTGTTCGTGTTGCCGGGCTTCGGGCTCTTTGGCATCGCCGGCGTCGTGGCCGTGCTCGGAGCGCTGCTGTTCTCGCTCATCCCGAACGTAGGCTTCGTCTACCCGTCGCAGGCGGAGATCGCACGTGCGACGGCTACGCTCGCGGCGGCGCTCGTGCTCGTCGTGCTGCTCGCCGTCTCGCTCGGCCGCTACCTGCCGCGCTCGTCCGCCTTCGGGCGGCTCGTGCTCGCGCCGGATCTCTCGGCGGCGCAGGGCTACACCGCCTCCGAGACCGACCGCGCGCTCGTGCCCGGCCTGCGCGGCACGGCCGCGACGGCGCTGCGCCCGGCCGGCACGGCCCTGCTGGACGGCCGCCGCGTGGACGTGGTCGCCGAGGGCGGGTTCGTCCTGCCCGGCACGCCCGTCGAGGTCGTCTCGGCGCGAGGCAACCGCGTCGTCGTGCGTCCGGTCGGCGAGGCGCCCCCCCTGCCCCCCCCCGCTCAAGCCTGAGCCCTGCCAGTGGAGCTGCTGCTGCCGATCGCGCTCATCCTCGTCGGGCTCGCCCTCGTGGCGATCGAGATCACGCTCGTGCCCGGCTTCCAGGTGGTGGGCGTGCTCGGCGTGCTCGGCGCCGGCATCGGCGTCGTGTATGCGTTCGTCGAGTTCGGCGCCTACGGCGGGCTCGTGGCAACCGTCGGGACGGCGGCCGGTGCGGCGGCGCTCGCGTTCCTGTTCCGCGAGTCCGGCGCCTGGCAGCGCTTCGTGCTCACCGACAGCCTCCGCCGCGATGCCGACGCCGACGCGCGGGAGCAGGCCTCACGGGCGCACCTGATCGGGCAGACCGGCACGGCGCTGACGCCGCTGCGCCCCTCGGGCGTGGCCGAGTTCGGCGACGTGCGCGTCGAGGTCGAGACCGAGGGGGCGTTCGTGGCCGCCGGCAGCCGCGTGCGCGTCGTGGCGATGGACCGCCGCCGCTTCGTCGTGCGCCTCGACGAGCAGCAGGTCTGAGGGCCCCACGTCCCGGCCGCACGGGCAGTGAAGCAGGGCCGCAGGAGGTTTACCTTGGCCTGCGTCCGTCCCTGCCAGCCCTGCCGCCCGTGCCCCGTCTGCTCCTTGCCGCCGCGCTCTCGCTTGCGCTCGCCGCCTGCGCCACCGCCCCCGAGACCGGCCCGCCCGAAGGCTGGGAGGCCGACGGCCCACGCTGGTTCCGCTCCGGCGCCGACACGTCGGGCATGTTCCGCGACCTCTCGACGCTCGAGGCGATGGGCGTCGAGCCCGGGCCGACTGAGCTGTCGCGGTGGGCGCAGGGCGAACTGCTCTCGCTCTACCGCACCAACCCCGAGGTCTTCGACTCGGTCTTCCAGGCCGTCGCGCTGCCGGCGCTGCGCGAGGGCATCCCGGCAGGGGCGGACTACGAAGCTCGCGCCCGGCGCGCGGTCGAGGACGCGAAGCGCGACTTCCGCGCGGTCTACCGGCAGTCCATCGTGAACCCGGAAGGCCAGCCGGCGCGCGTCTACCCGGACAGCCTCCGCCAGCGCGGCGTAGGCGGCCGCGCCGTCGTCCAGGTCTACGTGGACGCGCAGGGCGACGCACAGGCCGTCGAACTCGTCGAGAGCACCGGCAACGCCACGCTCGACGGCCTCGCACTGCGCGAGGCGGCACTGACCGACTACACCGGCGCGTGGGCCGTGCGCGGACGCCGCGGCGGCCAGGCGATTCCCAACTGGGTCCGCCTGAACAAGGAGTTCTCGCCCTGAGGAGGACGGACCCGGGGGCCCCGCGCCGGGCCGCCGACGCGGACAGGGCCCCTACTCGAACAGGGCCGCGTAGGCGCCGTAGCCTTCCTCGGCCAGGCGCGCCGCCGGCACGAAGCGCAGCGCGGCCGAGTTGATGCAGTAGCGCAGACCGGTGGGCGCAGGGCCATCGTCGAAGACGTGCCCCAGGTGCGCGTCCGAGCGGGCGGCGCGCACCTCGGTGGCGAGCCCGGCGTACTTCGGGTCGGGCCGGGTGGTCACGTGCGCCGGGTCGATCGGACGGGTGAAGCTGGGCCAGCCGGTGCCGGAGTCGTACTTGTCGCGCGAGGAGAAGAGGGGCTCGCCCGTCACGAGGTCCACGTAGAGCCCGTCTTCTTTGTGGTCGTGGTAGGCGTTGCGAAACGGCGGCTCGGTGCCGTCCTCGAACAAGACGTGGAACTGCATCGGCGAGAGCGTCTCGCGGAGAGTCTCCCGTGAGGGCAGCGGCGTCGTTTCCCAGAACGGGCGGTTGTCGTTGGCAGAGAGGGGCGCGGGGCGGAGCGCGGCGGCCGCGGCTTGCTGCTCGGCATCGGTGGGCGCGGACGTACGGGCGCCAGCCGGTGCGAGCGCCCACGTGAACACGGCCGCGACGAGCGCGAGCGCGCCGAGCGCGGCGAAAGGCCACAGGAGACGGGTGCGTCGGTCCATGGTCGGGGGAGGCTAGAGCACATCGGAGGGGACGCGGGCGCGCTCTCCCCAGAGGGCATCCAGGCGCGCGTCGCGGCCGCAGCCCTGGCGGTACTGGCGGTAGCGCGCCGGCTCGCGGCGATAGAAGTCCTGGTGGTAATCCTCGGCCGGGTAGAAGGCCCCGGCAGGCGTAATCTCGGCCGCGACCGGCCGGCCGAAGCGCGCCTCGAGCGTGTCGCGCATGGCCTCGGCGAGGCGCCGCTGCGCGTCGGTGCGGTAGAAGATGCCCGGGCGGTAGGGCTGGCCGCGGTCGCAGAACTGTCCCCCGCCGTCGAACGGGTCGATGTTGTGCCAGAACGTGCGCAGGAGCGTCTCGTAAGACACGCGCGAGCGGTCGAAGACGACGCGGACGGCCTCGGCGTGGCCGGTGCGCCCGCCGGCTACGTCCAGGTAGGCCGGATGCGCCTCCGTCCCGCCCGTGTAACCCGAGAGGACCTCGCCCACGCCGTCGAGCGCCTCGAACGGGCCTTCCATGCACCAGAAGCACCCGCCGGCGAAGACCGCCGTATCGGCCACGGCCGGGTCTATGGCAACAGGCGCGCGAGGGGGCAGCGGTGGCTCGGTCGCGCACCCGGCGAGGAGGGCGGCGCCGAGCGCAAGCGCGCCGAGGGCGCGAAGGGCGAGATTGACGCGGAAAAGCATGGATCCGGAACGTAGCCAGGGCGAGCGGTCGCATGCAGACGTCCGCGGAGAGACACTGGCTCCTGCCGCGGGCGGGCCAGCCCCGGTCGTGCACGCACGGTACTCACACGGTACTCAGTCGTGCACGCACGGTACTCAGTCGTGCGCGCACGGTACTCAGTCGTGCACGGTGATGCGTGTCCAGACGAGCACGGCGCCGCAGGTGCGATCGAGCGGGCGGTACTGGGCCGGGATCTCCGAGATGCCGCGGTAGGCCTCGAGGGCGAGCACAGACTCGATCGGGATGCTCCCGATGAACGTGTGCCCGTTGTGAACCCGGACGCCGTCCAGGAAGACGGCCACCGGGCAGCCGGGCTGCCGGGTAGACTCGAGCGACTCGACGAGCCGGGAAGAGGTCACCTGCATGCCCGGGATGAGCCGGAACACGTCCGGGAACCGCCGGATGCCGCGGCGGCGGATCTCCTCGGCGGTCAGGAAGACGCCCGCGCCGGTGGCGCGGCGCGCTTCGAAGCCCGCGCCCTGGCGCCGGCGGTCGTTGGGCGTTCGCCGGGCGACGACCGCCACGTCCGGAAGCGAAAGGGGGCGCGGGCGCAGCTCCAGCCGGAGCGGCGGCGCGCGGCGGCGCCCCGTCAGCACGAGCGTCGTGTCGAGCGCCCGGAAGCCGACGTGCGAGACGAGTATGCGCGCCCGCCCCGCGGGCACGTCGGTCAGGATCCCTAGGCCGTCGCGGCCGGAGACCAGCAGCGCCGAGCGCCCGCCGGCGTCGCTGAGCAGCAGGTGGGCGCCGTGGACGGGCCGCCCCTCCGCCCCGGCGACGACGAGGAAGGCCACGCTATCGGCCATGGCGCGCGCGGGCGCGCGCTGCGCCGCCGCCTCGGGGGCCCGCGCGGCCCCCAGGCCAACTAGAAGCACGACGAGGAGCGAGGACCGGGCCACGGAAGGACGGGCAGGGCGCTCTGAACAGGCGACGCTCCGACAAGGAACGGCGCCCGCCCGGCGGGCCGCAAGCGAAATCGGACGCGGCCGGGCGCGAGCTAGCTAGCGCGTCTCCGTGATGCGCGTCCAGACGAGCACGGCGCCGCACGTGGGCTCGAGCGGACGGAAGTTGATGGGCACCTCCGGGTTGCCGCTGTACGCCTCGACGGCCGTAACCGTCTCGACGGGGATCGCCGCGAGGAAGCTGCTGCCGCCCGAGACGAACGTGCCGTCGAGGAAAAGCGCCACCGGGCAGCCGAAGCGCCGGTTGGAGAACACCTGCTCGGTGCCGCGCACGAACGAGACGTAGAGTCCCGGCACCATGCGCAGCGCGTCGGGCAGCGTACGCACGTTGCGGCGTGCGAGGTCGTCGGCGGTAAAGAACGTGCCCGGGCCGCGGCGGCGGCGCTCCTCGAAGCCAACGCGCTCGCGCAGGCGCTGGTCGAGCGTGCGCCGCGCGGCGATGCTCACCTCGCCGAGCGCAAGCCGTCGCGCGCGAAGGCGGACGCGCGTCGGGCGTGCGCCTTCGCGCGCGTTCACGGTGGCCTCGTGCGGGTCGTGCGCAACGTGCGTCACGAGCAGCGTGTAGCGCCCTGCCGGGAAGGGCGGCAGCACGGCCGTGCCGGCGGCATCGGTCACGACCGTCGCGAGCGGCTCGGCGTCGTCGCCCGCGCGGTGCTCGTAGAGGCGCACGTAGGCGTCCGCGAGCGCCGTGCCGTCGGCAGCCTGCACGGTCACCGCGAGCCGGACGTCCTGCGCCCCGGCAGCGGCGGCGAGCAGGAACGCGAGCAGGAACGCGAGCCGGTGGCGGCGGGACATGGGGGCTCGGCTGGGCAGGTGGACGGAAGGACCGGTGCCACGGACGGACTGAGGTAAGGAAAGGCATTTTGCGCGTGCCCCGCAAGCGGAACTGCAAACGGAGTCGCAAGCGGAACCGCCAACGGAGTCGCAAGCGGAACCGCCAACGGGGTCGCAAGCGGGACCGTGCGAAGGGGACAGGGAGGCCCGGCCGGGGCCGCCCGCCTAACTTGGCCGCATCGTCACGCCCAGAGACCACCTGATCCCCGAGGCACCCATGGCACTCGTCGCCATCGTCGGCCGGCCCAATGTTGGGAAGAGCACGCTGTTCAACCGGCTCACCGAGGAGCGCCGCGCGATCGTGCACGACGCGCCGGGCGTCACGCGCGACCGTCTGTTCGGGCAGGTCGAGTGGAACGGGCGCACGTTCGACCTGGTCGATACCGGCGGGCTCGTCCCGCAGTCCGAGGAGGTCTTCGAGGCCGCCATCCGCGAGCAGGTCCTGCTCACGCTCGACGAGGCCGACGTGATCGTCTACGTCGTGGACGCGCTCACCGGCCCGACCGATCTGGACGACGACGTGGCGCGCCTGCTCCGGCAGGCCCGCCAGCCGGTCATCGTGGCCGTCAACAAGGCCGACAACGACGTCCGCCGCCTCGAGGCGGCCCGGTTCTATGGCCTCGGCTTCGAGCACGTGTTCCCGCTGAGCGCTATCAACGGCTCTGGCACCGGCGACTTTCTGGATACCGTCGTGGCGGCGCTGCCGCCCGAGACCGAATCGGCCGATGAGACCGGCCTCCCGCGTATCGCCTTCATCGGGCGGCCCAACGTAGGCAAGTCTTCGCTCACCAACCGCCTGCTCGGCCACACGCGCTCCATCGTGACCGATGTCGCCGGCACGACGCGCGACGCCGTCGACGCGCGCACGACGCACGGCGACCGCGAGCTCGTGCTCGTGGACACCGCCGGCCTCCGCAAGCGGGCCCGCGTGCAGGAGAACGTCGAGTTCTACTCGATCCTGCGCACCGAGCGTGCCATCCAGACGTGCGACGTGGCCGTGCTCCTGCTCGACGCCGGCCGGGGCCTCGAGGCGCAGGACGCCCGCGTGCTCCGAGACGCTGAGCGCCTCAAGAAGGGGCTCGTCATCGCCGTCAACAAGTGGGACCTGGTCGAGAAAGAGACCAACACCGCGCGCGACTTCGAGCGGGCCATCAAGGAGCGTCTCGGCCTGATGACGTACGTGCCGGTCGTGTTCATCAGCGCCCTCACCGGGCAGCGCGCCGGCAAGGTGCTCGACGTCGCGCTGCGCGTCTACGACAACCGGCGCACGCGCGTCCCGACGGCCAGACTCAACGACGTCGTGCTCGCGGCCGTCGAGGCCAACCATCCGCCGGTCTACCGCGGCAACTACGTCAAGATCAAGTTCGCGACGCAGGTACGCGACGAGCCGCCCGTGTTCGCGTTCTTTTGTAACCACCCGGAAGGCATCAAGGACCCGTACGCGCGCTACCTCGAGAACAAAATCCGGGGCGCGTTCGGCTTCGAGGGCGTGCCACTGACGCTCTCGTTCAAGCAGAAGTAGGGACCCGGGTGCCACGTGCGCGTTCTGCGCGCGGTCCGTACGCACTGGCGTTTCGCTGCGCTGGCGTGCCGCCGTGCCGAACCATTTGCGCCTTCGGAGCGCCGGGGTCGATCTTGTGCGCTGGTGCGCCCAGCGCCCGCTCTCACAGGCACTTCCTGCTGTTGCAGAAGCCTGGAACTCGCGGTCGTTTCGCCATGAAACCGACATACACGGGAGCGCGCCCGACGCTTCCTTGTCTCCCGCTCGCTTGCCTTCCCACGCTCATGCGTCACGCCGCTGCTCGCATCCGGGCGCTTGCCGCTAGTGCGCTCGCGCTCGCGCTCGCCTTCTCGGGCTGCGATACCGCTTCGCCCGAACCCTCTGCCGACGCGCGGGCCGACGCGGAGGCCGCCGCCCTCTCGATCGCGCAGGCTGTGGCCACAGAGAGCGGAGGCCTTCTCGAGGATGCCTCGGACGCGCTCCGCCTCGCCGGGGCACCCGCCAGCCTCAACCCGCCTGGCCGCGCCGGCTGTACCGGGACGCGCACCTACGACGCCGAGGACGGCCGCTGGACGAGCACGTTCTCCTGCGAGCGCGGCAACCCCGACGGTCGCGTCTACGCCGCCTTCGGCCGTACGACGACGCATCAGTTCCTCGGGGCCGACGGCCAGCCGCAGCCCGAGCCGCGCGGGGCCACGCGCCTCAACTACACCATCTCCGACGCCACGGGCGTGCGCCGCGTGCCTGGCTTCTCGCACACGCTGCTCGAGCTCGGCGCCGACTTCGCCGTGACGGACTTCGAGCAGCGCCTCGCCACCATCAACGGCACCTACGTGCGGGCGGCCACCGACACGGTCGCAGCGCCCGGCGTGACGCGGACGCTCGCGGCCCGCGTCGCGATGCAGCTTCAAGACGTGCGGGCGCCGCGCAGCCTGGAGCCGTCGTGGGAGCGCGCCGTCTCGGGCACCATCACCGGGCACTACCGCGCCACGATGACTATGACGACGCGGGCCGGCCAGACGCGCACGCAGGAGATCGACCGGCCGTTCACGATCACGTTCGGCGACGAGGGCGGCGCGCGCGTGGCCCTCATCGCGCTTGGCCGCCACCGTTTCGCGGCCGACCTGCGCTCGGGTGTCCTCGTCGGCCGCTGAGTGCAGCCGTGCCGCGGCCTGTTTGCGGCGGTACGGCCTACGCTTTCCACCACAGGCCTCCCACCACAGGCCTGACCGCCTCCGCGCCGCCACGCGGGGGCGGCTTTTTTAGGCTCTCGTCGCGGCGCGCCACGTCGCACTGCCGCGCGCTACGTTGCATTGCCGCGCGCTACGTTGCACTGCCGCGCGGCTCCGGTCTCCGCGCGCCGAAGCGCCATGCAACTCACGTTCTGGGGGGCCGCGCGTACCGTTACCGGCTCTCTCCACGTCCTACGCCTGCCAGGCGGGCAGACGGTGTTTCTGGACTGCGGCCTCTACCAGGGCCGCCGTGCCGAGGCGCGCGCGCGCAACCTCGGCTGGCCCGTGTCTCCGGCCGAGGTCGAAGCCGTCTTTCTCTCGCACGCGCACATCGACCATGCGGGCCTGCTGCCGCGCCTCTGGGCCGACGGCTTCCGCGGGCCGGTCTACTGCACGCATGCCACGCGCGACCTATGCGCGCTCATGCTGCGTGACAGCGCGTTCATTCAGGAGTCCGACGCCGAGTTTTTCAACCGCAAGGTGCGGCGGCGTGGCGAGGCGGCCATCGAACCGCTCTACACCGTGGAGGACGCCGAGGGCGCGATGCGGCGCTTCGTGAGCGCAGACTACGGTTTCCCGCTCACGCCGTTTCCGGGCGTCGAGCTCGTCTTCCGCGACGCGGGGCACATCCTGGGCTCGGCCACGATCACTGTAACGGCCGAGGCCGGGGGGCGCACGCGCCGGCTCGGCTTCACCGGAGATCTCGGCAACCCCGGGCGCCCCATCCTCCGCGACCCCGAGCCGCTCCCACCCTGCGACTGGCTCCTCTGCGAATCCACCTACGGCGGACACGTGCACGAGGACGCGGGCACGTCTGCAGACCGCCTGGCAGACGTAATCGCGCGCACGGCCGCGCGTGGCGGCCGGGTCGTCGTTCCTGCGTTCGCCGTCGGGCGTACGCAGGAGCTTATATACGCGCTCAACGGGCTCTGGAACGAGAACCGCCTGCCCCCCCTGCCGGTCTTCGTCGACAGCCCGCTGGCCGTCAACGCGACCGAGGTCTTCCGCGCCCACCCCGAGTGCTACGACCGTGACCTGCTCGAGCTGCTCCGCACCGACCCCGACCCGTTCGGCTTCGGACGGCTCGAGTACGTGCGCGAGGCTGCGCGTTCGAAGCAGCTCAACGAACTGGCCATGCCGTTCGTGGTGCTCTCCGCCTCGGGCATGGCCGAGGCCGGGCGCATCCTGCACCACCTGCGACACGCCGTCGAGGACCCGCGGCACACGGTGCTCATCGTCGGCTTCATGGCCGAGGACACGCTCGGGCGGCGCCTCGTGGAGCGGCGCGAGGAGGTGCGCATCTTCGGGCAGCCGCATCGCCTGCGCGCGCACGTCGAGGTGCTCAACGCGTTCTCGGCCCACGCCGACCAGCCGCACCTGCGCGCGTTCGTCGGCGCGATGGACCGCGACCGCCTGCGCGCGGTCTTGCTCGTCCACGGAGAGCCGGACCGCCAGGAGGCGCTCGCCGCCGCCCTCCGCGCCGACGGCGTGCGCCGCGTCGCCGCGCCCGCCCGCGGCGAAACCGTAAACCTGCTCTCGCTCTGACGGGCCCGCGGCGCCCGCAGCGAGCCGCTGCCCGGAACCCGGCCGGGACGGGACGGCTACTCCGCCGGGACGGCGCGCAGCGGTACGCGCGCGCGCGCGCGGTCCCACGCGATGCGCAGCTCGACGCGCGCCGCGTCGCGCGCGGCAAAGTCTATCGTGAGCTGCTCGACCGGCTCGGCGAGCGCGTCCGTCGGCACGCGGAGCGAGAGCACGTTCTGCGACGGGTCATAGCCGTCGGTCTGGTGTGTGCCCAGCGCGCGGTTGACGTGCACCGTCCAGGCTCCCTCGGCGGGCGTGACGAAGAGGCTGTAGATCCCCGGCTCGAGGCGCTCCTCGCCTACGAGCACCGGCCCGGAGAGCGCGACCTCGGTGGCGTAGTGCGCGCCGGGCGTCCAGACCTGCCCGTAGGCGAGCAGGCCGCCGAAGATCTGCCGTCCGCGCCGGAACGGACTGCCGTAGACGGCGAGCACGTAACTCTCGCCCACGAACGCATGTGCGCGTCCGACGGCGCTGCCTGGCGGCGGCGCGGCGGGATCGACGCGCAGGCCGAGGAAGAGGCCCGTCTCGCCGTGCCGCGAGGCAGCGGCGCCGGGCGGTGCGGCGACCGGCCGGTCGGTCGCGTCGACGGTCTGCGCGGCGGCCGGGAGCAGGGGCGTGCCCAGAACGGCGAGCGCGGCGAGCGCGAGGCGCATGGCAGGCTGAGGGCGTAGGCGAGTTACCGGCACGGGCGGGCTACTGGCGCGGACGGGCCAGCGGGAAGCCGTCGCCGGCGGGGGGCTCGGGGTCGTAGGAGGGATCGGGCGGATGCGGGGCGCCCTGCGCGGCGCCGTTGCCCGCGGCGCGGGCGGCCTCCCCGAGCGTGGCGCCGGGCGCGGCCGGCGCCGTCTCCAGGATAGGCTCGTGCGGGCGGAAGAGCCCGCCGAGGCGCTGCGCGAGCGAGTCGAACGCGGAGTACATCACCGGCACGATGACGAGCGTCAGGAACGTCGCGAACGTGAGGCCCGAGATGATGGCCGTGCCCATCGGCCCCCAGAACTGCGTGTTCTCCGAGCCGAAGGCGAAGCTCGGGTCGAGGTCGGTCAGCAGGCCCACGAAGTCCACGTTGATGCCGAACGTGAGCGGGATGAGCCCGATGACCGTCGTGAGCGCCGTCAGGACGACCGGGCGCAGACGCGTCGCGCCGCCCTCGACGATGGCCTCCATCTTCTCGAGCCCGCGCGCGCGCAGCTGCTCGATGTAGTCCACGAGCACGATGGCGTTGTTGACGACGATGCCCGCGAGCGAGATCACGCCGATGAACGTCATCAGGCCGAACGGCGTGCGCGTCAGGATCAGCCCGAGCAGCACCCCGATCAGGCTCAGGCCGACGGCCACCATGATGATGAACGGGTTCTTGACCGAGTTGAACTGCGCGATGAGGATGATCGAGATGCCGGCGATGCCAATCAGGAGCGCCGTGAAGAGGAAGCCGAAGCTCTCGCGCTGCTCCTCGCTCTCGCCCGTGTAGCGCAGCGTGTAGCCCTCGGGGAGCTCGGCCACGAGCGGCTCGAGCTCTCGCTGCACCTCGGCGAGGACAGCGTTGCCGTTGAAGCCCGGCGCGGCCTCGCCGCTGACGGTCACGACGCGCTGCTGCCCGAGGCGCGTGACCGAGCCGAGGCCGCTGCCGGGCACGATCTCGGCCACGGCCACGAGCGGGATCTGGCGGCCCTCGTGCAGGATCGTCAGGCTCTCGAGCTGACGCAGGCTGGCGCGGTCGTCCTCGCGCAGGCGCACCGTGATGTCGTACTCGTCGCGGCCATCCCGGTAGCGGCTGGCCTCGACGCCCGCGACGGCGCCGCGCACGGCGAGCGCGATCTGCTGCGTCGAGAGGCCGAAAGTGGCGGCGCGCTCGCGGTCGATCTCGATGCGGTACTCCGGGCGGCCGGTGTTGAGGTTGTCCGTCACGTCGACGAGGCCGGCGATGTCGGCCCGCTCGAGGCGCTCGCGGATGTCGGCCGCGATGGCGACGAGCTGCGCGAACTCGCGCCCGGAGATCTCGATGTTGACGGCCGCGCCCGTCGGGGGGCCGTTCTGGTTCTGCTCCACCTGCAGGTCCACGCCGGGCACGGCGCCCTCGATCTCAGCGCGGATGCGCCGCAGCGTCTCGGCCGAGGACTCGGCGCGGTCGGCGTAGTCGACCATGTTGAGCGAGATCTGGCTGCGCTCAGGCCGCGCCGCGCCGCCGCCGAAGAGCACGTCCCCGCCCACGCCGACGCTCGTGCCGACGTTGCGGACGTTGGCGGCCACGGCGGGGTTGTTGGCGATCAGCGCCGCGATGCGGCCGTAGATGGCGTCCGCGATCTCGTCCGAGGCCTCGAGGTTGGTCCCGAGCGGCGCCTCGGCGGTGATGTTGACCTGCTGGGGGTCGGTCGTGGGGAAGAACTCGACGCCCGTCGGGGCGATCTGAAACATGACGACGATGCCGACGAGCAGGCCGAAGGTGCCCGTGAGCAGCCGCGCGCGGTTGTCGGTCAGGAGCAGGTGCGTTCGCTCGCCGGCCAGCAGCATGCCGAGCCCGCCCACGACGACGAGCAGCACCGGCAGGAAAAGCAGCTCGAACACGACGAGCGGCGACGTCACGCGCCCGCCGATCCATAGGACGGCCACGAGCGCGGCCGTGAACGCGCCGAACACGGCGCCGATGAACACGGTCGTCTTGCGCCCTAGGAATGCCGACTCGAGCGCGTGCACGACGATGCCGAGCAGCCCGACGACGAGCAGCAGGCCGCCCGGCGCGAGCAGGATGAGCGCGGCCCGCAGCCCGGCGAGCGCTGCCACGGCGCCGCCGAGCACGAGCAGCACGAAGCCGAGCGTGAAGCTGCCCAGCGCGAACGTGTTGCGCAGGAGCGCGCGCGGCGCCGAGTAGTCGCGCCGGAGCATCCACGTCAGGAAGGCGCGGTAGCGCGCCGTCACGCGCGGCACGGTGCGGGCCGCGAAGCGCCGGTGCGCCGGCCCGAGCGCGTAGCGGTACGAGAGGTAGAGCGCGGGCACAAGCACGGACAGCACCACGAACGCCTGCCAGCGCGCGATCAGGATCACGATCGTCGTCACGAGGATGGCCAGCACGCCGCCGAGGCGCGCGGCGCGGCTGCGCGGCGGCGCCGGGTCGCCGTCGAGGCGGACGAACAGGCCCGTGATGACCGGGTTGATCACGATCGCCACGAACAGGCTCGACGAGAGCGTGATGATGAGCGTGAGCGGCAGGTAGCTCATGAAGCGCCCGATGATGCCCGGCCAGAGCAGCATCGGCGCGAACGCGGCCACGGTGGTGGCCGTGGAGGCGGCCACGGCCAGCCCGACCTCCTTGGTGCCCAGGCGCGCAGCCTCCCAGCGCCCGTAGCCCTCCTCGCGGAAGCGGTAGATGTTCTCGACGATCACGACCGCGTTGTCCACCAGCATGCCCAGCGCGATGATGAGGCTGAACAGGATGATGAAGTTGAGCGTCTGCCCGAGCGCTGCGAAGACGAGGAAGCTCAGGAACATCGAGAGCGGGATCGCGATGCCGACGAGCGTGGCGTTGCGCGCGCCGAGGAAGAACAGCAGCACGCCGATCACGAAGAAGATGCCCGCGATGATGTTGTTCTCGAGGTCGGTCACGAGCGAGCGCACGCCCTCGGACTGGTCGCCGGTGTAGACGTAGCGCACGCCGCTCGGGAACTCGAACGCGTCCACGGCCGCCTGTACGCGCGCGACCGTGTCGATGATGTTGTCGCCGGCGCGCTTCTTGACGTTGAGGCGGATCACCTGGAGGTTCTCCGAGTCCGCCACCGGTACGAGGCGGCCCTCGCCATCCTCCTCCTGGTAGACGCGCAGCCGGGCGTAGCTCTCGCGGTCCTTGAAGCCGAACGTGACCTCGGCCACGTCGCGCACGTAGACGGGCACGCCGCCGGGGGCCGTCACGACGATGTCGCGGATCTCGAGCGGATCCCGGAACTCGCCGTCGATGCGGATCAGGTAGTTCTCGCGCCCGATGTCGAGCGAGCCGCCAGGAACGTTCGTGTTCTCGCCCTGGATGGCGCCCACGATGTCGTCTATCGTCAGGTTGTAGCCCTGCAGCGCGGTCAGGTTGACGTTGACCTGCACCTCACGCTCGAGGCCGCCGATCAGGTCGACCTCCTGCACGCCCGGCAGGCTCTCGAGCTCGTCCTGCAGCTCCTCGGCCACGCGGCGCAGCTGCACGAGCGAGCCCTCGGTGAGCAGGTTCACCGTCAGGACCGGAAACTGGCTGAAGTCGATGTCGTTGACGAGCGGCTCCTCGACGTCGGGCGGGAAGCGCGTCTTGGCCAGGTCCACCCGGTCGCGGACTTCGGTCTTGGCCTCCTGGATGTCCTTGTCGGGCAGGAACTCCACGACGACCGTCGAGACGCCCTCGGTGGAGGTCGAACGGAGCACGTCGATGCCCGAGATCGTCGCCACCTCGCGCTCGATCTCACGCGTGATCAGGCTCTCGATGTCGTCCGGGCTGGCGCCGGGGTAGACCGTCGTCACGATGATCGTCGCAAACTCGATCTGCGGCTGGCTCTCCTTGGGCAGCTGCAGGTACGCGATGAGCCCTCCCACGACGATGGCCGCCACGAGCACGAGAATGGCCGTGCGGTTGCGGATGGCGAGGTCGATGATGTTCATGGCGCAGGCGGCAGGGCGAGCAGGGGCGGGGGCGCGACGGTGACGGCACGCGACGGACTAGCGGGCGGCGGTGCGGGCAGACCGGGGCGGGGCGGCCTCGGCACGGCGCTCGGTGATACGGACGGGGTCGCCGGGGGCGAGCGAGGCCTGCCCGGATACGACGACGCGCTCGCCGGCGCGCACGCCCGACGCAAGCACGACGCGCCCGCCGCCGGTCGGGCCGAGCTCGACCACGCGGCGCTCGGCAATGAGCTGCCCGCCAGCGCCTTCGGCGACGACGAACACGCTCGTGCCGCGCTCGTCGCGCACGAGCGCGTCCTGCGGTACCGTGAGCACGTTTTCGAGCAACGCGCGCGTGAGCTCGAGGCGGACGACCATGGCCGGCTTGAGCGCCCCGTCGCTGTTGTCCACGGCCACTTCGATAGGGAACGTGCGGCTCTGTGCGTCTACGGCGAGGCCGCTGAACGTCACGCGCCCGCCGCGCGGCTCGGCGCCGTAGGCGCTCGGCACGACGCGCACCTGCGCGCCCGTGCCGACCTCGCCGGCGAAGCGCTCGGGCACGCCGGCGGTCACCTTGACCTGCCCGCCGGCCACGAGGCGCACGACGGGCATGCCCGGGCTGGCCAGCTCGCCCGGTTGCATCAGCCGCTCCTGCACGACGCCGCTGAAGGGCGCCACGACGCGCGTGTTGCCGAGTCCGGCCTGCGCCTGCCGGACGCCGGCGCGGGCGGCCTCGCGCGCGCCCTCGGCAGCGGCGAGCTGCCCGCGCGCCTGCGCGATGCCGGCCTCGGCCTGCGCCACCTGCGCGCGCGCCTGCGCGAGCTGCGTCTGCACGCCGCGGAACTCGAGCGCCGAGAGGATCGAGTCGCGGAAGAGCGGCTGCTGGCGGCGGAACTGGTCCTGCGCCAGGTCCAGCTGGGCCTGCGCGGCGCGGCGCTGCGCCTCGGCGGCCTGAATGCCGGCGCGGGCCTGCGCCACCTGCGCCTCGGCCGAGGCGAGCTGCGCCTGCGCGCTCTGCACGCCCGCCTGCGCCTGCGACGCGTTGACCTGCGCCACGGTCTGGCCCTGGCGCACGAACGCGCCCACCGGGGCCACGAACGTGAGCGTGCCCGGCACGTCGGGCGAGAGCGTGGCGTCGTTGGGCGCCTCCACCTGGCCCGTCAGCTCGATCACGTCCTCGAAGACAGTCGGCGTGAGCAGGGCCACCTCGACGGGTGTGGCCTGGGGGCCCTCGCTGATGGCCTCGTCGGCGTCGGCCGGCGGGCGGTTGCACGCGGCGAGGCCGGTCAGCGCGGTGAGGCCGAGCAGGGCAGCGAGGCCGAGCAGGGCAGCGGGGCCGAGCCGGGCAGCGGGGCCGAGCCGGGCAGCGAGGCCGAGGAGGGTAGCAGGCAGGAAAGGTCTGGAGCGCATCGGGTGCGGCGCGCCTCAGCGGGCGGCGGTCGTAGGCGGCGGGGGGAGGGGGCGGGGGCCGGCGGAGCCGGTAGCGCGCTCGTAGGCTGCGCGCGCGACGAGCGCGTCGTGCACGGCCTGGAGGTAGTTGAGGCGCGCCGCGTCGAGGTTGCCCGAGGCCAGGCGCACGTCCACGAGCGTGGCGACGCCCTCGCGCAGGCGCGCCTGCGCGAAGTCGTAGGCGAGCTCGGCCGTCTCGACGGTCTGGCGCTGTGCGACCAGCCGCTGCCGGGCGCTCTCGAGCGTGCGCAGTGCCTGCGCCACCTCCAAGCGGGCGCCCTCGGTGGCCTGCGCGAGCGCGATCTCGGCCTGCCGGATGGCAACGGTGTTCTGCTGCGCACGGTAGCGCGTCTGAAAGCCGTCGAAGAGCGTCCAGTTCAGGCGCAGGCCGGCCGAGACGGAGGGGTTCCAGTAGTCGCCCGAGAAGAAGCCTGTGCGGCGCTGCTCGAACGAGAACGGGTCGGCAGGATCGGGAGCGAAGACGCTCGTGCGCCCGTCGGGCACGTTGCCCACGTAGGCGAGCGTGGCGAAGGCGGAGACGGAGGGCTGGAGCGCGGCGCGCGTGATGTCGCGCTGGACCTGCTGGAGCCGCACGGCGAGGCGGGCCTGGCGCAGGTCCGGGCGCGCCTCGAGGGCCGCCTCGGCTGCCGCCTCGAGCCCGACGGTGCGGAAGAGGCCGGGCTCCGGCTCGGCGAGCGTCCCGCGCAGCACGAGCGGCTGCCCGACCGGCAGGCCGAGCGCGAACAGGAGCTGGTCGCGTGCGGCGTCGGCCTGCGCGCGCGCCTGCACGAGCTGCGTCTCGGCGTTGGCGAGGTCCACCTCGGCGTTGAGCCGGTCGAGAGCGGGGCGGACGCCCTGGGCCACGAGCAGGCTGAAATCGCGCTGCGTCTCGCGCGCGCGGTCTACGGCAGCGGCCACGACGCGCTGCTGCTCCTGCGCGAGCAGGGCGCCGTAGAACAGGCGCGTGACCTGCTCGGTCGTCTCCTGCTGCCGCTGCGCGAGCGCCGCCTCGTTGATCTCGACCAGGCTGCGCGCGCCGCGCACCGCCGCGAACGCCACGCCCGAGTAGAGCGGCTGCGAGAGCGAGAGGCTGTTCTGGAACTGGTTGTCTACGGCGAAGGGGTTGCTCCCGGGCGAGGGCACGAAGCCCGCCGCCGCCTGCCCCTCTCGCACGCGTCGGTTGTACTCGGCGAGCGTGATCGGCTCCGTGTCCGGGTCGCCGTCGGTGCGGGCGGTCTCGTTGAAGGCCAGCCAGCCGATGGCGCCGAGCCCGGTGAAGATGTTGCCCGCGTCGGAGCCGGCGAAGGGGTTGGCCTGGACGATGTTGCGCGTGTAGCTGGCCGAGGCGTCGGCGCGGGGGAAGAGCGAGCCGTAAGCCTCGCGCACCTGCGCGCGCGCAGCGTCGATGTCGAGCGCGGCCGCGCGGATGGCGTAGCTCTGCTCCGCCGCGATCTCGAGCGCGTCGGCAAGCGAGAGTGTGAGGGGGCCGGATATGCCAGCGGGCACCGGGGCCTGCGCGGCGGCGGGGAGGCCGGCCAGCAGGGGCCACAGCAGCGCCGCGCAGAGGGTGAGGGGACGGGACATCGGCGAAGAGGCAGGCCCGCCACGCGTAGCCGATGCCGTATGGCAGAGATGCATCGCTCGCGTTCCGAGGCGCTGTAAAATCATGAAGTGGGGTCAGGGGCGAGGGTGCAGGCCCTCGAACAGGACCGTCGTGACGAACGAGGCGATCTCGCCGGCCGGCAGAGGCGCCTCGCGCACAGCCGCGTCGGGCGCGCAGTAGTGATGGAGCAGCAGACCCTCGGTATTGCCGAAGAGCATGCGTGCGACCGCCTCCGGGGGCAGCGCGCGCAGCTCGCCGGCCTCGATGGCCTGCTCGATGGGACCGCGGATGCGCTCGACGAGGGCCGCGTCGCGCGCGTGCACGAGCCGGGCCACCGCGTGACCGGGCGAGAGCATGAGCGGCTGCACCTCCTTGACGAGCAGCAGGAACGTGTCGCGGTTCTGCTCGAAGTAGGCGATCAGGCCTGTCAGGAGCGCGTGGAAGCGCGTCTGGAGCGTGGCGTGCGTGTCCTGCACGTGCGTCTCCACGATCTGCTCCATCCCGTCGAACACGTCCTCGACGAGCGCGGCCAGGATGCCTTCCTTGCCGCCCTCGAAGTAGTTGTAGAGCGTGCCCTTGCCGAACTCGGCCCGCTCGGCGACCTCGTCGAGCGTGGCCTGCTCGTAGCCCTTCTCGGCAAACACGGCCCGGGCCGCGTCCAGCATTGCTTGCCGGCGCTCGCGGCGCTCGCGGTCGCGGCGGGAGAGGGGCGGGGCTTCCATGCGGGGTAGCAGGGGACCGTTTCGTCAGAAAGTGACCGGCCGGTCACAGGCGGAGGGGTCGCCCGCCGAACGAAGCGCCGGCACCCTTGTTTCGCGCCGGCGCTGTGAAGAAAAGGGGGAGCCGCGCGTCCTGCGACTCCCCCGCCTTCTGACAGCTACGCAGCCGGAGGACGCGTTCAGGTGTAGGCGTCGAGGCCGTGGACGCCGAGGTAGTCCACCACGTTTTTGACCTGCTGCGCGGCGTCGCGGTGACAGACGAGCACGGCATCGCCGGTATCGACGACGAGCGCGTCTTGCATGCCGACGAGTACGAGCAGGCGGCCATCGGCCGAGCGGGCGTAAGAGCGCGCCGTGTCGTGAAGGATGACGTGGCCCTCGGCTGCGTTGCCGGCCTCGTCCTTGTCGGAGAGCTCGTGCACGGCGCGCCAGTCTCCCACGTCCGACCAGCCGAAGGCGCCGGGTACGACGTACACGTACGCGTCGCGCTCCATCACGCCGTAGTCGATCGATATCTTGGGGCTGCGCTCGTACGCCTCGGCGATGGCGGCCTCGGTCCGTGCCGCGTCAGCCTCGAGGAACGCTTCGCGGAGCGGCGCGAACGCTTCGTAGACCTTGGGCAAGTGCTCCTGCATGGCGGCCAGGATGGCGTCGGCGCGCCAGATGAACATGCCCGAGTTCCAGAGGAAGTCGCCCGAGTCGAGGAAGCGCTCGGCCGTGGCGAGGTCCGGTTTTTCGGCGAACGTGCGCACGGGGAAGGCCTGCGGCGCGTCGTCGCCGGCGTCGCGCTCGGCCGAGTCGTACTGGATGTAGCCGTAGCCGGTCTCGGGGTGCGTCGGCTCGATGCCGATGGTGACGAGCGGGCCGCGGCCGTTGGGTCCGGGCGTCTCGGCCTGCGCGGCGGCGGCGCGCAGCACCTCCTGAAAGCGGGCCACGTTGCGGATGACGTGGTCGGCCGGCAGAACGATCATCGTCGCGTCGGGGTCGAGCGCGTGCAGACGCGTCGCCGCGAGCGCGATGCAGGGCGCCGTGTTGCGCGCGACCGGCTCGGCGAGGATGTTGCCGGGTGGCAGGGCGGGCAGGTGCTCCTGCGTTTGCGCGGCGTAGTCCTGGTGGGTGACGACGAACACGCGCTCGGCGGGCACGAGCGGCTGCAGGCGCGCGAACGTGTTTTGGATCAGCGAGGCATCGCCGAAGACGTCGAGAAACTGCTTCGGCCGGGCGCGGCGGCTGCGGGGCCAGAAGCGGCTCCCGATGCCGCCGGCCATGATGACAGCGTAGAGGGCCATCGGCGAGGCGAGAAGGGGCAGGAGGGAACGGTCGGCCAAGTTAAGGGTGCCTCCGGCGCGGGCTATCGCCGGCGCGCGGCCGAACCGGTGCGACATTAACAGCGCGCGAACGCCGCCGATACGACTTTGGAGTACTTCGTGCCCGTCTACTCTGGCTGCGCCGCACCGATCTTAGCGCCAGCACGCCGGCAGGCCCCGGCCGGAGATCGCTTTTCGGCCGGGCCGGGCCCGTACTCGCCCGGCGCGGCGCGCTTCGCCTTTCTCTCTACCGTTATCGTACCATGAACATCGCAGTTGTCGGCACCGGCTATGTGGGACTCGTCTCCGGCGTGTGCTTTGCCGAAATGGGCAACGACGTCACGTGCGTCGACATCGACGCCTCGAAGGTGGACAGCCTCCGCGAGGGCCGCCTGACCATCTACGAGCCCGGCCTCGAGGTCTACTTCGACCGCGGCCGCCGCGAGGGACGCCTCCACTTCACGACCAACCTCGCCGAGGCCCTCGAGCCCGCCGAGGCCGTCTTCCTCGCGCTCCCGACACCGCCCGGCGAGGACGGCTCGGCTGACCTGTCGTACGTCATGGGCGTGGCCGACGAGATCGGGCAGCTGCTCGCGGCCCATCCGGACTGGGGCTACAAGGTGCTCGTCGACAAGAGCACCGTGCCCGTGGGGACGGCGCGGCGCGTCACGGCCGCCGTGGAGGCGCATGGCCTCGTGGCCGGCGAGCACTTCGACGTCGTCTCGAACCCCGAATTCCTTCGCGAGGGTGTAGCCGTCGAGGACTTCATGAAGCCCGAGCGCGTCGTCGTCGGCACCGGCTCGGCGCGCGCGGCCGACCTGATGACGCGCCTCTACGAGCCGTTCGTGCGCTCGGGCAACCCCATCATCGTGATGGACGAGGAGAGCGCCGAGATGACCAAGTACGCCGCCAACGCGCTCCTGGCCACCAAGATCACGTTCATGAACGAGATCGCCAACCTGTGCGAGCGCGTCGGCGCGGACGTGGACAAGGTGCGCCGCGGCATCGGCACCGACAGCCGCATCGGGCCCAAGTTCCTCTACGCCGGCATCGGCTTCGGCGGCTCGTGCTTCCCCAAAGACGTGCAGGCGCTGCACCGCACCGCGCAGCAGAACAACTACGACTTCAAGATCCTCGAGGCCGTGCTCGCGGTCAACGAAAAGCAGAAGACCGTCCTCGTGCCGCGCGTCGTGGAGGCCCTTGGCGACGAGCGCGGCCGCCTCGACGGCCGCCGCATCGCCCTCTGGGGGCTCGCCTTCAAGCCGCACACCGACGACGTGCGCGAGGCGCCGGCGCACGTGCTCATCCGCGAGTTCGTCGCGCGCGGGGCCGAGGTCGTCGCCTTCGACCCCGAGGCCATCGAGACGACCAAGGCCGCCTTCGAGCGCGCGCCGCTCGAGGGCGACGGCTCGCTCCGCTACGCGGCCAACGTCTACGAGGCCGCCGAAGGCGCCGACGCGCTCGTGATCGCGACCGAGTGGCCAGAGTTTCGCCGCCCGGACCTTGCGCGCATCCGCGCCTCGATGGCCCTCCCCGAGAGCGGCGCGCCCTTCGTCTTCGATGGGCGCAACCTCTACGCCGCCGAGCGCATGGCCGAGGCCGGCTTCGACTACCACTCGATCGGGCGGCCGTACGTGGCGCCGGCCGTGCCGAGCGAGCAGGCCGAGGCCTGAACTCCCGGGCCGAGGCCTGAACTCCCGGGCCGAGGCCTGAACTCCCGGGCGGGCCGGAGCACGAGGCGCCGGCCCGCTCCCTTTCCTCCCCCCTGACGCTGCCCCCGATGCCCCGCACGCTCATCACCGGCGGCGCCGGTTTCCTCGGCTCGCACCTGTGCGAGCGCATGCTCGCCGAGGGCCACGAGGTCGTCTGCATGGACAACCTCATCACCGGCAACCCGGACAACATCGCGCACCTGATCGGCAACCCCGCCTTCCGGTTCATTCGCCACGACGTGACTAACTACATCTACGTCGAGGGCGCGCTGGACTACATCCTGCACTTCGCGAGCCCGGCCTCGCCGATCGACTACCTCAAGCTGCCCATCCAGACGCTCAAGGTGGGCGCGCACGGCACGCACAACTGCCTCGGGCTGGCCAAGGCCAAAGGCGCGCGCTTCCTGCTCGCCTCCACGTCCGAGGTCTACGGTGACCCGCTGCTGCACCCGCAGCCGGAGTCTTACTGGGGCAACGTCAACCCGGTCGGTCTGCGCGGCGTCTACGACGAGGCCAAGCGCTTCGCCGAGGCCATCACGATGGCCTACCACCGCTACCACGGCGTCGAGACGCGCATCGTGCGCATCTTCAACACCTACGGCCCACGCATGCGCCTCGACGACGGGCGCGCGCTGCCGGCCTTCATGGGACAGGCGCTCCGCGGCGAGCCCATCACGGTCTTCGGGGACGGCAGCCAGACGCGCTCGTTCCAGTACGTGGACGACCTCGTGGAGGGCATCTATCGCCTGCTCCTCTCCGACACGCCCGAGCCGGTCAACATCGGCAACCCGGACGAGATATCGATCGGCGACTTTGCCGAGGAAATCCGTGCCCTGACGGGCACCGAGAGCCCGGTGGTCTACGAACCCCTCCCGGCCGATGACCCGAAGGTGCGCCGGCCCGACATCGCGCGCGCCCGCGAGGTGCTCGGCTGGGAGCCGCGCGTCAGCCGCGCCGAGGGCCTGCGCCGCACGCTCGAGTACTTCCGCGAGCGCGTGCCCGTGCAGGCGTCTTCGGCCGGCTGAGCGCCCGGCGCGCGGCGGCTCCGAAGTAGCGGGGCCTGGCGGGCGGTAGCTTGCCGGGCCCCGCGCCGTTTCTTCTGTGCTCTGCCCCGCGGCTCTTCGCTCCTCGTGAAAGGCATTCTCCTCGCCGGCGGCTCCGGCACGCGCCTGCACCCGATGACGCTCGCCGTCAGCAAGCAGCTCGTGCCGGTTTTCGACAAGCCGATGATCTACTACCCGCTCAGCACGCTCATGCTGGCGGGCATCCGCGACTTCCTGCTCGTCTCGACGCCCCACGACCTGCCGCACTTCGAGCGTCTGCTCGGCGACGGCGCTCGGTGGGGGCTCTCGGTGCGGTACGCTGCGCAGCCCGTGCCGGGCGGCATCGCGCAGGCGCTCACGATCGGGGCCGGCTTCGCGGAGGGCGGCCCGGTGGCGCTTATCCTCGGCGACAACATCTTCTACGGTCAGGGCCTCTCGGAGACGCTCCAGCGCGCCGCGCGCACGACCGCAGCCGAGGGCGGCGCGACCGTCTTCGGCTACCGAGTCGCCGATCCTGAGCGCTACGGCGTCGTCTCGTTCGGGCCGGACGGGCGCGCCGAAGACATTGAGGAGAAGCCGGCCCGCCCGCGCTCGAACGTCGCCGTGACGGGCCTGTACTTCTACGACGCCGGGGCGCCCGCCATCGCGGCCGGCCTCGAGCCCTCCTCGCGCGGCGAGCTCGAGATCACCGACGTCAACCGGGCCTACCTGGCCGCGGGGCGGCTGCGCGTCGAGCGGCTCGGGCGTGGCACAGCCTGGCTCGACACGGGCACGCCGCGCGCGCTGCTCGAGGCGTCCAACTTCGTCGAGGTCGTCGAGAGCCGGCAGGGGCTCAAGGTGGCCTGCCCCGAGGAGGTCGCCTATCGGATGGGCTACATCGACGCCGAGGGGCTGGCCGCGTGCGCCGCGGCGCTCGCGCGGAGCGACTACGGGCGCTACCTCGCGCGCCTGCTCGCCGAGGAAGCCGGCCCCGAGGCTGAGCCGCCGGCGCGATGACCGTGACCGAGCTAGCCCTGCCGGGCCTACGGCTCGTCGAGCCGGTCGTGCACGGCGACGCGCGCGGCTTCTTCGTCGAGCGCTACCACGTGGCCCGCTACGCCTCGGCCGGCATCCCCGAGCCGGGCGCGGCATTCGTGCAGGACAACCACTCGCGCTCGCGGCAGGGCACGCTCCGCGGGCTCCACTTCCAGCGCCGGCACCCGCAGGGCAAGCTGATCGAGGTGCTCGCCGGGCGCGTCTACGACGTCGTGGTAGACGTGCGCGCGGGCTCGCCCACGTTCGGACGCTGGCTCGCGCTCACGCTCGACGCCGAGCAGCACCGGCAGCTCTACGTCCCGCCCGGCTACGCGCACGGGTTCTGCGTCCTCTCGGACACGGCCGACTTCCTCTACAAATGCACCGAGGTCTACCGGGCCGACGACGAGGGGGGCATCCGCTGGGACGACCCCACGCTCGGAATCCCGTGGCCGCTCGAGGCGCCGCTCGTGTCGGACAAGGACGCACGCCTGCCGCGGCTCCGAGATCTCAGGCCGGCGGATCTGCCGGGCGCGCCGTGAAGCTGCTCGTGACCGGAGCCGGCGGGCAAGTGGGGCGCGCGCTCGTGCGGGCGGCTCGCGCCGGGAACGTGCACGTCGTCGCGCTCGACCGGGCCAGTCTCGACGTGACACGCCCCATGCCGGTCGCGGCCGCGCTGCGCGCGCATGCGCCCGACGTCCTCGTCAACGCCGCCGCCTACACCGCCGTGGACCGCGCCGAGGCGGAGCCCGAGGCTGCCTTCGCCGCCAACCGGGACGGCCCCGACGTACTCGCGCGCGCCTGCGCGCGCGCCGGCATCCCCCTGCTCCACCTCTCGACCGATTACGTCTTCGACGGGCGCAAGGGCGCGCCGTACGTGCCGGCGGACGCCGCTGCACCGCTCTCGGTCTACGGCGCGAGCAAGTGGGCTGGGGAGGAGGCCGTACGTGCCCATGCGCCGCAGCACCTGATCGTGCGCACGGCCTGGCTGTTCTCCGGCGAAGGGCGCAACTTCGTGCGTACGATCCTCCGGCTCGCGCGCGAGCGCGACACGCTGCGCGTCGTGGCGGACCAGGTGGGCCACCCCACGCCTGCCGACGCGCTCGCAGAAGGCCTGCTCGTGCTCGCGCGCCGAGCGGCGGCCGGCGATGCGCCCTGGGGCACGTACCACCTCGCGGGCACACCCGCCACGACGTGGCATGCCCTTGCTGAGACCGTGCTCGCCGAGGCCCGCCGGCACGCGCCGCTCGTCGCGCAAGCCGTCGAGCCGATCCGCACGGCGGCGTACCCGGCGGCAGCGCGGCGGCCCATGCGGGTAGAACTGGACCAGCGCGCTACCGGAGAGGCTTTCGGCGTATCCCCGCCCGACTGGCGTGAAGGGGTGAGGCGAACTGTCTCGTATGTGATGAAACCGTCAGGATCGTCTGCCGGGTGAGACGCGGCGCGTCTACCCTGCGGCCAGGCGGGTGCGGAAGCACCATCTCGCGTGTCTGTCCGCCCGGATGCGTTCTGTGGCACGGAGGTCTCGCGGAGGCCGGTTTGTGCTAGACACGCACCGAGCGTGCGCCAAAGCGCTCGAACCCGCCGCTCCCGGGGCCGTTATGGGGGGCGACATCCCTTCTACATATGCCTTTTCTCGTACTTCTTCTGGGCTTCCTGCTCAGCGCAGGACTCGTGCTGCTGCTCATGCCGCACGTCCGGCGCTTCGCGCTGCGCATGGACCTCGTAGACCGGCCCGATGGGGTGCGCAAACTGCACAGGGAGCCGGTTCCGTGCATCGGGGGGCTGGCCATCGCCGGCGCGTTTTTCGTCGGTGCGGCGGTGATGACGCTCGCCTGGATCGAGCTCCCCGCGCATCTGGTGGCCATGCTCACGCCGCCGCCCATCCTCGTCGTGCTCGGGGCGCTGCTGATCACCGCAGTTGGCTTCGCCGATGATATTTTAGACCTTTCGTTCCGCCGCAAGTTCGCCGCGCAACTGGCAGCGACGGGTCTGGCCGTCGCGGGTGGCTATCGCATCACGGTGTTCGACGCGGCGCTGGGCGAGGGCACGCTCGCGCTGGCCGTCTCGTTTGCGCTCACGGTCGTGTGGATGGTAGGCGTTATGAACGCCGTCAACCTGATCGACGGGGCTGACGGCCTAGCAGCGGGCGTCGTCGCGGTGGCCATGATTGGGCTGGCCGCTGTGCATGCCGCCGCGGGCGACATCGCCGCGCTCGTGCTGCCGGTGGCGCTCGTAGGGGCGCTCGTCGGCTTCCTGCGCTTCAACTGGAATCCGGCCTCGGTCTTCATGGGGGATGCGGGTAGCCTGCTACTCGGCTACGTCATGGGCGCCTACGCGCTACGCGGCACCGCGCACGCCGATCCTGTGCTGGCGCTCGTGATTCCGGCCGTCGTGATGGGGGTGCCGGTGCTCGACACGCTGCTCTCCATCATCCGCCGGCGTCTTACGGGCCGCCCCCTCTTCGCCGCCGACCGAGACCACATCCACCATCGCCTGATCGCGCGGACCGGCTCGGTGCGGCGCTCGGTGAGCCTGCTGATCGGGCTCGGCGTGTTCTTCGCCGTCGGCGCGCTGGCGATGGTGAACGCGCCGCGCGAGGCGGCCTACGGCATCTTCCTCGGCGGAACGGCGCTCGTATACCTGTTCCTGCGTCTGAACGGCGCGCTGCCCACGCTCCGCGACTCGGCGCAGCTGGTGCGCCGGCGGGCGGCGCTGCGTCGCGCGCTGCGCCTCAAGGATCTCGCGGCGACGCGGGTCCCGGCATCGGTGCCCGTGCCGGCATCAGTGCCCGTGCCGGGCGTGCGCGCGTTCGAGTCTTCCGGAGACGGCACGCCGCTCTCAGGCCGCGGCGTGCGCATCGAGGTCCACTCGCCGGCCGCCGCGGGCGAGTGAGTGCCGGGCGGCCTCGAGCAGGCGTACCACGGCGAGCCCGTCGTGCCCGTCGGTGCGGGGCGCGCGTTGCTGGCGCACCGAGGCGACGAACTCGGCGCACTCGAGGCGCAGCGGCTCCGCTGCGTCTACGCGGGGAATCACGATGTCTCCCGAGCGCACGCTGACGGCGCCTGCGAACGATGCGAAGCCGGCCTCCGGGAGCACGCCGTCCGTGGCCCCCGGGACCTCGACGGCCTTGTCGTAGACGCGCACTTTCTCGGCCGGCTCCATGTCGTCGACGACGGCCATGCGGCGGCTGCCGACGACGGTCACGCGCCGGACTTTGTGCGGATCGAGCCAGCTTGCGTGCAGATGCGCGAGCTGGCCGCCAGCGTAGTAGACTGTCGCGAAGACGACATCGTGCACGCCAGGGCGGAGGAACGCCTGCCCGTGCGCTGCGACCGCGACGGGCGCGCTCGGGATGAGCGCGCGGGCCACCGCCAGGTCGTGCGGCGCGAGGCTGTCGAACGCACTCTCCTCGGCCCGCACGATGCCGAGGTTGACGCGAGTCGCATAGAGGTAGCGGATTTCGCCCAACTCGCCTGCGGCTGCGAGCGTCTCCACGTGCCGGAAGGCAGGATGGTAGCGCAGCAGATGCCCTACCATCAGGCGGAGGTGGTGCGCGTCGGCGAGCGCCACGAGGTGCTCGGCTTCGGCCGTAGTCTGCGCCATCGGCTTCTCGACGAAGACGTGCTTGCCAGCGCGGAGCGCGGCCTCGGCATGGCGAGCGTGCGAGGGCGTTTCCGTAGCGATGGCCACAGCCTCCACGCGCGGGTCGGCGAGCAGAGCGTCGGCGGAAGAGTAGGCCCGTGCGTCCGGGCACGTTGCCGAGGCGGCTGCGAGGGCCTCTGCGCGCGTGTCGCACACGGCTACCACGTCGGCCTCTGGTAGGCCGGCGAAGGCGCGCAGCAGGTTGCGTCCCCAGTAGCCGACGCCGATCTGTCCGATGCGCAGCGGCCCGGCGGCATGAGGTGCGGAGGTCAGAGGCGCGCTCATTCGGCGAGGGCGGCCAGGCGCTCGCGGCTCTCGGCGCGCTCGCCCGCGAACGCGCGCACGGCGTCGGCGATACGGGCCACGTCGGAGGGGCGTAGTTCAGGGTGCATGGGCAGCGAAACGACTTCGCGGGCGGCCTGCTCGGTCTCGGGCAAGTCGCCCGGACCGAAGCCCGCCCCGGCGAAGGCCGGCATGACGTGGAGCGGCTCCGGGTAGTAGACCATCGTCGGGATGCCGTGCGCGCGGAGGTGCTCGCGGAGCGCGTCGCGGGCGTCGGGCGGCACGCGTAGCGTGTACTGGTGGAACACGTGGTGCGCACCGGCGAGGCGGGCCGGCCGCCGCGCGAACGCGCTGCCCTCGAGGCAGGCGTCGTAGAGGTTGGCCGCCGCGCGCCGAGCCGCGTTCCAGACGTGCAGGTGCGGCAGCTTGACCGAGAGGATCGCCGCTTGCAGCGCGTCCAGGCGGCTGTTGACGCCCACGCGGCGATGGTGGTACTTGGCCTCCGCGCCGTGGTTGGCGACGGCGCGCGCCTCGGCGAAGAGCGCGCGGTCTGCAGAGACGATCGCGCCGCCGTCGCCGTAGGCGCCGAGGTTCTTGGACGGATAGAACGAGAGACACCCCAGCGCGCCGAGCGTGGTGGCTGGCCGGCCCTGCCAGAGCGCTCCGATGGCCTGCGCGGCGTCCTCCACGAGGGGGATGCCGCGGGCGCTGCAGACGGCGCGCAGGGCGTCCATGTCAGCCACCTGGCCGTAGAGGTGCACCGGCACGACGGCCTTGGTACGCGCCGAGAGCGCCGCCGCGACTGCCTCTGGGCGCAGCATGAACGTCTCCGGGTCGATGTCTGCGAACACGACGCGCGCGCCGAGCAGCGCCGCCGCCTCGGCCGTGGCGACGAACGTGAACGCCGACGTGACGACCTCGTCGCCGGGCCCGACGCCGAGAGCCATCAGCGCGATCTGGAGCGCGTCGGTGCCGTTGCCCACGCCAAGCGCGAACAGTTCACCCTCGACGGGCGGCGCCCCGGTCGCCGCGCCGGCGCTTGCGATCCACGAAGCCAGTTCTTGCTCGAAAGCGGCCACGAACGGTCCGCGCACGAACGCGCCGCGCTCGAGCACGCGCGCGACGGCGGCCTCGAGCTGGGGGCGGAGCGACGCGACCTGCGCGTGCAGGTCTACCATCTGGAGCATGCGATTACCGGAGGGCGGCAGGACAGGGCCCAGCCAAGCTAGTCTCGCTCCAAGCTAGACCCACGCACGCGCGGTCGTCGGTACATCCGGTCACGGTGCAGCGTCGAGGCGCTGCTCGGGAGGGACGGGGCGGAGGGCCCGGGCGGGTACGCCCATGTGCACCTGTCCCGCCTCGGCGTCGCGCGTGAGCACGGCCCCCGCCGCCACGACGGCCTCCGGAGGGACTTCGCGTCCGGGCAGCAGAACGGCGCCGACGCCCAGGCGCGCCCCGCGCCGGACGGTCGGCCCGCCAAAGTGCTTGCGCCGCTCCTCGGTGCGGCCCATGAAGTTATCGTTACTCGTGAGCACGCCCGGCGCGACGAACACGTCGTCCTCGATCGTCGAGAAGGCCGTCACGTACGCGTTCGTCTCGAGCTTGCAGCGCGCGCCCACCACAGAGTCGTTCTCGATTGCCACGCCGCGCCCGACGATGGTCTCGTCGCCCACCGAGACGCGCTCGCGGACGGTCGCGTAGTCGGCCACGAGCACGCGCGCGCCGACGACGCATCCGGCGTAGAGCACCGCGCCGGTCCCGACCAGCGAGCCTGCGCCAACGACGGCCGGGGGCAGGGCCGGGCCGGCGGTCGTCGTCGCGCTGCGCGCCGCACGCAGCGGCTCCTTACCGATCTCGGCGTGGCTGTCCACGCGCACGCCGTCGCCAAGCCGTGTGCCGGCGTGCAGCACGGCATGAGGCCCTATGCGCACGCCGTCGCCGAGTACTGCCTCGGCCTCGACTACGGCAAAGTGGCCGACGACGACCTCTGCGCCGAGCCGCGCCAGCGGATGCACGAAGGCAGACGGTGCAATGGAAGCGGAATCGGCAGGCACAGGAGCAGGGGGGCAGAGGCCGAAAAGGACGGGTGAGTGTAGCTTGCTTCCGTCCCAACTGCCGCGCAAGCTAGCGCGTCCCCGCAAAGCCCGACGCTCATGGCCGACTTTCTGCTGATCGCCCTCCAGATAGCCGATCCACCGCTCACCGATCACGTCACGAACCTGCGCTGGCTGCCCATCGCGAGCGTGATCGTGCCCGTGATCCTGCTTGTCGTGATCTGGATCGTCGGGAGCCGGCGGGCCGTCTGAGAAGACCGTCCGAGAAGACCGTCCGAGGCTGCGTCCGAGACGTGCCGGCGCAGGCGAGGAAGCCACGAGGAAACCACAGAGAAACGGGGACGCCCCTCGCCGGGCGCGTCCCCGCTTGCCGATCGAATCCGGCTCTTGACTGGCCTGTCTCGGCCGCCTGGTCACTTGCCGTCGTCTTCGGCCGCAGCGGCATCCATCTCGCGGAGGTAGTGCTCGGCCCACGCGCTCCAGGCGCCCGTGCGGGCCGCCTCAAAGGCCTCGCGCGCGCCTGCGAGGTCCCCCGCGCCGCGCTTGGCGATGCCGAGCTCGATGTAGTAGGGCGAAAGGTCCGACGCCGCGCGGTGCGACTCAACGGCTGTCTCCGCATAGGGCACCGCCTCGGCGTGGCGTTCGAGCGCGTTGTAGACCCGCGCGAACTGGTAGGGCAGCGCCTCGTTCTGGATGCCGTTGTCGCGGGCCGTCTGGAGCAGCGGCAGCGCCTCCTGCGCCAGCAGAGCGGGCAGCGGGTTGGCCTGCAGCTTCGCCGACGCCTCGCGGTAGGCCAGCTGGCCAACGGCCCGCTGCGCCGCCTGCGCCGTCTCGGTGTCGCGTGCGGTGCGCGCGAGCGCAATCGCCTGCTCGAACGCCTCGATGGCTTCGGCCGTGCGGTCGAGGCCCATCAGGGCCTGCGCGCGCCCGTAGACGTTGCGCGGGTTGCGGTCGTCGAAACGGATGCCCTGCTCAAAGCGCGCGAGCGCCTCGGCGTGGTTGTTCTCGCGCAGCAGCGCAACGCCTTCGTTGTAGAGCAGGCGAGACTGGTTCTCGTCACGTGCGACGGGCGCCTCGGCGGCCGGGGGCGCCTCGGCGACGACGGTGTCGGGAGGGGCAGACTGGGCCTGCGCCGGCACGAGTGAGACGGCGCCGAAGGCCGCGAGCAGAAAAGCAGTGCGAGTGGGGAAAGCCATATCGTGCGAGCGTGAGATTTTGGGGGTGGGATGCGCGAGCGGGGAGGCGCCTGATGCAGCCTCTGAGAGAACGCCAGAGCAGACGCCGCTGGTGCCCAGCGGCGTGCAAACGATCAGAAATTGGGCGTCGTACCCTCAGCCTGGCCGAACTGCTCGATGATGTCTACGGCCTCGACCGGGTCATCGGTGAGGTGGAACAGGCCGAGGTCGCCCGGGGAAATGAAGCCCTCGCCGGCGAGTACGTCGCGGACCCAGGCGATCAGGCCGCGCCAGTAGGCCTCGCCCATGAGGATGACTGGAAAGCGAGCCGTCTTGTGCGTCTGGATGAGCGTGAGGCTCTCGAAGAGCTCGTCCATCGTGCCGAAGCCACCTGGCAGCACGACGAACCCCTGGGCGTACTTGACGAACATCGTCTTGCGGGCGAAGAAGAAGTCGAAGACGAGGTTCTTGTCCGGATCCACGAAAGGGTTGGAGCCCTGCTCATGGGGGAGCAGGATGTTGAGCCCAACCGAGATGCCTCCTGCTTCGCGCGCGCCCCGGTTGGCGGCCTCCATGATACCGGGGCCGCCGCCGGTGATGACGGCGTAGCCGCGCCGTGCCAGCTCGGCCCCGACGGCCACGCCGAGCGCGTAGTACGGCGTGCCGGGAGGCGTACGCGCCGAGCCGAACACCGAGACGCTCGGGCCGCAGCGGCCGAGGCGCTCGTAGCCCTCCACGAACTCGCCCATGATGCGGAAGACGGCCCAGGTGTCCTTGAGGCGCTGCTGCTGCCACGCCTGAATGTCACGGGGCGTCATGGGGCGCGCCGCCTCGAAGGGCGTCGGGACGGGCGCGCCGTTCTCGGTAGAGAGCGAGGCGGAATCCATAGGGCGAAATCCTCGGGAGGAAGGCAAACGCGTGAGCGGCCCCCGGCTCAGGGCACGGGGGCCGCTCAATCTAACGCGAACTTTGCGTGAAGGGAGGGAGGGGTGCGACACCCTGCCCCAGGCGCGTCAGCCGCCGTACTGGCTCTGGAGGCGCTGGCGGTACTGCTCGTTCGGGTAGATCGCGATCTCGACGCGGCGGTTCTCCGGCGACGTGCCGGGGATGCCCGGCAGCGGCTCGTTCTCGCCGCGGCCGTAGGCCATCAGCCGGCGCGCGGGGACACCCTGGGCAACGAGGAACTGGTAGACCGCCTGCGCGCGCTGCTCCGAGAGGCGCTGGTTGTGGTCAGCCGGGCCATCCGTAGAGGCGTGGCCGACGATCACGGCGTCATGGTCCGGGTAGTTCTGGAGGCTCCGCGCGAGGTCGCGCAGGTCCGCCTGGACGCCCGGGCGCAGCGTGGCGCGGTTGAGGTCGAACAGGAGCGCGTTGTCGAAGCGGATGGCGATGCCCTCGGCGCCCGTGGCCGGGTCCGAGACGCGCTCGACGCGGGCGTTCTCGAGCTCGCGCTCGAGCTCGGCCGCCTGGCGGTCCATCTGGCGGCCGATGACGGCCCCGGCCGTGCCCCCGACGGCCGCACCGATGATGGCCCCGCGGGCCGTCGAGCCAGTCGCGCGGCCAATCACGCCGCCGATCACGGCGCCGGCGCCGGCGCCGACGGTGGCTCCCTGGCCGGTGCGGTTCATGTTGGCGCAGCCGGTCTGCGACAGGCTCAGAGCCATCAAAAGGGCAAGCGGCAGGGCCGCGAAGCGGAAGCGGAAAGTGTTCATGACGAAGTAAGGGAGATGGGCGGTGGGTGAGGGTTGCCGTGAAGGATACGCGGCGGGTAACGCAGGGCGGAGCTTTTCAAGTTCCATGCCCGATGCCAAAACGGCCTTCCTGACAGGATAGCGCCCCGAACGGGCCGTCTGGCCATGCCAGGCGGACGTGCGGCCGTCGTACAGGGTGGCCCCGAGTGTAGTCCTGAGTGGACATCCCGCTCCTGCGCGCGCGGGCGCGCTGCCCCCCGTGCGTCCGCGCCTGCGTGGCGAGATGTGCGTAACCTTGCCATGCCCCTGCTCGCCTTTCCCCATCTGCGAAACTGCCCGCATGAAACTGATCGTCCCGATGGCCGGACGCGGCACGCGCCTGCGCCCGCATACGCACGTCACGCCCAAGCCCCTTCTGCCCGTCGCCGGCCGCACCATGGTCGAGCGCATCGTCGAGACGTTTGCGAGCGTGCTGCCGCGCGGCATTGAGGAAGCCGTCTTCATCCTCGGTCCAGACTTCGGCGACGCCGTGCGCGACGAGCTCGCGGCCATCTGCGAGCGCTTCGGCATCCGGCCCTCGTTCGCCGTGCAAGACCGCGCCAGAGGGACTGCGCACGCGGTCGCGCAGGCCTGCGACGCCCTCGCCGGCGAGTGCGTCGTCGTGTTTGCCGACACGCTCTTCTACATGGACGAGACGCCCGACCTCGACGCGGACGCGGTCATCTGGGTCAAGCACGTCGAGGACCCGCGCCGCTTCGGCGTCGTCGTCAAGGACGAGACCGGCCGCATCACGGACTTCGTCGAGAAGCCGGAGCAGCCCATTTCCAACGAGGCCATCATCGGCATCTACTACGTGCGCGAGGCGGCCATGCTGCGCCGCGAGATCGAGTACCTGTTGGATCACAACGTGACCGGCGTCGGGGGCGAGTTCCAGCTCACCGACGCGCTCGACCGCATGCTCAAGGCCGGCCTCACGTTCAAGACGGCCTCCGTCTCCGAGTGGCTCGACTGCGGCACCATTCCGGCCCTGCGCGAGACGAGCGCCATCGTAATCGCCAAGGACGGCGAGCACGAGAAGCTGGGCGAGGTCGCCGGCGACGTCGAGATCACCGAGCCGGTCTACATCGGCGCCGGCGCGCGCGTGCGCGCCTCGGCGCTCGGGCCCAACGTGGTCGTCGAGGCCGGCGCGACCGTCGAAGGGTCTACGCTGCGCGACACGACCGTCTTTGGCGGTGCCACCGTTACCGACAGCAGGCTCGACGCGTCGTTCGTCGGGCATGACGCGGTCGTGCGCGGCTTCCATGGCACGCTCAACATCGGCGACCACGCCACAGTCGGCTGATGGCCGCGGCCGGCCGACGGGGCCGGGCCGCCGGCGCTTCCCGCGCCCCGATGCACCTCCATCCCGACGACGCCGCGTCTCGCCTGGGCTTCGACGCCGTCCGCGCACGGCTGGCCGCGCACGCGCGCACCGTCTACGGCGCCGAGGCGCTGGCCGCGCTGGCGCCGAGCGCCGACCTGTCCGAGGTCGAGGCGCGCCTCGCGCGGGCCGGGCAGATGCAGGACCTGCTCGGGTTCGACGATCCGCTGCCGCTCGGCGGCGTGCCCGAGGTGCGGCCCACGCTGCGCCTGCTCGCTCCGCGCGACAGCCGCGCTGACGCCGAGGCCCTCGCCGACGTCGGCGCGGTACTCGCGGCGCTGCGCCGCCTGCACGACTACCTGCACGCCCGGCGCGAGAAGTACCCCGCGTTGTGGGCCGTCGGGCGGCACATCGTCGTGCTCGGCGCGCTCGAGCGCCGCCTTGCCGAGACGATCGACGGGCAGGGGCGCGTGCGCGACGACGCCTCGCCCGAGCTGCTGCGCCTGGCGCGCGCGCTTGCCGAGCGGCAGGCGCGCCTTCGCGAGACGCTGCTGCGCGCGCTTCGCGACGCGATCGCGCACGGCTACGCGACCGAGGAGCAGCCGACCGTGCGCGGCGGGCGCGCCGTCATCCCGGTCCGCGCCGAGGCGCGCCGCAAGGTCGAGGGCTTCGTGCACGACGTCTCGGCGAGCGGGCAGACGGTCTATGTAGAGCCGGCGTCGGTGCTCGAGCTCAACAACGAGATCCGCGAGCTCGAGGGCCAGCGCCGCCGCGAGGTCGAGCGCATCCTGCGCGAGGTCTCGGCGCACGTGCGGCACCACCGGGCAGACCTCGAGGCCGGTCTCGGAGCGCTCGCGCGGCTCGACGCCGCCGCCGCTGCGGGGCGGCTCGGGCTGGAGCTCCGGGCGCTCGTGCCCGAGACGGGCGTGGGCGGCCCGCTCCGCCTCGTGCGCGCGCGCAACCCTGTGCTGGCCCTCCACGTACGCGCTGAGGCCGAGGCGCGCCGCGCCTCTGGCGAGGCGGACGTGGCCGAGCGCGAGGTCGTGCCGCTCGACCTCACGCTCGGCGAGGACTTCTCGACGCTCGTCATCACGGGGCCCAACGCCGGCGGCAAGTCCGTCGCCATGAAGACAGCCGGCGTGCTGGCGCTCATGACCGCGTGCGGGCTCCCCGTGCCGGCTGCGCCGGGCACGCGCATCCCGCTCTACACCCGCCTGTTCGTGGACCTCGGCGACCGCCAGTCCATCCAGGACGACCTCTCAACGTTCACCTCGCACCTGGTCAACGTCCGCCATGCGCTCGCCGAGGCCGACGCGCGCGCGCTCGTGCTGATGGACGAGGCCGGCACCGGCACCGATCCCGCCGAGGGCGGCGCGCTCGCCGAGGCCGTCCTGGCCGAGCTCACCGCGCGCGGCGTGCACACCATCGCCACGACGCACGCCGGGGCGCTCAAGGCCTTCGCCGATGCCACGCCCGGCGCTGCCAACGGCTCGATGGCCTTCGACCGGGACTCGCTCGCGCCCACGTACCGCTTCCGCGCCGGCGTGCCGGGCTCGTCGTACGCGTTCGAGATTGCGACGCGCGTGGGGCTGCCGGAGGCCGTCGTGGCCGCCGCGCGCGACAAGGTGGGCTCGGGACGGCTCCGCCTGGACGAGCTCGTGGCCCGCACCGAGGCCGCCGCTGCCGCCGCCGAGGCCGCCGCCGCCGAGGCCGCCGCCGCGCGCGCCGAGGCCGACGCGCTGCGCCAGGACTACGAGCGCCGCCTGGCGCAGCTCCGCGCCTCGGCCGACGAGCGCCGCGCGCAGGCGCTCGCGCAGGCGGAGCAGATCCTCAAGGACGCCAACGCGGCCGTCGAGCGCACCATCCGCGAGATCCGCGAGGCCGAGGCCGAGCGCGAGGCCACGCGTGCCGCGCGCGCGCGGCTCGACGAGGCCCGCGCAGCCGTCGCACGCCGGCAGCAGAACACGGCGCGCCGTCGCACCCGGCGGCGTTCTCCTGAGCCCGTCGCCCCGCCGCCCGAGGTCCCGGGGCCCATCGCCGCCGGCGACCAGGTGCGCGTCGAAGGCACGGGGAGCGTGGGGGAGGTGCTCGAGATCGGCCTGCGCGAGGCAGTCGTGGCGTTCGGACAGCTCACGAGCCGCATCCGCACGAGCCGCCTGACCAAAGTCGGCGGCCCGCGCGCGCAGCGCGTAGACGTGCGCGCGCCCGCCGGCGGCCCTGCCGATCCGCTGCCGGCCGTGCGCGCTCGTACCCGCATGGACGTGCGCGGGATGCGCGTCGAGGAGGCACTGCCGCTCGTGGAGCGCTTCGTGGACGACGCCGTCGCGGCGGCCGTGCCGTCGGTCGAGATCGTGCACGGCAAGGGCACGGGGGCGCTGCGGCAGGCAATTCACGCCGCCCTGGCGGCGCGGCGCGACATCGCCACGTTCGAGGCCGCGCCGTGGAACCAGGGCGGCGACGGCGTGACGCTGGTCGCCCTGCGCTGACGCTGGTCGCCCTGCGCTGACGCCGGTCGCCCTGCGCTGACGCCGGTCGCCCTGCGCTGACGCCGGTCGCCCTGCGCTGGCGCCGTCCGAGATCGGGCCGCACTACCCCTCGCACTGGTCCGGATCCTGCCGCTCCCCTGAGCGTCCCGGCAGACCGACAGCGCTGTCTCCGATGGGCGTCACCGGATGGCCGGGCCGCGCGCACGCCCCGCTCGGGAGCTGCGCGTTGCGAGCCTTTCCGCTTCGGCCTAGCTTTTGCCCTCTTCGGAGCCGCTTCGTCTCCCCGCCGCACATGTCCCGTACCTTCCCGTCCGCCCGTTTTGCGCGCTGCCGCTGGCTGCTGCTGGCCGCGTGCGCCGTGCTGGCTGCCGCGCAGCCGAGCGCGCAGATTCAGGCCGATGAGGCGCTCGCGCGTGCCGGGCAGGCTCTCGAGGCCGGCGATGCCAACGCGCTGCTCTCTGGTGCTGCCGAGCGCATCGAGGTCGTCATCTTTGAGCAGGGAGGGCGGTACCGGCAGGCGCAGGCTGCACATGTGCTCCGGGATTTCTTCCGGCGCCATCCGCCCGAGCGCGTCGCGTTCTCAGAGCGCTCGACGAGCGACGAGGGCCGCACGGCCATCGGGCGCTACTGGACGCGCGAGGGCGGGACGCCGCTCAGCGTGCGCCTGGTGCACCAGCAGCGCGGACGCGGCGGCGAGTGGCAACTCGTGGGCATCCGCATCGAGCGGCCCTCGATGATCCGAACGGGCTACTGAGATCCGGACGGGCTACGGAGCGCTTCGGGCAAACGCCGGGTCGTCCGGCCCAGACGAGCGCTTCCATGCGGCGCGTAGCTTCTCGCCGTGCCTTCCCATCCTGCCTTCTTCGCCACGCCCCGCGCGCGTCACCTGGCCGTGTTCACGGCCGGGGCGCTGCTGCTCGCGCTGCTGCTGCCGGCGACGTGGGCCGTGGAGGCGTGGTGGGTGAGCCGCACGACGGCCGACGCCCGCGCGCCCGAGCTGGCGCAGCAGCGTCTGCGCGAGGCCGTCGAGGCCGAGCTGGCGGCCGTGCTTGCCGCCATGCGCGAGACGGCCGAGCGCGTGGCCGCCGAGCCGGCCGTCGCCCGCGCGCTGGCCGACAGCCTCGCCCCGTCGGTGCCCGAGCGCGCCGGAGGCGACGCCGTGCGCGCCGTCGCCGGGCGTAGCCCGGCGCAGACGGCCATCGAGGTCTACACGCCCCAGGGGCTGCTCATCGCCTGGGACGGCTTCTCGCTGCCACTCCGCACGTCGGCCATCCCGGACTCGTTTCGAACGCTCACTGCCCTCGACGGCGCTGAGCGGCGCGCGCTCGTCGTGTGGCAGCCTGTGCGCGACGCCTCGGGCGCGCACCTCGGCAGCGTGCGCGTGGTGCGTCTGGCGCAGGCCGCCGTGCCCGTGCGCAACCGCTACCTGCAGGACTACGACCTCGCCGACGCGTGGCGTGAGGATCTCGGGCCGTCGTTCTCGGTCCTGTTCGTCCCGCGGCCCACGCCGCCGGCCCCCGATGCGACGCCGCTGTACGGCCCCGACGGCACGCTGCTCGGCTGGGCGCGCGTCTCGCAGCCTTCGGCCGCAGCGCTCACCGATGGCGCCCGGCGTGCCGTGCGGGCCGTGCAGGCGTTCTGGGTCGTGCTGCTCCTGGGGTGGCTGTTCGTGGGGCAGACGGTCTGGCTGGCCCGCGAAGTGCGACGCGCCGAGCGCCGCGGCCGCCGCCGCGCGTGGCTGCGCAGCGGCGCCGTACTCGCAGGCTGGGCCGTCGCGCTCGGCGCCACGCGCTACGCACTGCTCGCGCTCGACGTGCCCGTCCGCTGGCTCGACGGCGTCCGGCGCCCGTCAGCGCTGTTCGACCCGTCCTATCTTGCCTCCGACGTGGGGGCGGGGCTGCTACGCTCCCCGGCTGATCTAGCACTCACGGGTGCGTTCGCGCTTGTGGGCGCCGGCGCCGTGCTCGCCTACGCGCTCCGCCACGCGCATTCGGCGGCGCGCGGCGGCCGGCGTGGGCCGGTGCGCGCGCTCGCCGGCCTCGCGTTCGCGGGGGGCATGGCGGCGCTGGCGGCCGGCGCCTTTGCCGTCGCCGTGCGCCAGGCCGTGCTCGACGCCACGATCGGCTACGCCGACCGCGCCGGTCCGGTCGTGGATGCGCTCC
Organism: Rubricoccaceae bacterium; assembly: GCA_046292345.1. Lineage (GTDB taxonomy): Bacteria > Bacteroidota > Rhodothermia > Rhodothermales > Rubricoccaceae > JBKBRC01. The sequence goes on from JBKBRC010000008.1 coordinate 68,279, forward strand.
TGCTCACCGTCCTCGGCGGACTCGTGCTCATGGGCGCGGCGGCGGCGTGCCTGCTCGCCGCTGCTGCCGTCATCGCCTGGGCAGGGCTGGACGGCCTGCCACACCGCATGCTCGCTGCCCGCGGCAGACCCGCGGATGCGCTCGTGGCCGCCGTCGTGCTCGCCGGGGCTGCCCTCGCGGCCTGGGTCGGCCCGTTCCGCGTCGCGCTCGGGCTCGCGCCTGCACTGGGCCTGGCCGCCCTCGCGCTCCTGCTCGCCTGGCGGCTGCGCGGGCGCCCCGAGCGCTGGGCGTGGCCGCTCACGTTCCGCGGCGTGCTCGCCGGCATCACCGGGCTTGCGATCGTGGTGTTCTGGCTCATGGAGGGGCCGCTGCGCGAGCGGACCGACGCCCGCCTGGCCGACGCGGCAGCGGCCTTCGCCGGCGGACGTGACAGCCGCGTCTCGTTCGCCATCGAGCAGGTGCTCGCCGAGGCCCGCGCCGACGACGCGCTCCGCCCGGCGCTGCTCGAGGCCGTCGCGCTCGCAGACTCGCTGCGCCGCACCGAGGGCCGCGCGCCCGGCGACTCGGCCCGCCGCGTGCTCGATGGCCTCGCCTCGAGCCTCGTCGGCTCGTCGCTGCTGGGCTCGCTCGCCGACGTGGCTACCGAGCTCCGCTTCGTCAGCCCCAGCGGCGACACGCTCGGCAGCTTCGCCGAGGCGGCGCCGCCGCCGCCAGCCGCCGATTCGCTCGCCTTCGACGTGCTGCGCGCGCGCTACCAGGCGCGCGGCGAGCCCGGCTTCCTCCTGCGCGCCGCGCCCGTCGAGGCGCGCGCGACGAGCCGCTACGGGCTCTCGCGCTACGCGGGCATCGGCCCGCTCGAAGGGCTGCCCGAGGACGCCGAGGGGGGCGCCGCGCCGTCCGTCCCGGCCGAGCCCGTCGCATGGGTCTACGTGCGCGTTACGCCCCGCCCGGTCCGCTTCGCGAGTGAGACGCCGTTCCCGCGCGCGCTCGCACCGGCGGGGCTCTTCGGCCTGGACGATGAGGCGGTCGCCTACGCCGAGTACACCGACGGCGTGCTCACGCGCAGCCGCGGCGCCGAAGCGCCGCTGCGCCTGGCCCCACCCGTGCGTGCAGCCCTCGACGGCGGGGCGCGCGCACTCGTCCGCACCGAAACCATCGGCGGACAGCGCTACCGCGTCTACTACGACCGCCTCGGCGTAGACGACGGGCCGCCGCGCGACGTCGTGGCCGCCCGCACGCCCGCTTCCGACGTCCTCGACGCGCTTTTCTTCCTGCTGCGCCTCACGCTGGCCGGGCTCGCGGCCGGCGGGCTCGTCTACGCGGTGGGCGTACCCCTGCGTCGCCGCGCAGGGCTGCTGCCGGCGCCGCGCACGCGCTTCCGCGACAAGGTCATCAACCGCTTCCTGATCGTCGGTCTGGCGAGCGTGACCCTCACGGGCGTCGTCGGGCGGCTCGTGATCGTGGAGCAGAACCGGCAGGCCGTCGAGGACGTGCTCCGGCAGCGCCTGCAGCGCGCCGAGGCGCTCCTGGCCGCCGAGGCGCCGCCGGGCACGCCGCCCGAGGGCCTGCTCGCCACGGCCCGGCCCGACGCCATCGCGGCGGCGCTGGGCGTGGACGTGCACCTCTACGAAGGAGCGACGCTGCGCACCTCGAGCCGCCGGCAACTCGTCCGGCAACGCCTGATTGAGCCGCGCCTGCCCGCGCTCGTCTACCGCGCCCTCTTCGTCGACGGCGAGACGTACGCCTTCGCCGAGGACCGCGTGGGCACGTACGTGTTCACGACCGGCTACAAAGCCGTGCCGGACGCTGCCGGGCGGCCCATCGGCGCCATCGCCATCCCGACGCTGCCCGAGCAGGCTGCCATCGAGGCCGGGCAGGCGCGGATGGTCGCCTACCTCTTCGGCGGACTGCTCGGGTTGCTGGCCGTCATCGCAGCACTGGCCGTCGTACTTGCGGGGCAGCTCACGCGGCCGTTCGGGAGGCTGCAGCGCGGCCTGCAGGCCGTCGGCGAGGGGCACGACGAAGAGCCAATCCCGGTTGAGACGCGCGACGAGGTGGGCGCGCTCGTCGAGACGTTCAACACGATGCAGGCGCAGCTGGCCGAGAGCCGGCGCCGCCTGGCGGCGCAGGAGCGCGAGACGGCCTGGTCCGAGATGGCACGCCAGGTCGCGCACGAGATCAAGAACCCGCTCATGCCGATGAAGCTCTCCGTGCAGCACCTCCGGCGCGTGTTCCGCCGTCCCGGAGAGGACGACCCGCCCGAGGCGCACCGCTTCGCAGGGCAGTTCGAGCGCACGACGCAGATGCTCATCGACCAGATCGAGAGCCTCAACCGCATCGCGTCGGACTTCTCGTCGTACGCGCGCATGCCGTCGCGCTCGGCTGAGCGGACCGACCTGGCCGAAGTCATCGCCGAGGCGGCGGCCCTCTTCGAGGGTACGCTCGAAGACGCGCCCGAGCGCGCGCGCCTGGTGCTCGAGCTGTCGCCGCCGGGCGCCCTCGTCGTCTACGCCGACCGCGAGGAGCTGCGCCGCGCCTTCGTGAACCTGTTCAAAAACGCCCTGCAGGCGATGCCACCGCGCGAGCGGCCAGGGCGCATAGTCGCCCGCACGCAGCGCGTGGGCGCGCACGCTGTGGCCGAGGTGCAGGACGACGGCACGGGCATTCCGGAGGGCGCGCGCGGGCGCATCTTCCAGCCCAGCTTCTCGACCAAGACGAGCGGCATGGGGCTCGGGCTGGCCATTGTGCGCCGGGCCGTCGAGGCGGCCGGCGGCACGATCACGTTCGAGACCGAGGAGGGGCGCGGGACGACGTTCACGCTCCGCCTGCCGCTCGCCGAGACCCCGCCGGAGGCCCCGTCGGGGGCGGAGGCTTCGGCCGGGCTTGCCCCTCCGCCGGGCGCGTCGCTCGGTACCGCCGGCGACGGCGCAGCGCGCCCGGCCGAAGCCACGCGCCCG
>JBKBRC010000008.1:71335-81313 GCA_046292345.1 Rubricoccaceae bacterium
CGCGCCCGGCCGAAGCCACGCGCCCGCCGCACGGCCCGTCGTAGCTTCGGCGCGTCCTCGCCGCACCTCCATGCGTGTCATCGTCGTCGGGGCCGGAGACGTCGGCTACGACGTGGCCCGGCTGCTCTCCCAACAGCGCCACGATGTGACGGTGGTGGACAAGGACCCGGCGCGCGTGGCGCACGTGCGCGACACGCTCGACGTGCTCGCTCTGACGGGCTCGGGCACGAGCGCGGCCACGCTCGCCGCCGCCGGCCTCGCCGAGGCCGACCTCCTCGTGGCCGTGACGGACTCGGACGAGGCCAACGTGATCGCGGCCATGCTCGCCGCCCGCGCCGGGCGCCCGGGCCGCGGCTCGCCGCACGGCGGCACGACGACCATCGCGCGCGTCCGCTCGGACAACTACACGGGCGAGGGCGCTGTCCTCACCCCGGTCGACTTCGGCATCGACTACCTCGTGCATCCCGAGGAGACGACGGCCGGCGAGGTCGTGACGCTGCTGCGCCGCGCCGCAGCCACCGACGTGGTGCCGTTTTGCGAGGGGCGCCTCCAACTCGTCGGGCTGCGCATCGAGCCCGGCGCGGCCGTCGTCGGGGCGACGCTCTCGGCGCTCGCCGCCCGCGCTCCCGCGCCGTTCCGCGTGATGGGCATCGTACGAGGGGCGCGCACGCTCGTCCCCTCCGGCGCCGACACCGTGCAATCCCGCGACCAGGTGTTCGTGCTCGTGCCGCAGGGGCAGGTGGGACGCGTCTCGCACCTTTTTGGAAAGGAGCCGGGCCGCCTGCGCCACGCCATGATCCTGGGCGGATCGAGCATTGGCGCGCGCGTGGCGGCCGAGCTGAGCAGCGCCGGGCGCCGCGGCGGCGGCATGCAGGTCAAGCTGGTCGAGGCCGACCGCGCACGGGCCGAGTTCCTGGCCGAGACGCTCCCGGCCGCGCTCGTGCTCCACGGCGACCCGTCGGACCTGGACCTGCTCGTGCGCGAGGGGCTTCCCGAGACGGACGCCGTCGTGGCCGTGGCCGATGACGAGGAGTCGAACCTCGTCTCGTGCCTGATGGCCAAGCACCTCGGCGTGCGCAAGACAGTCGCGCTGCTCTCTAAGAGCGCCTACATCCCGATCGCGCAGTCGATCGGCCTGGACGCGGCCGTCAACCGCAAGCTGGCCGTCAGCCGGGCCGTGCTGCGCGTGCTGCGCGGCGGGCACGTGCAGAGCGTGGCCACGGTCGTCGGCCTCGACGCCGAGATTCTCGAGTTCGTCGCCGCGCCGGGGGCGCCCGTCACGCGCGCCCCGCTCGGCGCGCTCGGCCTGCCGCGCGGCCTGCTCGTCGGGGGTGTCGTGCACGGGCGTCATGCCGAGGTGGCCACGGGCGAGACGCGCCTGCACGCGGGCGACCGCGCCGTCGTCTTCGCCCTGCCAGACCGCGTCGCCGACGCCGAGCGCGCCTTCGCTGCCTAGCCGCGCCGCCGATGGTGTTCCTGGACTGGAAGGCGATCGTGGGCGTGCTCGGGGCGCTACTGGTCGTGCTCGGCGTGGCGCTGCTCGTGCCGGCGGCCGTGGGGCTGGCCTACGGCGAGCCGGCCTGGCAGAGCTTCGCGGCGACGGCGGCCGGCGCGCTCGGCGCGGGCGCGGCGGCGTGGAGCCTGCTCCGCCCCGAGGACGAGCTCAACGCGCGCGAGGGCTTCCTGATCGTCTCGCTCGCCTGGCTCGTGCTCTCGCTCGTGGGCGCGCTGCCGTGGGTGCTCGCCGGCCTCGTGCCCACGTTCGCCGACGCGTTCTTCGAGACCATGAGCGGCTTCACGACGACCGGGGCCACGATCCTCTCGGGCGCGACGACGCCGGCCATTGAGGACGTGCCGCGCGCGTTCCTGCTCTGGCGCTCGCTCACGCACTGGCTCGGCGGGATGGGCATCATCCTGCTCACGCTCGCCGTGCTGCCGCTGCTGGGCGTGGGCGCGATGCAGCTCTTCCGCGCCGAGGTGCCGGGCCTGGAGGCCGACAAGCTGACGCCGCGCGTGGCCGGTACGGCCGTGCGCCTGTGGGGCATCTATGCCGCGCTGACGCTGCTCCAGACGCTCTCCCTGCTGCCTGCAATGAGCCCCTTCGAAGCCGTCAACCACGCCTTCGCGACGCTCGCCACAGGGGGATTCTCAACACGCAACGGTTCCGTCGGGGATTTCGGATCAGCCTACGTGGAGTGGGTCGTGACGGCCTTCATGGTGCTGGCCGGCATCAACTTCTCGCTGCACTACGCGCTCCTACACGGCCGCGTGCGCGCGGTCTTGGCCGCGTCCGAGCTGCGCGTTTACCTCGCGCTCGCGCTCGGAGCCACGCTCGTGGTCGCGGCCGCGCTCTGGGCCGCGGCCACGCCCGGCACCGACGCGCTCCGCCTGGCCGCCTTCCAGGTCGTCGCTATCCTGACGACGACCGGCTTCGGCACGGCCGACTACGAGCTCTGGCCGCCGCTCGCGGCCGGCGTGCTCTTCCTGCTGTTCTTCGCCGGCGGGATGGCCGGCTCGACGGCCGGCGGCGTGAAGGTGCTCCGGCATATGCTGCTGTCCCGCCTGGCTGTGCGGGAGCTGCGCGCGCTCGTGCATCCTCAGGCCGTCCTGCCGCTGCGGCACGACGGCCGCGTCGTGCCGGAGGCGGTCGCGCGGGCCGTGCTCGCCTTCGCCGTGCTCTACGCCGGCCTCGTGCTCGCGGGCACGCTCGGCCTGACGCTGCTCGGGCAGGACGTGCTCGGGGCGTTCACGGCCGCGGCTTCGTGTGTGGGCAACATCGGCCCGGCGTTCGGGACGTTCGGGCCGGCCGAGACATACACGCACCTCCCGGCGGCGGGCAAGTGGCTGCTCGCGCTGCTCATGATGGCCGGCCGGCTGGAGATTTTCACCGTGCTCGTGCTGTTCTCGCCGGGCTTCTGGCGGCGGTAGGGCGAGGCCTCCGGGCTCTCAGCTGAGATCTCCAGCCCTTCGGCGCAGGCCGCGGGCCCTCAGGCCAGGCCTCCGCGCCGAGGCCTCGGGCCAGGCCACGCGCATGCGCTCGACGTCGGCGAAAGAGACGGCAACCCGGCCGTCCGGCCCGGTTCAGCGGTCCGTGTCTGGCGGGAAGGCGATCTGCTCGAACGGGGCTGCGCAAGGACGTGCGGGGAAGGCTCGGCGGACGGTGGCATCGTGCGGGCCGAGCCGCTCGCCCCACTTCGCGACGACAAAATGCGTCTCGGGAAAGCGGCGCCCTGGCTGGCGGCGTTCCGTCAGGCGGGAGGGGCGGCGAGGGGCAGGAGATAGGGGGGCTACACAATATGGTACAAATGTCCCTTGCGTAGCGGCTCCCGCGCGACGTACATAGTCGTTTTGATGGAAGCGTGAAGCGTCCGATTCCCCTTGCTCACTGTTGCACCCGATGAGGCCACATATTTCTACCCCCCCTCCCCCCACGCGCACATAAGCGGCGCACCTTCGCTGCCGCCCTCCTCGTGAGCGCCCTCGCCGGGACGCTGCCGCTCGCCGGCTGCGACGCGAGCGCCCCCACGGTTGAGGCCCTGGCCCCGGTGGCGGACCGCGGCCCGGCCCTCAGCGCGTTCCCCGCCTACGCCCTCGTCCGCGCAGGCGACGTGGCCCGCCGCTTCCCCGGTCGCGCGGGGACGGCGCTCTCGGTCACCGGGGGCTTTGACGAGTCGGTCGTCCTCGTCCCGCTCGTGTTCGACCCTTCGGGCCACCTCCACAGCCCGGCGAGTTTCCGGGCCCACGTGGACAGCACGATGGACGCGCGGCGGCGCGGCGGCCCGGAGCGGGAGGCAGGGGAAGTGTGGTTCACGGACCTAGCCACGTTCCGGCGGGTCGTGGAGGGTTCAGTCTCGGCGAGCGCACAGGGCGGGCGGGCCTCAGCGACGGAGGCGGGCCCGCTCGGGCTCTACGGGGGAGGGCGGCGCCTCGTCCTGCCGCTCCATGTAGCCGACCCTAGTTCTTCCGCCGTGGATGGAGAGAGCACCTACGTAGATGTGTACGACCCCTACGTGATGCCGGTCGAAGACTGTGGGCCGGAGTCACGGACGTGTGGGGATGGGACCGGGGGGGGCGGAGGCAGCGGAAGCTCCACGGGAAGGCCGTCCTCCAACGTGTCGGCCCAGTTCGCAGCCGGCCCGACGTGGCCGCAAATGTGGGTCGGCGACGTGGTGTCCGGGGAGCGGGCGAGCGGCTCGTCGTCGGGCCCCAGCAACCTCGGTCACACCCTGATCATCACCCGGCTGAGCAGTGGGCAGCGTACCGGTGGGGACTTCGACGCGTTCACTACCAGGTCAATGGAGGCGACGGGTTACCAGCCCAACCGCGCGGACGAGGTCGTGGAGAGAACGGCGCGGACGTGGTTCGGCGTGCCCGACCTTAACTACGTGAAGGTTCGGTACCACCGGCGCGCCACGTGGTCGGAGCGGAAGGCGGCCATCGCCATCGCGCGGGCGCAGGACCCCGACCCGTACTCGGTCTGGACCTCGAAGACGAACTCGGACTACTGGTACTGCTCGAAGCTCGTGTGGTACGCCTACCGTTACTCGACAGGGGACAGCCTCGACTCCGACTGGGGGTTCTGGGTGTTCCCCAACGACATCGAGAACAGCGGGCACTTGGTCACGGTGTACTACTTCGTCCGGCAGGCCTGATGCAGCGCTCCAACCGAGCGCCCCGCGCCCGCCGGCCCCGCCGCGTGGGCACGGGGTACGCCGCCCTCTTGGTCCTCCCGCTTCTCCTCGCCGCGGGGTGCGACCGCGCGGCCCCGGGCGAGTTGTGGGCGCGGCCCCTCGCCGAGGGGCAGGCCTTGGCTACGACCGACCTCGCCCCGGCTTTGCTCCCGACCTCCCGGGAGGGGTACGCCGAGATGGCCGCGTTCGTAGCCTGGGGCGGGGTGCACCTCCTCCGCCCGGGGTCCGGGGCCGGAGACCCCCCTCGCCTCGTGCGCTCGGTCGAGATCCCCGGGCTGGTCGTGAACGCGGCGCAGGTGGACCGGGACGGGTACGTGTGGGTGGCGACCCCGGACACCGACCCGGCCGGCCGGCGGGGCGGCGTCCACTACGCGGCCTACGTGGTGGACCCCCACGCGGGGCGGGTGCACCGGATCGTCCGGCTGCCGGACGAGGTGCGGGCCGTGGGCGACCTCGTGATCGGGCCGGAGTGGGTGTACCTCCGGAGCTGGCGGAACGGGTTCAGCGGGGCCGTCGGGCGGGTGAGCCGGGCATGCGTGCAGGACGGGGCGGCGTGCGGGGCGGAGCTGTTTACGCAACTCGGGAACGTGGGGGGTTCATCCGAGCGGGGGTTCCTGCTAACAGCTAATGCGCTGTACTCCAGCAACGCGGCCAATAGCCGAGATAACAGGCGCTCCTTCGACAAGATCAACCTTGCGGGGGGGCAGATAACCGCTTCGTCTACTTACAGCGGCAACTGGTGTGCGGATCAAGGAAGCCTATACGTTGTGGGTTACTTCGAGCCCGGAGTGCCGTCGCTCGTCCGGCTTGACAAAGGCACGCTCGCAAAGACGGCTCAGGTCGGCGTGAGCGCAGACGAGACGCTCATCGCATATGAAGGCGGTCTGCTGTATCTCTCGGGGTACCAGCGGACGCGGGTGCTCGTTCGCTCGGCTGAGACGCTCGCGCTCGTCCGGGAGTTCGACGTGGCGGCGGCCGGCCGGGTGGGCCCCGTGTTCGGGTTCGTGGCCCCGGGCGTGCTCCTCTTGAACGGGGTCGCGTCGCTCGACGTTCAGACGGGGGGCCTGCTCCTCGACCCCGCACGGGGGCGGGTGAACCTCGGCCCGATCCCCCTCGCTGTGCGGCTTCCGGAGGGGCACCCCCTCGCGTACTGACCCCCCGGGGGCGTTGAACGAGCGCGGGCGGCGCAGGGATTGGCCCGCGCCGCCCGCGGGCGGTCGTTGGGGGGTGAGGCCCTCAGGCCGCGTTCTGGATGGCCTCGTAGGCGTCCATGAGCTCGCGCACGGCCGCGCCGGAGTTGGCCATGTCCTTCTTCTCGGCCTCGTTCAGGTCCAGCTCGATGATCTCCTCGACGCCGCCCTTGCCCAGCTTGACCGGCACGCCGATGAACATGTCCGAGAGGCCGTACTGGCCCGTGAGCCAGGCCGCGCACGGCAGGACGCGTTTGGAGTCCTTCACGATCGCCTCGACCATCTCGGCAGCGCCGGCGCCGGGCGCGTACCACGCGCTCGTGCCCATCAGCTGCACGATCTCGCCCCCGCCCTTCTTGGTCCGCTCGATGATCTCGTTCAGGCGCGCCTCTGGGATGAGCTCGGTCACGGGCCGGCTGCCGATCGTCGTGAAGCGCGGCAGCGGCGTCATCGAGTCGCCGTGGCCGCCGAGGAGCATCGCCTGGATGTCGCGCACGGACACGTCGAGCTCGGTAGCGAGGAAGGCGCGGTAGCGGGCCGTGTCGAGCACGCCCGCCATGCCCATCACCTTGTTCGAGGGCAGGCCGCTCTCCATGTAGGCCACGTAGGTCATCACGTCGAGCGGGTTCGAGACGACGACGATGGTCGTGTCGGGGCTGCGCTCGATGACCTGGCGCGTGACCGAGGACACGATGTCGGCGTTGGTCTTGAGCAGGTCGTCGCGGGACATGCCGGGCTTGCGCGGCAGGCCGGCCGTGATGACCGTGATGTCTGAGCCCTCGGTCAGGCCGTAGTCGTCGCCGCCGTGCAGGCGCGTGTCGAAGCCGTGGATCGGCGCGGCCTCCCAGAGGTCGAGCGCCTTGCCCTGCGCGACGCCCTTGTTGATGTCGATCAGGGCGATCTCCTTGACGATGTCCATGCGGGCGACGCACTCGGCAACGGTGGCGCCGACGTTGCCTGCGCCTACGACGGTGAGCTTCATAGCAGAAAAGGGGTGGAATGAGCGGGACGCGCCCGCGAGGGAAAGGGATCGGAACGGGGGGAGTATAGACAGGCGGCGCGGGTGGAAGCCCTTTTCCCGACGCGCCCGTGGGGAAAACCGGCGAAGACGGCCGGTGCGCGTCAGCGCGTCTGCCCGGTGTAGCGGTTCTGCACGTCGTCGGTGAAGGAGACGGCCGCGTCGGAGTAGAGCGAGACGCGGTAGGTGCGGAAGAACTCGCCGAGGACCTGCGTGGCGGCGGTCCAGTCGGGCGCAGCGTCCAGCCGCGCGAGCGTGGCGTGGTACGCCTCGGCGTCGCCGCCGAAGAGCTCCGCCACGTACCACTCGCGGCGGCCGGCCGCGCCGGAGCCGAGCACGCGCGCTTCGGTCAGCTCGCGCGTGGGGGGCGGTGCAGCGGCGGGCGTGGCGGCCACCTCGGGCGCTGCGAAGCGCATCCATAGCGGCACCGCATCGGCGACGGCCGCCGCCGGCGGCGCGGCCTCACGCTCTCGCGCCAGGCGCTGCCACAGCGGCTCGTCGTCGGACGCGTGCGGTACCGGGTCGGCCGTACGGGTCTCCGGCGGTGCGTCGTCGGGGAGCGCCTGCGCCCATGTCTCGAGCTCGTCCCGCGGCGCCTCCGCGCCGACGGGCGGGGAGTGGAGCGGCGAGAGCGGCGTCTCGTGTACGACCGTGTCTGTGGCGCGGGGCGTCGCGTCGCCGGCCTCGCCGCCTGCGAGCGCCGCCGACGCCTCGTCTGCCGCCGACGCCTCGTCTGCCGCCGACGCCTCGTCTGCCGCCGACGCCTCGCCTGCCGCCGGCGCCTCGTCTGCCGCCGGCGCCTCGCCTGCCGCCGGCGCCTCGTCTGCCGCCGGCGCCTCGCCTGCCGGGGCATGGCGGCTCGGCGACGGTTCGCCGGGCGCAGTATCCGGGGCAACAGGTTCCGCGTGCGGTTCGGCCGCGCCGGGCAAGCCGGGTGGGCCGGGCGAGTCCGGCTCCTGGCCTGCCCCGGCGATGCGCGCTGTCAGGGCCGGGGCTTCGGACGACGGCGAGGCGGGGGGCATGTCCTGCGCGGGCTCCGGGGCGGCCTCAGACGGGACCTGTGGCGCGGCGAGGATGGGCGTCGGCACCGGGGGGGATAGCGGAGCGCGCGCGAGGACCTCGGCGAGCTCGTCCGGGCGGACGAGCTCGGGGACGCCGGGCGCGCCGAGGGCGTGCGCGAGGTCGTCGCGGCCCCGCGCGCGCAGGAAGTACTGCGCCAGCGGTGTCGGCAGGCGCCCGCCAAGCGGGGGTAGCACGCCCACGAGCGCCGCGAGCGGTGCCGTCGCGGCGGCCAGATCGGCGGCCGAGAACCCGGCGGCCATGCGCTCCTCAATGCCCGCGAGCAGCCGCCCGAGGGAGGTCCGGTCCAGCCGCTCGAGCCCCCGCCGCTCCACGTAGCGGGCTGCGATGGTGCCCAGGTACGGATACGCCCCGAACACGCCCAGGTCGCGCACGACGTCGGGGGCCGGGCGCGCCGCGAACGCGTCCTCGAAGAGCACGAGAGGGGCCGTCTCGGCGGGGTGGAGCAGGTAGCCGAGCGCGTGTGCGACGGCCGCGCGTAGCGCGGGCTCCCACGCCTCGGCCGGAAAGCGGGCCGCCGCGCGCGCGGCCTCCGCGAGGGCCGCTGCGGCCCGGCGCACGCCGGCGTCCTGGTCGTCGTACCAGGCCGAGGCCGGGGGGCGCGCCTCGGCGGTGGCGCGCGCCTCGAGGCGGTAGGCGAGCAGGCGGGTGACAGGGGCGGGCAGCCGCTCGAGCGCGGCGCGCGCGACGGGCTGGCCGGGCGGGAGGGCTGCGAGCAGATGCGCCACGAGGGCGTCGGCGAGCGCGTCGGGGGTGGCGGGCAGTGCGGGCATAGGAGAGCGGTGAGCGTCAGCCGGCCGAGACGGCCTCGGCCGGCGCCCCGGCGTCGGCGGGCGCGCCGTGCTCGTCGAAGCGCACGCCAACGAGGCGGCTCACGCCGGGGTCGGGCATGGTGACGCCGTACATGCGGTCGGCCGCCTCCATGGTGAGCTTGTTGTGCGTGACGAGGATGAACTGCGTCTGCCCGGCGAACGAGCGGATGAGCTGCATGAAACGGCCCACGTTGGCGTCGTCGAGCGGCGCGTCGACCTCATCGAGGATGCAGAACGGGGACGGTTTGACGAGGTAGATGGCGAAGAGGAGCGCGATGGCGGTGAGCGTCTTCTCGCCGCCCGAGAGCTGGCCGATGGAGACGGGGCGCTTGCCGCGAGGGCGCGCGGTGATCTCGATGGGCGCCTCGAGCGGATCGTCGCCCTCGAGGGCGAGGTCGGCCGCGGCGTCGCCGCCGAAGAGGTCGCGGAAGAGCTTCTGGAAAGCCGCGCGCACGGCCGCGAACGTCTCATCGAAGCGCGCGGCGGCGGCGGCATTGATCTCGTCGATGGTGGCCACGAGGTCGGCCTCGGCCTGTTGCACGTCGGCGCGCTGCGCGGTCAGAAAGTCGAGGCGCTGCTTTTCCTCGTCGTAGTTCTCGAGCGCGAGCGCGTTGACGGCGCCCAGGGCACGGAGCTGCTCGCGGAGGCGAGGGATCTCGGCGCGTGCCGCGTCGGGGTCGAGCGGTGCCGCGTCCTCGCCGGCGAGCGCTTCGCGGGCCGCGTCGGCCTCAGCGAGGTGGGCGCCGTGCTCGTTGCGGAGGCGATCGAGGAGCGTCTCGCGTCGGACGGCCAGTTCGGCCAGGGAGCGCTCGGCGTCGGCGCGGGCAGCGGTGGCGGCCTCGCGCGCCGCGCGGAGCGTGCGGAGGTGCTTCTCGGCGCCGGTGATCGCGGCGCGGAGCGAGAGCACGGCCTCCTCGGCCTCGTTGCGGGCCGTCCGGAGCGCGTCGGTCTGGCGGCGCGCCTCGTCCTGCGCCGCGCGCTCAGCGTGCTCGTCGGGCGCGTCTTCTTCGAGGGCTGCCTCGAGGCGCTCCTGCTCGGCCTGGCGGGCCTGCGCACGGCGCGCCAGGTCGGCGAGGTCGGCGTCGGCGCGCTCGGCCTCGCGGCGGGCGGCCTCGGCGCGGCTCTGCGCGCCGGCACGGGCGAGGCGGGCGTCGTTCCAGGCGCGCTCGGCCTCGCGGCGGGCGGCC
>JBKBRC010000009.1:0-8302 GCA_046292345.1 Rubricoccaceae bacterium
GCCAGCGAGAGCAGGGTCTGAGGCACGGAGCAGCAGGGCAGACCAACGGCCGTCGCACAGACAAGACCATGCCGGTCGCTCCGGCAGACAACCTCGTGCACACACAGGATGCCTTTATAGCCTTTATAGCAAGGATTAGCGTAACACCGGCGCCCGGTCTGGGCGCAGAAAAGGCGCGTGCAGCGTGCTCCCGTCCTTGGTTTCGCTATAACCTTTGTAAACCCAGAGGCCTCTTCTGTGCTAGCGGAGCCCCCGGTCAGACGGACGTCTCATCTCGCCAATCACGAGGTCCGTCCCGCGCTGCTCAAGCAAGAGCGCGACCGAATCGCCCTCCGTGTGCCCTCGCAGGACCGAGCGGTCGGCCACGCGGAGATCCATCGTCATGGCCGGCATCACGCCGGGGATGTCGTCGTGCGCCACGCGGGCGGCCGTCGAGTCGAAGCGGGGCCCGAGGTAAACGGCGCCGACGACGTACGTGGTGTCGGCTCGCGCGCGCGCGCCGTGGCCGTCGTGCTTGCCGCCGCAGCCTGCGGCCGGCGCACCGAGGGCGAGCAGCAGTGCCGCGGCGCGCAGGGGGAGGCGGATGGGCCGAGCCATATGCCTGGAGGGTTCAGTGGCCGTGCGGGCCGGATGGCAGAGCCTCGAGCGGCCGCACGCCTGCGCGTACGGCCAGGCCGCCCGCGCGCGCAAAGCGGAGGGCCACCTCGAAGCTGTCGCCGGGCGTGAGCGGCTCGCGCAGGCCGATGAGCATGACGTGATAGCCGCCCGGACGCAGCGCGACAAGCGCCTGCGGCCCGACCGGCACGCCGTCTACGGGGCGCATCCCCCGCATCTCACCCGTCCGCTCGACCGACGCGTGGAGCTCGACGCGCTCGGCGCCGTCGAACAGCGCTCCGAGCAGCGTGTCGGGCCCCGTGCCGCCCGTGATCTCAAAGAATAGCGCACTCGTGCCGCCGGCCGGGGCGGCCAGCATGTAGGCGCGATCCACGCGCAGGGGCACGCCGGGCTCTGGCGGCGGGGCCGAGGCCGACTGGCAGGCCCCGAGCAGAAGCGTGGCGGTGAGGAGAAGCGCACGCATCAGGGGAGAAGCGAGCGGATGTCGCCGGCGATCATGTCGGGCGGCGTGGCGGTTCCGCTGTACGTCTCGACGATGCGGCCGCGGGCGTCGAGCAGAAACGCGCGGTCGGAATGGTCGATAAGCGGTGGCCCTTCGCCGCCCGGGTGCGGCACCTCCTCGACGCGGATGCCAAGGCGATCCATGAGGTGGGCGACCTCGTCGGGGGAGCCGGTGAGCAGAGACCACTCCGGCCCGAGGCGCCACATCCGGGCGTAGGCACGCAGAACGGACGGCGTGTCGCGCGTCGGATCGAACGAGACGGTGACGAACGTGACGCGTGCCGAGTCGGCCTCGAGCGCGCGGCGCACGCGCGTCATGTTGGCCATCGTGACCGGGCAGATGTCCGGGCAGCGCGTGTAGACGGCGCTGAGCAGCACGGGGCGGCCGGCCAGGTCCTGCGGGAAAGCAACGGCCGCGCTGTCCTGGTCGACAAGCGACCACGTCGTATCGGCGAGGTCGTCGACGACCGAGAGGCCGGACGGCTCGCTCCGACAGGCAGCGAGCACGAGGAACAGGAGCAGCGGGACGAAGCGCATCGGGAGCCCGAGTTTGGCCCAAGTAAGCAGCGCCGAGCGGGTGCGTTCCGGGCTTGACACCAAATTAGCCGGCTGCTCCCGGCGGCGCCCGAGGGAGTGTGTATGGCGGTGTGTATATTGAACCCATGCCGCTCCCCCGTCATCGTCCGCTCTGCGCCCTCGCGCTCCTGGTGTTGCTGGCCGGCGGCGCGCTCGTGCTGCCGCTGCTGCACGCGGCCGGGCACGAGCATGCGCACGCGGAGTGGGCGACCCCGGGGGCCTCGTTCGAGGTGCCTCCGTGCGAGCTGTGCCAGGCGCCGCTCGGGCGTGCAGCGGTGCTCCCTCCTGCGGCGGGCGCCGAGGTTCGGCTGCCTCTTGCGGGCGGGGACTGGCTGCTGCCGGTGGCGCCGTGCGCGCTACGCACGGCGGTGCCGCTGAGCGCGCGCGCGCCTCCGGGTCTGGTCTGACGTTCTGCCGCGCCGCGTGCGCCCGGGCCCGGGCGCACGCGGCGCAGGCTCGTCGTCGCGCGTCAGCGCCGGCGCTTCTCGTTCGGGCGGCAGGGGCCGCCTGACTCCCTGAGCTTGCCTCTCGGCATGCTGGACTGGCTTCTCGTCGGAGGCGGTGTGCATGGCACTCACGTCTCCCTCCTTCTCCGCCGCGCAGGGGTGCCCGCAGGACGGCTCCGGGTGCTCGACCCGCACGCCGCGCCGCTGGCGCAGTGGCATGCTCACACCGCCGCGACCGGGATGGACTTCCTGCGCTCCTCCATCGTCCACCACATCGACGTAGATCCGTATGGTCTGCAGCACTTCGCCGCGTCCGAGGCGGGGCGGGGCGTGGCGCGCTTCGCGCGGCCCTACCGGCGCCCGTCGGTGGCGCTGTTCCGGGCGCATGCCGAGGCTGTCGTGGCCCGCGAGGGGCTGGCCGCGCTGCGCCTGCGGGGTACGGCGCGCCGCCTCCGGCGGACAGCGGCCGGCTGGGCGCTTGAGACCGACCGTGGCCTGCTCGTGGCGCGGCACGTCGTGCTCGCGCCGGGCCCGCCGCCGCCGCACTGGCCATCCTGGGCTCGGCCGCTCCGCGACGCCGACGCGCCGGTGGCGCACCTGTTCGAGCCGGGCTTCTCGCGCGAGGCGATCGGCGCCTGGGCGCGTGCCGTCGTCGTGGGCGGCGGGATCTCGGCAGCGCAGGCTGCGCTCGCGCTCGCGCAGCACCGCCCGGGCGCGGTCACGCTCGTCATGCGCCACGCGCCGCGCATCCACGACCTCGACGCCGATCCCGGCTGGCTTGGCCCCAAGTACCTCGAGGGGTTCCATGCCGAGCCGTGCCGCGTGCGGCGCCGGCAGGCCATCGCGGCGGCGCGGCACCGGGGCTCGTGGCCGCCGGCGGTCCATGCGGCCATGCAGCGCGCCGCCGCGCGGGGGCACCTCCGCTGCGTGCAGGCGGCCGTGCGGGAGGCCTCGTGGGACGGGCACGCGCTGCGCCTGACGCTTGCCTCCGGCGAGGCTCTCGCCGCTGACCGCCTCGTGCTGGCAACCGGCTTCGCGCCCGAGCGCCCGGGGGGCGCGCTTGTCGCACGCGCCGTGGCCGAGCTCGGCCTGCCGGTGGCGCCGTGCGGCTTTCCGCTGCTCGATCCCGCTCTGCGCTGGCAGGCGGGCCTGTTTGTCACCGGCGGCCTGGCCGAGCTCGAGCTCGGGCCGGTGGCGCGCAACATCGCCGGCGCGCGCATGGCCGCGACGCGTCTCGCGGCGCAGGTGACGCGGCCCGCCTTCGCCGTCGCCGCCTGACGCCTCCCGCTACACCTTTCGCGGCGCGGCGGCGCGCATCCACATCCCTCCCGCCGGGCAATTCGGCTTTCCTCCCAAACCAACCAACCCGTTCCACAATGCGAACGACCACCCTTCGCGCCGTCACGGCTGCCGCCCTGGTAGCTGGCGCTTTCCTGACCGTCTCCGGCTGCGACAGCACCGGAGCCGATGACGCGGCGTTCTCGCAGCGCCTGCTCGTAGCCGAGCACGGCGAGGCCCGGCTCCACGTGATGGACCTTGGCGCGGGCGCGCCCATGGCGACGCTCAACCTCGCAGGGCCTATCCGTGCCTACGTCGTCGCGACGGGCGAGAGCAACCGCTATGCCTTCCTCGCACCCACCAACGGTCCCATTCAGGCCATCGACGGGGGCATCTTTCGCCAGGGCGGGCGCCTCGTCGAGCAGGCACCGGCGCTGCTGCCGTTCAACGTGCCGGGTGAGAACCTGGTCCACCTCACGCTCGGCGGCTCGTGGGTGGCCGGCTTCTACGACGGCACCGGCGAGGCGCGCCTCTTCGACGGTGCCCGCGTGGGCAGCGGCAACCCGCCCGTGACCACGATCGCGAGCGGGCGCGCCCACCACGGCGTGGCCGTGGCCGTCGGCGACCTCGCGCTCGTCACGCGGCCCGTCGAGGGGCAGACGCTCCCCAACGGCGTCCGCGCCTACAACATCGCCACGGGCGCGCTCGTCGCCGACCCCGAGGCCACGTGCCCGGGTTTGCACGGCGAGGCCAAGGGCGCCAACCGCGTCGTGGCGTTCGGCTGCTCGGACGGGCTGCTCGTCGTGCGGCCGCAGGCGGCCGGCGTCTCGGCCGTGAAGGTGCCCTTCCCGGCCGGTGTCAACCCGCCGCTGCGCGTCGGCACGCTGCACGCGCACGAGAGCGTGCCGAGCATCGTCGCGCACGTGGGCGGCGGCGGCCAGAATGTCGGCCCAGCCATCCTGGACCCGGCTACCAACACGATGCGCATGCTCGAGGTGCCGGGGCGCCCCCCCTACGCACTCGGCTACCGCTTCTCGACCGACGGGCGCCACTTCCTCGTGCTCGGCCTCGACGGCACGCTGCACATCTACGACGCCGGCACGATGACGCTGCGCGGTAGCGTGACCGGCGCAGCGCAGCCCATGCCGGACCCGCTGCCCACCTCGGGCGCCGTCTTCCCGCAGGTGATCGCCACGGCCCGGCACGCCTACGTCTCCGACCCGGCCACCAACCAGGTCCGCGAGATCGAGCTCGCCACGCGCCGCGTCACGCGCACGATGACGCTGCCGTTCCGCCCGGGTGTGCTTGCGCTCGTCGGCCCCGACGGGCCGTCGGGGCCGGCGTAACGCCGTGCGGCACCGTGCGCGCGGCCCGCTCCGGTCCTCCGCCTGAGCGGGCTGCGGCTTTCGCTCTCCTCCGCTCTCCAGTCTCCCGATCCGATGCGTCCGCTTCTCCTGACAGCGTGCCTCGCGCTCGCGCTGGCCGCATGTGACACCGCCGGCCCTGCCCCCGACGACGCCGACGGTCTGCGCGTGGCCGAGATCGTGCTCACGACGCCGGCCGGCGACGTCGTCGCCTACTCGCACGACGACCACTGGCACGGGACGATCCGCGGGCGGGTCGGCCAGGACGTGGTGCTGCACGCGTGGGTCGTCCCCCAGGGCAGCCCGGACGTCGGGCACGACACGCCGCCGCGCGCGACGTGGCAGCGCCTCTCCGAGCACGCCGGGCACGCGTTCCGCGTCACGTCCGACAACGAGGCCGCCGCGCGGTGGTCCGTCCAGGGCGACGTGCTCACGCTCGAGGCGCGCGAGCCCGGCACGGCCCTCACGACGGTCGTCGTGCTGCGCGGCACAACGACGCGCTACCAGTCGCCGCCGGCGCCGACGATCTCGTCGGTCCCGCCGCCGGCGCTGACGGCGGCGCCAGCCGCCCGACACTAGCCGGCCGCCGACGTGCTCCGTCCGAACGCAAACGCTCTCGCGCCGGCGCGCACTGCGCGGCCCGCGTGGCGGCCAGCCTGGCGGCCGGGGTCACCGCTGCGCGGGCTGCTGCTGCGCGGGCTGCTGCTGCGCGGGCTGCTGCTCGGGCTGCTGCCGGGTGCCCCGGCGGCCGCTCAGGGCGTGCCGACGGGTGCGCTCGCCGGCGCCGTACTCGACGCCGAGACCGGGCGCGGCCTTCCCGGCGCGACGGTTCGCCTGGAGGGTTCCGCGCGCGGCACGGCGGCCGACGCTGAGGGCCGTTTCCGGCTCGAGGAAGTGCCGGCCGGCCGTGCGGTCCTCGCGGTGAGCGCCGTCGGGTACCGGCCGGCGCGCGCCGAGGCTTCCGTGCCGGCCGGAGGCGAGGCCGTGCTGGTGGTGCGCCTCCGGCCGGACGTCGCCACCCTGGCCGAGGTCGTCGTCCGCGCCGAGCCTGCCCGTCTGCCGACCTCGCTCTCGCTCGCTGGCGACGCGCTCCGCGAGCGGCTCGCCGGCAGCCTGGCGGCCACGCTGACCGGCGCGCCGGGCCTGTGGCAGCGTACCAACGGACCGGCCGCGGCGCAGCCCGTCGTGCGCGGTCTCGCCGGCGACCGCGTGCTCGTGCTCGAGGACGGCGCGCGCACCGGCGACATCGCCACGACCGCGCCCGATCACGCCGTCACGCTCGATCCGCTTGCCGCGCGCCGGATCGACGTGGTGCGCGGCCCGGCGGCGCTGCTCTACGGCAGCGTCGTCCTGGGCGGGGTCGTGGACGTGGTGACGGAGGCCGTGCCGGTCCGCCGTCCGGCGCGCCCGTCGGCGAGCGCGCAGGTGCAGGGCGAGACCGTCTACCAGGGGCGGGCCGCTTCGGCCCGGGCCGAGGCGCCCCTGGGCGCCTTCGCGGTGCAGCTCGAGGCGTCGGCGCGGGCGGCCGCGGACACGCGCACGCCCGCGGGCCCGCTGCCCTTCACCGATCTCGCCGCGCGCACGCTCGGGGGCGGCCTGGCCTGGATCGGGCCCGGCGTGCGGGCGGGCCTGGCCGCGCACGACGTCCGCCAGACGTATGGCGTTCCGAGCGTGTTCGGTGGGATCACCCTGCCAGGCGGGCATGACGGCGGCGTCTATGTGGACCTGTACCGCCAGAGCGTGCGCGCCGAGCTCGAAACCGGGCGCCTCGGGCCGCTCGAGCGCGTGCGCGTGCGCGCTCGCGGGAGCCGCTTCTACCAGGCCGAGTTTGAGCGCGGCGGCTTCGTGGGCACCGAGTTCGGGCAGGCGCTCCACACCGTGCACGCCGTGGGCTACTACGGCCGTGAGGGCCGCGCGCGCGGCGGCGCGGGCCTCGCCGCCCTGCACCGGGACTGGGCGGCGGCCGGCAGCCAGACCGGCACGCGTCCGGCGGTCGGGCTTGGCGGGGCCGCGTTCGTCTTCCACGAGGGGCTGCTCGGGCCGAGCCCGCTCGGGCCGCTGACGCTGCAGCTCGGCGCGCGCCTCGACGCGCAGCGCCTCACCCCGCGCGACACCACGTCGTCGCGCATCGCGGCCGGGCGACGGCTGACCGGCATCCGGGAGCGGCGTTTCGCCGAGCCTTCCGGCGCGCTTGCGCTCGTGGCGGCCCCGGCGGAGGGCCTCGCCGTCGGCGTGCAACTCGCCCGCTCGGTCCGTTTCCCGGCCGTTGAGGAGCTCTACTCCAACGGCCCGCACCTGGCGAGCTACGCCTACGAGGTTGGCAACCCGGCGCTGGGACCCGAGGTCGGCTGGGGCGGCGAGGTCTTCGCGCGCCTGCGCCGCCCGCGCCTCCGCGCCGAGGCAACGCTCCACGCGAGCCGCATCGCGGGCTTCGTGCGCTACGCGCCGCTCGTGGACGAGGCCACCGGGCGTCCGCTGCTCGACTACCGCCTCCGCCGCTACGAGGTCTACCAGGCTACGGCCGGGGACGCCGTCTTCGCCGGGCTCGAGGCGCTCGCGGAAGCGGCCCTGGCCGGCGGCTGGCACGTCGAGGCGAGCACGCAGGGGATCTACGCGGCCGAGGCGCGGACCGGCGAGGGGCTGCCGTTCATCCCGCCCCTCCATGCCCGGCTCGCGCTCGGCCGCGAAGCAGGAGCCCTCCGTGGCGGCCTCAGCCTGGATGCCGCCGCGCCGCAGCGCCGCGTGCCACCCCTGCCGCCCGGGCTGGCCGCGTGCCGCAGCACCCCGGACGCCCCGGGCTGCCCCGACGCCCTGCCCGGCGAGTTCGTCCCCACCGCCGGGCGCGTGCTCGCCGGCGCCTGGCTCGGCTACCGCTTCGAGACGCGCGGAACTGCGCACGCGCTCACGCTGCGCGTGGACAACGCCTTCGACCGCGCCTACCGCGATCCGCTCTCGCGCGTCAAGTCCGTCGCGCCCGAGGCCGGCCGCAACGTGCTGCTCAGCTACCGCCTCGACCTGTGACCCTGCCATGAGCCCGATCCGCCCGAGGAGGGCTGCCGCCCTGGTCTGGGCCGTCCTGGCCCTGGCCGCCGCCGGCTGCGACAACCCGCTCACGTACCAGACCGACCACCTGGAGGCCGTCGAGGTGGTCGTCCGCGACGCCGCCGGGGCCGAGCTCGCGCGCACGGTCGAGAACCGGCGCTGGGAGGGGCCGGCCGCCGAGCACGGGCTCACGGTGGCCGCCGGCACCTGGCTCGAGCTGCAGGTGACCTTTCTGACGCTCGAGGGCCGCGAGGTGCAGCTCGGCGTGGACCGGCGCGACCTCTCGCTGCGCGTCGCGTGGGACCCCGAGGGCTTGGCCGTACACGAGCCGCTCGGCGCGCGCGACCGCCTGCTCGGGTTGCGCCCGGGCCAGACGGCGCTCCGCCTGCTCGCCTGGCACGGCACCCACCCCGACTTCGTCTCGCCGCCACTTCGGCTCACCATTACAGACTAGACCCCTACACAGACTAGACCCCTACA
>JBKBRC010000009.1:8402-28784 GCA_046292345.1 Rubricoccaceae bacterium
TGCGCCCGGGCCAGACGGCGCTCCGCCTGCTCGCCTGGCACGGCACCCACCCCGACTTCGTCTCGCCGCCACTTCGGCTCACCATTACAGACTAGACCCCTACACAGACTAGACCCCTACACAGACTAGACCCCTACAGGCTAAACCCCCTCACCCTCCGGCGACCCTCATGCACACCCCGCTTCCCGTCACTGTCCTCTCCGGCTTCCTCGGGGCTGGCAAGACGACGCTGCTCAACCACATCCTCGCCAACCGCGAGGGGCGCCGCGTGGCGGTGATCGTCAACGACATGTCCGAGGTCAACGTCGACGCCGCGCTCGTGCGCGGCGGCGAGGCCGCGCTCGCCCGCACCGACGCCCGGCTCGTCGAGATGACCAACGGCTGTATCTGCTGCACGCTCCGCGAGGACCTCCTCGTCGAGGTCAGCCGCCTCGCACGCGAGGGCCGATTTGATGCGCTGCTGATCGAGTCGTCCGGCATCTCGGAGCCGCTGCCCGTCGCCGAGACGTTCACGTTCGAGGACGAGACAGGCGCCGCCCTGAGCGACGTCGCTCGGCTCGATACGCTCGTGACGGTCGTCGATGCGGGCAACGTACTCGCTGAGATTGCCTCCATCGAGCGCCTCCGCGACCGCGGCCTCGAAGCGGGTGAGGCCGACACGCGCTCCATCGCCGACCTGCTGCTCGACCAGATCGAGTTCGCAGACGTGCTCGTGCTCAACAAGATCGACACCGTGACGCCGGCCGAGGTCGCGACAGTCGAGGCAGCGTTGCACCGCCTCAACCCGCGTGCGCGGGTCGTTCGCGCCGAGCACGGCCGCGTCGCGCTCGGGCACGTTCTTGAGACCGGCCTGTTTGACTTTGCCGCCGCTGCCGAGGCTCCGGGCTGGCTGGCCGAGATGCGCGGCGAGCACGTCCCCGAGACCGAGGAGTACGGTGTGGCGAGCTTCGTCTACCGCGCCCGGCGGCCATTCCACCCCGCGCGCATCCACCGCTTCTTGCAGGCACGGTGGCCCGCGGCTGCGGGCGCCCCGGGCGTGCTGCGCTCGAAGGGCGTTTTCTGGGTGGCCTCCGTACCGCACACGATGTGGGTTTGGAGTCAGGCCGGCAAGTTCCGGCGCTTCCACGCCGCTGGCAGGTGGTGGGCCGATGTGCCCCCGGAGTACTGGCCGCAGGACGCCAGCTTGCGCGCGGAGACTGAGCGGGCGTGGGACGAGACGACCGGCGACCGCCGCCAGGAGCTGGTCTTCATCGGCATCGACATGGACCGCGCGGCCATCGAGCGCGCGCTCGACTACTGCCAGATCACCGACGACGAGCTAGACGCCGCGCCAGACTGGGGTGACGACGTCTTCGAGGAAGCCCTCACTGCGGGGTGCTGACGTCCCTGCCGGCCGGGGCTACCCTCCCTTCCAGCCGGCCGCCTCTTCGCCAAACAACCCTTCCGCCCCTAGACCGATGACCGTCGCTTACGTTTTCGCCACCTCCGGTAACACCGTCCATTACAAGCTCGGGCAGATGATCCTGCCGCAGCTCGAGGCCGATGCCCACGGCGCGCGCGTCGCCGGGATGTTCTTCTTCGACGACAACTGCTTCGCGCTGCGCGTGGGCGACCCGCTCGGCGAGCGCCTGGCGAAGGTGGCCGCCGAGCGTGGGATGCTGCTGATGCTCTGCGACCAGTGCGCGAGCGCGCGCGGCCTCGCACGCCGCGTGGGTGCAGACGACGCCGTGCCGGCCCGCTTCGAAGCAACCGGAACCGTCGCGGGCGTGCAGGTGGGCTGCTTCCCGGACCTCTACGCCGCGCTCGCCGGCGCCGGCGTGGATCAGGTGATCACGCTCTGACGCCCCCGATGCGTGCGCTCCCCGCTCCGTCACGTCCTGGCCGCGCCGCCGCCTGTCGGCGAAGCGCGCAACTCGCGTGGGGCGCGCAACTCGTGTTGCTCGCGCTACTTGCGGGCAGCGCGCGCGCGCAGACGGCCGAGGTGTGCGTCCGCGTGACGCTCGCCGGAACCGGAGAGGCGCTTCCAGGCGTCGTCGTGCGCGTCGAGCCGCACGAGCGGGTGGCTGCCACGCGCGCAGACGGCACCGTATGCGTGGGTGAGCTGCCGCCCGGCGCGGCGCGACTCTCGGTGTCCCGGCTGGGCCTCGCTCCGGCTGCGCGCGACGTGCGCCTCGAGCCCGGGCAGACGGCTCGCGTCGCGTTCACCATGGCCTTCCAGACGTTCCGTTCGCCCGAGGCCGTCGTGACCGCCGAAGCGTCCTCCACCGAAGCGGGTACGGCCTCGCGCGTCGGGCGCGGGGCCATCGAGCACGTGCAGGCGGCAAGCCTCGCGGACCTGCTCCAGTTGCTCCCCGGCCAGACCGCCGGCAACCCGTCGCTGGCCAACCCCGGTCAGATCCTGCTACGGCAGGCCCCGACGACAGCCGAGGCCGCCCGCAATGCCGCCCTCGGCACGGCGATCGTCGTCGACGGCGTGCCGGTCTCGAACAACGCCAACCTCCAGACCGACGTCACGATTCTCAACAGCAGCCCGGGCGCGCTGCCGCCGTTCGCGTCCACGGCCGGGCGAGGGACGGATCTCCGGGCGTTCTCGCCGGACGTGATCGAGTCCGTCGAGGTCATCCGTGGTGTACCCGCCGCGCGCCACGGCGACGTCTCGGCGGGCGTCGTGCTCGTCGAGACGCGCGCCGGCGCGCGGCAGCCCGAGGCGCGCCTGCGCCTCAACCCGACCCTGCTCGACGTCGGCGTCGTCAGCGGCTGGGGCGGCGGCACGCCGAGCGCGCCGCGGCCCGGCCTGAGCGCCGCCCTCACGGCAACTGCCTCGCGCGACGACCCGCGTCAGACAGCCGACACGTTCTCGCGCCTCCGCGTGCAGACGGCCTGGACGCAGCCCTGGCGTCCGGGTCTCCGCTCGACGGCTCGCCTCGCGCTCTCTGCCGCCGAGGACCGCCAGCGCGTCTATCCCAACGACGTCACCGCTCGGCGGACGCGCTCGGCCGCCGATCTCGGCGTGCAGGCCAGCCTGGACCTCCGGGCCGAGGCCGCGCGGCCGCTGCTGGGCTTCTCGTCTGTGCGGGCCGCTCTCACGGCCAGTGCGACCGCTGCCCGGCAGCAGGGGCGCTTCGCAGAGCTCATCACGCGCTCCGACATCTTTCCGCTCTCCCCGGCCCTGACCGACACGACGATGGTGGGCGTCTTCGGCCCGGCCGAGTACTTCAACGAGACCACCGTCGACGGGCGGCCCGTCAATCTCTATGTGCGGCTCGAGGGGCGCGGGCAGCGCTCGCTCGGGCCGCTGGTGTTCGCGCCGCGCGTGGGTGCCGAGGCGCGCTACGACGTCAACCGCGGCGCGGGCCGGCAGTTTGACGTCCTCCGGCCGCCGCGCCAGAACTACGCCGTCGGCGAGCGCCCGCGCGCCTTTGCCGACGTGCCTGGCCTCGGCCTGCTCTCAGGCTACGCCGAGGCGCGCCTCGCCGCGCCGCTGCCCGGCCGCCGCCTCGCCGTGCTTGACGGCGGCCTGCGGCTCGACCGCGCCGCGACGACGGCCGTCGCTGGCCGCCCGGGCGCGCACCGCGGCACCGTCCTCGCCCCGCGGATCAACGCCGCCGTGGACCTCTCGCCCGGGGGCGCGCCGCTCGGGACGACGCTGCGCGGCGGCTACGGCCTGCTCGCCAAGGTGACTCCGCTCACCTTCCTCTCGCCCGGTCCGCGTTTCTTCGACCTGACGAGCTACGCCTACTTCGCGCCTGTGCCCGCCGAGCGGCTCGTCGTGCTCACGACGCGCCGCGTGGACCTCGACGCGCTCGCGGCGGAGCTCCGCCCGACCACGACCCGCCGCCGCGAGGCGGGCCTCGACCTCCGCCTCGGGCCTGCCGCACGCCCGGCTGCGCGCGCCGAACTGACGGCGTTCGCCGACGACACCCGCCGCGCCGTCGGCATCGCGCGCGAGGTTGTGCCGCTGCTGTTCCCGCGCTTCGAAGCCGTGGCCTTCCCGCCTGGCGCGCCGCCCGTGCTCCGGCCCGAGCCTGTACGCACAGACACGTTCCTGGCCGTCTACGACGTCCCCCGCGCCACGCGCAGCGTCCGCTCGCGCGGCCTCGAGGCCACGCTCGACGTGCCGCGCCTGCCGCTGCCGCGCACGAGCCTCAACGCGACCGCTGCATGGACGCGCACGCAGGCCGAAGATGACGCGACCGCCGTCGACGCGGGCGCGCTCTTCCGCAGCCCCAACCGGCCGGATCGCATCGGGGTCTACCGCGAGCCGGGCGTCCGCCGCGAGCAGGTCCTGACGGCCGTCCGCGCCGTGTACCGCCTGCCCGAGGCGGGTCTCGTCGCCTCGGCTCTCGTGCAGACGCTCTGGCTCGACGCCGACCGCCTCGTGCCGCAGCCGTCCGGAGCCGACCGCGACCCTGCGCTGCCAGTCGCATTCGTAGACCGTGCCGGGCGAACGGTCGCGCTCTCGCCCGCCGAGGCCGAGGCGCTGCCCGCGCTCCGGCGGCCCTTCGGTGAGAGGGCCTTTGTGGCCGAGCGCCGCCCGCCGCTGTGGCTGCTCAACGCCCGGCTCTCGGCGAGCCTCCCGGCCGGGCTCCAGCTCGCCGCCTTCGTCAACAACGTCCTCTTCGACCGCCCGCTCTACGAGCGGCGGCGGGGGACGGGCGGCTTCGAGCAGCGCAACCCTCCTCTGTTCTTCGGCCTCGAGATGGCCGCGACCCTCTGATCCACCCACCACGCCCTGTCATGCGCTTCCGACTCTCCCGTCTCCTGCTCGCGCTCGCGCTGGCCACGCCGTTCCTGGCGGCCTGCGACTCCGGCGGCCCCGAGGTCCAGCTCGGCGCGCTCCGCGTCGAGGTCCGCCTGCCCGAGGGCTACGCGCAGCCGGGCGCGCCCGGCGCGGCCCTCACGCTCACCGCGCAGGCCGACGGCACGACCCGAACGGCAACGACCAACGACGCCGGCGAGGCCACGTTTACGGATCTCCTGCCGGGCATCTACAGCCTCACGGCCCGCCTTTCGCTGAGCGAGGACGCCGCGTTCGCGCTCACGGGCCTTCGCCAGGCCGTCGAGCTCAACGCCAGCGAGCCCGCCGTGACGCTGCCCGCCTCCGAGCCGGTCGTGCTCCAGCTTGCTGGCTCGGCGCTCGGCGGACTCGTCATCAAGGAGGTCTACTACACCGGTAGCCGCACGCCTGGCGGCGGGAATTACTTCTCGGACCAGTTCGTCGAGATCGTCAACAACTCGACCGAGACCATCTTTGCGGACGGGCTGATGATCGCAGACGTCTTCGGGGTCTCGGGGCAGATCAACCCCGGCAGCCAGCCGACACCCTTCCAGAGCGACCAGAACCACGTCTACGTGAACTCCGTCTGGCGCGTGCCCGGCTCGGGGCAGGAGCACCCGATCCCCCCCGGCGGCAGCCTGCTCATCGCGCAGGACGGCATCGACCACCGTACGGACCCGCTCGGCAACCCCAACAGCCCCGTCGACCTGAGCAGCGCCGACTGGGAGACGTTCAACCAGCGCGACGACGGCCGCGACATCGACTCGCCGACCGTGCCTAATCTCGAGCGGCTCTACTTCACCGGCGGCTTCGACTGGCTGCTGCCCGTCTTCGGGCCGGGCGTTGTGATCTTCCGCGCGCCAGACTTCGACGCGCTCGCGCGCGTGCCCATCCCGGGCTCGTCGCTGCCCGAGCGTATCCAGGTGCCCATCGGGCTCGTGATCGACGCCTTCGAGGCGCTTCAGAACCCCCAGAGCGGGGCGTTCAAGCGCATTCCGGTCGCGCTCGACGCGGGCTTCGTCTCGGCCTCCGGCACCTACACGTCTGAGAGCGCCCGCCGCCGCGTCGCCCGCGTCGTCGCCGGGCGGACGGTCTACCAGGACACCAACAACTCCTCGGCCGACTTCGAGATCATCTCGCCGCCGACGCCGCGCAGCGGGCAGGCGCTGCGTGGAACGCCGACGCGCGTCTTCGCGCGGCAGACGAGATGACGCGCCGCCGCCTCGGTTCGGTCTTCTGGCAGCTCTCGCTCGCGGGCATGCTCACAGGTGCGGCGCTTCCGGTCTCGGCGCAGGTTCTGGCCGCGCCAGAGGGTCCGGCCGCCGCGCGCGTCCCGGTCCAGGCAGACACGCTACCCGGGCTGTGGCGGCTCGGCCGCAACGCGGCCGGCCTCGCCGCCGCTGGCCCGGCCGCGCCATCGCGGCTCGGCCTGCGCGCCGACGCCCGGGCCGGGGCGCTGCGCCGCGTGCAGGCCCCCGCCCGCACGGGCGGGGGGCGCGTCGAGACCGAGGGCCAGCGCGCCTTCGGCGGCGAGGTCGTCGCCCGGGGCGTCTTTGCGTTCGGGCGACGCGCGGAGGCCGGGCGCCGCTGGGGCAACACCGCCAACCCGACGGGCCGCTCGCCCTACGTCTGGGCCGACTCCGCCGGTGGCGACTGGCTCCGCGACGGCCTTGCCGCCGAGGTCGCCGTTGCGCTGCCGTCGCCCGGAGCGGGCATCCGGCCAGGGCTCCGCGCGGACTACGCCGCCGAGCAGGGCGCGCGCCGCGACGACCCGCGGCCCCTCTTCCGCCGCCGCGCGCTCATGCTTGCGCCGGGCCTGGCCCGGCGGCTGGGCGGCGGCCTCTCGGCCGGGCTCGTTGCCGAGGCGGCGTTCGAGCGCGAGGAGAACGAAGTCGGCTTCTTCGCCGGCGACGACCCGCTCGTATTCCGCCTGCGTGGCCTGGGCACGTTCGACCAGACGGCGCTCGTGCGCGCGCAGCGCGCGACCGTCGGGCGGACGCTCGGGGCGACGGCGCAACTCGCCGGGGAGGCGGGACGGACTCGCTGGGCCGTCGCGGCTGGAGGCGCGGCGCACGCCGCCGAGACGCGCGACGGCGTCGCCACGCCCGCCTTCGGCGGATCGGTGCGCGGACGGGCCGCCCACGCGCGCGCCGCGCTCCGCCAGGCCGGCGCCCGCGGCGGCGCCGAGGCGGCGCTCGACGTGCGCGCCGACCGCCTCCGCGGAACGGACCCCGTCTTCCGCGCCGTCAACACGGTCGACGAGCGAGCGCACGCCGAGGTCGCGCTCGCCCACTGGCGCGGCGCCGCGAGCCCCGCCGGCGCCCGTGCAGCGCTCGGCCTGAAGGTCGGCGCCGAGCGCCTCGTCCGCCGCGACGTCGCGACGCAGACGCGCTGGGCCGTGACGGCCCTCGCTGCCAGGGCCGATGCCCGGTCCCTCCTGCCCGGCGGCTTCGACACCTCCGGCCGTCTCATCGCGCGGGCGCCCCTCGCTGCGGCCTACGCTGCCGACCGGCCGACGACGCTCACGCCCGTGCTCGTCCGCCCGGACTTCGACCTGCACGCCGCCCCGTCGCTCGACGCCGAGCTGGGACTGGGCGCCGTGCGAACGCTCCGCTCAGGCCGGGCGGTGCGCGTCGCGCTGCGCGGCGGTACGGCGGCTGGCTGGCCTGCCGGGCGCTTCGCCACGCGCCCCTTTCTTCTCCTCTCGCTAGACCTCTTCGGATGAACCGCCTGCGCTTCTTCCTCGCCCCGGCGACATCGCTCGTGGCCACGCTCGTGGCTGCGCTCGTGCTCGGCGGGTGCCGCGCGACGCTCCCGCAAGACGTCTCGGTCCGCGGGCCGTCGGCCGAGATCACGGACGGCTGCTTCGACCTGCGCGTGTTGCCCGCTGCCGACCGCGCCTACGCCGACTCGCTCCTCGGCGCCGCCCTCGACCGCGAGGCGCTCTACACGTACGCCGCTCCCATCAAGCCGATCTCGAGCGTGGCGATGCTGCGCCTCCCCGTCGCCCGCCCGGACTCGGTCCCGGAGGGCGCGCGCGAGCAGGCGCGCGCGGCGCCCGGAGCGCAGGCCGCCGCCGAGCGCTTCTACCGCGTGGCTGCCGCCCTCCGCTGCGGGCCCGTCGAGACGGTCGTCGTGCCCTACCGCGCGGCGTTCGGCAGCGAGCGGGCGCTCCAGATGACGGCTGTGCGGCGCGACCGGCTCGACGAGATCCTCGCCCGCGACGCGCCGTTCTGGCTCCAGTTCGGGATCGTGCCCGGCGCCGACGCGCACCTGGTCGTCTCGGTCGTCGAGCACGCCGCCGCCGCCGACCGCTGGCGCGGCTACGGCTACCTCTTCGGCTACCCCGAGCACGCGATCACGTTCTTCGTTGAGGCCGGGCGCGAGGGGATGGTCACAGGCGAGATCGTCCCCCGAGACTTCTTCCACATCCCCGTGCACGTCCGCGAGAGCGGGCACTTTACATATGCCGTGCCGCGCGGCTACACGCCGACCGAGACCGACTCGGTACTCTACCGGCACGGCACGGCCGTGCTGGCCGAATACCGCGCCCGCCGCGCAGCCTTCCTCCGTCCAGACTCCACGCTGCGCGCCGCAGACCTCCTCCGCGCCTGGGCCGCCGGGCCCGCTCGCCCGTGAGTGCTCAGAACCTCTGGCCGGCCGGCGGGAGCCGCCCCGTGTCCCCGCTTCTACCGGAACGACCTTCTACCAGAACGACCATGAAACGCCTTCTCGCGGTCCTGCTCGCGCTCCTCGCCGGTCCCGGCCTCGCCCAGACGCCCGCCGCGGGCGGCGCAGACGCGGACGCGGCGTACCTCGAGGCCGCCGACGCCGCGCGCACGCTCGGCGCCGGGCCGGGCGGCGCGCTCGACCCGGCCCTGCCAACGATCCACGAGTTCGTCGACTTCGCCTGCCCGGTCTGCCGCGACGCGTTCCTCGCGCGCCACGACTCGCTCGAGGCGGCGTTCGTCGCCACTGGCCGCGCCAACCTCGTTGTGCGCGCCTTTCCGATCCCGCGCCTGCTGCGCGGGCCGCACGCGGCCGAGGCCGCACTCTGCGCGGGCGCGCTCGGCGGGGCGGAAGCCTTCGGGCACATGCAGCGCCGGCTCTACAAGGCGCAGGCCGACTGGCGCTTCCTCCGTGATCCGACGCCCGCGTTCCGTGACTACGCCGCCGAGGCCGGCCTCGATGCCGCTGCGTTCGCGGACTGTCTCGCTCGCGACGCGGTCGCGCCGCTCCTGGTCGCCGACGTCCGCCTCGGCGCCCGGCTCGGCGCGACGGGCACGCCCACGTTCGCGTTCGTCGCGCCGGGCGCGACCGAGCCGGCCGACCTGTTCTACGGCAACGAGCCGCTGGCCCGCTTCGAGCAGGCCCTCGCGCGCATCCCCGCCTCGCCATGACGCCCCTGCCCGAGCGCCCCGTCCCCGTCACCGTCGTGACTGGCTTCCTCGGGGCCGGCAAGACGACGCTCGTCAACGCGCTGCTGGCCGGGGCGGCCGGGCGCCGGCTCGGCGTGATCGTCAACGACTTCGGGGCCATCAACCTGGACGCGACCGAGCTCGGCGCGGCCGGCGGGACGGTGCTCGCGCTCGAGGGCGGGTGCGTCTGCTGCTCACTCTCGGCCGGACTCGTGAGCGCCGTGCTCGCGCTCGTAGGCTCGGACGCCCGCCCGGAGCACCTCGTCGTGGAGGCATCCGGCGTGTCGGACCCGCTCGGCATCGTGCTGCCGCTCGTGGCCGGAGGGATGCAGCCGCTCGTGCGCCTGGCGGCCGTCCTGGCCGTGGTCGACGTCGGGCAGGTCGGCGCGTGGCCCTCGCCCGATGCCGAGGCGCTCGCCGAGGCGCAGGTCCGCGCAGCGAGCGTGGTCGTGCTGGCCAAGACGGGCCTCCACGGCGAAGCCGCGCGCTGGGGCGCCGAGGACTGGGTGCGTGGGCTCGCGCCCGCCGCCCGCGTGCTCGCCGCCGACGACCTCGGCCCGGACGCGGCCGCGCTGCTGCTCGATACCGACGACGACGCGCTCGCGGGTCTGCTCGATCCCGCGGCACGCCGCCGGCCCGTGGCGCGCCACGCAGACCTCTTCCAGACCTGGACGTTCGAGACGGACATGCCCTTTGCCTCGCTCGCCACGCTCCGGCGCACGCTCGCCGACCTTCCAACCGACGTCGTCCGCGCCAAGGGCCTCGTGCGCGTGGCCGACAGCACGCGCGCCGTGCGCTTTCACCTCGCCGGCCGCTCGCTCGCGACGCGTTTTCTGGACGCGCCGGCCCCGGGTGCGCCCGCGTCCGACGCCGCGAGCGACGGCCGCTCGCGCCTGGCCGTGCTCGGGCTCACCCTCGACCCGCCCGCCCTCGACGCCGCCTTCCGCGCGGCGCTCGCCCACCCCGAATCCGCATGACCAACGCTCCGGTCCTTGAGGCCCGCGGCCTCACCAAGCGCTTCGACGGCGTGACCGCTCTCGATGGCCTCGAGCTGGCCGTCGCGTCGGGCGAGGTCGTCGCTCTGCTCGGCCCGAACGGAGCGGGCAAGACGACGGCGATCAACCTGCTGCTCGGTTTCCTCACGCCCGACGCCGGAACGGCGCGCGTCTGCGGCGTGGACGTCGCCGCGGACCCGCTCGCGGCGCGCCGGGCACTTGCGTACATCCCCGAGCAGGTTCAACTCTACCCCGCGCTGACGGGCCTCGAGAACCTCGGCTACCTCGCAGCGCTCGCGGGGCGCACCTACGCCGAGGCCGCGCTTACTGGCTTCCTTAGACAGGCGGGTCTGCCCGAGCAGGCTCACCACCGCCGCGTGGAGACGTACTCGAAGGGGATGCGCCAGAAAGTCGGCGTCGCGCTCGCGCTCGCGCGCGACGCCCGCGCGTTGCTGCTCGACGAACCCACGAGCGGTCTCGACCCGGCCGCGAGCCATGAGTTCTCGGGGCTGCTGCGTGCGCTCGCCGGGCGCGGCGTCGGCGTGCTCATGGCCACCCACGACCTCTTCCGCGTGCAGGACACGGCCGACCGCGTGGCCTTCCTTGTCGGCGGGCGGCTCGTCGAGACGCTTGGCGGCGACGCCCTCGCCCGCGCCGACCTCCAGGCACGCTACCTCGTCCACGTCGCCGACGCAGCCCGCCCTGTCCGCACAGGGCAGGCCGCTGCGTTCTGACACGCCCATATGCTCAGACAGGACTGGCCATGAATCGGGCAATCGCGAGCAAGGAACTCACGGAGATGTTTCGCTCCGGCCGCGTTTGGATCGGTGCGGGAACTGCACTGGCCTTACTCGTGGTTGCGCTAGCCGCGGGAGTGGCGCAGGTGTCGCGTGCCGCCGCCGAGCGTGCCGCCGCCGCCAGCGCTGACCGCGCAGCGTGGATCGGGCAGGGCGAAGCCAACCCGCATAGCGCTGCGCACTACGGCATGTGGGCTTTTGCGCCTGCACAGCCGCTCGCCGCCTTCGATCCCGGCGTGACGCCCTTCACAGGGACAGCGCTTTTCCTCGAAGGGCACACCATGCACACACCGCGCTTCCGGCCAGCCGAGGACGCACCGCCGGGTGCGCGGCTGGGTACGCTCTCCGGCGCGCTCGTGCTGACGGTGCTCGTGCCACTGCTGCTGATCCTGCTCACGTTCGACACCTGCGCGGGCGAGCGCGAGCGCGGTACGCTGCGGACGCTGCTCGCGCTCGGCGTGCGCCCGCGCGACGTGCTCGCAGGCAAGGCGCTCGCGGCGGCAGCCCCGGTCGCGCTCGTGCTCGGCGCGGCGCTTGTGCTTGCGTTCGGGGCGGTTGTGCTTGCCGGTGACGTGCGCGCGCATCTCCCCCGCGCCTCCCTGCTGGTAGGGGCATACGCGCTCTATCTCGCAGGCGTGCTCGGGCTGGCCCTCGGCGTGAGCGCCCGCGCCCGGACTGCGCGGGGGGCTCTCGCAGGGCTCGTCGGGGCCTGGGCGGTTGCGGCGGTGCTTGTACCGCGTCTCGCCGTGACGGCCGCCGAGGTGCTCGTCCCGACCCCCTCTGCAGCTGAGATCGCGGACGCGCGCGCGGCTGACCTGGCCAAGCTTCCGGACTGGGCCGAACGCAGGGCTGAGATCGAGGCCGAACTGATGCAGGCCCACGGCGTGAGCCGTCCAGAAGACCTTCCTGTCGACCCCTCGGGTCCGACATTCGAGTGGTTCGAAGCCGAGGAGACGCGCGTCCACAGAGCGCATGCGGACGCGCTGGCAGACCGCTTTGAGCGGCAGCAGGCCATTTTCGCCTGGGCCGGGGTGCTCTCGCCTGTCTTGCCGATGCGACTCGTTTCAGCCGGCCTGGCCGGGACAGACCTCGCGCACGCTCGCCACTTTGCCGACGCGGCCGAGGCCTACCGCTTCGCCTACGTGCAGCACCTCAACCGCGATCTCGCTGAGAACCAGGGCTACGGCGAACGGCGCATCGTGGGCACAGACTTCTGGGCGGACGTGCCCGCCTTCATCTACACCCTGCCGCCGACCGGGTGGGCGCTTCGGCAACACAGCGTAAGCCTGGCGCTGCTCGCACTCTGGGCTGCAGCCGGGCTCGCCTTCGCCGTGACGGGCGCTCGCCGCCTCCATCCTGACTGACGCCATGCCCGGTCCCACCTTCTCGACGGTCGCCCGCTACGAGGCCTACCGCGCCGCGCGTGACCTGGCGATGTGGGTCGCGCTCGTGCTCGTGGCCGTCGCGTTTGCCGTTGCCGCATGGACGGGCCGTGCCGAGACGACCCGGCAGTATGCTGAGGCTGAGGCCGTCGCCGCGCGCGAGGCGCTGGCCTTCGCCGAGCGCCGGGCGGCGGCTGTCGAGGCCGAGCGTGCCCTCGCGGCAGGCGAGGACGTGCCGTCGGCCGGCCCGCGCGGGCCGCTGAGTGCGTGGGGGCTGGGTCGGGGGGCCGGTGTGCGCATCGCGCTGCCGCCGGCGCCGCTGGTCGGGCTGGCCGTCGGCCAGAGCGATCTCGTCCCGGCAGAGGTGCACGTGACGACGGCAAGCCCAGCTGCAGCCGCCCCCGAGGCGCGCCCCGCTAACCCGCTATCCCTGCTTATCGGAGGTTTCGACGCCGCGTTCGTTGTGCTCGTGTTCCTGCCGCTGGCGCTGCTCGTGGCCACCTACGACCTCCTCTCAGGCGACCGCGAGCGGGGTACGCTGCGGCTGCTGCTGGCAGGTCCGCTCACCGCCTCGCAGCTGGCCCGGGCACGGGCGCTCGTGCGCGGCGGCAGCGTGCTGGCGGCTGCGCTCGTCGGGCTCACAGGTGTGTGGCTGTTCGCCTCGGGCGGCGAGAGCCCGGCGCGGTTCGGACTTTTCGCCCTCGCGGCGGCGCTCTACGGCGTTTTCTGGATTGCACTTGCGGTGTTTGTCGACGCGCGGAGCCGCTCGGCGGCGGCCAATGCAGCCGCGCTGGCAGGGGCATGGCTGGGGCTGGTTGTGGTGGTGCCTGCCCTCGTGCACACCGCGGCTAGCGCCCTCGTGCCTGCGCCCGAGCGCGCGGCGCTCGTGGCCGCGCAGCGGACGGCTGCCGCCGAGGCCCGCCGCGAGACTCAGGCCACTATGGACCGCTTCTTCGCGGCGCATCCGGAACTGGCGCGAGCGCCGCGCGAGGGCGACCCGCCGTTCCACCTCGCTTCGCTGGCCCGCGACGAGGCCATCGCCCAGGCCGTCGACCTACTGGCGGCAGAGGCCCGCACCGCTGCCGAGGCGCGGGCGCGAACGCTCGGGGCTCTCCGCTTTACCTCGCCGACGCTGCTCGCGCATGACGCGCTGCTGGACGCGGCAGGCACCGGACATGCTCGGCGCACGTACCTCGGCACACAGACAGACGCTTTTCAAGAACGCTGGGCGGCCTTCTTCCGCTCGCGCATCGTGCAGGGCGACAACGCATGGACCGTAGCGGACTTCGACGACGTCCCGCGGGCGGCGCTGTCTGAAGAGCCGGCAGTGCGCGCTGCCCGCAGGGTGGTCCTCCCACTGAGCGCGCTAGCTGTGCTGGCGTTGTCCCTTGGCCTGCTTGCTGCAGCGCGCCTGCGCGCGTTCTCGCCGTTCTGACTTCACGGTCCCGTCCTGACTCACCATCCTGTCTCTCGCCATGCACCGCCGCTCTGCGCTCGCTCTGCTCTCCGCCGCCGCCGCCGCGCCTGCGCTGGCAGGCTGCGCGCCGCTCGCCTCGGCCGCCCGCGCCGCTGTGTCAGACATCCGGCCTGTCAACCCCGCCCGCGACCGCCGGCTGGTACCGGCCGGCCCGGGCCTCGCGCTCGACCTCGCAGCCTACGAACCGGGGCTGCGCCCGACGTACCCGTTCACGCTCCCAGACCTGCCCTACGCCGCTGACGCACTCGAGCGTGCCATCGACGCGGCGACGATGCGCGAGCACCACGGCCGCCATCACCAGGCGTACGTCAACGGCCTCAACGCCGCCCTCGAGGACCGGCCCGAGCTGCACCGCATGCCGCTCGACGCGCTCCTGCGCGCGCCGGCCACGCTTCCCGAGGCTATCCGCCTGCGCGTACTCGACCAGGGCGGCGGGCACCTCAACCATGCGATGTTCTGGCGGATGCTCTCGCCCGAGCAAACCGAGCCCGCGGGGGCGCTCGCCGATGCGCTCGTAGCGCGCTTCGGCTCGGTAGAGGCGTTTCAGGAGGCGTTCCGTAGGGCCGCGACGGGCCTGTTCGGCAGCGGCTGGGTGTGGCTCGCGCGGGGCCCGGAGGGCACACTCGAGATCGTCTCGACAGGCTATCAGGAGCCGCCGCATGCCTACGGCTGGCGCCCGCTGTTCGGACTCGACGTGTGGGAACACGCCTACTACCTCCGCTACCAGAGCCGTCGCGCCGAGTACGTCGATGCCGTCTGGCGCGTCGTGAACTGGCCCCACGTGGCCCGGCTTTTCGCTGGGTGAGGACATGTGCCCCGCGCTGGCTGTGCCGTTCCTCCGCGCTCTGTCCTTCTCAGGACACGGCCTCTGCCGAGGAAACGACTCGTGAAAACACTTTCCTTCGAACTGATGAAGCCCTTCGAACTGATGAAGCTCACCCTCCTCTTGCTAACGTGCGTGCTGGCATCCGCTGCGCAGGCGCAGACCGTGTACACCCTTCAGGGAGCAGTGTCGGAGGCCGGCGGCGTGCCATTGCCGGGCGCGAGCGTCCGTGTATTCGTGCCGGAGGGGCCGCCGCGCGGCGCTGCGGCCGATGCAGCGGGGCGCTTCGTCGTCCCGGGGCTGCCGGCGGGCGCGCACCGCGTCGAGGTGCGCTTCGTGGGTTACCGGCCGTTCGAGGCGACCGTCGAGGTGCCGCGCGCGGCGCCGCTGGCGGTCCGGCTCGTACCCGAGACGCGGCAGGCCGCCGAGGTCATCATCACGGCCACGCCGACGGGCTCGGCCGGCACGCAGGCTGCGCAGGCGTTCCGCCTCGAGGAGCTGCAACGCCGCGCGGCGCCGTCGTTCGGTGAGATGCTCGACGGTGCGCCCGGCGTCGCTATGCGCTCGTTCGGCTCGGCGCCGGCACGCCCGGTCATCCGCGGCCTCGACGGCGACCGCGTGCTGGTGCTAGAGAACGGCGAACGCATGGGCGACCTGGCCGAGACCGCCGCCGACCACGCCATCGCGCTCGACCCGCTCGCGGTGCACCGCATCGAGATCGTACGCGGGCCGGCGAGCCTGCTCTATGGCCCGAGCGCGATCGGCGGCGTCGTGAACCTGTTCAACGAGGACGTGCCGCAGACGTGGTCGCGTGGCGCCTCGGGGCACGCCGCCGGGCAGGTAGCGAGCGTGAACCGGCTCGGAGCGGGGCACGGCCGCTTCGTCTACGGCACTGATGCATGGGCGGCGGGCGGGCGCGTGGCGTTCCGGGGAGCCGGCAACACGCGCACGCCCGAGGGGCCGCTCCTGACGACGTCGCTGCGTGGGGCCTCGGGGGCGGGAGGCGCCTCAGTACGCGTAGGGGAAGGCCTGCTCGGAGGCGCGCTCGCGGCGCAGGCGCTCGCCTATGGTTTGCCCGAGCCCGACGCCGCGCCGGGCGAGCGGGTCGAGATCCGTATGCGGCGCCTGACGGCCACCGGCCTGGCGCGACTGCCGGGCGCCGGGCGCTTGACGGGCGTCGAGGTGCGTGCGCTCGCGGCCGGCTACGGCCACGACGAGGTCGAGGCGGCAGAGGGCGACGAGGACGTCGCGCTCTCGTTCCGGCAGGCGACGGCCAGCGCGACGGTCACCGCGCAGCACGGCGCGCTCGGGCCGTTCACGGCCGGTGCCGTCGGGGCGAGCGTGAGCGTGCGTGACCTGCGCGTCGGCGGCGAGGAGGCGCTCACGCCCGATGCAGCCTCGGCCGCGCTCGCGCTCTTCGTCTTCGAGGAGGTTGCACTCGGACGCGGGCTCGGGGTGCAGGGTGGCTTGCGCCTGGACGTACAGGACGTGCGCGCGCGTGCCAACGCGCAGTACCCGGGCTTCCGCAGCCGGCGCACGACGCCGGTCGTCTCGGGCGCGCTGGGGCTGCGCGCGGCGCCGGCCGAGGGGCTCGCGCTCGGCGTGCAGGTCGCGCAGGCCTACCGCGTGCCGCGCCTCGAGGAGCTCTACGCCGATGCGCCCCACCTCGGCGCGGGCGTCTACGAAATTGGCGACCCGACGCTTGGCAACGAGGTCGCGCGCGGGCTCGACGCGTTCGCGCAGGCCGAGCGCGGGCGCCTTCGCGGCGAACTGGCAGCCTTCGCCAGCCGCATCGACGGCTTCGTGGCCTTCCAGCCGACCGGCGACGTGGACGAGGCCTCCGGCCTGCCTGTGGTGCGCTACGAGGCAACGGACGCTGTGCTCGTCGGCGCCGAGGCGAGCGCAGTGGTGCCGCTCGCGCGGGCGCTCGCGGCCGAGCTCTCGGCCGACGTCGTGCGGGGCACGCGCCGCGATGCGGCGGCCACGCCGCTGCCGGCCATCCCGCCCCTGCGCGCGCGCCTCGCGCTCGCCTGGGACGACGGCCGTGTGCGCCTGGGCGCCTCGGCGCGCGTCGTGGCGCAGCAGCAGCGGGTGGCGCCGGAAGAGACCGTCACGCCAGGCTACACGCTCCTCGGCCTCGAGGCCGCCTACCGCCTCGAGCGGATCGGGCGCCACGTGATCGCCCTTCGCGCCGACAACCTCCTTGATGTCGCCTACCGCGACCACCTCACGCGCGTCGAGCTGCGCGAGGCGGCCATGCCCGGCCGCAACCTCGTGCTGACCTACCAGGTGCTGTTCTAAACCTACCAGCTGCCGTTCTGAGCGCGCCGCCCGCCTGCGGCAAGGCGCGCCCCGTGCGCCCGACGCGACACCGTTCGCAGGCGATTCACCAAAGCTTGAAGAGAGGAGGAGCAAGCTTGTATAGATTGAGTCTACACAGGCTCGTCCCGACGTGCGCGCTGTCTTTCTTCTTGCCGGCTTGCTCGTGCTCGCTGCGTGCGCCCCGTCTGCCGACTCGCCTGCGGCCTCGCCGGCTGCCCTCTCCCCCGGAGCCCCGGCCAGCGGCGCCGTGATGCCGCTCGCAGACGCCTCACGGCTGGTCGTGCTCGGCGGGCCGATAGCCGAGACCGTCTTCGCGCTGGGCGCGGGAGAGTTCGTCGTCGCGGCTGACCGCTCGGCGAGTTTCCCCGATGCGGCGCGGGCCGTGGCGACGCTGGACTACTTCCGGCAGACCTCGGCTGAGGGCGTCCTGGCGGCCCGTCCTACGGCCGTGCTCGCCATCGAAGGCACGGGCCCGCCGGGGGTGCTCACGCAGCTTCGCGCCGCGGGCGTCGCCGTCGAGATGCTGCCCGAGGCCCTTACGCCCGAGGCGGCGGAGGCGCGCGTGCGCCGCGTGGCGGCCCTTCTCGGGCGCGAGGCCGCGGCCGAACCGGTGATCGCGCGGATGCGCGCCGACCTTGCGGCCGTGCGTCGCCCGGGACGGCCCGTGCGAGCGCTGTTCGTGTACACGCGCGGTGCGGGCCTCGTACTCGTGGCCGGGATGGGGACGTCAGCCGATGCCGTACTCCGCCTCGCGGGGGCCGAGAATGCGGCGACCTCCTTCGAGGGCTTCCGCCCGCTGACGGCGGAGGCCGTGGCCGTGGCTGAGCCCGAGGTCGTCGTCGTGCCTGCCAGGGGCCTCGAGTCGCTTGGCGGGATCGACGGCCTGCTCGCGCAGCCCGGCCTGGCGCAGACACCCGCCGGGCAGGCCCGCCGCGTCGTAGCCGTGGACGACGCGCTGCTGCTCGGCTTCGGGCCGCGGCTCGGGCAGGGCGTGGCTGCGCTCGCGGATGGCCTCCGGGCGGCGCCTGCACAGGCGGCGCCTGCACAGATGGCACCTGCACAGATGGCACCTGCGCAGACGGCACCTGCACGGACGCCCGCGCCGCGACGGTCGTGAGCGTCGCGCTCGTTCCGCCTACAGCCCCGGCAGAGGCGGCCGCGCAGCCCGACGCCTTGCGGCGGCGGCGCGTGGCGGTGCTCGGCGCGGCGCTGAGCGTCGCGCTGGGCGTGGGCGCGGTCGCGTCGGTGGCCTGGGGTGCGGTCGCCGTTCCACCGGGCGCCGTGCTGGGCGCGCTCGCAGCGCGGCTGGGCGCGAGCCTGCCGGGTGAGGCTTTCGCGTTCACGTCGCAGCAGGAGGCCGTCGTATGGGCGATCCGGCTACCGCGGCTTGCGCTCGCGGTCGTCGTCGGGGCCGCACTCGCGGCGAGCGGGGCCGTCTTGCAGGGTCTCTTCCGAAACCCGCTGGCCGATCCCGGCCTCGTCGGCGTCTCGGCGGGCGCGGCGCTGGGCGCGGCGCTTGCGATCGTGCTCGGCGCGGGTGCGGCCGCGGGGGCCGTGCTCGGCCCGGCGGCGGTCGCCGCGGGCGCGTTCGCGGGCGGCCTCGTGGCTGTCGCCGTCGTCGCGGCGATGGCCGCGCGTCCCGGCCGCACCGACGTCGCGACGCTGCTGCTCGCAGGCATCGCCGTCAACGCGCTCTGCGGCGCGGCCGTCGGCGGGCTCGTGCTCGTCGCCGACGACGGGCAGCTGCGCGCGCTCACGTTCTGGACGCTCGGCAGCCTCGGCGGGGCGTCGTGGGACGGGCTCGCCGTCGTGGCCCCGCTCGTCGCGCTCGCCCTGGCCGCATTGCCAAGGCTCGCGCGTGCGCTCGACGCGCTGCTGCTCGGCGAGGCCGAGGCGCACCACGTCGGCGTGCGCGTCGAGCGCGCGAAGGGCCTCGCGGTGCTCGCCGCCACGCTCGCCGCGGCTGCCGCGACGGCCACGGCGGGGCTCGTCGGCTTCGTCGGGCTTGTCGCGCCGCACCTCGTCCGTCTGGCCGTCGGGCCGGGGCACCGCGCGCTGCTGCCGCTCTCGGCGCTCGCCGGCGCGACGCTGCTCGTGCTGGCGGACCTGGCCGGGCGGACCCTCGCGGCGCCGCTCGAGATCCCCATCGGGGTCGTGACGGCCCTCGTCGGCGCGCCGTTCTTCCTGTTCCTGCTACGGACGCGCGCCTCCGCGCTCGGATGAGCGCTGTCTGCCCGGGTCCGACGTTCCGGGCCCCTTTCCACTCTGACATGATCCGATTCCTGCCCCCTCGCATGCCGGCCGCCTCGGCGGCGCGCGCGCAGACGCGAGCCCTCGCTGGCGTGGAGCCGCGCGCCTGCGCGTTCGGGCACGCCTCGCTGCCCGCTGCTCGCTGATGCTCGCGCTCGACGCCGCCACGCTCCGCATCGGCCGAGCGGTGCTCGTAGAAGGCCTGACACTGGCCGTGCGCCCGGGCGAGGTCCTGGCCATCGTCGGGCCGAACGGTGCGGGCAAGAGCACCGCCCTGCGCCTGCTCGCCGGCGAGGTGCGCCCGAGCGCCGGGCTCGCGTGCCTTGACGGCCGTCCGCTCGCCGACTGGTCCGTCGAGGTGCTCGCGCGCCGCCGGGCCGTCCTCCCGCAGACGTCCGCGCTCGCGTTCGGCTTTCAGGCACTCGACGTGGTTCTGCTCGGGCGGACGCCCTGGCGCGCGGGCCACGCGGCTGACCTGGCCGCAGCCGCCCGCGCGATGGCGCGCGCAGGGGTCGCGCACCTCGCGGCGCGGGCCTTCCCGACGCTCTCGGGCGGCGAGGCGCAGCGTGTCCATCTCGCGCGCGCGCTTGCACAGCTCGACGCGCCGCCCGGCACGCCGGACGCTCCGCGCTACCTGCTGCTCGACGAGCCGACGTCCGCGCTCGACCTCGCGCACCAGCACGCCGTGCTGCGCGTCGCCCGCGCCGAGGCCGCGCGCGGCACAGGCGTGCTCGCGGTCCTGCACGACCTCAACCTCGCCGCCGAGCACGCCGACCGAGTGGCCGTGCTCGCCGGGGGGCGCCTCGTCGCCGAGGGCGCGCCCGCGGCCGTGCTCACGCCAGACGTGATCGGCGCGGCGTTCGGGCTGACCGTGCGCGTCGTACGAAACCCCTGCGCCGGGTGTCCGCTCGTCGTTGCAGACGCCTCGGCCAGTGCCTTCCATCCCGTTCCTGCGGGCGACGCTGCCTCGCTCGCGTCTCCTATCCTCCGATGACCGACGCTCCAATGGCTGACGCTCCGATGGCCGACGCTCCAATGGCCGACGCTCCGATGACCGACACTCTGGCGGCCCGGACCGACCGGCTCGCTGACCTCCGCGAGCGCTTCGCGGCCTACCGCGCAGACCATCCCACGGCCCGCA
>JBKBRC010000009.1:28884-51384 GCA_046292345.1 Rubricoccaceae bacterium
ATGGCCGACGCTCCAATGGCCGACGCTCCGATGACCGACACTCTGGCGGCCCGGACCGACCGGCTCGCTGACCTCCGCGAGCGCTTCGCGGCCTACCGCGCAGACCATCCCACGGCCCGCATCCGCACGGCCGCGGCCGACCTCGGCACGAGCGAGGCTGCGCTCGTCGCGACGGGCGTCGACGGCCCTGCCGTGGCGCTTGCCGCGCCCGCAGGCGGCTGGCGCGCGCTCCTGCCTGAACTCGAGGCTCTCGGCGACGTGATGGCCCTCACGCGCAACGACGCGGCCGTCCACGAGCGGCACGGCGTCTACCGCCGCGTCGAGACCGACCTCCCGCACGGCATGGCGCAGGTCCTCGGCGACGAGATCGACCTGCGGCTGTTCTGCGCGCGATGGGCGGGCGCCTACGCCGTCGAGACGCCCACCCGCGACGGCAGGCGGCGGCGCAGCGTGCAGTTCTTCGACCGCTCGGGCGACGCCGTCCACAAGACGTTCCTGACAGACGCCTCGGACGAGGCAGCCTTCGACGCGCTCGTCCGGCGGCACCGAGCGCCGACGCCGCTTGCGCCGCCCGCCGCGCCCCGCGTCGCGCCCGCGCCCGAGCGGCCTGACGCCGACATTGACCGCGAGGCGCTGCTCGCGGGGTGGGCAGCGCTCGAGGACACGCACGACTTCATCCACCTGCTCAGCACGCACCGGGTCGGGCGCGTGCAGGCGTTGCGCCTGGCCGAGGGCCGCTTCACCGAGCGCGTGCCCGGGGCCGCCGTCCGCGGCGTGCTCGAGGCCGCCGCGGCGGGCGCGATTCCGGTCATGATCTTCGTCGGCAACCCTGGCGCGATCCAGATTCATTCGGGGCCGGTCGAGCGGCTCGCCGAGGCCGGGCCGTGGTTCAACGTGCTCGACGCGCGCTTCAACCTGCACTTGAACGAGACGCAGATCGCCGACGCGTTCGTCGTCGTCAAGCCGACCGTCGACGGTGACGTGACGGCCGTCGAGGCGTACGACGCAGCCGGGCAGGCCATCGTGCAGCTCTTTGGGTTGCGCAAGCCCGGTCTCGCCGAGCGCGCGGACTGGCGCGCGGCCGTGGCGGGGCTGCCCCGCGCCACGGCCGGCTCGGCGGCCTAGCCAGGCCTCATCGATTCTAGCCAGGCCCCCACCGGCGTAGCCCGGTCCGTGCGCCGGGCAGGCCGACGTGCGCCGGACCGGGCCGGACGGCCCCGCGGGCATGCCCGGGGCCCGGGAAGGCCGAGGGCGGGCCGGGACTCGGGAGCGCGCGCAAAACGGTCCCGGGGGTGGGGCCGTCCGGCAGCGGCTGCATCGTGGCTTTACTGGAAACGCCGCGAGGCGGGGTCGGGCTGAAAGACGTACTCGAACGTGTAGTACCGCGCCGCGTCCTGGAAACCGTTTGGCGTCGCCGGCGCACCGCGGTAGTAGCTCACGATGCGGAGCTTCGCGAACCGCCCGTCGGCCGTACGGATGATGAGCGTGCGCCCGGCGATCGGCGCGATGACGTTGGTCTGCGCGTTGTAGACGTACCAGCCATTGCCGGAGCCGCCGGGGATGGCGGGTTGTCCGGGCGCGTCGACCCGGTAGCCGTCGGCCGGGGCCTCGGCAACGCTCGCGTAGGGAGCCTCGGCGATGAGCGCCGCGCCCTGCCCCGGGCCGGACGACCCGCCGTTGACGAGGATCGTGGTGCCGCGGAAGGCGATATCCCAGGCGGTGCTCGCCGAGTCGGCGCGCGCACCGGTGTCCGTCGCCGAGAGCACGAGGCGGTTCTCGCGGAGGCTGTAGAACGCGAAGCGCCCGCCGGTCGCAGGCGGCACGCCGACGGTCGGGGCGAAGATGTCCCGCACGGTCGCTCGAAGGACGCTCGACACGGCAGCGGTCGCGCGCAGCGCAGGGTTTGCAGAGGGGTTCGGCTCTCGGGCCTCGATGACCTCGCCGGTGACCTCGGCCGGGCCGGTTGCGGCGACACGCGCCGTGACCGTCAGCACGGCGTCCGCACCGACGGCGAGGCCGGGGACGGTCCACCGGTCGCCCGAGTACCCGCCCGTCGTCGGTGTCGCCCGGACGTCGGCGAGCGTGGCCGCGGGCGTGATCCGGACGACGGCCCCGGTCGAGGGGTTCGGCCCGGCGTTGGAGAGCGTGAACGTGAACGTGACGACGTCGCCGACGGCGGGCAGCTCGGTCGCGTCGGCTGTGGCGGCGAGGCTGAGGTCGGCACGCGGCTCGATGGCCGAGTCGCATCCGGCGACGGCGACGAGCAGGAAGGTCAGCAGAACAAGGCGGGGCATCGAAGCGGGCAGGAAAGTGGAGACACGGGATCGAGGCGAGGGCCGCCGCGGCGGGCCCTCCCCGGGGGGCCTACAGGCGGACAGAGAGGCCTGCGAGGATGCGGCGGCCGGGGTCCTGCGGGCGGAACGTGGCGTCGACGCGGTCGAGCAGGTTGGTCACGGCGAGCTGGGCGCTCGCGCGGCCGAGGGTCTTGGTGAGCGTCACGTTGAGCGAGGCCGCGCCCGGCGCATACTCGGCGTCGCGGTCGAGCACGCCCTGCCCGTCGAGGTCGGCGAAGCCGTAGCGCCCGCGCCAGACGAGCCGTGCCGATGTGGTGAGGCCCAGCCGGTCTGCGCGGTGCTCCGCGCGCAGCGTCCCCGAGCGCGCGCTGCGCCCGAAGAGCCCGCCGTAGTCCGCACGGGCAAGACGTACCTCGCGGCCGTCATCGCGGCGGACGACGAGCGTCCCGGCCGCGATCGCGTCGAGCACGTCGGCGTCGGCCGTCGCGAGGCGCTGCACGCTCGCGGCCAGACGCA
Source organism: Rubricoccaceae bacterium (assembly GCA_046292345.1). Lineage (GTDB taxonomy): Bacteria > Bacteroidota > Rhodothermia > Rhodothermales > Rubricoccaceae > JBKBRC01. The sequence goes on from JBKBRC010000009.1 coordinate 31,695, forward strand.
GCCCCCCGGGCACGTCGAGCGCGGCGTCGGCGTCGAGGCCGCGCGTAACGATCCGCGCGAGGTTGAAGTAGCTGAACACGGACTGCCCGTTGGTCTTCACGGCGACGGGCTGCGTCTCGATGAGATCACGGACGCGGTTGTGGAAGGCGTTCGCGCGTACGGTCAGCGCGAGCCCGCCTGCGCGCAGCGGGCCGATCTCGAGGCCCGCGTTGAGGGCCGTCGAGCGTTCGGCGCGGATCGTCTCGAGCGCATCGACGGGCAGGAGGTAGCGCAGAATCCCTCCGAGCGCGTCGAGCTCGGCCAGCCCGGCGCGCAGCTCCTCGGAGCCGAGCACGGTGTAGCCCGCCGCGGCGTTGGTGAAGGAGAGGTAGCGCTGCCGGAAGTCCGGCGCGCGGAAGCCCCGCCCCACGCTCGCGCGCAGGCGCAGCGCCGCGGCGGGCCGCACGAGGACGGCCACGCGCGGCGAGAGCTGCCCGGCGTAGTCCGAGTGCGCGTCGGCGCGGGCGGAGAGCGTCACGTCGAGCACGCGCGCGGGCTGCCACGCGGCCTCGCCGTAGACGAAGCCCTGCTGCGAGGCACGCTCACCCGCGTAGCGCGCTCCGCCGATGCCCTCGCGGACGTACCCGCCGCCGCCGTGCAGCGCGACGCCCACGTGCGGCAGCCACGTCAGCCCGCCCTCGGCCTTGGCCTGCGTCTGCTCGAAGTCGCTCACGTCGAGCGGATCGGGCTCGCCGGCGACGTCGAGGCGGCTCGACGTTGCGAAGAACGCGCCGTAGAGACTCGCCTCGGCATGCAACCGCGGGCCGAGGCGCAGCCGCGCCCGCGGCGCAAGGCTCCACTCGGCGCGCGTGCCGGACTCCTCGGCGAGGCGCGTGCCGAGCGGGAACGAGCCGCTGACGCGCTCGTGCGCGGCGCGGGCGGTAAGGCTGCCGCCGAGGCGGCGGCCGGGCTCGGACTCGGCCCGCAGCTCGGCCGAGTAGTCCGCGAAGGCGGGGGCCGTCGCGCCGGGGGTGTCCGGCGTGAGATCATAGCCGGCCGAGGCGTAGCGCGTCAGGCGCAGGCGCGCCGCGCCCGCGGGGCCGCCCCAGGCGCTCTCGGCGGCGAGCTCGCTCGTGCCGAAGGACCCGCCGCGCACGCTGCCCTCGAAGGCCAGCCCGGGACCGGGCCGCCGCGTGATCACGTTGACGACGCCCGCGAGCGCATCCGAGCCGTAGCGGCTCGACGTCGGCCCGCGGACGATCTCGACGCGCTCGACGCCGCCGACGCTGAGCCGGTCGAGATCGAGCGTGCCTGCCTCGCGTCCGATCACAGGCTCGCCGTCGATGAGGATGAGCGTGTAGGCGGGGTCGAAGCCCTGCATCTGCACGCCCGCGCCGCCGAACGTCGGCACGAGGACGAGGCCCGGCTGCTCGGCGAGCAGGTCCGAGAGGCGCACCGCGCCCTGCGCGCGGATCTGCGCGGCCGGGAGGACGGTCATCGGCACGGGCACGTCGGCGAGCGCGCGCGCGTCGCGGGTCGCCGTCACGACGACGAGGTCGAGGGTGCGCCGCGCCGTGTCGGCTGGCGCCGCCGCGCGGGGGGGAGCCTGTGCGAGTCCGGCTGGGCCGAGCGCAAGGGCCGCAGAGAGCAAGACGAGGAAGCGAGGCACGACACAAACGTCTTAGACTTGATCTAAATTAGAAGCCCGTATGGTCGACCCGGGCTCGGAAACGGCCTCCGGAGTCTGGCGCGTGGTCGTGTCGCCGGCCCAACGGCACCGCCGCCGGCCCAACGGCACTCCCGGCCGCCGAACGCCGCTGCCGTCCTCTCCTCTTCAATGATTCTTTGCGCCCGCGACCCGCTCGGCACTGTGCTGCTCGCCGCCGAGCCCGCCCCGCTCGCCGCCGCGCTTGGCCGGGCAGGGCTCGAGACGCTCGCCACGGCGGTGAGCAGCGAGGCGGCCGTGGCCGCGCTCGCGACGACCGCGGCCGATGTGTGGGTGGCCGAGGCGGGACGGCTCACCCGGGCAGCGTGCGAGGCCGTCCGTTCGGGGGCCTTTGCGGACCCTCTCGCGCGTCCGGCGTTACTCGTCGTCGGGCGGGCGGGTGCCGCGGCGGACGACGCGGCCCTGGCGATGCACGCGGGTGCGGTGGCGTTTCTGCCCGCCGAGGCACTCGCGGATGCCGCGCGCGTCACGGCCGAGGTCGCGCGCGTGCGCGAGGCCGTCCACCTGCGTCGGCTCGGGCGGCTCGCCGTCGCCGCGCCGGCCCGTTACGCCGAGCGGCTGGCCGTGCCCGAGGGAAACGCGCTGCGTTTCGTGCCCGTGACAGACGTCGACGCCGTCCACGCCGAGCGCTCACACGCTGTGCTACACGTCGGCGCGGCGCGCGTGGCCGTGCGCGAAACGCTCGCCGAACTCGAGGCCCGGCTCGATCCGGCCGTGTTCTGCCGCGTTCACCGCTCGACGATCGTGCGGCTTGGCGCCGTCGCCGCGCTGCGGTCGGCTCCCGGCGGCGACTACGCCGTCGTACTCGCCGACGGCTCGGTGTTCTCGGTCGGGCGCGCCCGCCGTGCGACCCTGCTGGCACGTCTGGGCGTTGCCGCCCCGGCGGCCGCCCCGGGCGCTCAGCGCTGGCAGGGATGAGCGCGCGTCTGCTGCCCGGGCGGGTCGCCGGTCTGCCCGGGCGGGTCGCCGGTCTGCTCGGAAGACGGAGTGGGCAGCCGGACGGCGTCGACCGGGGCCGCTGCGCCGAGGCTGTCGAGCGCCACCATCACGAACTCGCCGGCCGTGGCGAGCAGGCGGTCCTCGCGGTCCATCGGCTCGACGAACATCTCGACACGGACCGTCATCGACGAGCGGCCCGTCGCGACCACGCGCGCGACGAGCTCGACGATCGAGCCCAGCGGCACGGCGTGCTTGAAGTCGATCGCGCCCGAGTGCACCGTGACCACCTTGCGGCGGCACCAGCGCGTGGCGCAGATGAACGCGGCCTGGTCCATCCAGGCCATCGCCGTGCCGCCGAAGAGCGTGTGGTAGTGGTTGGTGTCGCCGGGGAAGACGGTGAACACCATGCGCGTAGGCGTGGCGACGCGTCCGGGCGGCGCAGAGGTCACGGTTGCGGGAGGTCTCACTGGCACGCCTCGCATTCTGTGCCGCTCGCCATCGCATCGAGGCGGCAGGCGGACGCAGGCAGCGGCAGGGCATGCGCGGTCTCGGTGCGCGAGACGGTCGCCTTCTCGATGGCCGAGGCGCCGGTCGTGCGGAGGTAGTAGGTCGTCTTGAGTCCGGCGCGCCAGGCGGCCCGGTACATATGGCTGAGCGTCTTCATGTCGGGCGCGGCCAGGAAGAGGTTGAGCGACTGCGCCTGGTCGATCCACTTCTGCCGGCGTGCAGCGGCCTCGATGAGGGCCTCGGCGGGGATCTGGAAGGCCGTGCGGTAGCGGCTACGGAGGGCCTCCGGCACGCCCTCGATCTGCGCCAGGTCGCCGTCGAAGTACTTCAGCTGCGCCGCCATCTCGTCGTCCCAGAGCCCGGCGGCTTTGAGGTCGCGCACGAGGTAGGGATTGAGCACGACGAAGTCGCCCGAGAGGTTGCTCTTGGCGTAGAGGTTCTTGTAGAGCGGCTCGATGCATGGGCTCGTGCCCATGATGTTAGAGATCGTGGCCGTCGGCGCGATCGCGAGCACGTTCGAGTTGCGCATGCCCTGCGCGGCGATCTTCGCGCGCAGCGGCGCCCAGTCGAGGCGGCCGCCGCGGACGACCTCGACGGGCTCGCCGCGCTCGGCCTCGAGGAGGTCGAGCGTGTCGGGCGGCAGCAGGCCGCGGTCCCACTTCGAGCCGGCGTAGCTGGGGTATGTGCCGCGCTCGGCCGCCAGGTCGCTCGACGCCTCGTAGGCGTAGTACGCGACGGCCTCGAGCGCCTCGTCCGAGAAGGCGAGCGCAGCCGGGCTGTCGAAGGCCTCGCCGCGCGCGTAGAGCGCGTACTGGAGCCCCATCACGCCGAGCCCGACGGGCCGGTGCCGGAGGTTGGCCCGGCGCGCGGCCTCGGTGGGATAGAAGTTGAGGTCGATGACGTTGTCGAGCGCGCGGACGGCAGTGCGGACGGTCTCGCGCAGCCGCGCGTGGTCGAGCGAGCCATCGGGGCGCAGGTGCCGGTCGAGTACGACCGAGCCGAGGTTGCACACGGCCGTCTCGTCGGCGCTCGTGTTGAGCGTGATCTCGGTGCAGAGGTTGGACGAGTGAATCACGCCGGCGTGGTCCTGCGGGCTGCGGACGTTGCACGGATCCTTGAACGTCATCCAGGGGTGGCCCGTCTCGAAGAGCATGCGGAGCATCTCCTTCCAGAGCTCGAGCGCGGGCAGGCGGCGGTGCCAGAGGCGGCCTGCGGCGGCCTCCGCCTCGTAGTGCGCGTAGCGCTCGGCGAAGGCGCGCCCGTAGAGCTCGTGGAGGTCCGGCACGTCCGAGCTGCGGAAGAGCGACCATTCGCCGCGCGCCTCGACGCGCTGCATGAACAGGTCCGGGATCCAGCAGGCCGTGTTGAGGTCGTGCGTGCGGCGGCGCTCGTCGCCGGTGTTGCGGCGCAGCTCGAGGAAGTCGAAGATGTCGTTGTGCCACACCTCGAGGTAAGCGCAGCCTGAGCCGGCGCGCTTGCCGCCCTGGTTGACGGCCACAAGCTGGTCGTTGTGCAGCTTCAGGAACGGCACGACGCCCTGGCTCTCGCCGTTGGTGCCGCGGATGTGACTGCCCGTGCCGCGGACGGCCGTCCACGAGCCGCCCAGCCCGCCGGCCCATTTCGAGAGGAACGCGTTCTCGGCGATGCCGCGGTACATGATGCTCTCGATCGAGTCGTCGACCTTGTAGAGGTAGCACGAGGAGAGCTGCGCGTGAGGCGTGCCGCTGTTGAAGAGCGTCGGCGTGGAGGAGCAGAAGCGGCGGTCTTTGTAGAGCCGGTAGAGCGCGATCACGCGCGCCTCGCGGTCACCGGCCTCGCCGAGCATGAGGCCCATCGCGACGCGCATCCAGAAGAGCTGCGGTGCCTCGAGGCGGCGCGGCGCCGGGCCGGTCTTGTCTACGACGAGGTAGCGGTCGTAGAGCGTCTGCAGGCCGAGGTAGTCGAAGTCGAGGTCGGCCATCGGGTCGAGCGCGTCGGCGAGCCGTGGCAGGTCGTACTCGAGCAGCGCGGGCGCGAGGCGGCCGATAGCGACGCCGTGCCGGAGCACGCGCGCGAACGCGTCGGTGTGGGCGCGCTTGAGGCCGGCCAGGCCGTCCCGCTCGAGGCGCCAGCCGAGCGTCTCCTCATAGATGTAGCCGAGCAGGAGGCGCCCGGCAAAGCGCGCGAACTCGGCGTCGCGCTCCATGAGTGCCTTCGCGTTGAGAACGACGGTCGCCTGGAGACTCTCGCGCGTGATGCCGTGCACGACCGAGCGGCGCAGCTCGCGCTCGAGCTCGGCCTCAGAGAGCGGGAGCTCCAGCCCGACGGCCGCCATGCGGATGCGCGCGCGCAGCTCCTCGCCGTCCCAGAGCACCGCGCGCCCGTCGGGCTCGACGACCTCGACGAGCGCCGCCTGCGCGGCCGGCGGCGCGGCAACGCGCGCGGCCCGTGCAAGGGCCCGCGCGGCGCGGTAGCCGATGTACGCCTCGGCCACGGTGCCGTAGCCGCCGAGCACGAGCGCCTCCTGCACCAGGTCCTGCACGGTCTCGATCGGGACGTAGCTCAGCCCGAGTGCGGCTGCGCGCGCCGTGACGGCCCTCGCGATGTCCGCTGCCGGACGCGCAGGCTCGCCGGCGGCCTGAAAGGCCTTCGCCACAGCAGCCTCGATCTTGGCCGCGTTCCATGCGACGACCTGGCCCGAGCGGCGGATGAGCCGGATCGCCTCCTCCCGGCCCGGCGCGTCGCCCTGCGAGACGACCTCGGCGGGCGGGCGGGCCGCACGTGCGCGGTGCATCACGAGCGCCTGCGCCACGTCGGTCGCGCCGGCCTCCACGAGCACCGCCTCGGCGAGCGCCATCACGTCGGCGAGGGTGAGCGGCGCCTCGGGAGGGAGCGCGTCGAGCCGTTCCGCGAGCGCCGCGAGGCGCGCGCGCAGGAATGGCCTGAGCGCTTCTGGCGCGGTGCTCCGCCCGGCGGCGATCCGGGCTGAGACCCACGCCTCGGCGAGGGCGGCCGCGAGCGCGCGTACGTCCAGGCGGACGGGCGCGCCGGCGGGGTCGCGGAGCCACACGTCGCGCGCCGGGCCGGTGTCGCCAGGCAGCGCGGTGACGTCCAGAGCGGGCCGCTCGGCGGCCGGCAGGCCGACGGCATGGGAGAGGGCGAGCGCAGGCACGGAAGCAGACATCGAGGTGCAGGCAAGCGGCTGGAGAGATCGGGACGGGGACGCGGCGTCAGAGGTCGTCGTCGTCCACGAGTGCGAGTGCGGACGCCTTGCGGTACTCGGTCACGCGGCCCTCGAAGAAGTTCTGCTCCTTGCGGAGGTCCATCAGCTCGGCCAGCCACGGCAGCGGGTTGTGGGGCACCTCGAAGAGCGGCTCGAGGCCGAGGCCGGCCAGGCGGCGGTTGGCGATGGCGCGTACGTAGTCCACGAACTCGGCGGCCGAGAGACCGACGCCCGCCACGGGCAGGCAGTCCCGGATGAACGCTTCCTCGAGCCGGACGGCCTCGGCCATCAGGCCCCGGAGCTCCTCGCAGAACGCGGCCGTCCACACGTCCGGGTTTTCGGCGACGAGCTCGAGGAGCAGCTTCCGGAAGAGCTCGATGTGGTTGGACTCGTCGCGCAGCGTGTAGCGAAACATCTGCCCGATGCCCGGGAACTTGCCCTGCCGGTAGAGGCTGAGCACCATGCCGAAGAGGCCGTAGAACTGCGTGCCCTCCATGCATTGCCCGAACACGAAGAGGTTCTTGGCGAGCAGCTGCTGGTTCTCGAGGCGTGTCAGGTCGAGGTCGCGGCGGAGCCCGCGCGAGACGCCGGTCACGAAGGCGTTCTTGGCCCGGATCGTCTCGACGTCCTCGAACATCGCCTCGCACTCGTGCGGGTTGATGCCGAGCGACGAGATCATGTAGAGCAGCGAGTCAGCGTGGATGTTCTCCTCGTGGGCGTGCCGCCCGAGTACGAGCTTGAGCTCGCTCGCGGTGACGAGCTCGCGCACGACGTGGAGGATGTTGTCGCCGACGATGCCCTCGGCGGCCGAGAAGTAGCCGACGGCCATGCGCACGATCCAGCGGTCGACGTCTGAGAGCTCGTCCGAGCGCCACTGCGCGACGTCCTTCTGCATCGGGATGTCCTCGGGCTCCCAGTGGTTGGCCTTCATCGTCCGGTAGAGGTCGTAGGCCCACGTGTACCGGAGCGGGAGCAGGTTGAAGGCGAGCGTCTCGCGGCCGTTGATGACGCGCTTGGCCGCGAGCGCGGCCTCGGCCCTGTCGCGGTCGAGCACGAAGGTGCGCTCGCCGAGCGTGATGACGGTCTGCATGGAGGCGGGGGCAGACCGAGACCCGGACGAGCGCCTCCCGCGCGGCCCGGAACGCAAGCGCCCGGGCCTCTCGCGGGAGACTCGGGCGGCAAAGACGACGCACCGGGCCGCCTTTCGAAGGCCGCCCGGCAAGCGTCCGTGGCGCTCCTGTCCTCTGGTCCCGGAGGGTGGATGGCAGCGCTTCGGGCAGGTCTCCTGGCTCGCGACGGCCGAAGCGCAGGGCTTCGGGGAGCGGGCCCTCTCCCGCCATCCTTCCCGGCCGGCATGGCCAGTGGAGGGCGAAGTCGTCGGGCACGCGCAGCGCGTCGCTCACAGTTGCGGGCACAGCCCCGGAATTCCCGCGCGCAGCGGGTCACCGGGTTCCCTTTTCATCCGGCGCGAGGCCGGAACCGGAAGCGGAACGGTTGGGAGAAAGAACCGGTCTGAAGCTACAGACGGCCCTGTCCGGCGGTGCGTGGAACTTATCAACCGCGTTTCCACACCAAAGCTGCGTGCGGGGGGCCCGGACGTGCGGCGCTTCCGCCGGTACGGCTGCGGGGACGGCCCGCGCAGGAAGGGCCGACCAGGGCGCGGTGCCGCCGCTGACCGTGGGCGTGCCACGCGCGCCGAACTGCGCGAGGCCGCCATGCCCGGACGCAACCTCGTGCTCACCTACCAGGTCCTTTTCTGACCGACCTATTCTATTAGGTTCTATTAGGCTCTCGGCTGCGCATCGGCGGCCTGAGGCGCATGCACGAGAGGCGTGCGTAGCGCGCGTCATGCCTGTTCGCTCACGATGACAACGCAGCGCGCCTGGGCGCCCCAAAGCCCGCCCCCGGGCGGATGGAACAGCGTTTGACGCGTGTTCGGCGCCCCCTTCCCTCTGCCACGATGGCCATCACTCCCCACTTTCGTTTTTTTGCTCTGATTCCGCTCGTCGCGCTCGCCGCGTGCGAGCCGGCCGAGCTTTCCAGCAACGTCAACCAGGACCGCATCTGGGCGCGCTACGAACTGGTCTACGACGGCCAGAATGACCGCACCGAGCCGCGCGCGTCGTTCCGCTTTGGCAATGGCAGCGGCACGCAGCTCCGCCTCGACGGCGACGCGCGCGTACAGTTCGAAGGCCGTACGCTCGAGCTCCAGACGCCGCTCAACGTCACGTTCTACAGCGCGAGCCTGAACGGGCGCACGGCGGAGGGCACGTTCCGTTACACCAACGCCGACGGGCGTGTGTTCGAGAACCGAGTGTCCAACCGCGCGCTTTCGTTGCCCGGTACGCTGCCAGACATCCGCCGCGGCCAGCCTTACACGGTCACGTGGCAGGGCGAGCCCGTCGGGCCCAACGAGGAAGTCCGCCTCGTGCTCTACCGTGTCAGCCTCGACAGCCGCCTCGCGTTCGCGAGCGCCACACAGGCCGGCGCCACGAGCGTCACGATTCCGCCGGCGCAGACGCAGCCGATCCAGCCGGGCGAGATCACGGTCCTCCTGACGCGCTTCACGCGCGGCACGCCCGCGCAGGCGACGTCAGCCGGCGGCGAGACCGTCGGCGAATACAACGCGCCGCAGCGCCTCGGGCGCGTCGTGGACTGACGCGCCCGCGCGGTGCGCCAAACGGCAGAGGCCCCGGTGCGCGGCAGGCGTGCACCGGGGCCTCTGCGTCTGTCTGGCGACGCTCAGAACGGGAAGCCGCCGCCGCCGCGCCCGCCGGTGCTCGGGCGGACGGTGTAGGTGAGCACGAGCTGCACGTAGCGCTGGAGCGTGTTCGCGAGCGTGCCCTGCACGTAGAGATCCGTAACGGTGCGGTTGTAGTTGGCGTTCTGGTTGAGGATGTCCGTCACCGCGAGGCGCAGTTCGGCCGGGCGGCCCGGCAGCAGGCGCTGCCCGAGGCTTGCGTTCCAGAGCAGGTAGGGATCGCGGCCCTCGATGCCGGCGAAGGTCTGGTGGAGCGCGTCAGTGCGGAAGACCGTGCCCCAGGGCAGCTCCACGTTGAGCGCCGCGCGCGAGGTCTGGGTCAGGAACTGCCGGTCCTGCCCGCCGGGCGCGTTCGAGCGGGCAATCGTGTAGGCCGAGTTGGTGCCGAGCGAGAAGTCCACCTGGGGCGAGATGTTGCTCGTGAGCGAGAGCCCCGGCCCGAGGAACGTGTTGCGCGTGGCGCGGTCCTCGCCGTTGAGGCGCGAGGGCGTGCGGCTGTGCGAGACGAACGCGGTCGCGTTGAGGTTGGAGCGCAGCGCGCGCACCGGCATGCCGACGGACGTGAACATCCGCGCGGCGTAGCGCCCGTCGAGGTTTTGCGGCTGCGTGAGGCGGCCCCCCGGCGCGAGCGTCACGTCGGGCGTGACCTCGGTCGGGGCGGTCACGACGGTCGTCGCGGTGCCGATGGGGTTGAACGAATAGTCGCCGTTGAGGCCTACGATGAACGTGCGGCCCTGCATGAACTGCGTGTTCAGGAAGCGCACGCCGCCGCTCAGGCGCGTCTCGGGGCTCAGGTCCGGGTTGCCGCGCGAGACCTGGAGCGCGTTGGCCACGTCCACGGCGCTATCGAGCTGCTCAATCGAAGGCGTGTTGGTGGTCGCGCGGAGGTTGAGGTTGAGGTTGCGCGTCCGGCTCCACTCGTAGCGCGCCGAGAGGGTCGGGAGGATCGTCAGGAACGAGCGCGCGTCGTCCTGGGCGAACGGGAACGTCTGCGTGCGCGCCTGCCGCGCCAGCTGCGCGTCGAGCGTGGTGGTGACGGTGAGGCGCTCGCCGCGGAAGCGGTAGCCCGTGCCGGCGCGGTAGGTCGTCAGGCCGGACTGCAGGCGGGCCGAGCGCGTCGAGTCCGCAACGGGGACGCCCGTGAGCAGGTCGAAGTAGAGCCGCTCGGACTCGGTCTCCTGCGCGCCGAGCGTGGCCGAGAGGAGGGCGGCGTGGCGCTGCCCGAACGACTGCGAGAGCGTGCCCGTGAGCGTGAAGCCGAGGCCGTTGGAGCCGATGTCGCCCGTCTGATCGATCAGGATGACGCCGGCCGGGCGGAACGTGTTCGTCTCCGAGGCCAGCGCCTGCTCGCGGTCACGGTCGGTGTAGGTCGTCGAGAGGTTGAACGAGACCGTGCGCCGTGCGGCCGGCCAGCGGTGCCGGAAGAGCAGCTCGTTGCTGAACGAGACGGCCGTGCTCCGCGCCGTCTCGGCATCGGAGGCCTCGCTGAGCACCCCGCCGTCGTTCTGCGTTACGCCGGTCACGGTGCCCGTCGTGCGGCGCATCTGCGTCGTCATGCGCGGGCGGAGCTGCAGGGCCGTCTCCGGGCCGAAGGCGGCGTTGAGGCGCCCCGTGAGGCGGTGGTTGACAGTCCGGCCCTCGCTCTGCGTGCGCTCGTCGTAGCGCTGGCCGGAGAACTCCTCAGAGACGAACTGCTGGTCGACGATCTGGAGCAGCGTGTTGTCGGTCTGGTTGCCGAAGTAGCTGCCCGTCACCTCGACACGGCGCGACCAGCGGTCGGAGTAGTTGAGCCCGAGCGCGTGCGTCGTCGCGATGCCGTTCTGGGGCGCCACGCCGAAGTCCCCGCCGAAGCCCCCGAAGCCGCCGCCGAAGCCGCCGCGCCCGCCGCCGGCCATGCGCAGAAAGCGCGCGGCCATGCCACCGCCCGCGCCCGAGAGCCCGATCAGGTCCTCGAAGGCGAAGTTCTGCTGCCCGATGTTGTTGGACTGCGCGACCACGTTGAGCCGGCGCTGGCCCTGGAGCACGTTCACGTTCAGGCCCGCCTGGTACGTCTCGGCGTTGCCGAAGCCGCCGTAGGCGCGCCCGAAGGCCGTGTTGCGCATGTTGGCGCGCGAGACGAGGTTGACCGTGCGCACGCGCTCGCCGTCGTCGAAGCCCGAGAAGCGGCTGGCATCGGTGAGGCCCTCGAACGTCTCGACCTGCGAGACGAGCTCGGCCGGCAGGTTGCGCAGCGACGAGGCCGCGTCGCCGCCGAAGAGGTCGCGCCCGTCGAGCGTGACGCGCTGCACGGCCTGGCCCTGAATCTGGAGCTGCCCGCTCTCGTCCACGGACGCGCCCGGGATGCGGCGCACGAGGTCCTCGGCCGTGGCGTCGCGGTTGACCTGGAACTGGCGCGCGTCGAAGGCGAGCGTGTCGCCGCGCTGGTCCGCGATGATGGCGCGGCCCTCGACGCTGACCTGCCCGAGCGAGCGGGCGTCCTCGCGCAGGCGCAGCTCGCCGGCCATGACCGGGCGGCCGTCGTAGCGGAGCGTCTGGCGCAGCGGCACGTAGCCGACGAACGAGGCCTCGAGGAGGTAGACGCCATGGGCGATGCCGCGCAGCACGAAACGGCCCTGCCCGTCGGCAGCGACGCCCGTGACGAGGCTGCTGTCGGCCGGGAGGCGGAGCGTGACCGTGGCGCCAGGGAGCGGGGAGCCCCCGTTATCCGCCACCACCGTGCCGACGACGGCCGGCATGGCCTGCCCGGCGGGAGGGGCCGCCGGTGCACCCGCCGGTCGCTGCGCAAAAGCGGGCGCGGCGAGCGCGCACGAGAGCATGCACGAAAGGGCGAGGAGAAGCAACGAGCGCATCGGAGCGGGCGGATGAAGGGGGCGTAGGCAGCGCAAGAAACAGGCGCGGGCGCGCCGTCCGCCGCGCGGAAGTGTGCCCGGCCTGTGTCGAATCCGTCGCAACAGGTTTTATATCGTATGAAGCAGCCTCGGCGCCGGGCGTGAGACCTCGGACCCTCCGCCCGCGTACTGCCGGCCCGCGTACACGGTGCTCCCGGCAAAGGTCCCGCGCATGACCCTGCTTTACGTTTTCCCGCATCCCGACGACGAATCCTTCGGCCCGGCGCCAGCCATTGCGCGGCAGGCGCGCGAGGGACACGCCGTGCACGTACTCACGCTCACGCGCGGCGGCGCGACCCGCCAGCGCCACCGCCTGCGACTGTCTGTGGAAGCGATGGGCGCCGTGCGCGAGCGCGAGATGCGCTGCGTGGCGCGCACGCTCGGGCTGGCCGGGCTCACCGTGCTCGACCTGCCCGACGGGGGCCTGGCCGACCTCGACCCCCGCCGCGTGGAGCAGCCGGTGCGAGAGGCCCTCGAGCGGCTGTGCCCGGAGGTCCTCGTGACGTATGCCGTCTTCGGCAACTCGGGCCATGCAGACCATCTCGTCGTGCACGCGGCCGTCAAGCGGGTCTTCTGTGCGCTCCGCGATACCGTGCCGCGCCGCGCACCGCGCCGGCTCGCCCTCTTCGCGCTCGTGGAGGGCGAGATGGAGGGCGCTGCGGCGCACCTGCGCGGCGTGGACCCGGCGCGCATCGGCGCCCGCGTCGCGTTCTCGGCCGAAGACCGCGCGCGCGCCGAGGCCGCGCTCGCGTGCTACGAGACCTACGCCGAGGTCGTGCGCAAGCACCGGCCGCTCGAGCAGGTCGCCGCCGGCGTGGCGTTCGAGCTCTTCGGCGAGCCGGCCCGCGCGACGCCGCTGCGCGCGCTCACCGACGCGCTGCCGGACTGACGCGTACCCCCGCGCGCCGCGGCGCCCGTTTCCCCGGCTTCTTCGCCCCGTCCCGGACGCTGGCGTCCTAGCTTGTCCTCCCATCCCTTCGGGGCGGCCTGCGCGGGCTGCCCCTTTTTCATGCGCCCCCGCCGGTCCTGGCCCATCCGCCGGTCCTGATCCATCCGCCGGTCCTGATCCATCCGCCGGCCCCGATCCATGCAGCAAGAGCACCTTCGCAACGTCGCCATCATCGCCCACGTCGATCACGGCAAGACGACCCTCGTGGACGCGCTGCTCTGGCAGGCCGGCACCTTCCGCGCCAACCAGGAGGTCGCCGAGCGCGTCATGGACTCGATGGACCTCGAGCGCGAGAAGGGCATCACGATCATGGCCAAGAACACGGCCGTGCGCTACACCACGCCGGCCGACGGCCCGCTCGGCGGCGCCGAGGTCAAGATCAACATCGTCGACACGCCCGGCCACGCCGACTTCGGCGGCGAGGTCGAGCGCACGCTCCGCATGGTCGACGGCGTGCTCCTGCTCGTCGACGCGGCCGAGGGGCCGCTGCCGCAGACGCGCTTCGTGCTCTCGAAGGCGCTCGCGCTCGGCTTGCCGGCCATCGTCGTCATCAACAAGATCGACCGCTCGGACGCGCGCCCCGAGGAGGTGCTGAGCGAGGTCTACGACCTGTTCATCGACGTCGGGGCCGACGAGCACCAGATCGAGTTCCCGGTCGTCTACGCCGTCGCCCGCGACGGGCAGTGCACGACCACGCTCGGCGCCGGCATGACCGACCTCAAGCCCATCTTTGAGGCCATCGTGGCTACGATCCCGCCGCCGGGCGGCGACCGCGGGGCGTCGGTACAGGTGCTCGTGACCGACGTCAAGCCGGACCCCTACCTTGGGCCGATTGCCATCGGGCGCGTCGTGCAGGGCCACCTCCGCGAGAAGCAGCGCGTTGTGCTCTGCCACCGCGACGGCCGCCGTACGAACGCGCAGGTGACGGCGCTCTTCGTCAGCGAGGGCCTCGAGCGCGCGGCCGTGCCCGAGGCCGGTGCCGGCGAGATTGTCTCCATCGGCGGCGTGGGCGGCATTGGCCTCGGCGAATCCATCGCCGACGCCGAGGACCCGCAGCCGCTCGAGCCGCTGGCCATCGACGAGCCCACGCTCTCGATGGAGTTCCGCGTCAACGACAGCCCGTTCGCCGGCCGCGACGGCAAGTACGTCACGAGCCGCAACCTCCGCGACCGGCTCCTGCGCGAGGGCGAGGCCAACCTGGCACTGCGGATCGAGGAGACGGCCTCGGCCGAGCGGTTCCTCGTCTTCGGCCGCGGCGAGCTGCAGCTGGCCATCCTGATCGAGCAGATGCGCCGCGAGGGCTACGAATTCGCCGTCGGCATGCCGCAGGTACTCACCAAGGAGATCGACGGGGTGGTGCACGAGCCCTACGAGCGCGCCACGATCGACGTGCAGGAGCCTTACATGGGGGTGGTGATCGAGAAGCTGGGTACGCGGCGCGGGCAGATGGTCAAGATGCAGAACAACGGCTCCGGGCGCGTGCGCATGGAGTTCGAGATCCCCGCGCGCGGGCTGATCGGCTACCGCACCGAGTTCCTGACCGATACCAAGGGTACGGGCATTCTGACGCACCTCTTCGACGGCTACCGCCCGTGGGCCGGGGCCATCACGCACCGCGCCTCGGGCGCGCTCGTTGCCGACCGCCCCGGCAAGGCGACCGCCTACGCCATCCTCGGCTTGCAGGAGCGGGGGCAGCTCTTCGTCGGTCCGGCCGAGGAGGTCTACAGCGGCATGATCGTGGGCGAGAACGCGCGCGACGAGGACCTCGAAGCCAACATCACCAAGGAGAAAAAGCTGACGAACATGCGCGCTGCGAGCGCGGACTCGTTCGAGAAGCTCGAGCCGCCGCGCCGGCTCTCGCTCGAGGAGGCGATCGAGTTCATCCGCGAGGACGAGCTGATCGAGGTCACGCCGACGGCCGTGCGTCTGCGCAAGCGCCACCTCGACGCCAACGAGCGCGCGCGCGCGGCGCGCAACCGCAAGGCCGAGATCAAAGGCGCCTGAGCCGCTGTGAGGACCGGAGGATGGTCCCGTGCCGCGCAGCACGCCCTCTCGTCCCCCCGAACTGCCCCGTGCAGTGAACCCGTTCGACCTGCCCGACGCCGACGAACTGCCTCTCTTCCGGGACGACGCGCCGGGGGGGCGGGCGCGCTTTGGCCGGAGAGACGCGGCTCGCCGGGCGTTCGAGGAGTTCTACGTCTTCGTCGCCGTCGCCGAGCGCGTCGAGGACGTCCGGCCCTCGGATCTGCTACGCATCGGGCGCCGGCATGGCGTGGACCTGGCGGAGCACTTCCTCGCCGAGCGCGCGGCGCTCTACGAGCGCTACGTCGAGGCGCTGGCCGAGAACGTGTTATCGCCTCCGGCCGAGGCGCGGCTTGCGGAAGACCGTGCGCGCTTGCAGGGCTTCGCGGCGGCGCTGCATCTCCCGGCCGAGGAGGTGCACGCGGCGCACGGGCGCGCCTTCGGACGTCTCGCCCTTCGCGCCGTGGCCGGCCTGCACCTGGACGCTGCTGAGCGCAGCCGTCTCGGCTGGGCCCAGCGCGCACTCGGGCTCGATGCCGGCGTGGCACGAGCGGCTTACGAAGCGCTCGCGCGCGAGCAGCTCGTGCTGGCCCTCGCACGCCTCCTCGCCGACGGGCGCTTTTCGGCCGCGGACGCGGAGGACCTGGCGCGAGCGCAGGAGGCGCTCGGGGCAACGCTGCCGGCAGAGCTGCAATCCCTGGCGGCGCAGACCCGGGGGACGGTCTCGCTGCCGCGTTCGTGGGCGCTCGGGTTCCGCCTGGGCTCTGGCGAGCAACTCTACGCTGTCGTGTTCGGACGCTGGCAGCGGGTCCTCGTGGGTCGGCTCGCCGCGGCGCTCGGGCATGGCGAAGAGCCTCGTCTGGAGAAGCAACTGGCGCAGCTGAGGCGGACGGCCCGGATGGGGTTCCCGGAAAATGCGCTGCACGGGCCCGTCTCCGTTGGGCGCGTTGCCGTGACGAGCCGCCGCCTCCTGCTACTACCGCTCGGCGCACGCCGGCGCGTCTGGCCCCTCGCAGAACTGCGCGGGGTTGTGGCGTTCGCCGAGGGGGTGCTGTTTTACCCGGCCGGCCGCCGGCACGGTGTGTTCGCAGCGCTCGACGAGCAGGATGCCGCCTGCGTCGTGAACGCAGCGCGCACCGCAGCCGCTCGGGGCGAGCACTCGGTCAGGGTCTCGGGTCCCGAGTGAGGCGCTCCCGGGCGGAGCGTTTCCTGCGAGTCTGCTCCTGCGAGTCTGCACGCTTCGTCCGCGCGTGCGCCTCGGCCGCGCCTTACCGAATGCGCTTAGAGGACTCCGATGCGCTGCGCGCACGCCTCGAGCTCCTTGCGCTGCGTGGGCGTGAGCGAGCGCGGGATGGTCACCTCGATCTCCACGAACAGGTCGCCCGTCCCCTGTCGCGACGCGACGCCCTGACCGCGCAGGCGCAGGCGTTCGCCCGGCTGCGTCCCCGGTGCGATCGGCACCCGGATCGTCTGGCCGTAGGCATTCGTGATCGAGCGCGTCGTGCCGAAGATGGCTTCGAAGGCCGAAATCGTCTCGACGATATGGAGGTGGTTGCCCTCGCGCCGGAAGCGCGGGCTCGGCTCGACGCGGAACGTGACGTAGAGGTCGCCGCGGTCTCCGTTGGGGCCGGGCTCGCCGTGTCCGCGCACGCGGATCTTGACGCCTGAGCGGACTCCCTGGGGGATGGCGAGCCGGACGACCTCGTTGTTGGCGAGCCGTACCTCGGTGTGTCCACCCCGGATGGCCTGGTCGAACGACAGGTTGACAATCGTCTCGGTATCACGCCCCTGCCCAGCCATGTGGTACGGGGGCGCGAAGAAGGGGTCGAACGGCGGTGGGTCTGGGAAGTCGCCGTTGGTACCGTCGAGCGGGAAGGGTGGCACGAAGCCATCCATGGGCGAGCGTGGCCCGTAGAACGGGCTGCGACGGGCGCGGTCATAGGCCCGGCGCGACTCCGGGCTGCCGAGCACGTCGTAGGCCTCCTGGATGGCACGGAAATGCTCGGCCGCGCCTGCGTCGCCGGCGTTGTGGTCCGGATGGTACGCGTGCGCAAGCCGGCGGTACGCCTGCTTGATCTCCTCTTCGGAAGCCGTCTCGGCCACGCGAAGTACGCGGTAAAAGTCGGTAGTTTCAGACATGGTCGGACAGAGCCTCCGCCTCGTCAGGCCGCGTCTGTCAGGGTGGCAGCGCCGCCTTTCACAATCCGCAGGGTTCTAAGATCGTGCCACATGGGGCCTGAGTATTCCGGCGTACGCCGCCTTCGTAAAGTGCTCGTCGCCAACCGCGGCGAGATTGCCGTGCGTGTCATCCGGTCGTGCCGCGAGCAGGGGGTCAAAACGGTGGCGGTCTACTCGGAGGCCGATGCGGACGCGCTCCATGTACGCATGGCCGACGAAGCGTTTCCCGTCGGGGCGGCGTCATCGGCCCAGTCTTACCTGGCACAGGACCGAATTCTCGAGGCCGCCCGGCAGACCGGAGCCGACGCGGTCCATCCGGGGTATGGCTTCCTGTCAGAGAACGCGGCCTTTGCCGAGGCCTGTGCCGCGGCCGGACTCGTCTTCATCGGGCCGCCGGCCGAGGCGATCCGGCAGATGGGCGACAAAACGGCCGCGCGCCGCCTGATGCGCGCGGCCGGCGTGCCCATGGCGCCCGGCACGACCGACGCCGTCGCGGACGCCGATGCGGCGGCGCGCGTGGCGGACGAGATTGGCTACCCGGTGCTGGTCAAGGCTGCCGCTGGCGGCGGGGGTAAGGGGATGCGCGTCGTCGAGCAGCCCGAGGCGTTTGCGGGAGCGTTTGCGGCGGCGCAGAGCGAGGCGCAGAGCGCGTTCGGGGACGGGCGCGTGTATGTCGAGAAGTACCTCGTCGGGCCCCGGCACGTCGAGATCCAGGTGCTCGCCGATGCGCACGGAAACACGGTGCACCTCTTCGAGCGCGAGTGCTCCATCCAGCGGCGGCACCAGAAGGTGGTCGAGGAAGCACCGAGCGCCGCGCTCACGCCCGCGCTCCGGGCTGAGATGGGCGCGGCGGCCGTGCGCGCCGCCGAAGCGTGCGGCTACGTGGGCGCAGGCACGGTCGAGTTCCTGCTCGACGCCGACGGCGCGTTCTACTTCCTCGAGATGAACACGCGCCTTCAGGTGGAGCACCCCGTAACGGAGTGGATCACCGGGCTCGACCTCGTGGCCGAGCAGCTGCGCATCGCCGCCGGCGAGCCGCTCGGATACACTCAGGATGACCTTGTCATCCACGGCCACGCGATCGAGTGCCGCGTCTATGCCGAGGACGTGGCGGCCGGCTTCCTGCCTGACCCCGGTCCGCTTCTGCGCCACCGCCCGCCGTCGGGCTTCGGCGTGCGCGTCGATGCCGGCGTGGAGCAGGGGGATACGGTGCCCGTACACTACGACCCGATGATCGCCAAGCTCTCCGTGTGGGGGCGCACGCGCCGCGAGGCCATCGCCCGCATGGACCGCGCCCTCGCCGAGTACGAGGTCGTGGGCGTGCAGACAACCATCCCGTTCTGCCGCTTCGTGATGCAGCACGAGGCGTTCCTCGAGGGCCGCTTCGACACCGGCTTCGTCGGGAAACACTTCTCGCCCGAGGCGCTCGCGCCGGCAGCAGACGAGGAGACGCTCGCGGCCGTAGTCGCAGCGCTGCTGCGCGACACACCGGGCCTCGCGCCGAACGGCCTCGCGCCGAACGGCCTCGCGCCGAACGGCCCCGCGTCCGAGGGAGCCGGGCCCAGCCGGTGGTTGCTCCGCCGGCGCTGAGCCATGCCGCATCCGTTCTACCTCATCGACGCCTTTGCGGACGCGCCCTTCTCGGGCAATCCGGCGGCCGTCGTCCTGCTCTCTGCGCCCGCCGAGCGGCGGTGGATGCAGGCCGTCGCGGCCGAGATGAAGCAGGCCGAGACGGCCTTCGTCGCGCCGCGCGCGCCGGGCGAGTGGGACCTGCGCTGGTTCACGCCCCGCGCCGAGGTGGACCTGTGCGGCCATGCCACGCTCGCCGCCGCGCACGCACTCGCCGAGCAAGGCTTGGCGGACGGCCCGGTGGGCTTTCACACGCGGAGCGGACGGCTCGAGGTGCGGTCGCACGACGGCCGCCTGCGCATGGACTTTCCCGCCACGCCCGTTACCCTCGACAGCCGCCCCAGCGCCGCCCTGGCCGCCGCGCTCGGCCGCACGCCTGTGATAACCGGCCGGACGACGTTCGACTGCCTGGCCGAGCTCGAGAGCGAGGCCGACGTGCGCGCGCTCGCGCCCGATCTCGCGGCCATCGCTCGCATGGCCGAGCGGGGCCTGATCGCCACGGCCCGCGCCGAGGCGGGGCGGCCCTACGCGTTCGTCTCACGCTTCTTCGCGCCCGGCCTCGGCGTGGACGAGGACAGTGTGACCGGATCGGCGCACTGCGCGCTTGCGCCGTACTGGGCAGAGCGGCTCAGCAGGACGGCCCTCGTCGGCTACCAGGCGTCGGCGCGTGGCGGGCTCGTCGGCACGGAGGTGCGCGGCGCGCGCGTGATCCTCTGGGGACGCGCACGCACGGTCGTGCGCGGTACCCTGCACGTATGAACTCCCACGCCTGATCGTACCAACGCCCCGATTCCCCGGTCAACGCCATGGCTTCCCGTCAGCTCCTCTCCCCGCCGCGCGTGCGCCGCACCGTGAGCCGGATCGCCTGTGAGATCGTCGAACGCAACCAGGGACGTGAGGTCATCGTGTT
>JBKBRC010000009.1:58884-70898 GCA_046292345.1 Rubricoccaceae bacterium
GCGGGCGAAGGTAGAGCACGTCGAAAGGTGTCTCGTCGCCGTCCGTGAACTGGACCGCGACGAGCCGTTTGCCGTCGCAGCGCAGCCTGGCGATCGGGCGGCGATCGACCTTGATTCCCATGCCGGAGAGGCTATGCTCCTGACTCGTGTCGAGGTTCTCCGGACCATTTGTCAGGACCGTCAGGTCGCTCGTCCATCCCCGCAGGAGGCGCGCCTGCGCATACGTCCCGTCCCCCCGTCCGAGCACGGCCGTAGGGCGGTCGCGCCATTCGTACCCGTGGCAGTAAGGGCAATGGATGGCCGAGGTGCCCCATGCTTCGGCAAGGCCGGGCAGATCCGGGAGCTCGTCCACGACGCCAGTCGCAAGTACCAGCGTCCGCGTCTCGACGCTGCGCCCGCGCGCCGTCTGAACGCGAAAGCCGCCGCTGATCTTGACCACCTCTGCGACGCGCACCGTTCGGATCTCGGTGCCGTAGCGGAGCACGTCCTCGCGACCGAGGGTGCGGAGCGTCTCCGGCGGTACGCCGTCCCGTGTTAGAAGTCCATGCGCATGGTAGGCGGGCGCGTTACGCGGGTCGTCGGCGTCGAAGAGGACGGTGCGACGACCGGCGCGGGAGAGCGTGAGGGCGGCGCTGAGGCCGGCCGGCCCGCCTCCGACGATGACAGCATCGAAATCCATGAGGAGCGGAGGGAAGAGGAAGACGCAGAACGCTGCGGACGCGGCGAAGTCTCGCTCTTACCCCCTCATCCTGCTACAGGCCGTAGGAAAGCCGGGTGTAGAGGTAGCGCCCGCCGAATCCGAAGGGCGTGTTGCCGGAGTAGGCGTTGATGCCGTTGAACGCGAAGCGCTTGGGCGCGCGGTCCGGGTAGACGTCGAACACGTTGTTGGCGCCGAGGGCCACGCGGACGCCGCGCCCGAGCTGACCGCCCAGCTCGAGGTCTGTAATGAATGCGGCCGACGTGGCGTACGTCACGAAGCCCGAAGGATCGATCGAGGTCGGGACGGCCGCGACGGTCTGCGTCTCGCCGTACCGGATGCCGCGGAGCATGACCTGGTAGGCACCGAGCCCGTAGTTGGCCATCAGGTTGAGCGTCGAGCGCGGCTGCGCGCGCTCGAACCGGCCCTGCTCGACCGGCCCGAACAGCGGCACGGTCGTCACGCCGCGGAGCACCTCCGGCGTCTGGATCTCGTCCTTGTTCGTGATCACGGTCTCGTTCAGGTTGCCCGCGGCCGTAAGCCGGAGCTGCCCCGGGCCAGCCGGAAGCGCCGTGCGGAAGATTACGTCCAGCCCGCGCGTGCGGGTGTCTACGGCGTTCGTGAAGTAACGCCCGCCGGTAGCGTTGATGCCGCGCTGCGCGAGGAAGTCGCGCAGGCTGCCCTGTGGGCCGGAGCCGGTGAAGTTCTCTGTGAACACCACCCGGTCGTCAATCGTGATCTGGTACGCGTCGGCCGTGAGCGTGGCCGCGGTGCCGATCCGGGCGGTGATTCCGGCGCTGAGGTTGACGGACGTCTCGGGGCGCAGCGGAGTCGCGCCGAGGGCCTGCGCCACCGGCGAGGTCACCGGGAACGTGCCCACTTCGAACGGGACCCCGCCAATGAAGTTGGTCGAGATGGCGCTGTAGTAGGACTGCGCGAGGCTGGGCGCGCGGAACCCGGTGCTCGCCGCCGCCCGCAGGCCGATGCCCGGCACGACTTCGTAGCGCGTGGCCAGCTTGCCCGTGAGCGTCGAGCCGAAGTCGGAGTAGTTCTCGAAGCGGGCCGCGCCGGCCACGGTCCAGCCCGTCGTCACGTTGGCCTCCAGGTCGGCGTAGCCGGCCACGTTCGTGCGGCTCTCGTTCTGCGCATTGGGCGGCGTGAAGCCGGGGAAGCACTGCGAGCCGGGCGCGGTGGCCGCGCCGGCGTTCGGCCCGTCGAGTACGGGCACGCCGCCGTTGACGTAGCTCGCCTCCTCGCCCGGACGAAGGCGGTAGTTCTCGTACCGGAACTCACCCCCGAGGGCGATGAAGAGCGGCGAGGCCAGCCCGGCCGCAACGGCCCGCGTCAGACCGAGGTTGGTCGTGGACTGGAGGAAGCGCAGCGCGCCCGTGCGGAACTCGGTCGGGCTGCTGACGCCGAGCGAGGCATTGTTTGTATTCGTCAGCCCGAAGTCGAAGTCGTTGCCGCCTGTGGTCTGGCTGACGTCGTAGCCCCAGCCGGCCGCCTGGCCGCGCAGCCCGACCGCAAGCGAGCCGTCGCGGAGACGGTTGTCGAACTGCGGCAGGAACCCGTTCGGATGGATGGCCCGCACGGTCCGGTTGTCGTTTGGCGGGCGGAAGAAGCACGGGCTCGTGACGTCGCGCTGGCTGGCACCGCCGAAGAAGTACACGGCGGCCGTGCCCACGGGGATCTCGGCGTTGAGGAAGGCCGAGACGTCCTGCGCCTCGCCCTCGCCGTACCAGCTGGTGCGACGCGCGGGGTCGCCCGGGGCCGGCTCGCGCGGGTCATCTGCGAAGTAAAGCTGGCGCGGGTCGAGCCCGGCGCGGTTCATCTTGCCCTGGCGGCGGTACGAGACTGAGCCGTAGGCGCGGCCGCCGGCGAGCGCCGTCCCCCCCCCGATGTGCGCGCGCACGTTCCGCCCGTCGGTGTGCGTGACGCGCTCGCGGCCCGTCGCCCAGGGGTAGAGCGCGGGCGTCTCGGAGGGCAGCAGGCCCTCGTCGGGCAGGAAGCCGCGGTTTTCGACCGAGACGTACTGCCCGAACGTTGCCTCGGCATCGATCCCCGGCCGGTTCTTGAGCACGATGTTGATCACGCCCGCGATCGCGTCGGAGCCGTACTGCGCCGCCGCGCCGTCGCGGAGCACCTCGATGCGCTCGATGGCCGAGGGCGGAATCGCGTTCAGGTCCACGCCCGTCGAGCCGCGCCCGACGGTGCCGTTGACGTGCACGAGCGCGCTCGTGTGGCGGCGCTTGCCGTTGACGAGCACGAGCACCTGGTCCGGGCCGAGGCCGCGGAGCGTGGCCGGGCGCATCGAGTCCGTGCCGTCGGCAATGGAGGGGCGCGGGGCGTTGTAGGACGGCACGAGCGCCTGGAGCATCTGCACGGTTTGCGTGAAGCCGGACTGCTGGATCTCGGTGGCCGAAATGACGTCGATCGGCACAGCTGACTCGAGCACGGTGCGGTCGGTACGCCGCGTGCCGAGTACCACGACGTCGCTCGTGCCGAGCGGGTCTGCGGCGAGCGCTACGTCGAGCGTCACGCGCTCGCCTGCCCCGATGCGGACCTCGCGCGTCTGCGGCGCGTAGCCGACGAACGAGAAACGAACCGTGTGGGTGCCAGCCGGGAGCGTGAGCTGGTAGCGCCCATCCGGGCTTGCGGCCGCGCCGAGGCTGCGCGCGGCCACGAGCGCGTTGGCGCCGGCGAGCGGCTGGCCATCGGCGGCGTCGGTGATGCGGCCAGTGAGCGTTCCGGTCTGCGCGTGGGCCGCGCACGCGGCCAGGACGAGGGCGGCTGCGCAGGGCAGCCAGCGAGTGGCAAAGCGCATGGCAGGTAGTGGGAGAGAGAGCAGGATGAGCCAGAAGCCGTGCTCAGCAGGTTAGGTAAGCTCTAGGTTAGGTAAGCTCTAGGTTAGGTAAGCTCTGGCCCCTTCCTATGCAATCCCTTTGGCGCGTCCATGTTTGCGCGCATCTACGCTGGCAGGCAAAAAAAAGGCGGCCTCCCCCGGGGGAGGCCGCCCGGTCCGCGCCTGGCGGGAAGCAGCGAGCGGTCGGGAGCGGCCTCCCTCAGGCCTCGGCGAGCGACGTGTTCAGGAAGTCGCGCAGGACGTAGTTCAGGATGCCGCCGTGGCGGTAGTACGCCACCTCGATGGGCGTGTTGAGCGCCACGATCACCTCGAACTCGGCCCGGCTGCCGTCGGCCCTGGTGGCCGTGAGCGTGAGCCGCTGGCCGGGCGTCACGTCGTCCGTGACCGGCACGTCGAACGTCTCGGTGCCGTCCAGGCCGTACGTGGCCAGGCTCTCGCCGCTCTGGAACAGCAGCGGCAGCACGCCCATGCCGACGAGGTTGCTGCGGTGGATGCGCTCGAACGACTGCGCGAGCACCGCCCTGACACCCAGGAGCGCCGTGCCCTTGGCCGCCCAGTCGCGCGAGGAGCCCATACCGTAGTCCTTGCCCGCGATGACGAGCAGCGGCGTGCCCTCCTGCTGGTAACGCATGGCGACGTCGTACATGAAGCCCTGCTCGCCGGAGGGCAGATGCGTCGAGTAGCCGCCCTCGGTGCCCGGCGCGATCTGGTTACGCAGGCGGATGTTGGCAAACGTGCCGCGCATCATCACGTCGTGGCTGCCGCGGCGGCTGCCGAACGAGTTGAAGTCCTTCGGCTCGACGCCGTGCGCCATCAGGTACTGGCCGGCAGGCTCGGTTTTGGGGATCGCGCCGGCGGGCGAGATATGGTCCGTCGTGACCGAGTCGCCGAGGAGCGCGAGCACGCGCGCGCCCTCGATGGGGGCGATCTGAGGCACCTCGCGCGACATGGCCTGGAAGAACGGCGGCTCCTGGATGTAGGTGCTCTCGTCCGACCAGTCGTAGAGCGCGCCCTCGGGCACGGCCATGGCGTTCCAGCGCGGGTTGGACGTCTCGATGCCGTCATAGAGCGCCGCGAACTGCTCCGGGCGCACGGCCTGGTTGATCGCGTCCAGGATCTCCTGCTGCGAGGGCCAGATGTCGCGCAGGAAGACGTCCTGCCCGTCGGCGTCCTGCCCGATGGGGTCGTTCTGAAGGTCCAGGTCTACCGTGCCGGCGAGCGCGTACGCGACCACGAGCGGCGGGCTGGCCAGGTAGTTGGCCTTGACGAGCGGATGGATGCGGCCCTCGAAGTTGCGGTTGCCCGAGAGCACGCCCGCCACGACGAGGTCGCCTTCGGCGATGGCCTTCGCGACGGGCTCCGGGAGCGGGCCCGAGTTGCCGATGCACGTCGTGCAGCCGTAGCCGACGAGCGAGAAGCCGAGCCGGTCCAGGTACGGCTGGAGGCCGGCCTCCTCGAGGTAGGCCGTCACGACGCGGCTGCCCGGCGCCAGACTCGTCTTGACGTACGGCTTCACCTTGAGCCCGCGCTCGACGGCCTTCCTGGCCAGCAGGCCCGCGCCGAGCATCACGCTCGGGTTGGAGGTGTTGGTGCAGCTCGTGATGGCCGCGATCACGACGTCGCCGTGGCGCAGGTCGCGGGCCTCGCCGTGCTCGGGCACGAAGCGGCCCGTGCGCGCGCGCGCCTCCTCGGCCAGCCCGAAGCCCTGCGGCCCGGCTGGGCGCGTCAGGCTCGCGTGGAACTCGTCGCGGACGCGCCCGAGCGCGAGGCGGTCTTGCGGGCGCTTGGGCCCGGCCATCGACGGCTCGACGTCGCCGAGGTCGAGCGCGAGCGTGTCGTAGAACTGCGGGTCGGGCGTGTCGTCGGTGCGGAAGAGACCCTGCGCCCTGGCGTAGCGCTCGACGAGGTCGACGGTGTCCTCGGAGCGGTTGGTGCGGCGCAGGAAGTCCAGCGACTCCTGGT
Organism: Rubricoccaceae bacterium; assembly: GCA_046292345.1. Classification (GTDB taxonomy): domain Bacteria; phylum Bacteroidota; class Rhodothermia; order Rhodothermales; family Rubricoccaceae; genus JBKBRC01. The sequence continues at coordinate 64,407 of JBKBRC010000009.1, forward strand.
CGATCGGGAAGAAGCCCATCGTGGCGCCGTACTCCGGGGCCATGTTGGCGATCGTGGCGCGGTCCGGGAGCGACATCGAGGAGAGGCCGGGCCCGTAGAACTCGACGAAGGCGCCCACGACGCCCTTCTGGCGCAGCATCTGCGTCACGGTGAGCGTGAGGTCGGTCGCCGTCACGCCCTCGCGCAGCTTGCCCGTCAGGCGGAAGCCGATCACGCGCGGCATGAGGAAGTAGAGCGGCTGCCCGAGCATGGCCGCCTCGGCCTCGATGCCGCCCACGCCCCAGCCGACCACGCCGAGGCCGTTGATCATGGTCGTGTGCGAGTCCGTACCGACGAGCGAGTCCGGGTAGGCGACGGGCAGGCCCTCGTCCGAGGGGCTCGTCCAGACGCCCTTGGCGAGGTACTCGAGGTTGACCTGGTGGCAGATGCCGCGCTCGGGCGGGACGACCGAGAAGTTGTCGAACGCGGTCGCGCCCCAGCGCAGGAACTCGTAGCGCTCGCGGTTGCGCTCGAACTCAATGTCGGCGTTGATCTGGAACGCCTGCGGGAGCGCGAACGCGTCGACCTGCACCGAGTGGTCGATGACGAGGTCGACGGGGATGCGGGGGTTGATCTCGTTCGGGTCGCCGCCGAGGCGCTGCATGGCGCTGCGCAGTGCGGCCAGGTCTACGACGGCGGGCACGCCCGTGAAGTCCTGCAGCAGCACGCGCGCGGGCATGAACGGGATCTCGACCTCGGCCGGCGCCGCCGGATCGTAGCGGGCGATGTTCTCGACGTCCTCGCGGCGCACGAGCGTCTCGTCGCACGTCCGGAGGGCCGCTTCGAGGAGGACCTTGATGGAGAACGGGAGCCGGTCGAGGCCGTCGAAGCCCTGCTCTTTGAGCGCGTCGAGGCGGTAGTAGTAGACGGCGCCGGAGGCCGTGGTGAGCGTGTCGCGGGCGCCGAAGGGATCGAAGGCCATATGCGGGACGGGCGCAGAGGGGAGGGAAGCTGATGCCGTAGGTTAACACGCGCGCGAGGCTTTCGGGCAGCTACGCCGGCCGCGCAGATGCGATTGCGCGCGATGTTCAGCGCGCGGATCCCGGGCGGCGGGCAAACTGCGGGCGGCGCCAGTGCGCGCCTTCACGCAGAATCTCCCGTCGGGCAAGGGCGACAGCGCTTGAACGGAGCGTTACGGCGGCCGTAGATTGCACGTCCCTCGGGGCTATAGCTCAGTTGGTAGAGCGCTGCAATCGCACTGCAGAGGTCAGCGGTTCGAATCCGCTTAGCTCCACGCCCCGTCCGTCCGGAAGGCCCTGCGCCTTCCGGACGGTCTGGTTTCAGGCCGTTCAGCGTTCGCGTTGCGTCTGCGACGCAGCCCCGGCCTCTGCGGCCCGCCGGAACAGCGTGGTAGCGGTTGCGAGCAGCGCAGCGAAGAACCCGTTCAGCGCCAGCATAGGCCAAGGCCAGGCAGGCGCCTCCGCGCCCCACCCAGCAACGAGCGCGGCTGCAGCAAAGGCCACGAGCGCGAGCGCGAGCGCACCCGTCACGCGCGCCAGGCCGCGCGGCCGCAGGCGGGCGGCGAGCGCGCCGACCGCGCCCAGCCCGAGCGCGCCGTAGTAGAGCAGGTTTGCCGGGTGGGCCTCGCTGCCGATGATCCCGACGGCGCCCGTCAGCCAGAGCGTCAGGAACCAGACCGCGAGCGCAAGCGCGGCCGCGAGTCTGTAGGTCGCAGGCCGCCGGCTGCGTGCGAGCAGCTCGAGCGGTACGCCGACGCTCAGGACGAGCAGGGCGGCGAAGGCAAAGTCGCCCGCCGTCCAGGCGACCTCGTCGGAGAACTGCATGGCGATGAGCGGGGCGAGCAGCAGCAGTGCGGCGGCAGTCCACCCGGCGAGGCGGACGTGCGTGGCAACCGGGAAGGAAGAAGTCATGACTGGGTAGGCGTCGGTGGGCGAGGAGGCCGGGGGCCACCCGGCGCGGCGTAACATGCGCCGCGCGCTCGGCGCTCCGCGTGAGCGCCGCCTGATCCTTTCGTGAGCTCGCCTGAACCTGTCCTGACGTACCGCTTCGACGACTTCCTGCTCGACGTGCCCGAGCGCCGGCTCTGGCGCGGCGCCGAGCGCGTGGACCTCAACCCGCGCTACTTCGACGCGCTCGTGCTGCTCGTGCAGGCGCGTGGCCGGCTCGTCCGTAAGGACGACTTTTTCGCCGAGGTCTGGGGCGACGTCGTCGTGAGCGACAGCGCGCTCACGCAGTGTGTTAAGGATATCCGCCGCGCGCTCGGCGACGATGCCGCGCGCCCGCGCTACGTCGAGACCGTGCCGCGCCACGGGTACCGCTTCGTTGGGCGGGTCGAGGAGGTTGATGCGCCGGGGGCGGAGCCGCCCGGGCGCCCGGGCACGGAGGCCGCCGGGGTTGCGGGCAAGTCCGCACCGCCCGGAGCGCCGCTGCTCGCGATCGCCCGGCAGGGACTCGCAGGCGCGCTCGCAGGCGCGCTCGGAGGCGGCGCGGCGGGGGTCTTCGGCGGGCTGCTCTACGGCTTCGCCGTCGCAGACGGCCCGGCCGGTGCAGGGCTCGGCGCGGCCTCGGCCCTGGTCGTGCTGCTTGCGCTCAACGTGCTCGTGGGTACCGTCGGGGGCGCGGGCGTAGGGGCCGGCCTGGCTTCGGCCAAGCTCGTAGCGCGACGCGCGGCCAGGTCCGCGCCGGAGCACGCGGCGTGGCGCATAGCCGGCGCGGCCCTCGGCGGACTGCTCGTCGGGACCGGCGCCAAGCTGCTCGGCGTGGACGCCTTCAACCTGCTCTTCGGCACGGCGCCGCGGGGCATCACGGGCGGGCCGGAGGGTGCAGCGCTTGGCGCGGCGCTCGCGCTGGGGATGTCTCTCGGCGCGAGGCGCGGGCCGTCGCGCGAGGTCGTGGCAGCGGCAGCGCTCTGCGCAGCGGCCGGCACGCTGATCCCGCCCGCCGGCGGCAGCCTTATGGGGGGCAGCCTGGCGCTGCTCGGCGAAGCGTTCGCCGGCTCGCGCATCGATCTGGACGCCCTCGGGCGGCTTTTCGGCGAGGCGTATTTCGGGCCGGCCGCGCAGGCCGCGTTCGGTAGCATCGAGGGGATGCTCTTCGGCGGCGGCGTGGCCGGCGCGCTCGTGCTCGCGCGGCGCCTCGGTCTGGCAGGGCCGCCACGTGCGGCGCCACGCCCTACCGCCGCGGGCGGAGCGTGACGACCGGCAGCAGGCACTCCTCCATCGAGACGCCGCCGTGCTGGAACGTATCGCGGTACTGCTGGAGGTAGCGGTTGTAGTTGGTCGGGTAGACGAAGTAGTAGTCCTCGCGCGCGAAGATGTAGTTCTCGTTGATGCCCCCGCGCGGCAGGCCGTACGCCTCGGGGTCCTTGACGAAGATGGCGTCGCCGCCGTCCACCTTCAGGTTGCGGCCGTGCTTGTAGCGCAGGCTCGTGCTCGTCTCGCGGTCGCCGATGACCCTGGTGGCGTGCAGCGCGCGCACGACGCCGTGGTCGGACGTGACGACGACCGTGCAGTCGTGGCGGGCCAGTTCCTGAAACGCCTGGAAGAGCCACGAGTGCTCGAACCATGCCCGCGAGAGGGCACGGTAGGCCGGCAGGTCGGGGGCGATCTCTTTGAGGATGGCCGTCTCGGAGCGGCTGTGCGCCAGGATGTCGACGAAGTTGACGACGACGGCCGCGAGGTCGTGCTGGAGGCGGTCGGCGACCGAGTCGGCGAAGGCGGCGCCGTCGCGCTGGCTGACGAGCTTCTCGTAGCGCACGCGCGCGCCGAGGTGGCGGCGCTGCACGAGGTCGGCCAGGTACTCGGGCTCGTGCGCGTTGAGCGACGCCTCGTCGTCGCGGTCGGCGAGCGTCCACTTGTCCGGGTAGCGCCGGGCGAGGTCGTAGGGCAGCAGGCCCGAGAAGATGGCGTTGCGCGAGAACGGCGTGGCGGTGGGCAGGAGCGAGTAGTGCCAGTCGCGCGAGACGTCGAAGAGGCCGTGCAGGAGCTGCTCGAAGAGCAGCCACTGGTCGTAGCGCAGGCAGTCGATGAGCAGGAACACGACCGGCCGCCCGCCCGCCGACGGCCCGAGGTGGGGGAAGACGAAGCGCGGCAGGACCTCGTGGCTGAGCACGGGCCGCGTCTGGGGGTCGGGCTTCTCGCCGGCACGCGTGGCCGCGATCCAGTCCGGGTACACGTCCTCGATGAAGCGCCCGAAGGCGGTGTTGGCCTGCCGGTACTGGTCGTCGAGGATCTGGCGGACGCCCTCGTCGGCGCCGTCGAGCTCGAGGTCGTAGCGGACGAGCGCGCTGTAGATCTCGGTCCAGTCGGCGGGCGAGAGCGGGCCGTGCAGGCGCGCCGAGAGCTCGCCGAAGCCGCGCAGGTAGTCCTGCTGCACCTGCTCGCCGCGCATGCGCGCGCCGTCGAGCAGGCGCTTGCACGTGAGCAGGATCTGCTTCGGGTTGACGGGTTTGATGAGGTAGTCGGCGATCTGCCGCCCGATGGCGTCGTCCATCAGGTGCTCCTCGGCGCTCTTGGTGATCATCACGACCGGCACCTCGGGGCGGGCGGCCTTGACCTGCTCGAGCGCCTCGAGCCCACCCAGGCCAGGCATCTGCTCATCGAGGAAGACGACGTCGAAGCGCGTCTCGCGGGCCCGCTCGACGGCGTCGGCGCCGTTGGTGACGCTCTCGACGGTGTAGCCCTTGGCTTCGAGAAACAGGATGTGGGGGCGGAGCAGGTCGATCTCGTCGTCGGCCCAGAGGATGCGCGGCATGGGGAAAGGCGGTTGGCAGGCGGCGGGGACCACGCCGGAACGTCGCGCGCGGCGGCGAGCGTACTCCCGCCGCGCATACGGCCGAGCGCGGCGGTACGTTCTGCCGGTCCGTCCCTCCTCACCCTCTTCCCCGCGCGCCCATGCGCCTCCGTCTCTTTCTCGCCGCGTTGCTCGTGGGGCTGTTGCCCGGCGCGCTCCAGACGGCCGCCGCCCAGGCCGTCTCCCCCGCGCCCGAGGCCAACGCGCCCGGCTGGCACCTGCTCGAGCGCACGCCCTCGGGCGCGCCGGGCATCCACCTCGACGAGGCGCGCCGCCTCCTGGCCGGCCGCACGCCGCAGCCGGTCGTCGTCGCCGTGATCGATAGCGGCATCGACCCGCGCCACCCGGCGCTCGCGCCCGTGCTCTGGACCAACCCCGACCCCGACGCGCCCCCCTACGCCGGCGACGTGCACGGCTGGAACTTCCTGGGCAACGCCGCCGGCGAGAACGTCCACCACGACACGTACGAGGTGACGCGCCTGGTGGCCGGCATCAACGCCCGCCTCGCCAGCGGCACGGCCACCGACGAGGACCGCGCCCGCCTCCCGGCGCTCACGGCCGAGATGGAGGAGAAGCGCCAGGAGTACACGTTCACGCTGCTCTTCGGCGGCATGCTCTTCCGGCAGGCGCTCGAGGCCGACAGCCTCCTGCAGGCGCGCTTCGGGCCCTACGAGGACCCGGCCGCGCTCGACGTGGGCATGGACGCGGAGGCCCGGCAGGCCCGCGACATGCTCGCCGAGATGAACGCGCAGGGCCTCTCGCTCGAGGTGCTCGAGCGCGTGCTCGAGCAGGCCTACGGCGCGCTCGAGCACGGCTTCAACCCCGAGTTCGACCCGCGGCCCCTCATCGGGGACGACTACGACGACGTCGACGACCGCGCCTACGGCAACCCGGACGTGCACGGGCCCGACCCGAGCCACGGCACGGGCGTGGCCGGCCTGATTGCCTCGGCCGACGCCGGCACGGGCGTCGTCGGCATTGCACCCGCGGCGCGCATCCTCGCCATCCGCGCCGTCCCGGACGGCGACGAGCGCGACAAGGACGTCGCCAACGCGATCCGCTACGCGGCCGACATGGGCGCGCGCATCATCAACATGAGCTTCGGCAAGGGGCACTCGCCGCGTAAGGACGCCGTTGACGCCGCCGTGCGCTACGCCGCCGAGCGGGGCGTGCTCTTCGTCCACGCCGCCGGCAACGACGGCAAGGACCTCGACGCCGAGACGTCCTACCCCAACCGCTACTTCCTCGACGGCGGGCAGGCGAGCGCGTGGCTCACCGTCGGCGCCTCGGCCGATGCGGCCGACCTCGCGGCCAGCTTCTCCAACTTCGGCCAGACGACCGTGGACCTGTTCGCGCCCGGCGCGCGCGTGACGAGCCTCGCCCCCGGCGGCGGGACGACCGTCGCCGACGGCACGAGCTTCGCCGCGCCCATCGTCTCGGGCGTGGCCGCGCTCGTGATGAGCTACTTCCCGGAGCTCTCGGCCGACGAGGTGCGCCAGATTCTGCTCGACTCGGCTACGCGGCCGGATGTGACGGTGCAGGTGCCCGGCGGGGAGGCGCGTGTGCCGTTCGCGGCGCTCTCGGCCACGGGCGGCGTCGTGAACGCAGCCGAGGCGGTGCGCCTCGCGCTCGAGCGCACGCGCTGAGCCGGGCGCGCGCTGCGCCGGGCGCGCGCTGCGCGCGAGGAACGCCGCGCGCGAG
>JBKBRC010000009.1:70998-78831 GCA_046292345.1 Rubricoccaceae bacterium
GCGCGCGAGGAACGCCGCGCGCGAGCCTGCGTCCGCAAGGCTCCCTTCACCAGCTGCCCCTCCCCATGCCCCGCTACAGCAAGGGCGACGAGGTCCGGTGGAACTGGGGCTCCGGCTCCGCCACCGGCCGCGTCGCCGAGGTGTTCACCGAGCGCGTGACGCGCACCATCAAAGGCCACGACGTCACGCGCGACGCGGACGACGACAACCCGGCCTACCTGATCGAGCAGGACGACGGCGACCGCGTGCTCAAGTCCGAGAGCGAGCTCGAGAAAGCCTAGAACCTGCCGGGAGCACGCGCGGCGCCCCGCGCAGCACTAGGCTGCGCGGGGCGCCGTCGCATGAGCCGCCGGCCGGGCCAGAGCGGGCTGCGCTTCAGGAAGCGGCGCCGTGCGTGCGGAACCGGCACCGTTCATCCCTCTCCGCGAAGCGTTTCACCCGCTCACGGCCGGCCGGCTTTCGGAACGGAGCATGCGGCGGGCGTCCGGCGAGGGGCCGCCGCCGCGCTCCGCAGCGGAGGGCGCGGGCGGGCGTCCGGCCAGGGCCCGCCCGCGCGCCGGCGAGCGGTCAGCGGATGAAGGGGCCGGCGATGGCCAGCACCTGCTCGCGCGTGAGAATCTCGTCGAACGACTCCGTGACGGCGTTCGCGTCGATGCTGGTGACCGTGCGCACGTCCACGCCGCCCTGCGTCGTGTTCTGCTCGCCGGCGTAGATGGCCGAGAAGGCGCTCGGGATCGTGGTCTGGTTCTGCACGATCCAGCCCTTCTCGCCGCGCATCCGGCGCACCTTCGAGGCGTGGCGCGCCTCGACCGAGTGGATCTGCAGCGCGACCGTGAGCGTCGGGTTGGGCCGTCCGCTGCCATTCGAGAGCGCGGCCGCCTGCCCCTTGTAGGCCCGCACGCCCGTGTCCTCGAAGCCCTGCGCGAGCGCCAGGAACAGCTGCAGGTCGCTGAAGGGGTTGAAGCCGCCGGCCGAGAAGTTGAAGTTGGCGTCGGTGAGCGTGACGGGCGTGCCGCCGGCGCCCTGAATCGCGCCGCGCAGCAGGCGCACGTGCTCGTCCTCGTGCCGCCGGATCTGCTCGAACACGACGCGGTTGGCGCCGCTGAGCAGGCCGCTCGTGGCCAGGCCCTGCCGGAAGTAGCTCTCCTCGAGGTACTCGAGCGTAAGCGCGAAGTTGAGCACGCCCACGACGTCGGACGACGACTGCGCGTAGGCGTCTTCGATCAGGTGCAGGACGGGCATGGAGGCCAGTGCAAAGCCGGCGCTGACCTTGCCCAGTCGCACGAGCGCCTGCCGGCGCGCCTCGATGGCCTGCGCGGCCTCGGGCGCGAAAAAGTCTAAGATGGTGTTGGATTTCATGAGAGGGGACGTTCGGGAAAAGAGAGGCGATGGGGGGCGGGCGGCCGCTCCGGGCCACCCCGGGGCATTGCAGGCGCTCGCTCAGGTGGGCACGTTGCGCACCTCCACGCGGCCGCGCACGAACGGCGCGATGCCGGAGACGACCTGGGCCGGCATGGCGGAGACGTCGAGCGCGCCCTGCACGCTCACCACGTCGTCGCCGGCGAAGGCGTTCGTGCCCGGCTGCAGGATGTCGCGGATGGCCGAGGCGTGGCGCGCCTCGACGGAGACGATCTTGCCCGCGATCGTGAGCAGGTCCGGGTTGCGGAGGTACTGCCCGGCGCCGTTGTAGGCCGAGACGCCCGTGTCTTCGAACAGGCGCGCGGCCTCGAGCACGCTGGCGCGGCTGCTGAAGTTGATCTGGCCAAAGTCGAACTCGAGGTTGCCGATCAGCGTGCCGCCGAGCGCAGGGATAGCCGCGGCGAGGAAGTCCACGTGCACTTTTTCGTGCTTGCGGAGGTCGTCCAGGATTTGCTGCTCCGCCGAGGGCGCACCCTGGAAGTAGGCCGTCTGCGTCACGCGGAGGTAGAACGCGTACTCGAGCTGCTCGAGGGCGTAAGCATAGTTGAGCACGCCGAAGTCGTTCGAGAAGTCGAGGACGACGGTGCCGCTGCCGGGGGAGTTGCCGTCGCAGCCGGAGGCGGTCGCGGCGACGGTGCCGGCAAGGGCGAGCGTGCCAAGCCCGGCACCGGCGCGCTTGAAGAAGGCGCGGCGAGAAGGCGCGGCGGGGGCCGCGTCGGGCCGAACCTGCGCGCGCGCGGGAAGGATGAGATCTGCCATGGCAAGAAAGGGAACGGGAGGAAGAAGGGCGTCTGGGAGAACCACTGGCAGGGGCTGCCTGCGCAGCCGCCCACCAGGGTCCTCCCGACCCTGCCTATCTAGCCGTCCGTTTTGCCCGTTCTCAAGTCCACTTCGCGCCCGATGTGCGCTCAGAGCGCTACAAAACCGGGCCGAAGGTTGCCCACGCGGCAGCGGCCTGCGCTCGCTACCCCTCGACCTCCCGCGCCCAGAGCGTCTCGACGACGTGCTCGATGCCGCGTGCGAGGTGGCGCCGGAATGTGCTGAAGGGCACGCCGATGCGCTCGGCGGCAATCGTCTGCGAGGGCGCCGGGCGGAGGTAGGTCAGGCGGAGCGCGCGCGCGAAGGGCTCGTCGCGCGGCGTCTCGGCCAGCGCCTCGACGGTGCCAGCGATCAGCGCCCGGAGCGCCTCGGCGCGCTCGGCTTCGTCGGCGTCGGGCCCGCAGCAGGCGCGGACGAGCCGGGCCTGCAGGAGGGGGTTGCCGAGCAGGCGGCGGGGGCGTGCGTACGCCTTGAGCGCGTCGCGGACGGCCTCGGCGAAGGCCTGCTCGTCGAGCACGACGAGTGGCGTGGGCGCATCGGCGGTCTCCGGCTCGACCGGGAGGCCGGGCTCGCGCCCGGCCAGGCGGGCCAGCCACGTCTCGGGCGGCACGGCGCGCCAGTCGTGCCCGAAGACGGCGAACGTGCGCCCATCCGTCGCGAAGTCTGCCTCCGGCAGGCGCCGCAGCCCGGCGAAGGCGAAGATCTGCGCCCAGGCTTCCGGGTCGGCGCAGGGCAGAAAGGAGAAGGCCAGGCCGGGCGTGGTGAGGTAATACCAGACAGTGTGGGCAAACACGAGCCCCTGTACGGGCGAGACGCTCTGGTAGCGCTCGCCGTCCATCCAGAACCGGAACAGCGCGGCGCGCTCGCCCTCGCGGAGCGCGGCCGTGCGCAGCGTGGCGAAGGCGCCGCGCACGGCGGGGTCGGCCGCACGCGCCTCGCGCGGGATCTGCTCGAGGGCAAGCGTGAGCAGGAAGCCGGCCGGCCGGCCCTCGGCGTCGCGGAACACCTCGACGCCCCCGGGCTGCGCGGCCAGCCAGTGCGCGGCCCACTGCGCCGCCTCCGGGCCTTCGTGCCGCTCCACGATGGCGCAGAGCGTCTCGGCCTCGCCCTCGCGCAGCGGGCCGCCGTCACGCACCGGGCGGCGGCTCCAGTGCTGCCGCAGCTGGGCGATGAGCGGTCCGGCCACCGGATGGTCGCGGTAGAGGAACGCGTAGTCCGCGAGCACGCCCTGCTGCGTCTCGGGACTGGACGCGCGCTGCAGGCGCGTCACGTAGTAGCGCCGCGCGCGCGCGTGGAGCGTCTCGTAGCGATCGGGGTCGCGCCAGCGAAGGTCGGCCACGAGCACGTCGCGCACGAGCGCGTGGGGGAGCAGGCCCTCCGGTGACTCGCGCACGAACGTGCGGCTGCGCAGCCACGCGAACGCCTCGCGCGCCCGCTGCTCGGACGCCTCGGCGTCGGGCGAGCCCGCGCCTCGCGTTCCGGACGGCGCGGCACCGGACGGCGCGGCACCGGACGGCGCGGCACCGGACGGCGCGGCACCGGACGGCGCGGCACCGGACGACGCGGCACCGGACGACGCGGCACCGGACGACTCCGCGCCGGTCACAAGCGCGGCCAGGAGAGGCTCGGTCGTGACGCGGACGAGCGCGCAGGCCTCGAGCGCACGCCGCAGAAGCGGGTCGTGCACGTCGGAGACGAAGCGGCGCAGGAGCGTGCCGACCACGTCTGGCCCGAGGCCGCTGCCACTCTCGGGCGGCGGCGCGTGCTCGGCTTCGGCGACGAGTGCGAGCGCGAGAGGATGGCCGTGCGTGAGCGCGAACGCGTCGGCGTGCCGCTCCTCGGGTACGCCGAGCGCGCGCAGCAGCGCCTCGCCCTCGGCCGGGCTGAGGTTGCCGAGCGGGAGCAGGCGCGCGAGCGACTTCCAGCCGCTGTCGGTCCGCCACGGGGTCGAGGGAGGCTCGCGGCCGGCGATGACGACGAGCACGTCGTCCGGAAGGCCGGGCAGGAGCGTGCCGCGGAGCCACGCGTCGAGATCGGCGACGGCCTCGTACGTGTCAATCAGGAGCACGCGGCGGCCGGGCGCGCGGTCTGGGACGGCGAGCGGGGCTCCGGCCGGTGGTACCGGGCCGTGTGGGGTTTCGCCGAGCGCGTCGAGCGCGGCCGGGTCCAGGCCGAGCGGCCCGGTATAGGCGGCGAGCGCGCGCAGCAGGCCACGCGGCGTAGGCGGCAGCGCCTGCGCGTCGAGCAGGCACGCCGGCACGCCGGCGGCCTCGGCGCGGAAGGCGTACTCCTCGAGGAGGGTGGATTTGCCGATGCCGCCGGGGCCGTACACGTAGAGCACGGCGAACGGAAGGTCGCCCGGCGCGAGCGCCGCGTCGAAGCAGGCCAGCTCGGCCGTGCGCCCGGCGAAGCGGTCGTGGCGAAGGCGGCGGAGGCGGTCGCTGAGCGGCATAGGGCGGAACGTACCGTGAGCGGGGGCCGTGAGAGCGGAATGGGACGGAGGCGTATCGTGGGCGCAGGCTCGGGCGTCCGCTCAGGCGCCCGCGGACCCGTCTCCGAGGCGGAGGTCTTCGGCGCGCAGCTGCAGCGTGGCGCGACCGTTCCAGACGTTCTCGTCCACCTGGAACGCCATCTCGAGCGGTACGCCGCGGCGCACGCTGGCCAGCATGGTCTCGTAGCGCCCGGCAAGGCCGAAACCGATCACGGGGAACGTCGGCCCGCCGTCGGCCTGCGCCACGCGGAAGCGCAGGTGCTGCCGCGTGGCGCCGACGCACGAGGGTTGCCCGACCACGCGCAGGCCGCGGCCCCAGAAGACGGGCCGCAGGTTGTCCGGGCCGTGAGGCCCGAACTGGCTCAGCACCCGCCAGAAGCGCGGCGTGATGTCGGACAGGTGGAGCTCGGCGTCGAGTTCGATCTCGGGCACGAGCGGCACGGGCGCGTCCACGGCCACGGCGTCCTGAAGGCGGGCGCGCAGCTCGGGCACGCGGTCTACGGGGAGCGCGAGGCCGGCCGCGAAGGCGTGCCCGCCGAAGCGGTCGAGCAGGTCGGCGCAGCGCGCGAGCGCGTCGTACACGCTGAGGCCCTTCACCGAGCGCGCCGAGCCGCGCGCGACGCCGTCCTCGCCCGAGGTGAGCAGGACCGTCGGGCGGTGGAAGCGCTCGGCGACGCGGCTGGCCGTGATGCCGATCACGCCCGGGTGCCAGCCGGGCTTGTGGATCACGAGCGCGACCGGGTCGTCGGCCATGAACTGCTCGGCCAGGGCCACGGCCTCGTCGCGCGTCTGATGGTCGAGGGTGCGGCGCTGCTCGTTGAGGGCCTCGAGCTGCGCTACGAGGCGTGCCGCGTCATGCTCGTCGGTGGCGGCGAGGAGTTTGGCGGCGAGCGAGGCGTCGCCGAGGCGCCCGGCGGCATTGATGCGCGGGCCGATCTGGAACACGATGCGCGAGGCCGTGCACGTGGCCAGGTCTACGCCCGCCTGGCGGGCGAGCGCCACGAGTCCCACGCGTGGCTGTCCGGACAGGCGCGCGAGGCCCTCGCGCATGAGAATCCGGTTCTCGCCCACCATCGGCACGATGTCCGATGCGGTCGAGACGGCCACGAGATCGAGGTACGGCCAGGCCTCCTCGGGCGGGCGCCCGAGGCGCGCGAGCACGGCCTGCAGGAGCTTGAAGCCCACGCCGCAGCCCGAGAGGCCATCGAAGGGGTAGGCGCAGTCGGGGCGCTTGGGGTCGAGCACGGCAACGGCCTCGGGGAGCGTCTCGCCGGCCGTGTGGTGGTCGCACACGACGAGGTCGAGTCCGAGCGCGCGCGCGTAGGCGGCCTCCTCGACGGCCGTGATGCCGCAGTCGATGGCCACGACGAGCGTGGCGCCACGCGCCCTGGCCTCGTCGAGGCCGGCGCGGCTGAGGCCGTAGCCGTGCACGAAACGGTTCGGGATGAAGAACGACGCCGGCACGCCGAGGTGCTGCAGGAACGTCGTCAGCATGGCCGTAGACGTGGTGCCATCCACGTCGTAATCGCCGTAGACCATTACGTGCTCGCGCGCGTGCACGGCGCGCACGAGGCGCTCGGCGGCGGCGTCCATGTCCTGCATCAGGAACGGGTCGTGGAGGCCGTCGAGCGCGGCGCGGAAGAACGCGCGCGCGTCGTCGTACGAGCATACGCCGCGCACGGCGAGCGCGCGCGCGAGCGGCAGGGGGAGGTCGTTGAGCGCGCCGGCGAGGGCGTGAATGTCAGCGCCCTCGGGCAGAGCGCGCAGCGCCCACCGGTAGGCGGGCAGGGGCGGTACCGGCTCGGGCGGCACCGCGGAGGGGGTGTCAGAGGGCATGAGGTGGGGCGCCGGTGGGAGCCGCGCGCCCGTCAGTACAACCGTGCCGAATATACGCGGGCGGATGGGGCCACCCCGGACGGGTATGTGCTCTGGTGTCAGGCCTGCGCGCGTCGCCCGATGAAGCCGATCATGCGCCCCGTCTGGCCGTTCTCGGCGCGGTAGGAGTAGAAGCGGCCGGTCTCGCGCGCTGTGCACGCCATGCTTTGCTCGAGGTGTCCCTCGGGCACGCCGGCGGCGCGCAAGCGCGCGTGCAGGAACGCACGCAGGTCCACGTGCGGCCGCGGCCACTCGGGTTGCCGGAGAACGGCCTCGGCGGGGAACTGGCTCGCCACCTCCTCGCCCACCTCGAAGGCCTCGGCCGAGATGCACGGCGCGAGGTAGGCGAGCAGGCGCTCCGGGCGCGCGCCGTGGGCGGTCATCGCGCCGAGCGTGGCCTCGAGCACGCCCGCGACGGCGCCGCGCCAGCCCGCATGGCACGCCCCGACGACGCCCGCCTCGGGGTCGGCCAGGAGCACGAGCGCGCAGTCGGCGGAGACGGTCGTCAGGAGCACGCCGGCGCGGGTGGTCACGAGGCCGTCGTGCGCGGGCACGTGCCCTCCGGCCGTCACCACGGCCACGTCGGCGCCGTGCACCTGGCCCGCCGAGGCCGTCTCGCCGAAGCTCTCGTGCGCGGCCAGGCGCGCGCGCGCGGCCTCGAGCGGCTCCTGCTGCGGCGCGAAGGCACGCGTGGTGAAGCCGGCCACGAGGCCCGGCACGGCGTTCAGGAGGGCGGGTCGGAGGATCTTCTCGGCCACGGGTGGTATCAGCGGGAGCGGGGCCGGGCATCGTCGCCGAGCGCGGCGAGCGCGGCCTCGCGCGCCGGGCCGAGCGGCATCGGCCGGCCGGTCCAGAGGCGGTAGGCCGCCGCGGCCTGCCCGAGCAGCATTGGCAGGCCGTCGATCGTCGTGGCCCCCCGCGCGGCAGCCTCGCGCAGCAGGCGTGTCCGGCGCGGGCGGTAGACGAGGTCGTAGACGACCTGCCCGGGGCGGAACGCGCGGGCATCCGGCCAGGGCGTGGCGTCGTCGTGCGGCCACATGCCCGCCGGCGTTGCATTGACGACGAGCGCGGCCTCGGCCACGGGCGCCTCGGCGAGCGCGCAGGCGCGCAGCACGCCCGGCCCCGGAGCGAGCGCACCGACGAGCGCCTCGGCCTGGGCTACGCGCCGCGCCGCCACGACGACCGCCGCGGGCCCGAGCCCGAGCGCGGCGTAGGCCACGGCGCGCGCC
>JBKBRC010000010.1:0-23312 GCA_046292345.1 Rubricoccaceae bacterium
CTCGTCCGCCACCGCGGCAACCGGCGGCGCGGGCGCGTCGCCGCATCCGGCCGTGCCCAGAAGGGCCAGCCCGCAGGCCGCCCCGAGCGCCCACCGAGCGAGCGCCCACCGAGCGAGCGCCGCGGAGCGGAGCGGAAGCAGGATCGGAGGGAGAGGTGGCACGTCCTCGGGCATCGCCTGGCCCGCCAGGCCGGGCGCCGCGCCCGACCGGCCGAAAAGATAGCGTCCGCGGCCGGGCGAGTTGCGCAGCGCCGGCCGCCGCCGGCGAGGCCGAGGCAGGCGACCGCCCTCTCGCCCCCACCGCCCGGGCGACGCCGCATTCGCGCTCGTTACGCTTCCACCCCGACGAGTTACCGATCACCCCGCGTCTGGCGCAACGCGCCGGAAGCGGACGACGCCGCCGCTTGCCGCAGGCGACGCTGGGCATCGCAGCCACTATTTTCTTTCGTTTTCGGCCTCTGCGGCAACTTTTGCACCCAGGCAGCGCCCGAAGCGCGCGCGCCCGGAGGCCGGCTCAGGCGAGAACGTCTCTCGACAACGCGCGCGCACCGCCTTCCACCCCCGCGCCGCGGCGCCCGATCCACCGCGTCCCGCATTCAGGAATTCGGCACGCAACGTGTACTCCGGGCTGGCGTACTCGCGCCGCTGCAGGCGTCCTGCCCGCGCAACCGCGCGCAGCGCGCTCTACCTTTGAAGCCATCCACGTGTCTGGAGCCATTCACGCCGCTGCCTACCGGCGTGCGCGGCACACCTGCCCTGAATGGCCCTCGCCTCGAATGGCCCTCTCTTCCGCCTCTCCCCTGATCCCCATGCAGGTCCCTGGCTCGCTGATGCTCTACCTTCCGCTCGCGGTCCTGATCGTCGCCTCCGTGACCGCGATCGGCTACGTGGCTTACCTCGTCGTGCGCGGGCGGCGCGCGGGTGGCGCGGCTTCTCCCCCCGCGGCGGCTTCCGAGGAGAGCGCGAGCGAGCTCCGAGCGCTCCGCACGGCCATCGAGACGCTCGTCGACCAGCAGCAGATGCAGGGCGAGACGCACCGCCAGCAGGTCAACCAGCGCCTCGAGCGCGTCGGGCACCGCATGGACGAGGTCGGGCACCAGGTGGACGGGCTCCGCAACGAGCTTCGCCACGAGGTCCGGCGCCGCGATGCCGAGTTGGAAGAGATCCGGCAGCAGATCGAGGCCGTCGCGCGGCATGCAGGTGCCCCCGTGCTCTCGGCCGGCGCGTCCCTGCCTGCCCTGCCTGAGCCGCTGGCCGAGCCTGTGAGCGCTGACGCTGTTGCAGCAGCGGAGGCCGCAGCAGCGGAGGCCGCAGCAGCGGAGGCCGATCCGGAAACTGCTGCGGCGGCGCGCCCCCCCGCCGTGTCGCAGGTCGCTCCTGTAGAAGCCGCCCGCCCCGAGGCTGCAGAAACCGACGCCGACTGGCTCTTCGCCCCGCTCCCGGTCCAGCACCTCGAGGCGACCCCGGCAGCCCGGGCCGCACGCGTTCCTGGCAACGCAGCGGGGTTTCCGCCGCCGCCTGCGGCCCCGGCCGCGGCAGAGATCTCCCCGGCAGAGATCTCCCAGAGAGCAATCCCTGCCGAGGAGCTCGTCGGCAAGAAAATCCCTTGCGAGGAGTTCGTCGACCAGGCGCGCCGCGCCGCAGCCCCCGAAGAGGAGGCCGCCCGGGCGGAGCGCGCCGTACCGGAGCGCGCCGTACCGGAGCGCGCCGTACCGGAGCGCGCCGTGCCGAGCGCTCCGGCAGCCCCGGCCCGCCCGGAGCCGCCCCTCCGGCTGGCCGAGCGCGAGCCCGTCCGCCGCACGCCGCGCCGCTCCATTTTCGTCCCGATGGACGACTTCTTCGGCGCCGCGCCGCCCGCGCCGGTGCTGGCCCCTGACGCCGCTTCCCCCCCCCTCTCCGAAGACGCTGACGACCTCACGGTCATCTCGTCCATCGACGCGGGCTTGCAGCAGCGTCTCTACCGGGCCGGCGTAACGTCGCTCGAAGAGATCGCGCACTGGAGCCGCGCCGACGCGCGCCGCCTCGCGGAGACGCTCCAGGTGTCCGAGGAGGTGATCATGAACCAGTGGGTCTTCGAGGCCCAGGCGGCTCTCTACGAGCGCTACGCCCGCACCGGCGCGCTCTGAAGCGCCGGCCGGGTTTCTGAAGCTCGCCGCGGTCACCCTGCCGCGCTGCGGGGCCCGCCTCACGAGGCGAGGAGCAGCCCCTCCGGGATGGCACACAGCCGGTGGAAGGCTCCCAGGCGTTCGTCCACGTCGGCGGCGGTGAGCGAGAGAAGGCGGTCCGGACCGAAGGCCTCCACGCAGAACGAGGCCATCGCGCTGCCGACGATCACGCCCTGCTTCATGGCCTCCGGCCCCGTGCTGCCCACGCGGAGCAGATGGCCGGCGAAGCCGCCGAGGAACGTATCGCCAGCGCCGGTCGGGTCGGTGACGCTCTCGAGCGGGTAGGCCGGCGCGGAGAAGACCTGCCCGTCGGTGAAGAGCAGCGCGCCGTGCTCGCCCTTTTTGATGATCAGCGTGGACGGCCCCATCTCGCCGATCAGGCGCGCGGCCCGGATGAGGTTGGGCTCGCGGGCGAGCTCCCGCGCCTCGGCGTCGTTGACCACGAGCACGTCTACGCGGCGGAGCGTCTCGCGGAGCGCCTCCGGCGCGTGCTCGATCCAGTAGTTCATCGTGTCGCATACGACGAGGTCAGGCGCGTCGACTTGATCGAGGACAGACGCCTGCACAGCCGGGTCGAGGTTGCCGAGCGCGACGATGCGCGAGTCGCGGTAGGCCGGCGGGAGGTCCGGCTCGAACGTGGCGAGCACGTTGAGATGCGTCGCGAGCGTGTCGCGCGAGTTGAGGTCGTAGTGGTAACGCCCGGCCCAGAAGAACGTCTCGCCCTCGGGGTCGCGCACGAGGCCCTCCGTGTCGATGCCGCGCGCGTGCAGCGTCTCCACGTGCGCCTCCGGGAAGTCTGCCCCGACGACGGCATTCAGGCGCACGGCCGCGCCGCAGTGGCGCGCGGCGAGCGCCGCGTAGGTCGCCGAGCCGCCCAGGATACGCTCCGCGCGTCCGAACGGGGTTTCGATGGTGTCGAACGCAACGGTGCCGACGACGAGCAGACTCATGTCACGGGCGGGCAGGCAAACGGCCGAAGATACGCGGCACCGGGTGCGGCGCCCGCCTGAACGCCCGCCGCCGGCCCCTCCCGAGGAAGAGCCGGCGGCGGATACGCGAGGCAGGCGAGCGCAGGCGCACTCAGTTGCGCAGCTTCTTGAGCCAGTTGTCGGTCTTCTTGGAGACGACCCCGCTCACGGCCGCGCTCGCCGCCTCCGCGACCACCTCGGCCAGATCCTTTGTCTTGTCGACGACGCGCTCGGCCGCACCCGGCGCGCGCTCGGCGAGGTCCTGGACGTGCTCCGTGAGCCGCTCCACCTGCTTCGAGAGCGCCTCGTAGGCCTCGGAGAGCGTTTCGTAGGAGTCGCTCGAGCGGATCTCTTTGCCGAGGTGCTGGGCGTCCTTCGAGGCGCGCTTGTAGAGCTTCTTGGCGTCTTTGGAGGCCTCTCCGTACAGTTTCTTGGCATCCTTGGACGCCTCCCCGTAAAGGTGCCGCGCGTCTTTCGAGAACGTCCTGGCCTGCTTCTGGACCTTGCCTTTGAGGGTCTTCGGCTCCGGTTCGGGCACGAGGCCCATCACGACGCGGCCCACGACGAGCCCCACGCCCGCCGCAGCGGCGATGGCCAGCAGCGGGTTTTGCTCGGCCCACGTGCGCGCGCGGTCGAACCACGACTCCGCGTACTCATCCGGCATCTCGTAGTCGGCCGGGTCGAGCGAGAGCGGCGAGGCGGTGTGCTGCGCCGCCTGCGTGGACGGCTCGGTGCCCGCGCTCGGCAGCCCGTCCCCGCCGGCCTGCCTGGGTGTACCACCGCTCGGTGCGATGCCCGCAGTGCTCGCACCCGCAGTGCTCGCACCCGCAGTGCTCGCACCCGAGGCCACGCTCGTCTTGGCGGCCTCGCCCGACTTGGACGCATCGGCCGGCGCAGGCGTCGTCTTGCCTCCCGACGCCTGCCCGCCGGAGGCCTGCCCGCCGGAGGCCTGCCCGCCGGTCGTGGTGCCGCTCTGCGACCCGCCGCTCTGCGCCTTCGGGGCGTCTTTGCCCGCGTCGCCAGCGCCGGGGGTGTTCGTGGATTTGCTCTCAGGAGTAGCCATGATTCGGAAGAGAATGAGGTCGGGAGGAGGCTTCGGCTGGTGCGCGCGCCGACGGCGCGGGGGCGTGGGAGGTCGCGGGGGCGCAGACGAGCCGAAGCGAAGCGCCGTTGGTACGCCCGAGCCCGGGGGCTTTGTTTCGAGCGGCCCCAGGCGGGCTCCCGTAGATTGCGCCGCCCTCCGGCCCGTCCCGCCGCCCGTCTGCATGGCTCCCGACCGCTCCCGCTCCGCCGCCCGCCCGCTTCGCACGCTTGCCCTGGCTGCCATGCTGGGCGCCGCGCCGGCCGCGCCTGCCCTCGGGCAGGCCGCCACGCCCGCGCTGCCTCCGGCCTCGGCCGAGACGGCTTTCGAGCGGGCTCACCTGCTCTACCAGGAGGGCCTGTTTGCGCCGGCTGCGCGCGCCTTCGCTGATCTGGCTGCGGCCCACCCGCGCGATCCGCGCGCGCCCGAGGCCCTCTTCTTCGCCGCCGAGGCCGCCCTCGCGGCAGGCGACGACCTGGACGCCGCGGCGCGCTTCGAGCGCTTCGAGGCGGACCACGGCGCGCACCCGCTCGCGGCGCGCGCGCGCTTCGCGCTCGGACGCTTTTACTACGCCCAGGGGCGCTACGACGACGCTGAAGCCGCCCTGCTCGCCGCCCGCGAGCGCCCGCTCAGCCTCGCCGAGCGCGCCGAGGCCGCCTACCTGCTCGGCCAGACCGCGCGGCGCCAGAGCCGCCCCGACGCCGCCGCCGCCTACTTCGCCGAGACGGCCGCCTACGAGACGGCCCTCGCCCCTGAGGCGCTCTATGCCCTCGCCAGCGTCCGCGCCGGCATCGGCGACGCCGCCGGCACCGTGCAGGCCTACGAGCAGCTCGCCGCGCAGTACCCGGCCTCGGCCGCCAACGCCGCCGTCGGGCTCGGGCTGGCCGAGGCGTACGTCCGCGAGCGCCGCTTCCAGGACGCCGCCGACGAGATCGCCCGCCGCCGCCCCGCCCTCGCCGGCTCCGACGCCGCCCGGGCAGACCTGCTCGCCGGCGAGGCCGCGCTCCGGCTCGGCCGCGCCGCCGAGGCCGAGCGCTCCTTCGCCGCCGTGCCCCCGGGCTCGCCCTACCTCCGCCGCGCCACGTTCGGGCGCGCCCGCCTCGCCTTCGATGCGCGCCGCTACGACGAGGCCGCGCGCGGCTTCGCGCTCGTGCGCGCCGCCGCCGAGGACGCGCTCGGCCACGAGGCGACCTACTACGAGGGCCTCGCCCTCAAGCAGGCGCTCCAGCTCGGCGAGGCCGAGACGCGCTTCGCCGCCGCCGCCGAGCAGGGCGGCGCCTTCGCCGACGCCGCCTGGCTCGAGCTCGGCTTTCTACGCTACGAGCGCCGCCGCTACCAGGAGGCCGCCGCCGCGTTCTCGCGCGTGCTGCTGGACTTCCCGCAGAGCGCCTACGCCGGCGAGGCCGCGCGCATGATCGGCGAGTCCTACGCGGCGCTCGGGGACAACGCGCGCGCGCGCGACGCCTTTCGCGAGGCCGAGCGCCTCGGCACGGCCACGGCCGACACACGCGCCGAGGTCGCCTTCCAGGACGCGTTCGCCCTCTTCCGCGCCGGCAACTACGACGCCGCGCAGGAGGCGCTCGTGCGCGTCTTCCGCGCCGACCCCACCGGGCCCCGCGCCGGCGAGGCGCTCTTCTGGGCCGGCGAGGCCGCCTTCCAGGCCGAGCGCTACGCGCGCGCCGAAGAACTGCTCTCGGACTTCCTCCGCCGCTTCCCGGAGCACCGGCAGGCGGACGCCGCGCGCTACGTCCTCGCCTGGACCCACTTCAAGCGCCGGGACTATGCCGCCGCCGCCGAGGCCTTCGAGCGCTTCCTCGCCACCTACGACCGCCAGGGCGAGGCCGTGCCCTACCTCGCCGACGCCCTGCTCCGCCTCGGCGACAGCTACTCCGCCCTCCGCCGCTTCGACGACGCCCGCGCAGCCTACGCCCGTGTCCCGAGCGCCACCACCGACCGCCGCGGCGCCGACTACGCGCTCTACCAGACCGCGCAGACGCTCGCCGCTCAGGAACGCCTCGCCGAGGCCGCCGCCACCTACGAGCGCCTCCTGAGTGCTTTCCCGACCTCGGAGCTCTACGACGCCACGCTCTACGCTCTCGGCAACGTCTACTTCCGGCAGGAGGACTACGCACGCGCCATCGCCACGTTCGCGCGCCTCGAGCGCGAGCGCCCCGGCAGCAACCTCGTCCCGCGCGCCCTCTACGGCATCGCCGACGCGCACTTCAACGCCGGCCGCTTCGCCGACGCTGAAGCCGGCTACCGCCGTCTCCTCGAGCGCTTCCCCAACGACACCTTCGCCGCCGACGCGCTCGACGGCCTCGCCGACGCGCTCGACGCCCAAGGCCGCGCGGCCGAGTTCGACGCCGCCGCACGCGCCTTCGAGGCCCGCACGACCGACCCCGCCGTCCGCGCCCGCCTTGCCATCCGCCGCGCCGAGAACGCCGCGCTCGGCGGAGACCCCGCGCGGGCGGCCGAACTGCTCGAGCGCCTGCTCGCGCAGAACCCACCCCCGGCGCAGGACGTCGAGGCGCGCCTCGCGCTCGCCGACGCCTACCGCGCCACCGGCCGCCCGGCCGACGCCGCGCGCGTCCTCCGCGCCGTCCGCCAGCGCTTCCCCGACAGCCCGCTCGTGCCTGAGGCCGAGCTCCGCCTCGCCGACGCGCTCCTCGCCGGAGGCGAGGCGGCCGGCGCGCTCGACGTGGCCGCGCGCTTCGCTGCCGCCTTCCCGGACGACGCCGAGCAGCTCGCCGCCGCGCTCGCGCTCGAGGCCCGCGCCCTCGACGCGCTCAACCGCCGGGCCGATGCCGACGCGCGGCGGCGCCTCCTGCTCGAGCGCTACCCCAGCTCCGCCGCCGCCGACGAGCTCCGCCGCACCCGTCCGGACCTCGGCAACTGACCCCCGGGTGTGACCACCCCTCGGGCGAACAAAAACGCACGCCCCTCGCCTACGTGCTCCCTCTCCCCGTGACCCGACGCGCCCCGCTCCTCCTGCTCGCCGGCGCGCTCGCTGCCGCCCTCGGGCCCGCCGCACGCGCGCAGCAGCAGCCAGCTCCCCCCGAGCGCCTGCCCAGCCTCAGCCCGCGCGAGTTCATCATCCCCGGCCAGGCGACCGTCAACCTGCCGCAGATCGAGCGGCAGCCGCTCTCGGGCTTCGGGCCACCGCCGCGCAGCTTCGTCGTCCCGGCTGACCGGCCGCCGGCCACGCAGGCCTACGACCCTGCGCTCGACGAGCTCCCGCCGCGGGGGGGGGGGCGGCCGCGCGGCGGGGCTGCCGCCCCCCCGGCCGCCCGGGCCGGCGCCCCCGCGCGCCCCCGAGACCGACCTGCCCGAGGAGCAGCGCGGACGGGCCGAGGGCGGCGCGGGCGCCTTCCTGGCCCGCTACGGCCGGCTGGACCTCAGCGTGCCCGTTGCCGCCGGGCGCCTCTACGCCGACCTCGACTACGACGGCATCAACACGGGCAACGGCGAGCGCTACGTGCCGTTCGACCGCTTCGCGGGACGGGCGGGCGTGCAGACCTACGGACCGACGCGGCTGCGCGTCGAGGGCTTCGGCCTGCGCGAGGGCTACGGCATGGTCGCCCTCGCCCCCGAGGTGCGCCGCGTGCGCAGCCACTACGGCGGCGCGGGCGCCCTCGAAGGGGTCGGCGCGGTGCCCTTCGGGCTCGCCCTGCGCTACAGCTTCAGCCGCGTTGCCCCTGCCGACGCGCTCGACGAGCTCGCCCTCGGCGAGGCGAGCGAGGGCCGCGTCAGCGCCGAGGCCCGCCTCGGCCTCTTCGGCGGCCGCCTCCGCCTCGACGCGGCCGGCAGCACCGCCGGCCTCGACGGCGGCGTCGGCGGCGACGAGCGGCACGGCGCCGTCGGGGCCGCGCTCGCCCTCGGGCGCGACGACGGCGCACGCCTCGTGGCCGGCGTGCGCGCGCTCGCCTACCGCGCCTCCGAGGCCAACGGCCTCGGCCAGAGCACCACCTTCGGCCCCGTCGTCGGGCTCGGGCTGCCGCTCGGGCCGGCGCTGCGCGTCTTCGCAACCAACGAGCCCCGCCTGCGCACGCGCTCGCTGCACGAGCTCTTCAGCGACAACCCCTTCGCCGTACCCGACGCGCTCGTCGCGCCGGACGTGCGCCCGCTCGACGCCGAGGCTGGTCTCGAGCTGCGCCGCGGGCCGCTCCGCGCCCGGGCGTTCGTCCTCGCCACGTACGCCACGAACGAGCTCCACTTCCAGTCCTCCGCCGGCGGTCTCTACAGCGCCGTCTATGCCGGCACGCGCACGGCGGGCCTGGCCGCCGACGCCACGCTCACGTTCGGACGCGGCGCCTCCGTCTCGGCGGCCTTCGCCCTCCGCGACGGCGCCCTGACCGACGGCGGCGGCACGCTCCCGTTCTACGCGCCGCTCGTCGGGCGCCTCGGCGCGCAGGTGCCCTTCGACGGCGCGCGCGGGCGCCTCGGGCTTGCCGCCTACGCCGAGGGTGCACGCCCGACCGACCCGACGGGCGAGTTCACCGCTCCGGCCTGGGCGCAGCTGGACCTCGACGCGCGCTACACGCTCTCGGGTCCGCTCGCGCTCGTCGTGCGTGCCGAGCGGCTCGCAGGCACGGCCGAGCGCTGGCCGGGCTACCCCTACGCGCCCTACACTGTCCTGGGCGGTCTTCGCCTGGCATGGTGATCCGGCAGCGGCCCGGCCATCGTCTCACCAGCCCTCCCCCCGAGCTTCTCTCGCGAGCTCTGCGTAGCACCTAACTTCCGCCTGACCTCCCCCCTCCGGCCGTGACTGCGCTAGAAGCCCTCTCCGCCGCCACTCGCGCCGCACTCATGGCGGGGGATCCCGTGCGGCTCCCGGGCCTGGGCACGCTCGAGAAAGTGCACGTTCCCGCGCGTCTCGCCCTACGGCCCGGCGGTGGCCGTGTGCTCCTCCCTCCCTCGGCGGCGGTGCGCTTCCGGCCCTCCGGCGAGGCGGGCCCTGCCGAGCCCGCCCTCATTGCCCTGTTCGCACGTTTCGCCGCACCCGCCGGCGACCCCGCACGCGCCTTCGCCGACGCCGTCGACCAGCTGCTCGCCCGTCTCGCGGCCCGCGGCGAAGCCGAGCTCGGCGGCGTCGGGCTTTTCCGGCGGGACGACCGCTCGACCGGCTTCGTGCCCGCAGGTGTGCTCTTGGCAGCCCTCAACCGCGCCTACATCGGCCTGGCCCCCGTCGCAACCCCCGGGGCGCCTCCAGAGCCCGTCGGCAGCGAAACGCCAGGCGGAGCGGACGAGCCGCCGCCCCGGGCGCCCTCCGCCCCGCCGTCAGACCAGCCGCCCGGCGGGCCCATCCCAGCAGCCAGCCCCACGCCCGACGACCATCCCGAAGACAACCCTGCTCCCGGAGGTCCGACTGCGCAACCTGGAAGCGCCGGCGAGATGGCCATGCCGTTCGATCCGCGTGCCATCGCGTTCAAAGCAGAGGACGAGGCGCCCGAAGACCCCGCGGGCCGTGCGGCCGAGGCACCGGCGCAAGCGCTCTTCCTCGAAAACAGCGACGACGTAGACGGATCCGAGGCGGCGCCTCGCGCGTGGACAGACGACGCCGTGGACAGCGCAGAGGCCGACGACGGCCCCCCCGGCGACGCAGAGGTGCTTCCGAGCAGCGACGCCGGCTCTCCCGCCGGCCACGCACAGACGGCCGGCCCCGAGCACGCGGCCGACCTCCCGTCGGCGGACGCCCTGTCCGGAAGCGAGCCGGACACGCCGCAGACCGGGCCTCGGCCCGGGGCGGTCCACAGCGCAGGTCCTCTCCGTGACGCCCCCTCGGAAGCCTACGCCGATCAGGATGATCTCCTCGACGAGGACTTCACCATTGCACCGCCCCTGCTTGACTGGGACGAACCGGCGCCCGTCCCGAAGTGGGCCGCCCGGGCTGCTCCGAGCGCCGACGACGACGCGCCCCACGACGCCCCGGAGGCAGACGGCAACACGGCCGGCAAGGCCGCAGAGGCTCCGGAGACCGGCGTGCCCTCGCACGCTCCCGCCTCATCCAACGACGCGCTGGGCGCTTTCCCAGAAGAGCCCGCCGCCGAAGACACGGAAGCGCTCTACGCCTGGATGAGCGACGACCTCGGCTGGCCCAACGAGCACGAAACGCCCGGCGCGGACCTGCCCGGCGCGGACCTGTCTGACAGGCCCCCCTCCCATGCCGGAGGCCCGGCCTCGGCCGGACAGTCCACAGAAGAGCGGTCGCTCCTCCCTGACGACGTCGAGGCGTGGCTCGCCGGAGCCTGGGTACCGCCTCACGCTGAGGCCGTCTCCAACGACCTCGGGCCACCTCCGGAGCCAGAGGACGCCGAGTTCCGGTACGTCGGGAGCACGGCGGACGCTGCGGCGTCCGCCCCTCCTCCCCCGGATGCCTCCGCGGATGCCTCCCTCCCCTCGGAGCCTGTAGACAGGGACCCCTCCGGTTTCGCGCCCCCTGCGTCTGCGCCCCCTGCGTCTGCGCCCCCTGCGTCTGCGCCCCCTGCGTCTGCGCGGCCTCGCCGGCGCACGCCCGCTTACGCGCTGGCGGGCGCCGGAGCGCTCGCGCTCGTGGCGCTCCTGCTGCTGCCGCGCCTCATCGCGCCGCGCGAGACGACACCCGTGCCGCCGCGCGAGGCGGCCCCGGAAGCGGCGCTGACGGCGCCGCCGGACTTCCGCCCGGACGAGGACGCCCCGCCCTCGGACGCCCCCGCCGGCGCGTCCGAAACCGACCTCGCGCCGCCGCCCGACGACGTGCCGCCCGCACCGCCGCCGCGACCCGCCCTCGATCCTCCCGCCCGGGCCCCTGTCCAAGCCCCCGCGCCGGCCGTGGATGCGGCGGTGGCCCTCCTGGGGCCGGCCCCCATAGACCCGGCCCAGGGCGGCTTCACCTGGGTGACGGACTCCACGCCCATCCGCGCCGACGCCGAGCGCGCCGCCGCGCGCCACCGCCAGGCTGGCTTCCGCGCCGCCGTGCTCCCCGGCACCGCCAGCCAGCGCACCGTCTACCGCGTCGCCATCGGGCAGTTCGCCACGCGCGAGGCCGCCATCGCCGCACGAGACCGCCTCCCCGCCGACGTGCGCCAGGACGCCTGGACACTCAACCTCAGCCCGTAACTCCGCCCGCGCGGACGATCCCGCCCACGCGGACAGCCTCGCCTGCGCAGACCTGCACTCAGCGCCTCCTCCATGCTCACCTTCCTGCTTCTGCTCCAGGCCGCCGAGACGGCTGCCGCCATAGCCTCCCCGGAGGCCGCGCCCGGCGCTCCCACCTCCGAGTCCCTCATCGACGTGCTCGTACGCGGCGGTTGGGTCATGATCCCAATCGCGCTGCTCTCGCTGCTCACGATCTACCTCTTCGTTGAGCGGCTGCTCGCGCTGCGCAAGGCTACCGGCGACCCGGATCGGCTCACAGCGGCCGTGCGCGAGTACGTCCACGCGGGCGACATCACCGGCGCCATCGGCTACTGCCGGGCGCAGGATACGCCCGTCGCACGCATCATCCAGCGCGGCCTCGAGCGCCTCGGCCGGCCCATCGGCGAGATCAAGGAGGCCGTACAGGAGGCCGGGCGCCGCGAGACGTATGCGCTCGAGAAGCGAACCGACCTGCTGGCCTCCGCGGCCGCCATCGCGCCCATGATCGGCTTTCTGGGCACCGTGACGGGCATGATCCGCGCGTTCCAGCAGATCCAGGCGCTCCAGGGCCAGGTCAACCCGAGCGTGCTCGCCGGTGGCATCTGGGAGGCGCTCATCACGACCGCCGCCGGCCTCACGGTGGGCATCCTCGCGCTCTTCGCCTACAACTTCCTCTTCAACCGCATCTCGCGCACGGTCAACAACCTCGAGCGCGCCTCGACGGACTTCATCGACCTGCTCCAGGCCCCGAGCGCCGCCGACCGGCGGCGCGTCCCGGCCTGACCGTCCTCCCACGCCCCGCCTGAGGACGCCCATGCCCCTCGACTTCTCTTCTGGACGCAGGCCGCTCGTCGCCTTCAGCCTCGCCTCGCTGACCGACATCGTGCTGCTGCTACTGATCTTCTTCCTGCTCACGAGCTCGTTCGTGACCCAGTACGGGCTGCCCGTCAACCTGCCCGAGACGGCCGCTTCGGCGCCGCTCGAGGAGGACCTCGTGGCCATTACCATCGACGCCGAGGGACGGCTCTTCGTGGACGAGCGCGAGACGGTCGCGGACAGCCTCGCCGCAGTCATCGAGGCCGTGCGGGGCGAGCGCGACGTTCTGGCCGTCTACGCCGACCGCGACGCGCAGATCGGCCAGCTCGCCGCCGTGGCCAGCGCCGCCTCGCAGCTCGACATGCGCGTCTCCATCGCCACGACAGCGCTCGCGGAGGACTGAGCCGGCCCTCAGGCCCACCCGGCGCGGTCGAGCGAGCGGTACTGCACCGCCTCGGCCAGGTGCTCGGCACGGACGTGCTCGGCGCCGCCAAGGTCGGCGATCGTACGGGCGACCTTGAGCACGCGGTCGTGCGCGCGCGCCGAGAGCCCGAGCCGCGTCAGCGCCGCCTTCATCAGCGCCCGTCCGTCGGCGTCGAGCGGGACGAAGCGCCGCACCTGTGCCGGTGTCATGCGTGCGTTGCAGAACGGCAACCCGCCCTGTGCGGGCGCGCGCGCGGCCTGCCGTGCGCGCGCGGCCTCCACGCGCGCGCGCACGGCCGCGCTCGGCTCGGCCGGCTCGTGGCGGCTGAGGTCCTCGAACGGCACCGGCGTGACCTCCACGTGCAGATCGATGCGGTCGAGGAGCGGGCCAGAGATCTTGGCGAGGTAGCGCTGCGCATGTCCGGGCGGGCACACGCAGGCCTTGTGCGGGTCGCCCGCGTGGCCGCAGGGGCACGGGTTCATCGAGGCGACGAGCATGAACGCGGCCGGGTAGCGCACCGTCCCCCGCGCCCGCGCGATCGTGATCTCGCCCTCCTCGAGGGGCTGGCGAAGCACCTCGAGCACGGCGCGGTCGAACTCGGGCAGTTCGTCCAGGAAGAGCACGCCGTGGTGCGCAAGCGAAATCTCGCCCGGTAGCGGGTTCGAGCCGCCGCCGCAGAGCCCGGCGTTGGAGACCGTGTGGTGGGGCGCCCGGAAGGGCCGCTCGGTAACGAGCCCGCCGCGCGCGTGCCCGTTGAGCGCGCCGCTGACCGAATGGATCTTGGTCGTCTCGAGGGCCTCGGCGGGCGTGAGCGGCGGCAGGATCGTGGGCAGGCGCCGCGCGAGCATGGTCTTGCCCGAGCCGGGCGGCCCGACGAGCAGGGCGTTGTGGCCGCCGGCCGCGGCGACCTCGAGCGCGCGCTTGACGTAGGCCTGCCCGCGCACGTCGGCGAAGTCCACCGCGTCCGGGGGCGTCGCCGGCGCGAGCGTGTCGGGGGCGGGGCGGAACGGCGGCGCCTGCCCGCCCCGCTCGGCGAGCAGTTCGAACGCCTCGGCGAGCGTGCCGACGGCGTGCACGGCCAGGCCGTCCACGACGGCGGCCTCGGGGGCGTTCTCGCGCGGCACGAGCATGCCCTCCCGCCCGGCGGCGCGCGCGCCGGCGGCCATCGGGAGCACGCCGCGCACGGGCCGCAGCGAGCCGTCGAGCGAGAGCTCGCCGACGATCACGAAGCGGTCCAGCACGGCCTGCTCGAGCGGCGGCCGGCGCTGCTGCGCGAGGGCCTCGGGCAGCGAGGCCAGCAGCCCGAGCGCGATCGGCAGGTCGTAGGCCGAGCCCTCCTTGCGCACGTCGGCCGGCGCCAGGTTGATCGTCACGACGTGCCGCGGCACCGGCAGGCCGCTGTTTTTGAGCGCAGCCCACACGCGGTCGCGGCTCTCGCGCACGGCGCCGTCGGGCAGCCCCACGACGGTCCAGCGCGGCAGGCCGGACTCGGTGTGCGTTTCGATCTCGATGGGGAGCGCGTCCACGCCGAGGACGGCGCTGCTCCAGACGCGGGAGAGCATGGAAGCGGAAGACAGGTCGGAGGGCGACGGGTGCGAAGACCGCAGGGGCGCCCCGAAGACCCTCCCGCGGGCCAGCCGCAACCGCCGAGCCCGAGGCTGCTCCGTAGCCGCCCCGCGGCCCGACGCGGCGGCGAAGACTCGGTGCGTGCGGAACGCACCGCTCCGCCGCCGCGTGACCATCTCCCGAGGCGCCTCCGCCGCCGGCACCTTCCAAGACGAGCGCGTCCCCTCCCAAGCGTCCGCTTTGCCCACGATAGACCTCGTCCTTCTCGTCGGAGGACTGCTCCTGCTGCTCGGCATCGCCTCGAGCAAGCTCTCGACGCGCGTGGGCATGCCGGTGCTCGTCCTCTTCCTCGGGCTCGGCATGCTCGCCGGCTCGGACGGGCCCGGGGGCATCGCCTTCGGCGACTTCGGACTCGCCAACGCGCTCGCGAGCGCCGCGCTCGCGCTCATCCTTTTCGACGGCGGCCTGCGCACCTCGTGGTCGTCCGTCGCGGCGGCCTGGAAGCCTGCGCTCGTCCTCTCGACGCTCGGCGTGCTGCTCACCGCCGGCGTGACCGGGCTCGCCGCGTGGGCGCTCCTGGAGTTGCCGCTCGCTCAGGGCCTGCTGCTCGGCGCCATCGTCGGCTCGACCGACGCCGCGGCCGTGTTCTCGGTCCTGCGCACCAGCGGCCTCCGCCTGCCCGAGCGCCTCACGGCCACGCTCGAGGTCGAGAGCGGCTCGAACGACCCGATGGCCATCTTCCTCACGCTCGGGCTCGTCGGGCTCATCACGGCCCCGGGCGCGCCCGTGAGCGGACTGCTCGGGCTCTTCGTGGTGCAGTTCGGGGTCGGCGCGCTCGTCGGCGTGGCCGGCGGGCTGGCGGCCTCGTGGACCGTCAACCGGATCAACCTGGACCATGCCGGGCTCTACCCGCTGCTCGTGGCCGCGGCCGGGCTCGTCACGTTCGGTGCGGCGGCCGTGCTTGGCGGCAGCGGCTTCCTGGCCGTCTACGTCGCCGGCGTGGTGCTGGGCAACCGGCGGCTGGTCTTCCGCAACGGCATCCTGTTCTTCCACGACGCGACGGCCTGGCTGGGCCAGATCGCCCTGTTCGTGATGCTGGGGCTGCTCAGCTTCCCGAGCCGCCTGCCGGGGATTGTCGGGCCGGGACTGCTGATCGCGCTCGTGCTGATCTTCGTCGCGCGGCCACTCGCGGTATGGCTGTGCACGCGCCCGTTCGGGTTCGACAGGCGCGAGGTCGGGCTCGTGGCGTGGGCCGGGCTCAAGGGGGCCGTCCCGATCACGCTCGCCACGTTCCCGCTCATGGCCGGCGTCGAGGGCAGCGCGCGCATCTTCGACGTCGTCTTCTTCGTCGTGCTGCTCTCGGCCATCTCGCAGGGCTGGACGCTCGCGGGCGTCGCGCGGCGGCTCCGCCTGGCGCAGCCGAGCGTAAGCGTGCCGCCGGTCTCGGTGGAGTTCAACGCGCTGCGGCACGTAGACGGCGAGGTCGTGGACTACACGGTCGAGCCGTCGGCGCGCGTGGCCGGGCAGGCGCTGCGCGACGTCGCCATCCCGGAGGGCGTGGCCGTGACGCTCGTCGTGCGCGACGGGACGATCGTGATCCCGCGCGGGACGACGCGCCTGCTGCCCGGAGACCACGTCTTCGTGGCCATGCACGCCGCGCTACGCCCGTTCGTGAGCCGCCTCTTCGATCCCTATGCCGAGACGCCGCCGCTGCGCGACGGCCTCACGCTCACGTTTGCCGAGACGTACACGGTCGGACAGCTGCACCGCTTCTTCGGCATCCCCGGCCCGACGTGGTCTGAGCAGCCCATCGCGGACGTGCGCGCGCGCGAGGCGGACCCGCACCTCGGGCCGTTCCGCGTCCTGCCGGCCGACGAGCCGGGCTTCGTGCGCCTCGTCTACGACGCCGTCGCCGAGGCCGCCGTGGCCGCGCCGGCCGCGGCGCCGGTCAGCCCTCCGCCACCCGCTGCGCCAGCCGGTACGCGATGAACCCGGTCACGCCGAACGTGATCGCGTAGAGCGTCGCGTCGTACGACTCGCCGGTCGTGAGCAGGAACAGCCCCGCCGGCACGCCCGCCCCGAGCCCTCCGCCGACCGCAAACGCGACCGAGTAGGCAACCCAGAGAAGCATCGCGCGGACGGCGCTGAGGGGGCGGGGGCGGGGGGCGACGGGAGCGGCCATGGAGGGGGGAGAGCGGGTACGTGAGCGGGGGGAAGGTTACGCGCGCGCGGCGGGCGTTTGTGCGGCAGGCGGCGCATCCTCCGGCAGCACGTCCAGGTCGGCGATCAGGTTCTGCGTCGCGCGTCCGACGCGCCCGGCGCGCGGGCCGTTCTCGAGGCGCAGCACGCCGCGCGGACACACCTCGGCGCAGACGCCGCACCCGACGCAGCCGGCGCGCACCACGTTCTGTCCGCGCTGCGCGTACCACCGCACGTCGATGCCCATCTCGCAGTACGCGGAGCAGTTGCCGCACGAGATGCACTGCCCGCCGTTGGTCGTGATCCGGAAGCGCGAGAAGAAGCGCTGCTGCAGCCCGAGGATGGCCGCCATCGGGCAGCCGAAGCGGCACCAGACGCGGCTGCCGAGCAGCGGGTAGAACCCGACGCCCACGACGCCGGCGAAGAGCGCTCCGATGTAGAATCCGTACCAGCCGGCCAGGCCGGCGGCGAGCGCGTCGAGCCAGGGCACCTCGGTCGCGGCGGCCAGCCAGAGCGTCCCCGTGACGAGCACGACCGCCACGAGGACGCCGTGCACCGTCCACCGCTCGAGGCGCCAGGCGCGCAGGCTCTTGTCCGAGAGGTGGCGATAGGGATCGCCAGCGGTCTCGGCCAGGCCGCCGCAGCCGCACACCCACGCGCAGTACCACCGCTTGCCGTAGAAGTATGTCAGCACCGGCGTGGCAAGCCCGAGCAGGAGCGCGCCCCAGACGAGCATCGCCAGCCCGAGCCGGCCCTCGGCACGCAGCGCTGCGACGGACTCGGGGAAGAACAGGTCGTAGTCCAGCGGCCACGTGTAGTGGAGGTAGAGCTCCGGCTGCTGCAGGCGTACCAGAAGCGCCGGAAGCGCGAACGCGAGCAGTGTCTGGAACGCCATCACCGAGGCGAGGCGGAGGACGTGGTAGCGCGTCCGGCGGTAGCGCACGAGCGCGCGCACGCCCATCGCGGCCACGGCGAGCGTGTAGCACGTCGCATAGAGGAACCACTGCCCACCGTTCTCGAGCGTGGCCGGCTGCGCGCGCAGCAGCCGGCTGAGCGGGTCGCCGAGCGGGATGAGACCGGCCAGCGCCTCGGGACGGAAGTAGAGCAGCCCGTAGAGCCCCGTCAGCACGACGGCCACGAGCCATGCGACGGCGCCGCGCGCCTGGTTGGACGAGAACATGACGCCGTCGTGGCGGAGCGCGGCCGGGCGCCGCAATCCGTCCAGCCCGTAGACGACAGCGCCAAGCCCGAGGCCGCCCAGTACGAGCCACGCGAACGCGACCGGGTGCCGCGCGGCCAGGTCGCTCGCGAGCGCCACGATGGCCGCCAGCACGCTCACGCCCACGAGCGCGAGCCCGACGCGCTGCACGGCGCTCGGGCGATAGGCCGGGTTGTCGGTCAGGGCGAGACGCATGGCGGAAGCGGCCGAACGGCCGGGGGCGGGCCGGGGGTCAGCGGAGAGCCGGGGTGAACTCGGCGTCGAAGCGGGCGGCCGGGAGGTCGGCCAGCGCGCGCCCGAGCGGCCAGCGCTCGGCGATCCAGCGCGTGCAGGTCTCCTGGCGGAGGCGCACGTTCAGGCCGTGCACGCCCACGACGGCCCCCTCCGGCCCCCTCTCGTGCTGGATGCGTAGCAGACGGCGTGCGTCGGCCCGCACGAGGGCGGCCTCGCCGCCCCGCGGCACGGGGTCGACCCGCCCGTAGGTCTGCCACTCGAGGTCGAAGAAGCGCGCCGCGTTGAAGAACACGCCCGGGCGGTACGGCCGCGGCGTACCCAGCAGCCCGAACGCCGCCGTGGCGCCCTGGATGCGGCCGGTGTACCACAGCGCCTCGACGGCCGGGCGGCCGGGCGGCGGCACGCGGTGCTCGGCGCAGTCGCCGGCGGCGAACACGCCGGGCGCGCTCGCGCGCAGGCAGGCATCGACAAGCACGCCGCGGCGGACGGCGAGGCCGCTGCCGGCCAGCCAGCCGACGTTGGGCCGCACGCCCGTCCCGACGCCCACGAAGTCGGCCGGGAGCGCTTCCCCCTGCTTCGTCACGACGACCAGGCCGCGCCCGCCCGGCCCGGCCTCGACGCGCGCGACCTCGGTCCCGAAGCGCAGGTCCACGCCGTGGCGCCGTATCTCGGCGGCCACGCGCGCCGCCTCGTCTTCGGGGAACACGCGCGGCAGGTAGCGCGCCTCGCGCACGAGCATCGTCACGGCGAGGCCCCGCACGCGAAGCATCTCGGCCAGCTCGACGCCGATCAGCCCCCCCCCCACGACGACGGCGCGCCGCGCGCCGCGCGTGGCGGCCTCCATCCGCTCGAGGTCCTGGAGGTGGTAGAAGCCCTGCACGCCCGGCCGGTCGCGGCCCGGCCACGGCGGCACGTCCGGGACGGAGCCCGTAGCGACGAGCAGGCGGTCGTAGGCCAGCGGCGGCTGCCCGGCGAGGTACACGCGGCGCGCGCCCGTATCGACACCCTCGGCGCGGGCGTGCAGGCACGCGATGCGGCTCTCGCTCCAGAACGCATCCGCATAGGGGCGGAGTTGCGCGGGCGTGAGCTGGCCCATGTAGACGTACATGAACGCCGTGCGCGCCAGATGCACCGGAGACTCGTCCGATACGAGCGTCAGGCGCGCCGCCGGGTCCCGGGCGCGGACGTAGCGCGCGGCCGTCACCCCGGCGATGCCGTTGCCGATGATGACGTGGTGCATGGACGAGGATGCCCGGACGGGCGCTTCGGACGGACAGGCAGACCTGAGTCTACGGCTCCGGCACGTCGCACAGGCGGCGGCGTTCCGGAGCCGGCTACCTTGCGCGCGCTCGCCCCTCCCCTTCAGCGCTGGCCTCATGAACTTCGGCATCGTCGGTAACACGGAAAAGGACGGCCTCTGGCCCGCCGTCGCGGACCTACTCGCGCTGCTCGCGCGCGAGGGGCACTCCGCGTGCGTCTCCGAAAGCATCGCCGCGGGCTTCGCCGCCCGCGGCCTACCGCCGCCCACCGCCGCCGCGCGCCCGGCCGAGGGCGCCGACGTGCTGCTCTCGTTCGGGGGCGATGGCTCGCTGCTGCGCGCCGCGCATGAGGCCGGTGCGACGCCCCTGCTCGGCGTCAACATCGGCCGGCTGGGCTTCCTGACGAAAGCGGAGGTCTCGGACCTTCCCGAGGTTGTCGCGCAGCTCGCCGACGGGCGCGCCGGCACCGAGGAGCGCCTCACGCTCGCTGTAGACATGGCCGGCGCCACGCCTGACGTGCCCGCCTGGGCGCTCAACGACGTCGTCGTCGACAAGTCCGGCACGACGAGCATGATCCAGATCGAGACGCACATCGACGGGCGCTTCCTCAACACCTACTGGGCCGATGGCCTCATCGCGGCCACGCCCACCGGCTCGACCGCCTACTCGCTCTCGGTCGGCGGGCCGATCCTCTCGCCGCGCACCGACGCGCTCGTGCTCACGCCGATCGCGCCGCACACGCTCACGGCACGGCCCATCGTGCTGCCGGCCTCGGCGGAGCTGACGATGCGCGTCGTCACGCGCGGCCACCCGTATGCCTTCGCCGTGGACGGGGTCTCGGCACTCGTCGAGACGACCGAGGCCGTCATCCGCGTCCGGCGCGGCGCGCACGCCGTGCGCCTGGTCACGCTCCCCGGCCGCGACTACTACGCCACCGTGCGCGACAAGCTGAAGTGGGGCCAGAGCGGCGTCTTCTAGCCCCCATTTTCTGACCGCATTTCCGACTGGCCTCCGCCGCGCGCCTTGCGCGGCTGCGCCCGGGCGGGCCGGTGAATCCCTCTCGAAGTGCACCTGCGGCGTGCCTCGCGGTGGGGGGCACAGGTACGTTGCGCCCATGCCTCCGCCCCTCGACGCCTCGCAGCCCACGCCGGCGCCCACCCTCGGCGCCGCCCCCCTCGTCGACGCCGGGCAGAGCATATGGGCCGCGCGCCGCGACGCGCTCGTGGCGCGCCGAGACGCGCGGCGGGGGGCGCTCTTCATGGCCGGCAGCGCGCTCGGCTTCTCAGTAATGAGTCTGCTCGTCAAGCTGGTCTCGGCCGAGCTGCCGACGATGCAGATCGTGTTTTTCCGTTCGATGATCATGGGCGCGTTCACGCTCGTGCTCATCCGGCGCTACGCCGCGCCCGTCGTGGGCACGCGCGTCCGCCTGCTGCTTGCCCGCGGGTTCATTGGGGCGGCGGCGATGGCGCTGCTCTACCTCGCGCTGGCGCGCCTCCCACTCGGCGACGCGACGACGCTCCACTACACGGCGCCCGTGTGGACGGCCCTCTCGGCAGCGTTCCTGCTCGGCGAGCGCCTGCGCCCGCTCGTCCTGGCCGGCACGGCCGTGTGCCTGGGCGGCGTCGTGCTTGTGGCGCAGCCGGCGTTCCTGTTCGGCGCGCGCGCCGACGCGCTCGACCTCGTCGGCGTGGGCCTAGCGCTGAGCAGCGCCGTCCTCTCGGGGCTGGCCTACACGTTCGTCCGGCAGCTCCGCACGACCGATCACCCGCTCACGATCGTGCTCTACCTCGGGGGCGCCGGCATGGCCATCTCGCTCCCGTTCGCCGCCACCTGGCTCTGGCCGACGTTCGGCGCGTGGGCGGCCCTGTTCGGCATCGGCGCAGCCACGCAGGTCGGGCAGCTCTGCCTCACGCGCGGGCTGCACCTGCTTGAGGCCGGCACGGCCACAGCGATCGGGTACCTCCAGATCGTGTTCGCGTTCGGATGGGGGGTGCTCGTGTTCGGCGAGACGCCCGAGGCGCTCAGCTTCGGCGGCGCGCTGCTCGTGCTCTCGAGCGTGCTGCTGATCGTGCGGCGCGCGCGCGCCGCAGAGCCGTCCGCGCCGGCCGAGCGCTGAGCCAAGCGCTGCCGGGCCGAGCGCTGCTGAGGCAGGCGGACGCCGGTCTGGCTACACGTCGAGCGCGTCGGCCTCGGCGGCGCGGTCCATGATGAAGGCGAAGCGGGCCGAGGCGTCCTTGCCCATCAGGTCCGCGATGGCCATCTCCGTAGCCACGCGCGCGTCGTCCGGAATCGTCACACGCAGCAGGCGGCGGCGCGCCGGGTCGAGCGTCGTCTCGCGGAGCGTCTGCGGCATCATCTCGCCGAGCCCCTTGAAGCGCTGCACCTCGATCTGCGCGCGCGGGTTCTTCTTGCGGATCTGCCGCACGATGCGGTCGCGGTCGGCGTCGTCGAGCGCCCAGTGGGTCTCCTTGAGCGCGTCGACGCGGTAGAGCGGCGGCTGCGCCACGTAGACGTACCCGCCGTCGATGAGCGGGCGCATGTAGCGGTAGAGGAACGTGAGCAGGAGCGTGGCGATGTGGGCCCCGTCGGCGTCGGCGTCCATGAGCAGGATGAGCTTGTGGTAGCGCAGGCGCGTCAGATCGAGATCTTCGCCGAGGCCGCATCCGAGCGCGTCGACGATGTTGGCGAGCTCCTTGTTGTCGAGCACCCTGGCACGCGTGGCCTGCTCAGCGTTGAGCACCTTGCCGCGCAGAGGCAGGATGGCCTGCGTGGCGCGGTCGCGGCCCTGCTTCGCCGAGCCGCCGGCCGAGTCGCCCTCGACGACGAACAACTCGGACTCGGCGGGGTCGGTCGAGGCGCAGTCGGCCAGCTTGCCGGGCAGGTTGAGGCGATGCGAGACGGCGCTCTTGCGGCGGACCTGCTGCGCGGCGGCGCGGCTGGCCTGGCGCGCGCGCGCGGCCTGGATCACACGTGCCACGATGGCCTCGGCCGTGGAGGGATGCGCGTTGAGGTACTGCTCGAACTCGACGCGAAAGGCCCCTGCGACGGCGGCGCGCGCGTCCGGGTTGTTGAGCTTTTCTTTCGTCTGCCCCTGGAACTGCGGGTCCACGTGGTAGAGGTTGACCACGGCCACGAGCCCCTCGCGGATGTCCTCGGCCGTGATCTCGAGCTTCTTCTGGCCCAGGTCGTGCGTCTCGATGTAGGCCCGCACGGCGCGTGTGACGCCGTCGCGCAGGCCCTGCTCGTGCGTGCCGCCGTCGCGCGTCGGGATGCCGTTGACGAACGAGACGAGGCGCTCGCGGGGCGCCTCGGTCCAGACGAACGCCAGCTCGACGCGCACGCCCTGCTCGAGGGCCGGCTGCCGCACCACGAACGGCTCGGCGTGCACACGGCGGCCCTTCGTCTCGGCCACGAGCACGTCCAGGTACTCGGCAATGCCGCCCTCGTGGTGGAACTCGGCGCGCTCGCCCGCGGCCTCGTCCTTAAACACGATGCGCAGCGCGCCGTTGAGGTACGTCTTGACCTCGAGGTTCTCCTTGATCAGCGCCGCGTCGAAGGCGATCGTCTCGAAGATCTCCGGGTCGGGCGTGAACGTGATCGTGGTGCCGGTGCCGCGCACGTTCTCGCGCACGCGGCGCAGCGGGCCCAGGGGCACGCCCCGCGCGAAGTGCTGCTCGTAGAGCACGCCGTCGCGCCGGACCTGCGCCGTGAGCCGCTCCGAGAGCGCGTTCACGACCGACGAGCCGACGCCGTGCAGGCCGCCGCTCGTGACGTAGTTGCTGTCGTCGAACTTGCCGCCGGCGTGCAGCATCGTCAGGATGACCTCGAGCGTGGAGACCTTCTTGACCGGGTGCGGGTCTACCGGGATGCCCCGGCCGTTGTCGGCCACCGAGACCGTGCGCCCGTCGGCGTGGAGCGTGACCTCGATGAGCGAGGCGTACCCGTTGGTGGCCTCGTCCACGGCGTTGTCCACGATCTCCCATACGAGGTGGTGCAGGCCAGCCTTGCCCGTACCGCCGATGTACATGCCGGGGCGCTTGCGGACGGGCTCGAGGCCTTCGAGGACCTGGATGGAGGCGCCGGTGTAGGTGACTTCGGCCATTTCGGGGCGGAGCTGCAGGTGGGTCTGGTTCTCAGAGCGGGCCGCGCGCGCGGGGCGATGCGTCAGGAGCGCGCGGGGCGATGCGTCAGGAGCGCGCAGGTGGCAGGACAACCTCGACGGGCGGCGGCGTGACGCTGCGGAGCGTACCGCGTTCGATGATCGTGCG
>JBKBRC010000010.1:23412-69306 GCA_046292345.1 Rubricoccaceae bacterium
GCGCGCGGGGCGATGCGTCAGGAGCGCGCGGGGCGATGCGTCAGGAGCGCGCAGGTGGCAGGACAACCTCGACGGGCGGCGGCGTGACGCTGCGGAGCGTACCGCGTTCGATGATCGTGCGGCCTTTCCCGCCGCGGTTGGACACGTCGAATTTGGTCGTGCGTACGATCTCTTTGCGCCCGCGGCTCGTCTCGACCTCGAGCCCGTCGCGCGCGGCGTCCGAGACGGCCATGCCGAGCACGCGGTCGTCCGGGCCCTGAAGGCGCATTGCGATCACGCCCTTGGCGGCGCTCTTGAAGACCGGCACCTGCTGCACGGGGAAGATGAGCGCCCGCCCGCCCTGCGAGGCGAGGCACACGTTCTCGTCGCCGCGTGCCACGAGCGCCTGCACGACCTGCTGCCCCGGCGCCAGGCGCACCACGACGCGGCCGTTCTTGTTGCTCGGCTCGGCGAACGCGTCGAGCGCGAGGCGGACGGCGAGGCCGTCGGTCGTGACGGCGAGCACGAACGGGCCGGCCGGCTCGGGCTCTGGCGGCGCGCCGTCGCCACGGCCGAAGAGGGCGAGCTCGGCCGCGGCCGGCGGCGCCAGCGGAGGCGGCAGCGTACGCCCGTCGAGCGAGACGACGCCCACGACGCGCTCGCGGTCGCCGAAGTCGAACAGCTTCTGGATGGGGTCTCCGTGGCCGGTCGTGGAGGGCAGGTCGGCCACGAGGCAGGTGTAGGCTCGCCCGGCGGACGTGAAGAAGACGAGCGGGCTGCGCGTGCTCGCCGCGATCGCGTAGCCGACGCTGTCGCCCTCGCGCACGCGGATCGCGCCGAGGTCGGTGTAGGAGCGCTGGCGCTTGACCCACCCGTCGCGCGTGACGATGGCCACGACGTCCTCGGCGACGATGTAGTCCTCGGCCGAGAACGCGAGCGCCGCGTCCGGCCCGGCGATCGCGGTGCGGCGGGCGTCGGCGTAGCGGCGGCGCAGCGCGCGCAGTTCGCCGCGGACGAGGCGCCAGCGCGCGGCCTCATCGGCCAGGAGCGCGCGCAGCTCGGCCGCACGGGCCTCCTTCTCGGCCAGTTCTTTCAGGATCGCCGCGATCTCCATGCGCGCCAGGCGGTAGAGCTTGATGTCGAGCACGGCGTCGGCCTGCTCCTCGTCGAGGCCGAAGCGGTGGCCGAGGCGGCCGTTGGCGTCGGCGCGGTCGCGCGAGGCGCGGATGAGGCGGATGGCCTCGTCGAGCGCGTCGAAGATCCTGGCGAGGCCCTTGAGGATGTGGATGCGCCGCTCGAGCGCGGCCAGTTCGTGCGCGAGGCGGCGCGTGACGACCTCGAGCCGGAAGTCGAGAAAGGCCTGGAGCGCCGTGCGCAGGTCCACGCGGCGCGGGGCGGCGACCTCCGGGTTGTCGGTCGGGACGAGGCACGTCAGGTTGACGTGGAAGCGCGTCTGGAGCGGCGTGTGCTTGAACAGGTAGGCCATGGCGGCCTCGGCCGAGGCGCCGCGCCGAAGCTCGAGCACGACGCGCACGTCCTCGGTGGACTCGTCGCGGATGTCCACGATCTGCGGCACGCGCCCAGCGCGGATGTGGTCGGCGATCTTCTCGATCAGGTCGGCCTTGGCTATGCCGTAGGGCACACTCGTGATCACAACGCGGCCCCTGCCCTCCTCGGCGTACTCGCCGCGCAGGTCGACCGGCCCCTCGCCGGTCTCGTAGATGCGCGCGAGCTCCTCGGGCGTGTTGAGGATGCGCCCGCCGGTCGGGAAGTCCGGCCCCTGGATGTGCTTCAGCAGCGTCTCGAGGCGGGCGCCGGGCGAGGCGATGAGCGCGACGCAGGCGTCGAGCACCTCGCCCAGGTTGTGCGGCGGAATGTTGGTCGCCATGCCGACGGCGATCCCCGTGGCGCCGTTGACGAGCAGGTTGGGGAACGGCGCCGGCAGCACGACCGGCTCCGAGAGCTGCCCGTCGAAGGTGGGCCGGAAGGGAACGGTCTGCTGGCGGATCTCGCCGAGCAGGTCCGCGCCGAGGGCGGTCAGGCGCGCCTCGGTGTAGCGCATGGCCGCCGGGCTGTCGCCGTCGAGCGAGCCGAAGTTGCCCTGCCCGTCCACGAGCGGGGCGCGCAGCGCGAACGGCTGCGCCATGCGCACCATGGCCTCGTAGATGGCGCTGTCGCCGTGCGGGTGGTACTTGCCCATCACGTCGCCGACGATGGTGGCGCTCTTGCGGTAGCGCGCGTCCGGCGTCAGGCGCAGGTTGACGAGCATCGCGTAGAGGATGCGACGCTGGACCGGCTTGAGGCCGTCGCGGATGTCCGGCAGGGCGCGGCTCGTGATGACCGAGAGCGCGTAATTGAGATAGCGCTGCTGCGCGGTCTCGTGAAGCGGGATCGTCTCGACGACGGGCATGTCCGGGGGGCGTGCGAGTCCGGGGGCGGGAAGGGCGCGGGCAGCAAAGCTAGCCCCGCCCCGGTGCCAGGGTGCGTCACACCCTCCTCCCCGCAGGGCGCGCCGGCCCGGACGGTGCGAGGTTTGTCCTCAGCGTCCCCTTCTCCCTCTTCCGCCTCGCCGATGCCCTCCCCTACCCTCGCCATACTCGGCACCGGCCTCATCGGCGGGTCGCTCGCGCTCGCGCTGCGGGCGCGCCGCGCGGCGTGGCACCTCGTCGGGTACGACCGCACGGACGTAGCCGCCGAGGCCCTCGCGCGCGGCGCCGTCCATGCCGTGGCTGCGTCTCCGGCGGAGGCCGTCGCCGGAGCCGACGTCGTCGTGCTCGCCACGCCTCCGGCGGCGGCGCTGCGCCTGCTCTCGGAGATCGCGCCGCACCTCGGGCCGGGGACGCTCGTAACGGACGTGGGCTCGGTCAAGCGGCCTGTCATGGCGCACGCGCGCGCAGTGCTCCCCGCCGGTGTGCGCTTCGTGGGCGGCCACCCGATGGCGGGCCGCGCGCAGGGCGGGATCGCGCACGCCAACCCGCTCCTGTTCGAGAACGCCGTATGGGTACTCTGCCCTGAAACGGCCCCCGACGCGCCTGAAGCCGGTGCGCCTGCGCTGCCGCCTCTCCTGCTCGCACTCGTGGAGGCCGTCGGTGCGCGCGCCGTCGTGCTCGACGCGGCGCGGCACGACCGCATCGCCGCCGCAGTGAGCCATCTGCCGCAGCTGCTCGCCGTAGTGCTCGCCGGCCTGGCCGGGGACGCCGACCCGCAGGCCCGCACGCTCGCCGCGGGCGGCTTCCGCGACATGACGCGCATCGCATCGTCGCCGTTCGGGCTCTGGCGCGAGATCATGGCGGCCAACCACGGCCCCCTGCTCGACGCCCTGGCGGCATTTGCGCGGCGCTTCGAGCGGCTCCGCCATGCCATAGCCGCCGAAGACTGGGCCGCCGCCGAGGCAGCGTTCGATGCCGCACGGGCGCTGCGCGAGACAATTCCCGAGCGCTCGAAGGGCTTCCTGCATCCGCTCGCTGAGTTGACCGTCCGCGCCGAAGACCGCCCGGGCTTCCTGGCGGCGCTGTTCGCTGTGCTCGCCGAGGCCGGGCTCAACGTGCGCGATGTCGAGCTGCTGACCGTGCGCGAGGCCGTCGAGGGCGCGTTCCGGATCGGGTTCGAGGACGAGGCCGCGCTCGCGCGGGCGCTCGGCGTGCTGCGGGCAGCGGGCTACGACGCAGTACGCCTGGCCTGATCAGGCCGGAGCCTGCGGCCGGGGGGCGGCGCCAGGGCGCGGTCGCGGCGCGCTAGGGCTCGGGCACGAGCGGCGGCGCGCCCGGCAACTCGTCGTCGTCTCCGGGGCGCACCTCGGCCAGCACCACGTGGCCGGGTGTGCGATGCGCGTACAGCGCGAAGCGGCGCCCGGCACTCTCCCAGCGCAGTGTTCCGGACACGAGCGCGCTGCCCTGCGCCCCGGCCCCGGGTGCAAACGTGAGCAGAAGCACGCCCGCGTGCGGCCGCTCGAGCACGGCCGTGACGGCGCCGACGCCTCCGGCACGGTCCGTGCGACGCACCCGGGCGGCCAGGCGGGCCTCGTCGAACACGTCGATCTCGAGCGGCGTACCGGGCGGCAGGGTGTCGAGACGGGCTTCGGGCAGGCGGAGCGTCCCGGCACGCCGCGCCCACGCCGGCTGCTCGGCCGCCCCGAGCGCGTCCGCACGGGCGAGCCGTAGCGGCTCCCCGGCCGCCGGGGGGCGAGCGCAGCCGGCAAGCACGAGCGGCACAAGTACAAGCGTGAGGAGCGCGCGCACGGAGAAGGCGCTCATCGCGCGAGCAGGAGGCGCCCGGTGTGCACGTGCGTCCCGGCGCGGAGGCGGTAAACGTAGACGCCCGCCGCGAGCCCCTCGGGAGCCCACGTCGCGGTGTGCGCGCCGGCCGGCAGGAGCGCGTCTACGAGCGTGGCCACGCGCACGCCGGTCACGGTGAACACCTCGAGCACGACGTGCGACGCCGCTCCGAGCGCATAGCCGATCGCGGCCTCGGTGCGGAACGGGTTCGGACGCGCCGGCTGCACGGCGAGCGCGGGCACACCGGCCTCCTCCTCGGCCGACACGGACGCGACCTGGTACGTGACGGGTACCGTCTGCTCAGGCCGCGCGGGGTCGCTGGTTCGGATGAACAGGCGCGCCGTACGCGTGCCGGGCGTCTGCGCCGCCTCCGCGGGGAAGCGCAGGCGCAGCGGTGAGGTGCCGCCAGCAGGCGACGCCACACCGTAGGGCGTGCTCAGCCGAAGCCAGGAAAGCCCCAGATAGTCCGCGCGGATAGCCACGTCGTCCACGTCCAGGTAGTCCGTGCCGGCGCCCTGGTTACGGATGAACTGCACCTGCGCCGGGCCGCCGCCGGCAAACGACCGCGTGGCCACCTCGGTCCCGTCCACGACGTAGCGCGCGAGCGCCGCGTCGGGGTCGAGCACGATTTCGTAGCGGTGGTAGACGCCGGCAGACACGCTGCGGTTGGCGCTCGTGTAGCTGCCCGTCGAGGGCTCGTAGGCGAACACGTTGCCGCCCGAGAACGCCCACCCGGCCACGATGCGGCCGCGCAGCCCCTCGCGGACGATCGCGAAGTAGGCCGGGCCGGTCAGGCTGCCGAGCGCCACCTGGGCCGAGACCGCGTAGCGCCCGGTCGGCCGCGCGCCGATGAACGGCGACAGCACGAACTGGGCGCCGCTCGCCGGCGGCGTGATGCGCAGGTGCTGCGTACCGACGGCCGGATTGGCCGCGAGCACGCTGAAGGGCGTCGAGACCGGCGTCGCCCACAGCCCGTGGCGCACGCTCGCGGACGGGACGAAGCCCTCGTCGGCTTCGAACGACGTCTCGAAGAGAGTCTGCGGTCCGTCCGAGAGGCGTTTGCCGGAGAAGCCGGCGAGCGGGTCGTGCCCGGCCGGCAGATAGGCGCGGGCAGCCAGGGCGGCCGTAAGCGCCGCGTCTTCGTCGGGCGGAGCGAGTGCGAGCGCCCCGGACGCCGCCGCCGAGCGCAGCGCGCCGCCGGGCGCGTCCGGACGCACATCCACGTCCCACATAAGCGCCGAGGGGCCGCTGTTCGAGACGGTGACGACGGCCTCGGTTTCGGCGCCGAAGGCGGCCGTGACCGAGACCGGCGCAACCGTGCTTGAAACGGGCGGATCGGCCAGCGTCAGGCGATAGTTCGCCACCATGTAGCGGATCTCGCGCAGCGCACGCGCCGCGTCGGCCGGGCCGTAGAGCACGGCCGGATCGGACGTGCCCGTGGGGGCGCCGTTCCACGTGACCGACGGGTTCGAGAAGACGGGCGCGCGCGTGTCGCCGGGCCTCCCGTAGGACATGACCGAGTTGTAGGGCACGCCGTTGTCGCCCGTCCAGCGCCAGCCGACGGCATAAGGGAAGAGCCCCCCGGCCTCCCCGGAGGCGTTCGTGGGCTGATCCCGGCCATGGCCGAGGCCCATGTTGTGGCCGATCTCGTGCACGAGCGTGAAGCCGGTCGCCATCTGCTGCACGCGGTTGACCGAGAAGCCGTACTGCGGGCTGCCGCTCAGCGTGTTCAGACGCCACGCGATCCCGCCGACGTCGCTGACGAGCGCGAAAAGTGCTACGAGATCGGCACCGTGCAGATCGCGTAGCTCGTGCACCTCGAGCATGAAGCCCTCCGCGTCCGGCCCGAACGGGTTGAACACGGGCGAGGCCGTCAGGCGCCGCAGGTGCCACGCAGACGAGGCCGTCGTGCCCCCGGGGTCGGGCGTGGCCTCGTCGTAATCCACCCGGTAGCTGTGC
Organism: Rubricoccaceae bacterium; assembly: GCA_046292345.1. GTDB lineage: Bacteria > Bacteroidota > Rhodothermia > Rhodothermales > Rubricoccaceae > JBKBRC01. Next base: position 29,625 of record JBKBRC010000010.1, read on the forward strand.
ACGAGGCGGAGGCGGAGGCGGGCGTCGCTGTTGTCGAGGGCGAGCTGGGAGAGCCCGAGCGCCTGCGCGATCACGACGTCGATGGCGCCGTAGCGGATGTCGTTCTGCGCCCACGTCGCTGCGGCGGGCGTGTAGGGGATCATGACGTCCACTGTGATCTCGTCAGGGACGTCGCCCGCACCGAGGGCCGGCGCAAACGGCACATGGACGCGGCTGTGGGCCGGCGCGCCCGGGGGGTGACCGTGTCCCTCGGCGCCGCAGAGAAGCTCGCCGAGCGCATCGGCCGGCACGCGCACGAACGCCGGCGCGTCGCCCGGCAGCAGGAAGAGCACATCCGGCCCATCGGTAAAGAAGCCCACGAGGCGGTCGCGGTGGCGCGTCACGACGGCGACCTCGCCGCTGGCATCGAGCGCCGTCGCTGTAGCCGTCTGCATGCCGGGCCGGTAGCGCGCCTCGCGCCGGATGCCGAACGTGCGCGCGGCGCCGGGCAACTCGAGACGTAGGGCCGCGCCCTCGGCGAGCGCCTTCGCGCCCTCGGCGAGCGCTTCCGCGCCGCCGGCCACGACGCGGTAGCGGGCCGTCTCGCCGGGGAGCGGATCGGCCACGGTTAGCGGCGCGGCGTCGGCGCGCAGCAGGAGCGGTGCTCCGGCCGGGACGTGCTGCGCGGCAGCGCCGGAGGCCGCGAGCGCTCGCAGCACGAGCACGAGCCCTGTGAAGGCGAAACAAAGTCGCGAAGAGAGACCACAGCGGAGCGACATGGCGCGCACGGCCGATATCAAAAAATGCAGCCTTCGAAGGTAGCATAGAGGCCGCCGCGTCCGCGCGCCGCGTCAGGCCGCCGTGAAATAGTCCTCGCCGGCCGAGGCGTGGAAGCGCAGCACGCCGGCGCGCGTGAGCAGCACGAGCGTCTTCGAGGCGCGCCACGGCGGCAGGTCGGCCAGGCGCGCGTAGGCCGCGCTCGTGATGCGCTCGTGGCGGTCGAGGTACTCGAGCAGGCGGCGCTCGGCGTCGCCGAACGTGAACTGGACGGGCTCGCCCGAGGCCTCGGCCCGCATCAGGCGCACGGCCTCGCGGCTGGCCTCGACCGACTGGTCGGCCACGCGCAGGAAGGCGGCGCGCGGCGGCGTGCGCCCGTTCTCGGGCGGCCACACGAGGAAGTGCGGCCGCGCGGCCGAGGCCGGCACGTCGACGACGAGCACCTCGCGGCGCCGCGAGACGCGCACAGACTCGATGCGCACCTCGACGGGCGGCTCGATGCGGGTCCGCAGAGCCTCCTCGAGCACGAACAATTCCTCGTCGGCATCCTTGAGCCCGACGAGCGTGCCGTCGTCGTCGACGCCGAGCAGGACGCGGCCGCCGGCCGTGTTGGCCAGCGCGATCACCTCACGCGCCAGGCGCTCGGCCCGCGGCATGCGGTGCTTGAACTCGAGGTGCGTGCCTTCGCCAAGGGCGACGAGGCGCTTGAGATCGTCGGCGGTCATGCGGCGCGGGCAGGCGGCTCAGACGGGCATGGGCAGTATGAGCGGGCGGGCGGCTCTCTGGCGAGAGGCACTCTGGCGAGAGGCACTCTGGCGAGACGCGCTCCGGCGAGAGGCGCTCAGGCAAGGTGGGCCGCCTCGCGCTTGGGCTCGCGCGTCATCAGGTCGCCGACGGCGTCGGCCGGGCGCAGGCGGCCCGAGAGGATGGCCTGCACGGCGGTAGTGACAGGCATCTCGACGTCGTGCCGCGCGGCAAGTGCGCAGACGGACTCGGCCGTGTGCACACCCTCGACGACCATCGTCATAGCGGCCTCGGCCTCGGCGCGCGTCCGGCCCGCGCCGATCATCTCGCCAAAGGCGCGGTTGCGGCTGTGGCGCGAGAAGCACGTCACGACGAGGTCGCCCAGACCAGCCAGGCCGGCGAACGTGTCGGGGCGCGCGCCCATGGCCAGCCCGAGGCGCGTGATCTCGGCCAGGCCGCGCGTGACGAGGGCGGCCTTGGCGTTGTCGCCCAGGCCGAGCCCGTCCCCCATGCCGGCCGCAAGCGCCATCACGTTCTTGACCGAGCCGGCGATCTCGACGCCCACAAGGTCCGGGTTGGCGTAGACGCGCAGGCTGGGTGTCATGAAGGCCGCCTGTACGGCCTCGGCGGCCGCCACGTCCGGCATGGCCACGACGACGCTCGTCGGCTGGCGTAGCGCGACCTCCTCGGCGTGGCTTGGCCCGTAGAGCACGCCCACGCGGCCGGGGTCGGCATCGGGGAGCACCTCGCGCAGCACGCCCGAGGCCGTCAGCAGCGTGCCCGTCTCGATGCCCTTGGCGACCGAGACGACGGTGTGCCCCGGCCCGACGCGCGCCGCGAGCGGCGCGATGGCCTTGCGCACGGCCTGGCTCGGCACAGCGATCACCCACAGGCGCGCGTCCTCGGCCGCCTCCGCCAGGTCCGACGTAAAGCGCACCGACGGTGGCAGCTCGGCCGCAGGGAGGTAGCGCGTGTTGCGGCGCGTGCGGCGCAGCTCGTCGGCGAGGGCTTCGCGACGCGCCCACAGGCACACGTCGTGTCCGGCGCCGGCGAGGCTGTAGGTGAGCGCGGTCCCCCAGCTGCCCGCGCCGAAAACGGCGACGCGGGCGGGGCGGTCATGCAGTGCGTTCATGGAAGCTGTACGCCGGAAAGCCCCGCGGCGGTCCCGCCCGTGGCGGCGCCCCGCGCGCGGCGGCTCAGGCGGCCGCGATGCGGCCAATCTCGAAGGCGGGCTCGCCGAGCGCGCCCAGCACGGCGAGCGCGCGCGCGCGGCTCTCGGGCGGGACGACCGCCACGAGCCCCACGCCCAGGTTGAACGTGCGCCGCATGTCGTCCTCGGGCACCCCGCCGACCTCCTGGATCAGGCGGAAGATAGGCGGGCGGCCCCACGCGTCCCAGGCCACGTCTGGCACGAGCCCCTCGGGAAGGATGCGGCGCGTGTTGCCCTCGATGCCGCTGCCGGTCACGTGCGCAAAGCCGCGCGCCAGGCCCTCGGCCAGCAGCGCCTGGATGGCGTCGAGGTAGGAGCGGTGGACGGCCAGCAGCGCCTCGGCGACGGTCTGGCCGCCGAGCGCGTCCGGCGTGTCGTGGGCCACGAAGCGCTCGAAGAGCACCTTGCGCGCCAGCGAGTAGCCGTTCGTGTGCAGGCCCGTCGAGGGCAGGCCGAGCAGCAGGTCGCCCGGCGCGATGGCGCGGCCGTCCACGATCGCGTCGCGCTCGACGATGCCCACGATGGTGCCGGCCAGGTCATACTCGCCGGGCCGGTACAGGTCGGGCATCTCGGCCGTCTCGCCGCCGATGAGCGCGCAGCCGTTGGCGCGGCAGGCGCGCGCGAAGCCGCGCACGACATCCTCGAAGACGGCCGGCCGGAGCGTGCCGGCGGCGAAGTAGTCCAGGAAGAAGAGCGGGCGGGCGCCGCAGACGGCGATGTCGTTGACGCAGTGGTTGACGAGGCACTCGCCCACGGTGTCGTGGCGGTCCACGCGCTGCGCCACCTTGAGCTTGGTCCCGACGCCGTCCATCGACGAGACGAGCACCGGCTCGCGGTAGTGGTCCTTGGCGAGCGCGAACAGCCCGCCGAAGGCGCCGATGTCGGTCAGCACGCCCGGCGTGAACGTCTCGCGCACGAGGCCCTTGATGCGGCGCACGGCCTCCTCGCCGGCGTCTATGTCTACTCCGGCGTCTTTGTAGGTCGTCATGGATGGAGCGGGCGGACGGGCGCGCAAGATACCCGGCCGCGGGGGCTCGCCGGATTAAAAAAGCCGGAGGGGACGACCCCTCCGGCTCTTGGCGCCAGTCAGACCCGGCACCGGGTCGCGGCGTGCGTCAGTCCATCTCCTCGAGCACCGGGTCCTCCCGGAGGTCATCCTCCCGGGCTGTCAGCCCGACCTCGAGCGTGTCGGACTCGAGGAAGTGCTCGAGGTGATGCGCGCGGTCCTCGGCGTAGCGGAGCCACTTCTCGAGCAGGCTCTTCGTGCCGAAGTCTTCGTGCTCGAGCGCCGTCTTGATGCTCCGGCGCAGCTCGACGCAGACGCGGCGCTCGCACTCGATGTCGAGCTCGAGCATGTGGCGGACGCGGAACTGGCCCTCGGGCTCGTGCGCGATGTAGGCCAGCTTTTCCTGCTCGGCCGGGCTGCACGTCGGGATGCCGCCAAGCACCGTCAGGCGCTCCGCGATCGCGTCGAAGTGCTCGTGGACCTGGTTGTAGTGCTCCTCGAGGAACAGGTGCAGGTCACGGAACTGCGGCCCGACGACGAGCCAGTGGTGCTTGTGGTACTGGTGGTAAAGCACCGAGTACGAAGCGAGGTGGCGATCCAGGTGGGCGACGAGTTCCTTGCACGCTTCGGGCGAGAGCCCGACCGGGTTGCCCTCCATCTCGCCGAGCTTGCGCACGGGCTGCCGGCCCATGTGCGCTTTCTCGAGCGAGCCGGAGGCATCCTCGTGGAGGTGCGGATGGTCGTGGGTGCGCTTGCTGTCGGCCATGGCGGAGAGGCGAAGGTCAGGTGGAAGGGAATCGAGGGGGTAAACCGCTGCCGGCCGGACGGGTTCGCCCTCCGGGGCGTCTTTACGCACGCTTTCCGCGTCTACGCTCCCTCTTCGCGCGCCGGCGAGGGTGCGCGCGCCTCCCACGGCGGGTCCCGCTTGTCGAGGAACGCCGCCACACCGGCGCGGCAGTCGTCGGTGGCCCGCGCGAGCGCGTTGACGCGCGCGGCGTAGGAGGCGCCCTCGGCGAGCCCCATGCCGGCCACGTCGGCCAGGAGGCGCTTGGTGAGCGCGACCGCCGAGGCGCTCGTGCGCGCCGCGATCTCGTCGCAGAGCGCGTCCGTCTCGGCCTCGAGGTCGGCCGCGGGCACGGCGCGCGTGACGAGCCCGACGCGCGCGGCCTCGGCCGCCGTCACGAGGTGCCCGCGGAGCATCAGGTCGCGCAGCGCGGCCTCGCCGAGCTTGCGCCGCACGTAGACGGCCACGATGGCTGGCACGAAGCCGATGCGCACCTCGGTGAAGCCCAGCCGGGCGTCCGCGCTCGCGAGCGCGAAGTCGCACACGGCCGCCAGCCCGCAGCCGCCCGCGATGGCGTGCCCGTTGACGCGCGCCACGACCGGCTTCGGATGGCGGTAGACGGCGTCGAAGAGACCGGCCAGGCGCTCCGAGTCGGCCAGGTTGGCCTCGGCGGAGGCCGTCTGGAGTGCCTGGAGCGCGGCCAGGTCGGCGCCGGCCGAGAAAACGCTCCCGGCGCCCGTGAGCACGACGACGCGCACGGCCGCGTCGCGCGCGGCCGCGTCGAGCGCGGCGCGGAGCGCGTCCACGAGGCCGGCCGAGAGCGCGTTGCGGACCTCCGGGCGGTCCAGCGTGAGCGTGCGGACGGCGCCGCGCGTGTGGGTCTGAAGCATGGCGGAACGGCGACGAGACGTGGAGCAGGGCTGCCAAGCTAACCCCTGCCCCCCGCGCGGCCGGGCTGCGCGCCGCGTCTGGAAATGCCGCACCCCACGTCCGGAGACGCCCCCTGACCCGAGGTTCTACCTTTGCGCTGAACCCGCCCGCCGCCCGTGCGCTGCCTGCTCGCCCTGCTGCTCGCCCTCGCCGCCGCGCCCGCGTGGGCGCAGCAGACGCCTGCCGACACGCTCGCGGCGGGCGCCGCCGCTGACACGCTCGCCGCGTCGCCGCCGGCGGCGGCGCGGGCCACCATTGACCCTGCCGACGACGAGCCGCTCGGCGTGCCCCTTGCGCCGCCTGCCGAGGGCGGCCTCGAGGAGCCCATCGCGTACGCCGCGCGCGACTCGGTCGTGATCACGCTGGCGCCGCGCGAGGGCCTCCCCGAGGGCGCCCGCCCGGACGACACGTTCACGCTCTTCGGCGGGGCGCGGGCCACCTACCGCGAGGCCACGCTCGAGGCCGGCGTTCTCAGCTACCGCTTCGGTCCGGAGGAGCTGCGCGCCACGCCCCTCCCGGCACGCGGCGCCGGCCCGCCGCTCGAGGTGCCGCAGTTCGCGCGCGGCACCGAGCAGTTCTCGGGCCTCGAGCTCGTCTACAACCTGCGCTCAGAGCGCGGGCGCGTCGTGGGCGCGCGCACGGCCATCGAGGACGGCTTCCTGCTCGGCGGCATCATCCGGCAGCAGGACGCACGCGTGATCTACGTCCAGAACGCGGCCTACACCACGTGCGACCACGAGCACCCGCACTACGCCGTCGAGGCCAGCCGCCTGATGGTCGTCGACGGGCGGACGGTCTACACGGGGCCCGTCCGCCTGCGCCTGCTCGGCCTGCCGACCCCGCTCTGGCTGCCGTTCGGCTACTTTCCCGCCACCGAGGGCCGCCGCAGCGGGCCGCTCGCGGTCGGCTACGGCCAGTCGGCCGACTTCGGGCTGTTCCTGCGCGACGTCGGCTGGTACTGGGCCGCGAGCGACTACTTCGACGCGCTCGTCAAGGGCCAGATCGGCACGCGCGGCTCGTTCCAGGCCGAGGGCGTCGTGGCGTACGCGCGCCGCTACGCCTACTCGGGCCGGCTCGGGCTCGCCTACGGGCGCCTGCGCCGCGGCGAGCGCACCGACCTCGACTTCGCCGTCTCGACGCCGGTCTCGCTCACGTGGTCGCACGACCAGACGCTGCCGGCCGGGCAGCGCCTCTCGGCCAGCGTGGACCTGCGCTCGAACGCGCAGCGCTTCGTCTCGACCAACATCCGCGACCAGGTGCAGCAGTCGACGACTTCCACGGTCAGCTACAACCAGTCGTGGCCCCGCGTGGGGCGCGCGCTCAGCCTGAGCGTGCGCGGCACGCAGCAGCTCCAGACCGGCCAGGCGTCGTTCACCCTCCCGCAGGTCGCGCTCAGCCAGCAGCGGCGCTTCCCGTTCCGTCCGGCCGGCCGCCGCGGCACGCGCTGGTACGAGCAGATCGGCGTCAGCTACACCGGCGCCTTCACGAACACGTACGACTTCCGCCCCGTCGCCGGCGGCGACTCGACGGTCTCGTTCCTCGAGGGCCTCTTCCGCCCGAGCGCCTTTCGCGCCGCGACGGGCCAGGGCGCGCGCTTCGCCTACGCCGCGCAGCACAGCGTGCCCGTGAGTGCCAGCTACCGCATCGACCGCTACCGGCTCAACGTGCTGCCGAGCCTCTCGTACACCGAGACGTGGACCGGGCGGCGCACCGAGCGCGTGTTCGACCCCCGGGCGAACGCGGTGCAGGAGGTGCCCGTGGAGGCGTTCACGGCCATCCGCCGGCCGCGCGCCTCGCTCGGGCTCAGCAGCGAGTTTTTCGGCACGTTCCCGCTGCGCGTCGGGCCGCTCGACGGGCTGCGGCACGTCGTCCGCCCGACCGTCTCGCTCAACGCCGAGCCCGACTACGCGCGCGCGCCCTTCCGCTACGTGCGCACCGTGCAGGCCGACGCCTCGGGCCGCACGCAGACCTACGCCATCGCCCCCGGCGTGCCGCTCGCGCCGACGGCCGCGCTCGGCGTCTCGGTGGACAACGCGTTTCTGACGCGCCTGGTCCAGACTGACACGACGGGCGAGGTGCAGCGCCGCACGCTCCAGGTGCTCTCGCTCAGTCTCAGCTCCGGCTACAACTTCGCCGACCCTCTGCGGCCCGTCCAGGACCTCAGCCTGGCCGGCAACAGCCAGCTCGGCGCCTACCGGATCAACGTCAACGGCCAGTTCTCGGCCTACGCGCTCGACTCGCTCGGCGTGGCCACCTCGGTGCCGTACGTGACGGCGACAGGCCGCCCGCTCCGCCTGACGGGCTTCACGGTCTCGGCAGGCACGCAGTTCAGCGCCCGCCGCGGCGCCGGGCAGGCCGAAGACCTGCGCCTCGTCTCGGGCGCGGCCGTCCCCGGCGCGCCGGGCACCCTCCTCGACCCGCTCTTCCCGGACTACCGCCCGAGCGCGCTCGGCTACGTGGACTTCGCCGCGCCGTGGTCGTTCTCGCTCGACTTCACGGCCGGCTACGCGCCACGCCCGCCCGGTCTGCCGTCGGCGTTCCAGCGCTCGCCCTGGAACGCCGTGCTCTCGGTCAACCAGTTCAACTTCCGGCTGACGCCCAACTGGGCCGTGACAGGCAGCACCGGCTACGACCTCGCGCAGAGGCGCGCCACGCTGACGCAGCTGGCCCTCCGGCGCGACCTGCACTGCTGGGAGATGCAGCTCCAGGTCGTCCCCTTCGGGCAGTTCCAGCAGGTCAGCTTCTCGCTCTACGTCAAGAGCGGCTACCTCCGCGACCTGCTCCGGCTCGACCTCCCCAACACCGACGCGCGCTCGGCCTTCCGCAACGTAGCCCGGTTCTGACGCGTGCTGCTCCGCCAGGTCGCGTCGCTGCCTCCGGGAAGCCGACCGTGAACATCTGGGACCGTGAACATCTGGCCAGAGCGGCGTGAGGCGGGCCGGCGACAGAAACCCCCGTCCCGGTGCCGGGTTCAGGCGCACCCGTGCGGCCCGCGCCGCCCCCCGAGCCCTGCTACGTTTCCGCCCCTCGGCCCCGACGATGCGCTCTTTCCTGCTCTGCGCGCTCGCGCTTGCGCTCGCAGCCCCGGCCTCCGCCCAGATCGCCCGGGGCGACCTCGAGATCGCCGGCGCGGCCGGGCTCTCCACGCGCGACGGCCTGACGACGCTCCAGCTCGCCCCCTCGGCAGGCTACTTCCTCACGCCCGCCGTGCAGGCCGGGCTCGACCTCAGCTACGTCCGCGTCTCCGGCAACGGGCAGCGCTCCTCCGGTGGCACGCTCGGGCCCTTCGTAGCATATCACTTCAACCCGCCCGGCGCGCGGACGGTGCCCTTCTTCGGCGCGCAGGTCGGCGTGACGCTCACGGGGGAGGAGCAGCTCTCGTATGGCGGTTTTGCAGGGGTGAAGCACTTCGTCTCGCCCGGCGGCGCCGTGAGCGCGCGCGCTGTCGTGGGTTCGGAGGACGACGAGCTCACGTTCGGAACCGTCCTTGGCGTCTCGGTCTTTTTCTGACCGCCTCTGCCCGACCGTGCCTGGCACGCCTCCGCCTCCACGCGCGACCGAGGGCGCAGCGGCGCCCCTCCCGCTCGCCCGCCCGCCGTTCGCGCGGCCGGAGCCGCTCAGCCTCTCCTTCGAGGGGTTTCCGGACGAGGGGTTCGAGGCGCTCGCGCGCCTGCGCAGCGAGCCGCACATCGGGCGCTACCAGGCCGAGAAGCCCGTCCTGGACCGCGCCGTGACGGCGCCTTTCAAGCGCTACCGCGACGACCTCGCCGTCAACTGGGTCCTGCCCAACGGCCTGCCCTTCGAGACCGAGCGCGGCGTGTTCAGCCGGATCCTCAAGAACGACTTTGGCGCCGGCGGGAGCCACCACCACCTCTGGATGGCCTTCTACCGCCCGCCGCTCAAGCGCCTGACGGACGCGCAGCTCTCGCACGGCGTCTACCCGGACGGCTTCGCGTTCTCGCTCTATGTGGGCGCGTACGCGGGAGCGCTCTTCCGCGCCGCACGCCAGCGCATGCTCGACGAAGCACCACGCGCGCTCGCGCTGCTGAACCCGCTCCTGTCTGAGGGCTTTCACTTCGCCTTCGCGCCGCACGTGACCAAGCCCGAGGGGCGCCCCACGTTCTCGGCGCCGCTTGCGCGCCTGCCCGCGGGCGTCGCCCGTGCCGGCGGGCTCTGGGTGCGCCATAAGCTGCCCCGCGAGACCGTACAGCGCCTCGGTCCCGGTCTCGTCGGCTACGCGCTCGGCGTGCAGGAGGCGCTCTGGCCGCTCTACCGTTTCTGGCTCGGCCTGGACGACGAAGACTGACCGGCCGGGCGGCCCCTGCGCGGGCGCTCAGCTCGCGTTGTCGTCGCTCGCGTTGTCGTCGCTCGCGTTGTCGTCGAGCCGCTCGAACACGAGGCGCGCCGCGCCAAGCAGCGCCACGTCGTTGCCACGCGTCTCCTGAACCAGTTCCACCCCCTCGCGCATGGCCGGCATCACGAACCGGCGCATCGTCTCGCGGGCCGGGCCAAGCACGAACTCGCCCGCTGCCGAGACGCCCCCGCCCACGACGACCTTGCGGATGTCGAGCAGGTTGATGGCCGAGCCGAGCATCACGCCGAGCTTGTGGCCGGCCCAGGCGAGGACGGCCGCCGCCTCGGGGTCGCCCGCCACGGCCGACGTGTAGAGCTTGAGCGGCGTCACGTCGCACAGCTCGTGGCCGGCCGTCTCGTGCAGCTCGGTCTCGCGCGTGAGCAGCTGGTAGCGGGCGTGGCGTGAGAGAAAGTGCTGGCCGAGGTACGCCTCGACGGCGCCCGCGACGCCGCTGCGCGCGTACGGTCCCTCGTAGTCGATCGAGATGTGGCCGAGCTCGCCCGCGGCGCCCGTCGCGCCGCGGAAGATGCGCCGCTCGTAGACGATCGCGCCGCCGACGCCGGTGCCGAGCGTGACCATGATGAACGAGTCGAACGCCCGCCCTGCGCCGTAGTAGGCCGAGCCCAGGCCGGCCACGTTAGCGTCGTTCTCGACCAGGATGGGCGCGGACGCCTCGAGCCCGAGCGCGGCCAAGCGCCGCCCGAGCTGCGTCGGGAAGTGGACCTCCTCCCAGCCGGGGAAGTTGGGCGGCTTGCGCACCGTCGTGCGGTCGAGCGAGACGGCGCCGGGTGCGCCAACCCCTACGCCGGCGAGCGGCGCGCCCTCCGGCAGGGCCGGCAGGACGCGCGCGACCGTCTCCGCGACGCGGTCGAGCACGACGTGCGGCCCCCGCCCGGCGTCGGTGGGGGCGGTGGCGCGGCGCACCACGCCGCGCGTGCGCTCGACGAGCGCCACCTTGAGGTTGGTGCCGCCAAGGTCTATGCCGACGGCGTACTGCTCCGGAGCGTCCACGCGCGGGCGGGCTTAGTCCTCGGGCGCGTCGGCGACGCGGTAGACGGTCTCGCCGGGGCGGCGCATGCCGTACTGCTCGCGCGCGACGCGCTCGACCACCTCGGGCGAGAGCCCGACCTCCACCTGCCGCGCGAGCACGGCGTTTTCGTCACGCAGGCGCTGGTTCTCCTGGCGCAGCTGCGCCAGGTCGCGCGCGTACTGCGCGCGGCGCAGCACGCTGTGGCTGTCGAAGAACGCGATCCAGAGCGCGAGCGCGACGACCCCGGCGAGGACGAGGCGACGGCGGAGCGCGGGCGAGCGCAGCATGGCACCGGGTGGCGGGTGGTACGGCGGCAACGGGCGCTCAGAAGCGGAACGCCTCCATGCCGGGGTAGACGGCCGCGCCCTCGAGCATCTCCTCGATGCGCAGCAGCTGGTTGTACTTGGCGAGGCGATCCGAGCGGCTGGCCGAGCCCGTCTTGATCTGCCCGCAGCCGGTCGCGACGGCGAGGTCGGCGATCGTCGAGTCCTCGGTCTCGCCCGAGCGGTGCGAGAGGACCGAGGCATACGCGTAGCGGTGCGCAAGCTCGACCGCGTCGAGCGTCTCGGTGAGCGTGCCGATCTGGTTGGGCTTGATCAGGATCGCGTTGCCAGCGTCCTCGTCGATGCCGCGCTGGAGGCGCTTCGTGTTGGTGACGAACAGGTCGTCGCCGACGAGCTGGAGCTGCTCGCCGAGGCGCTCGGTCAGCGCCGCCCAGCCGTCCCAGTCGTTCTCGTCGAGCCCGTCCTCGATCGAGATGATGGGGTAGCGCGCGGCCCAGTCGGCCCAGAAATCGACCATCTCCTCGGACGAGAGCTTGCGGTCAGGGTCGGACTTGTAGAAGACGTAGCGGCCGTCCTGGTACATCTCGCTCGCGGCCGGGTCGAGCGCGATGTAGAGGTCCTTGCCGGGCGCGTAGCCGGCCTTCTCGATGGCCTCGAGGATGACCTCGATGGCCTCCTCGTTGCTCTGCAGGTCAGGCGCGAAGCCGCCCTCGTCCCCGACGGCGGTCGAGTAGCCGCGCTTGCGGAGTACGTCCTTGAGGTGGTGGAACGTCTCGACACCCATGCGGAGGCCCTCCGAGAACGTGGTCGCGCCGACGGGCATGACCATGAACTCCTGCATGTCGACGCGGTTGTCGGCGTGGCGCCCGCCGTTGATGATGTTCATCATGGGCACGGGCAGGATGCGCGCGTTGGCGCCGCCGAGGTAGGCGTGCAGCGGCAGGCCGGCCGAGACGGCCGCCGCGCGCGCGACGGCGAGGCTGACGCCGAGCGTGGCGTTGGCGCCGAGCTTGCTCTTGTTGGGCGTCCCGTCGATCTCGGCGAGCAGGCCGTCGAGCTGCGGCTGGTCGAAGACGCTCAGGCCCTCGATCTCGCCCGCGATCGTTTCGTTGACGGCGGCCACGGCGCCGAGCACCCCCTTGCCGAGGAAAACGCTCTCGTCGCCGTCGCGCCGTTCGACGGCCTCGTGCTCGCCGGTCGAGGCGCCCGAGGGCACGGCGGCGCGGCCGAGCGATCCGTCGGTCGTGATGACGTCCACCTCGACGGTGGGGTTGCCGCGGCTGTCGAGGATCTGACGGGCGCGAACGGAGGCGATGAGCGACATGAGAGGCGGAGCAGGCCAGAGAAGCGAAGGCCTGCCAAGATCGGCACGGGCGCCGCGTCCGGCAACCGCGTCTCGCGCGTATGCAAGGCCGGCGTGCGCGCGGGGCGGGAGCCTCCCCGCGCCTGGCCGGCGCCCGGCACGTTTCCGGGACAGACCTGCGGCCTAGAGCGAGCCGCGCATCTTCTCGGCCGTCACGACGCGCCCGATGGCGAGCGTGAAGGCAGCCTCACGCATGGTGCACTCGCGGCGCGCGCGCTCGGCCACCACGTCGCGGTAGGCCTTGAGCATGATCTTCTCGAGCCGCTCGTTGACGACGCTCTCGTCCCAGCGGAACTGCTGGAAGTTCTGGCTCCACTCGAAGTACGAGACCGTCACGCCGCCGGCGTTGGCCAGGATGTCGGGTACGACGAGCACGCCGCGCTCGGCGAGGCGCTCGTCGGCGTGCGGCGTGACGGGCAGGTTGGCGCCTTCGACAACGAGGCGGGCCTGCACCGAGTCCACGTTGTTGCGGTTGATGGCCGCCTCGACGGCGCACGGCACGAGCACGTCGCAGTCGACGCCCATGAAGTCGCCGTGGCGGACGTTCTCGACGCCGGCGCCGGCGTAGCCCTCGAGCGTGCCGTCGCCCCCCTCACGGTCCTTGTAAGCGACGATCTCGTCGAGGTCGAGGCCCTCGCTGCAGTAGTAGCCGCCCGAGATGTCCGAGACGGCAACGATGCGGCAGCCGCGCTCGGCGAGCAGCAGCGCCGCGTTCATGCCCACGTTGCCGAAGCCCTGCACGGCGACGCGGAGGCCCTCGGCATCCATGCCGAGGTCGCGCGCGGCCTCGAGCGTCGTGATCATCACGCCGCGGCCGGTCGCCTGTTCGCGGCCAGGCGAGCCGCCGAGCTCGAGCGGCTTGCCCGTCACGACGGCCGGGCTGTGGCCGTGCTGCCGGCCGTACTGGTCCACGATCCAGGCCATCGTCTGCGCGTTCGTGCCCATGTCAGGCGCCGGCACGTCGCGGTTGGGCCCGAGGATGAGGTGGATGCGGCCGACGTAGCGGCGCGTGATGTGCTCAAGCTCGTGCCGGGTGAGCGTGCGCGGGTCGCAGTTGACGCCGCCCTTGCCGCCGCCGAAGGGCACGTCTACCAGGGCCGTCTTGTACGTCATCGTCTCGGCGAGCGCGCGCACCTCGTCGAAATCCACGAGCGGCGAGAAGCGGATGCCGCCCTTGAACGGGCCGCGCGCACCGTTGTGCTGCACGCGGTAGCCCGTGAAGACGATCAGCGTGCCGTCTTCGCGGTGCAGCGGCACCTCGACGCGCATCTCGCGGAAGGGCGTGCGGATGAGCGCGCGCCACTCAGGCGCGAGCTCGAGCAGGTCCGCCGCGCGGTCGAAGTTGCGCGTGGCGATGTCGTAGGCGGAGACGAGCGGCGCCTCGCTGACTACGGGCGAGCTGACAGGCGGGTCGAGGAGGGGCGGCATGGGCCAGGGGGACAGGTGGGAGGCGAAGTTCGAAAGCGCTTCCGGCTTTGGCAAGCCGGCGCGGCCCGAGGATCGGGCGGGAAGGCGGCCGCCTCCAAGGAGACGCGGCGAAACCCGCCGTGCGCGCAGGCCCCGCCCGGTAGGTACCTTCTGCCCATGCCGCGCCCGCTCGTCACCGAACGCCACGTCCTGGAGGCCCTGGCCGAAGGCCGCACGTGCCTGGCGCTGCCCCCGGGCGCGCTCGTGACGGCGCTCGCGCGCGACACGGCGCGCGCGCGTGGCCTCGAGCTTGTGGACGCGCCGCCTGCCGGCGCTGGCTCTGCCGGCGCTGGCTCTGCCGGCGCTGGCTCTGCCGGCGCTGGCCCGGCGCCCGGCCTCTCCCCCGTCGCGCTCCGCGACACGCCCCCCCCGCACACGCTCGCGCTCGGCTGTGACCACGCCGGCTTCGCCTACAAGGCCGCCCTGCGCGCGCACGCCGAGGCCCTCGGCTGGGCCGTCACCGACGTCGGCACGAGCAGCGAGGCGGCGGTCGACTACCCGGACTTCGCGTTCGCCGTCGCGCGGCTCGTGCACGCCCGGCGCGTCCGCTTCGGGCTCATGATCGACGGCGCCGGGGTGGGCTCGGCCATGGTGGCCAACAAGCTGCCCGGCGTGCGCGCGGCCCTCTGCCCGTGCGTCTTCAGCGCCTTCAACGCGCGCGCGCACAACGACGCCAACGTGCTCACGCTCGGCAGCCGCACGATGGGCGTCGAGACGTGCAAGCGCGTGCTGGCCGAGTTCCTCCAGACCACCTTCGAGGGCGGGCGCCACGCGGCACGCGTGCAGAAGATCGCCGACGTGGAGGCGCGCTTCCTGCCCGGCCCGGACGCTCCCCGCTGATGCGCGCCGACGCAATCCCTGTCTCACCGCTCGCCTCGCACGCCCTCCTCGGCCCGGGCATGCTCGCGCGCCTCTTCGGCGAGGGCTACGCGCTCCGCGGCGCCGAGCACGTCCACCTCTACCGCCTCGGCGAGCCCGTCGCGCGCGTGGCCGTGCGCGCCGCCGCCGCCGCCGAGCCCCCCGCGCTCGCGCTGACGGCGACCGACTTCGACGCGGCTGGCGTGGCGCCGGGCACAGCGGGCCTGCGCCTGCGCGGCCCTCTCGGCAGCGCCGAGGCCCCGCCCCCCGCCCCGGTCCGCGCGCGCCTCGTCCTGCCCAAGGCGCTGCGCCTCGCCTGGCGCCTCCACGGTGCGGACGCCAGCGCGACGGTCGCGCTGGGCCCGCTCGCGCTCGCCGTACCGCTCGGGACCGGCCGCCCGGCCGCGCTCGCCGTAGACCGCGCGCTCTGGCTCGCAGCCGGTTGCCCCGAGACGGCCCGCTGGCTGCCCGGCATCGTCCTCACAGACACCGCTCCGGAGCCGGCCGCCGCCGAAGGGGCGCGCGTGGTGACGATCGGGCGGCGCGTCGTGACCGAGACCGACGTCCGGCAGGCGCGCCTGCGGCGGCGGCGCATCCGGCTCGAGCCGGGCCAGGTCGTCACGCCGGCCGCGCAGAGCCTCGCGCGCGAGTGGGACGTGTTCGTCTCGGACGAGCCGGCCCCCTGACGGCTGGCCCGGAGGGCCACCCTTCGGACTACCCGAAGGGTCCGGCGAAAGGGACGGCACGGCACGCACGCCCGGTTATCTTCGCCCCGCCCCGTCAGCCCAGTGCGCCCATGCCCCGGCTCCCCCGGCCCCTCGCTCTACTTTTCGCCCTCGCTGCCGCGCTCCTTTCGCAGGCGGCGCTCCTCCCGGAGGCCGCCGCGCAGGGCGTCATGGCCGACACGCCCATGCGGCCCGTCACGCGCACCGTCGCCGTCACGAACGCCCGCGTGGTCGTGGCGCCGGGCCGCGTGCTCGAGCGCGCCACCGTCGTCGTGCGCGACGGACGCATCGAGGCCGTCGGGCCGCGCGTGGCCGTCCCCCCGGACGCCGACGTGATCGCGGGCGACTCGCTCTGGGTCTATGCCGGCTTCGTAGACGCCTTCGCGTATGCCGGTGTGCCGCGCCCGCCCGAGTCCCCCAACGAGCCCTTCCGCGGCGATCCCGGCGCGCCGCCGCCCGACCGCGCCGGCCTCACGCCCGAGCTCGACGTGCGCACGCTCCTCGCCTACGACGAGGCGGCTTTCAAGGCGCTGCGCGACCTGGGCTTCGCCGCCGCGCACGTGGCCCCGCGCACGGGCGCGCTCGCCGGGCAGGGCGCCGTCGTGCTGCTGCGCGCGCCGGCCCGCGCCGCCGACGGCCGCCTCGAGACCGCGCGCGACCTCGCGCTCGCCGGGCCGGGCACGCTCGTGGCGCAGATGCAGACCGCGCGCGGCGTCTACCCCGGCACGCCGATGGGCGTGCTCGCCGTCTTCCGCGAGCGCGTCGAGAACGCGCGGCGCTACCGCGCCGCCGGCGCGGCCTTCGCCCGCGACCCGGCGCGCGCCGAACGCCCGCGCTTCGACCCCGCGCTCGAGGCCTTCGGCCCGACGCTCGACGGCAACCGCCCGCTCGTCTTCCGGGCCGACGGCTACGCGGACGGCTTCCGCGTGCTGCGCGCCACCGAGGACGCGGGGCTGCCGGTCATTCTCGCCGGCGTGGCCGACGCTACGCCGCTCGTCGCACGTCTCCGCGCGCGGCGAGCGGCCGTCTTCGCGCCGCTCACCCTCCCCGACACGGTCGCCGCCGACAGCGCCGCGCGCGCCGTCGTCATCCCGCCCGCCCCCTCCGCCGGCGGCGTCTCATTCATCAGCCCCCGCCGCACGACGTCCTACCGCGACCTGCCCGCCGAGACGGCCGCCCTGACGGCGCAGCGCCGCGAGGCCGTCCGCCGCGCCGAGGCCGCGCCGGCCGCGCTCGCCGCGGCGGGCGTGCCCTTCGCCTTTGCCACGCTCGAGGCCCGCCCGGCCGACGTGCGCCGCAACCTGCGCCGCATGATCGCCGCCGGCCTCTCGCCCGAGGCCGCGCTCGGCGCGCTCACGACCGAGCCGGCGCGCCTGCTCGGCCTCGAGCGCCAGCTCGGCACCGTCGAGGCGGGCAAGGTGGGCAACCTCGTGCTTACCACCGGCGACTACTTCGCCGAGAACACGCGCGTGCGCTACGTGCTCGTCGAGGGCGTGCGCTACGCAGCCGAGAGCGCCGCGGCGTCGCGCCCGGACCGCAACGGCGACGGCCGCACCGGGGCCGCCGCGCCCGACGTCACGGGCGTGTGGGACTTCGTCGTGCAGACGCCCATCGGCGAGCAGCGGGGCACGTTCACCATCGGAGGGCGGCCGGGCGCGCTCACGGGCTCGAGCGAGTTTGGCGGGCAGACGCTCCGCTTCGACGCGGTCGAGTTCGACGGGACGACGCTCACGCTCCGCGCTCAGGGCCGCGCCACCTCCGGCACGGTCTCGGGCGACACGTTCACCGGCTCGGCCGACCTGGGCCCGGCGGGCGTCTTCCCCCTCACGGCTACGCGCCGCCCCGGCTGAGACGGCCCCGGCTCAGACGGCCCCGGCACGACTTGACGAGGCGTTTAAACACCACCGGCGCCCGGCGTCTAGCTTGAAGCTTCGTCGCTTTCCTCGAACGCCGTGTCTCTCTCCCGCCGTCGCTTTCTCGCCGCCACGTCCCTCGCCGCCGCCGGCGCCGCCCTCCC
The DNA here is from genome assembly GCA_046292345.1 of Rubricoccaceae bacterium. GTDB lineage: Bacteria > Bacteroidota > Rhodothermia > Rhodothermales > Rubricoccaceae > JBKBRC01. Next base: position 47,153 of record JBKBRC010000010.1, read on the forward strand.
CCTCGGTTGCGTCCAGGCCCAGAGCACCCAGCGCATCCCCGACGCCGCGCCCATCGACCCGCGCGCCCCGCGCGGAGGAACGCCCCGAAACGTGATCCTGATGATCCCGGACGGCTTCGGGATCGCCTCGGCCACGATGGCGCGCATGGCGACCGGGCGCAAGCTCGCTCTGGACTCGTTCGTCACCGGCCACTGCGGCACGCAGTCCTCGGACTCGTTCGTGACCGACTCGGCCGCGGCCGGGACCGCCCTCGCCAGCGGCGTGCGCAGCTACAACGGCGCCATCGGCATGGACGATGCCCGCCGGCCCGTGGCCAGCTTGCTCGAGGCCGCCCGCGCCCGCAGCATGAAGACGGGCCTCGTCACCACGACCCGCATGACACACGCCACGCCGGCCGTCTTCGCCGCGCACGTGACCAGCCGCGCCATGGAGGAGGAGATCGCCCTGCAGATGCTCGCCACCGCCCCGGACGTGATGCTCGGCGGCGGGATCGAGTTCTTCCTGCCCACCCCTGAGGGCCGCCGCCGCGACGGGCGCGACCTGCTTGCCGAGGCGCGCGCGGCCGGCTACGAGGTCATCACGCGGGGCCCGGAGCTCGCCACCGCCCGCGGCGAGCGCCTGCTGGGCCTGTTCTCGGTGAACCACCTCGCCTACGAGGTCGACCGCCCGAACACCGATCAGCCTTCGCTCGCCGAGATGACGCGCAAGGCGCTCGCGCTGCTGCACGGCACGTCCGAGGGCTTCTTCGTCATGGTCGAGGGCGGGCGTATTGACCACGCCGGGCACGGCAACGACGCCGTCGGGCATCTCTCGGACACGCTCGCCTATGACGCGGCCGTCGCCGAGGCGCTCGCCTTCGCCGAGGCCGACGGCGAGACACTCGTCGTCTCGGTCGCCGACCATGAGTGCGGCGGCCTCTCGATCGGCCGCGACGGCCGTTACGCCTTCCGCCCTGAGGTGCTGCTTGAGGCCAGGGCCTCGGCCGAGGGCCTTATGGCCGATCTCGCCCGGCGCACCGGCGGCGCCCGCGCCAACCTCGCCGCCGTCGAGGCGACGATCCTTGCCAACGCGCCCATCGAGGCGCTTGAGGACGAAGACCGCGCCCGCCTCGTGACGGCGCTCCAGTCGACGAGCCAGTACGAGCCGGGCCAGTCCATGGCGGCTGTCATCAGCCGCCACGCCGTGGCCGGCTGGACGACCGGCGGCCACACGGGCGAGGATGTCACGATCCATGCGGCCGGGCCGGGCTCGGACCAGTTCACGGGCCACCTCGAGAACTTCGAGGTGCCGCGCCGCATCGCGGCGCACCTCGGTCTCGACCTGGAGGCCGAGACGGCCCGCCTGCGCGAGCGCATGGGCGAAGCCGTCACGACGGGCTGACCGCCCGGCCGCCGACCGGGCGTACGCCCGCGCCGGCGCCTCCTCCATCCTCCACTACGCCGCCGCCCGGACGCGCCGCCGCGCCGCCTCCGGGCGGCGGTGCGTCTGGCGCGGCCCGTCTGGCGCGGCCCGTCTGGCGCGGCCCGTCTGGCGCGGCCCGTCCGAGGAGGAGGTCCCCTTCGGGCGCGTCGTTTGGGACGGACCGTGAAGACGGACGGGTGTACTTTCGGCCGCCCCCTTCCCCATCATGCGCTTGCCTCTCCTCGCCATGCGCCTGCCCCCCCTCGCCGCGCTCGGCCTCGCCGTCTCGCTCGGCCTCGCCGTCTCGCTCGGCCTCGCCACCGCCGGCTGCTCGCAGTCTGCGCCCATCATGCCCGCCACCGTGGCCACGGCCCCTCCCACCGACGCACCAGACGAAGGCGCGGGCCGGGCCGAGGCCGACCCCGTCGGCACGTGGGACTTCACGGTGCGTACGCCCATCGGCGACCAGCGCGGGCAGCTCGAGATCAGCGGCCCCGCAGACGCGCTCCGCGCCTCGCTGCGCGCGATGGACCGCACGGTCCCGGCGCAGAGCGCCACGCTCACCGGCGACCGCCTCGTGATCCGCTACGAGGACCCGCAGCGCGGGCGCTCGACCGTCGAGGCGCGCGTGCGCGGCGACCGCCTCGAGGGCACGCTCGACATCTCTGCCATCGGCACGTTCCCGCTCACGGCCACGCGCCGCCCCGGCTGAGGCGCCGCCCCGGCTGAGGCGCCGCCCCCTCGCGCACGCTGCATCCGTTCTCCCCTGCCCATGACCCGCCTCGTTTTTGTCCTCGCGCTCCTGCTCGGCTCGCTCGCGGCGCACGCGCAGACGCCCGCCGACCTCCCGCCGGCCTCCGCGCGCGGCGACCTGCTCATCCGCGGCGCCACCGTGCATACCATCACGCAGGGCACGCGCGAAAACACCGACGTGCTCGTGCGCGCCGGGCGCATCGCGGAGATCGGGCAGGGGCTGCGCGCTCCGGCCGGCGTGCCCGTCATCGAGGCCGCCGGGCAACACCTCATGCCCGGCATCATCGACGCGCACAGCCACATCGCGCTCGCGTCGGTCAACGAGGCTACGAGCCCCGTCGTGGCCGAAGTGCAGATGCGCGACGTGCTCCGCCCGGACGACGTCGCCATTTACCGCGCGCTCGCCGGCGGCGTGACGACGATCCACGCGCTGCACGGCTCGGCCAACCCCGTCGGCGGCGAGTCGGCGACGGTCAAGCTGCGCTACGGCACGCTCGACCCGGACGGGCTGCTCTTCGAGGGCGCCCCGCGCACGATCAAGTTCGCGCTCGGCGAGAACCCGACGCGCGTGCACGGCCGCGGGCGCGGCGTGCGTCCGGCCACGCGCATGGGCGTCGAGCAGGTCTACCGCGAGGCGTTCACCGAGGCGCGCCAGTACGCCGAAGCGCAGGACGCCGCCCGCCGCGCCGGGCGTCCGCTCCCGCCCTACAACCGCCGCCTCGAGACGCTCGCCGGCATCCTCTCCGGCGAGGTGCTCATCCACTGCCACAGCTACCGCGCAGACGAGATCCTGATGCTGCTCGACGTGCTGCGCGACTTCGGCGTCACGCGGGTCACGTTCCAGCACGCCAACGAAGCCTTCAAAGTCGCTCCCGAGCTCGCCGCCTTTGGCGCGACGGCCTCCATCTTCTCCGACTGGTGGGCTTACAAGTTCGAGGTCTACTACTCGACGGCCTACAACGCGGCCATCCTGGCGCGCAACGGCGTCCGCACGAGCATCAACTCGGACGACGCGGGCCTCATCCGGCATCTCTACCACGAGGCCGCCAAGGCGCAGCGCTACGGCCAGCTCGGCGACGACGAGGCGCTGGCGATGATCACCATCAACCCGGCCTACCAGCTCGGCATCGAGAGCCGCGTCGGCTCGATCGAGGTCGGCAAGGACGCCGACCTGGCACTCTTCACTGCTCACCCGCTCTCGGTCTATACGCGCGTCTCGCACACGATCGTGGACGGCGTCGTGCGCTTCGACGCGGCGCGCGACGGCGACGACCAGCGCCTCGCCATCGACCCGGCCGAGATCGTCCCGCCGGTCTCGCTCCACGCCGGCCGCCACGTGCACAGCTGCCTCGAGGGCGCGCTCGGCCTCGAGGACCTGCTCCACGACCATGCTCACTGATGCTCGCCTCCGGATGCGCCGCTTCCTTCTCTTTCTCCTGCTCACCGCCGCGCTACCGGCTGCCACGCACGCCCAGGGCGCGCAGTACCGCGCTACGCCGGGCACGTTCGCCATCACGAACGCGCGCGTCGAGACGGTCACGCGCGGCACGCTCGAGCGCGCCACGGTCGTCATTGCCGACGGGCGCATCGCGGCGGTCGGCGCGGAGGCGACCGTGCCCGCCGGCGCCACCGTCATCGACGGCACCGGCCTGACGGTCTACCCCGGCTTCATCGACAGCGGCACGCGCCTCGGGCTCATCGAGATCGGCTCGGTGCCCGAGACGTCGGACCTGCAGGAGATCGGCGAGGTCAAGCCACAGATGCGCGCGCTCACGGCCGTCAACCCGGCCTCTGTCCTGATCCCGGTCACGCGCGTCGCGGGCGTGACGACGGTGCTGACGGTGCCGCGCGGCGGGCTCGTGCCGGGCACGGCGGCGCTGATCCACCTCCACGGCCACACGCCGCAGCAGATGGCGGCCGGCTTCGAGGCGGTACAGCTCGTCTTCCCGTCTACGGCGCGGCGCGGGCCGTTCGACCGGCGCGAGCAGTCCGCCATCGACCGCGCGGCGCGCGAGGCTGTCGAGCGGCTCGACGAGGTCTGGCGGCAGGCGACGCTCTACGCGCGCCTGGACTCGGCGCGTGCGACGCAGCGGGGCGCAGCCGGGCCGGCGTTCCAGCCCGAGATGGCGGCCATGGCCGGCGTCGTCCGGGGCGAGCAGCCGCTCCTGATCGAGGCCAACGCGGCCTCGGACATCACGCGCGCGCTCGAGTGGGCCGCCGCACGGCGCATCCCGCGGGTGATCCTGACCGGCGTCGCCGAAGGCTGGCGCGTGGCCGACCGCATCGCCGCCGCGGGCGTGCCTGTCATCGCTGGCCCCGTGCTGAGCCTGCCCACGCGGGCCTCCGATCGCTACGACCGCCCGTTCACCAACGTCGCCCTGATGCGCCAGGCCGGCGTGACGGTCGCGCTGCGCACTGACGAGGCCGAGAACGTGCGCAACCTACCCTTCCACGCTGGCTTCGCGGTCGCCTACGGGCAGGCGCTCGGCTTCACGCAGCAGGCGGCGCTCGAGGCCGTCACGATCGTGCCGGCCCGCCTGTTTGGCCTCGAGGCCGAGCTCGGCTCGGTCGAGGCTGGCAAGGTGGCTAACCTCTTCCTGGCCGACGGCGACCCGTTCGAGCCGCGCACGCAGATCCGGGACCTTTTCATCGGCGGCTACCGCGTGCCACTCGTCTCGCGCCAGACCGAGCTCAACGACGAATACCTCCGGCGCGTCCCCGGCCTGCAGCCCTGACCTACAGCACTCCTCAGGCGGCAGGCACGTCTGAGGCGGCCTCTGCGCGCGGCGGCCCTTCTCCGGCTCCGGCCGCCGGCTGGCCGACGTCCCCTGCCCCGGTGGCCCGGCGCGCGCCGAGCCACACCAGCAGCAGGGCCGGCAGTACGACCACGAGCACGGCCAGCGACACCGTCACGCCCGGGTTGGCGAACGTGAGCGGAACCCCCGGCAGCAGCCGCGCGCCGAAAAAATAGAGCCCGAGGTGCACAGCAAGCGCGCCGGCCGAGGCCGCCCAGACGAGCGGCAGCGAGACGCGCCGAAACAGCACGCCGGCGACCAGTGGCGGCACGGCCGCGACGGCGAGCCCGTAGACGCCGACCTGCCCGAAGATGCCGAGCAGGCGAGGCGGATCGAGGCAGATCATGAACGTCAGCCCCGCCACCAGGAGCAGCACGGCGTGGCTGGCCCGATACGCAAACCGCTGCCGCGCCTCCGGGCTGAGCCGCCCGGCGGCCAGCCGCTCCGAGAGCGGGAGCAGCAGGTCGTTGGCCGCGATAGTCGAGAGCGCCACGAGCAGGCCGTCGAGGGTGGACATGGCTGCCGCGAGCAGCACGACGCTCACGACGGTGAAGCCCCACTCGGGGAAGACGTGCCGCAGGTAGGCCGTCATCACCAGGTCCTGGCGAAAGGCCCCCGTCGCCGGGTCGATCAAGGCCTCGGCGGGGAGCACCAGCCGAGCAAAGAAGCCTACGCTGACCAGCAGCATGAACAGCACGAAGATGACCGTGAACACGAGCAGATAGCTGCGCACGGCCCGGTCCGTCCGGACGTAGAGCGCCTTCGTGAGGATGTGCGGCTGGCACGTGATCGTCGCGCCGACGAGGAAGCCGGCCACGTAGACCGAGAACACGTCGTTGAAGAGTTGGCCCTCCCGGTTCACAGGCGCCAGCAGAGCCGGATCCACGGCGCGCAGCGCGTCGGCGAGGCCGGGCTCCCCAAGCAGGAGCGGAAGGCCCGTCGCCAGGATCGCCACCGCTACGCCGATCATGAGCGTGCCCTGAAGCAGGTTCGTGAACACGTGCGCGTACGTCCCGCCCATGAACACGTACCCCGTCACGAAAACGAGCGTGATGGCCAGCGCCACCGCGTTCGAGACGCCCAGCAGCGACTGCATCACGATCGAGATGCCGCCTACGAGCAGCACCACGAAGGCGAGCACGAGCAGGTTCGCGATGGCGAAGTAGAGCGCGAAGGCCTGCGAGCGGTAGCGCTTGCCAATCCAGTGCGGAAGCGTGAGCGCGCCGGCCTCGGCCCCGATGCGCCGGAAGCGGAACGAGAGCAGGAAGAGCATCGAGCAGAAGCCGAGCACGGTTGCCGGAACGAAGTGGATCCATGCCGCGAGGCCGTCCACGTAAACGAACCCGGGGTTAATGATGAACGTGGCCGCGCTGGCCGTGCTTGCTGCAAGCGTCACGCCCACAACGAGCGGCGAGAGATCGCCGCGGCCGATCGCAAACGCGTTGAAATCGCGCGTGCGGCGGAAGCCGAGCCAGCCGAGGTACGACGTGCCGAGCAGATAGGCCGCAAATAGGGACCAGGCGAGCATGGGCGGTCGGGCAGGGCGCCCGGCCGGCCCGAGGGCCGGCGCGGGCGCGGTCGGCGCGGGCGCGCCTCAGAGGTTGACGCGGAGCTCCAGGCCTACCATGCGCCCGATCGCCGGCGAGGCGACGAACTCGCGCACCTGCGCGTCGAACACGTTCGTGACCTGCCCGGCGAGCGTGAACTGCGGCGAGAGGCGGTAGCCGAGTCCGAGGTCCACGTTGACGAAGCCGCCGAGGGGGCCTTCGTTGAAGTCGCGCCCGACCCGCTGGCCCTCGATGACGGGCGAGCCGTTGTAGACCAGATCCGGGTTAGTGCGCGCTGCCACGTTGATGCCCGAGAAGAAGTCGTAGGCCTCGACCCAGCGCGTGAACACGGACCCGAACCACGCGCCCTGCCGGGCGCCGACGGCGAAGCTGGCCTTGTGGCGCGGCGTGTTGATGGGCAGGTCGTTGGCGTCCACGCGCCCGTCCCGGTTGCCGTCGTTGGCCGGGTCATCCGTGTCGAGCGAGAAATCGAAGTACGAGTAGTTGAGCGCGAGGTCGAGCCAGGGCGTCGGATAGAACGAGACGCCGAGGTCGGCGCCGTAGGTATCGACCGCGCCGAAGTTGAGGTAGGTAAGTACGAAGGCGCCGTTGTTCTGGAAGTCCGAGATCGGCCTCGAGCCGCGCTGCGTCACCGTTCGCCCCTGCGTGGCGATGTTGACGAGCGGGCTCAGGAAATTCTTCGACATGTTGTAGTACGCGTTCGCGTCGACGAACCAGCGCTGGCCGAGGATGCCCTTGTAGCCGGCCTCGAACGTCTGGATCGTCTCGACGGTCAGCGCCGCGACGGTGCTCCCGTCGGAGAGGGTGAAGCCGACGCCGTTGCCGAGCACGAGGCCGCCGAAGAGGTTGCCGCTCAGGTTGAGGATCGTCGGGGCGGCAATGCCGCGGCCGTAGGTGGCGCGGAAGGTCCCGATGGGGGTGTCGTAGAGCAGCGCCGCCTTGGGCACGAAGTTGAACCCGTAGAGCTCGTGGTTGTCCGCCCGCGCGGCAATGACGGTGCGGAAGCCGGCCGCAAGCGGCGCGTCGGCCTGGGCATAGAGGCCGAACTGGTTGATGTTGATGCCGTCGGCGTCGAGCAGGTAGGTGCCGCGGCTGTCGGCCATGTCGCGCTGGAACTGGACGCCGCCGGTGAGGCGGGCGCTGGCGACGGGCTGGTTGTACTGAACCTCGGCGTTGAGGCGGCGAGAGTTGTCGCGGAAGAGCGCGCCGCGGGGAACGGTGAAGAGCGAGCCGTCCGGGTTGCGCAGCGGCTGCCCCGCGACGAAGACGGGCTGCTGCGTGAACGAGCGCGCGCGCGCCTCCTCGTCGGGCACGCCGGCCAGGCGCAGCAGCTGGTAGTTCTGCGTGCGCTGGTTGATGGCGTACGTGTCGTCGGTGATGGACCACGTGTGGTAGGCCTGCGCAAAGAGCCGCGGCGAGACGTAGCGCGCCTGGAGCAGATGGATCTGCCAGTCCTTGATCTGGTTGCGGCCGGCGTTGGTGACGCCGAGGTTGCTGTTGAGGCTGCCGCCGTAGGTCAGGATGACGTCCGCATCGGCGGCCGGGCTGTAGTAGAACGAGGCCTCGCCGGCGAGGGAGCGGAAGTCGCGGTCGAGCTCGAGCTCCTCGAAGGCGGTCGTGCCGACGTACACCGAGTCGACGTAGTCGAACTCCGTGCCGCGTGAGAACGCGCCGGCCAGCTTGAACGCCATGCGCTCGCTGAGCACCTGCGCATGCCGCGCACGCGTGGTGAGCACGTTCTGCGAGCCGCCGCCGGCTACGACCGTCGTGCCGGGCGAGGTCCTCGGGTCGCGCGTGATGATGCTCACGAGGCCGTTGTGCGCGTTGGGGCCGTAGAGCGCGGCCGTGGGCCCGAGCACGACCTCGACGCGCTCGATGTCCTCCTTGACCGTCGTCGAGAGCGCCCCGAGCGGCAGGCCCGTCGCGATGAGCGACGAGAGACGGCCGTCGTTGATCTGGAGGTTCTTCGGGTTGAACGCGCTGCTGAAACCGCGCACGTTGAAGCCGGTCCCGACGACGCCGGCGCGCACGTAGTCGACGCCCTTGACGCGGGCGACGAGTTCGCCCACGTTCCCGGCCGACTCGTCGATCGCGCGCCGCGAGATCACGCCGATCGTCGCCGGCGCGTCGGTGATCTTTTCGCCGCGGCGCGAGGCACTCACCACGGTCAGCTCGCCCAGGTTCAGCGCCGCCGGCGCGAGGCCGAGGTTGAGCGTGACTGTCTCGCCGCGGCGCACCACGACCTGCGTCTCGGCCGCGGCGTAGCCGACGAACGTTGCCCGGGCGGTGTACGTGCCGGCAGGCACGTTCGTGATTGCGTAGCGGCCGGAGGCGCCCGTGGTCGCGCCGTAGGAGGTGCCGACGAGCAGGACGTTCACGCCGGGCAGCGTCTCGCGCGTGTTGGCGTCGGTGATGACGCCCTGGATCGTACCCTGCGCGGCAGCGCCGGCCGCGGCGAGCAGAGACAGACAGAGAAGCGGAAGCAACCTGTTCATGAGAGTGGAGGCTGAGAGGGTGAGTGGGAGACAGCCGAGACGGCCGCCAGAGCGTTCTTGTCGATCTTCCCGAGCGGCGTGCGCGGCAGGGCCGCCACGAACGTGAGCGCCGCCGGGCGCTTGTAGCGGGCCAGGCGCTCGGCGAGGAAGGCCTCGAGCGCCTCGGCCGAGAGGGCCACTGCGGGCGTGGGCACCACGAACGCATGGCCGACCTCGCCCCAGCGCGCGTCGGGCACGCCCACGACCGCCGCCTCGGCCACCCCCGGGTGTGCCAGCAGCGCCGCCTCCACCTCCGACGGGTACACGTTCTCCCCGCCCGAGATGAACATCTCCTTGCGCCGCCCGACGATCGTGTAGAAGCCCTCGGCGTCGGTGCGGGCCAGGTCGCCGGTGCGCAGCCAGCCGTCGCAGAGCACCTCGGCGGTCGCTTCCGGGCGCTGCCAGTAGCCAGCCATGACGTGCGGCCCGCGGAGCAGCAGCTCGCCCGTCTGCCCGGGCGCGCAGGCGGCGCCGGTCTCGGGGTCGACCACGCGCGCCTCGACGTGCAGCATGGGGCGTCCGACCGATCCCGGCCGGGCCCGGACCTCCGCGTCGGGCAGCCAGAAGTTGTTTCCCGTCGCCTCGGTCAGGCCGTACCCCTGGCGGAAGAGTACGCCCCGGTCCCAGAAGGCGCGGCTGATGGCGGGCGGACACGGGGCCCCCCCGCTGATGACGAGCCGCAGCGTCGAGAAGTCAGCCGAGGGCCAGCGCGGGTGCGCTTGCAGGGCCGCGAACATGGCCGGTACGCCGATGTAGCGCGTCACCGAGGGCAGGAGGTCAAACGTCTCGTCGGCGTCGAAGCCGGTGCACAGCACGGTCGTCCCGCCGATCCAGACGAGGGGCAGGCAGAAGACGTTGAACCCGCCGACGTGGTAGAGCGGAAGCTGGAGTGGCGCCACGTCGTCGTCGCGAAGTCCCCATGAGGCGACGGTTCCCGAGGCGTTCGCCAGCAGGTTGCCGTGCGTGAGCACGGCCCCCTTGGGTAGCCCGGTCGTCCCGCCGGTGTTGACGATGAGCCACGGGGTATCGCAGGTCGCCGTGGCGCCCAGATCTTCGCGCACCGCCTCGCGCGCGCGCTCGGCGAAAGCCACGTCGGCGTCGCCCGAGCCGTCGAGCGCGAGGCGGACGCACCCGGGGGGCAGGGCGGCCCGCAGCACGGCGGCCGTCTCGGCGAAGGCTGCGGCGTGGAGGAACGCGCGCGGCTGCGACGCCGCGACGACCCGTTGCAACTCAGGCGAGGCGAGGCGCCCGTTGAGCGGGTGCAGGATCGCTCCCAGCGTCCCGCAGGCAAAGAGCAGGTCGAGCATCTCGGCGCGGTTGGCCGCGAGCACGGCCACCCGGTCGCCGGCGCGCACGCCGAGCCGGTGCAGCAGCGCGGCCGTGCGCCGGGCGCGGGCGTGCCAGGCGGCGAACGTCGTCTGCCGCCCCGTAGCGCGCTCGACGAGCCCGACGCGCTCCGGCGAGAGCCGCGCCCGGGCGGCCAGCCAGTCCGGTGCGAGGGTGCGCGTGTCCATGGCTATGCCCCCTCGGAAGCGGCGGCAGGCGACGCAGCGCCCCAGCGCACGATCGCCGCGCCCCAGACGTACCCGATGCCCGCCCCGACAACGGCGACGAGGGTGCCGTCCTCGAGCCTGCCCTGCCGCTCGCCCTCGATGAGCGCGATGATCGAGTCCTGCTCGCCGATGTGGCCGTAGGTGTTCAGGTACACCGACTGCTCCCACGTCAGCCCGAGGCGGTCGAGCATTTCCTGATGGGCCGACGGTTTGACGAGCACGAGGTCGAGGAAACCGAGGTCGGCGCGCGTGAGCGGCCGCCCGTCCGGCCCTGGCCCGGACTTACGCAGCGCCTCGTCCACGCAGCGGACCCACGTGTCCATCGAGACGGCGCCGAGGCGTGCCTTCATGGCTTCGGGCTCGACCAGGTCGAACATGAAGCGCCCCTCGGCAACGGCCGCGTCGGTCGGGTGGGCGCGCGTGCCGCTGGCCGGGATAATCACGTGCGTGCTCATCGAGCCGTCGGAGACGAGGTGGGTCCCCAGCACGTGATTGCGGTCATGCCCCTTGCGCAGCAGCAGCGCGCCGGCGCCGGCGCCGATGTTGAACATGAACGACGTGCGCCGGTTGGTCAGGTCCACGAAGCGGCTGACGTTGTAGCCGCCCGCGATCAGCACGGTGTCGATGTCGTCCGAGCCGCGCATCAGGTCGCGCGCCGTCGTCAGCGCGGCGATCGTGGTGCAGCAGCGCATGTGGACGTCCATGCCCCACGCGTTCGTGGCGCCGATCTCGTGCGCGATGTGGATGCCGCACGTCCACATGAGGTACTCGCGCCACTCCTCGGTCGTCGAGAGCACGACGTCGATCTCCGCCGGGTCGATATCGGCGCGGGCGAGGCAGTCCCTGGCGGCGGCGATGGCCATCGCGTTGGGGTGGTCGTCTGGCCCGGCGACGTACTTGCGCTCGATGCCGAGCTTCTCGCGAACGACCCACTCCGGCAGTCCGCTCGCGTCGGCGATCTCGGCGGCGGTCATGACGCCCTCCGGCAAATGCATCCCCATGCTCACGATGCCGATCGGCTCGCGCGCGGCGGCCGGGGCTGAGCTGAAGTCGCGGCTCGTCATGGGAGGTCTGTTTCGGGTCACAGGTTGAGTTCCTCGAGCAGCCGGCGCTTGAGCACTTTGCCGGCCTCCGACAGGGGTAGCGTGTCCCGGAAGACGACCGCCCGCGGCACCTTGTAGCCGGCGAGCCGGGCGCGCAGAAAGGCGAGCAGCTCGGCCTCGCCCGGCGCAGCCTCCTTCCGAGGGACGACGAACGCATGGCCGACCTCGCCCCAGCGCGCGTCGGGCACGCCCACGACCGCCGCCTCGGCCACCCCCGGGTGTGCCAGCAGCGCCGCCTCCACCTCCGACGGGTACACGTTCTCCCCGCCCGAGATGAACATCTCCTTGCGCCGCCCGACGATCGTGTAGAAGCCCTCGGCGTCGGTGCGGGCCAGGTCGCCGGTGCGCAGCCAGCCGTCGCAGAGCACCTCGGCGGTCGCTTCCGGGCGCTGCCAGTAGCCAGCCATGACGTGCGGCCCGCGGAGCAGCAGCTCGCCCGTCTGCCCGGGCGCGCAGGCGGCGCCGGTCTCGGGGTCGACCACGCGCGCCTCGACGAAGGCGTTGGGCCGGCCGATGGAGCCGGCGCGGCGCTCGGCCTCGGCGGCGGGGAGCGAAAACGCGCCCGGCCCGAACTCGGTCATGCCGAAGCCCTGGCGAAAGACGACGCCCTTCTCCTGCGCGTAGCGCCGCACCAGGGAGACCGGCAGCGGCGCCCCCCCGCTGAGGCAGTAGCGCAGCGAGCTGAGATCCGCCCGCTCCCACGTCTCGGCCTCTGCCAGGCGCGCAAACACCGTCGGGACTCCGGCAAACAGGGTCGCGCGCTCGTCGGCGAGCAGGCGCAGCACGGCATCCGCGTCAAAGTGCGGGACCTGCACGACCGCGCCGCCGAGCAGCAGCAGCGGCACGCTGAAGGCAAAGAGGCCGCCGGCGTGAAAGAGCGGGAACACGTTCAGGTAGACGTCCTCTTCTCGGACGTCGGCCAGGGCCGTGCTGAACGCGTTGAAGACGACCTGCCGGTGGCTGATCTGTGCCGCTTTCGGAGCGCCTGTCGTCCCCCCGGTGAAGAGCAGGCACGCGGTCGCCTCGAGCGGGAGCGCGTCGCACCAGACGGGCTCGTCACCGCCGAGCGCCTCCGCGCAGGCGAGCAGCGCGCGCCACGCGCGCGCGCCGGGAAGCGCTTCCGGGTCGACGTCGGCAGCAAGCGTGAGCGCCGGGCGAGCGCAGGCCAGCTGGGCGCGGAGCTCGGCGGGAGCGAGGCGGCGGTTGAGCGGCACCGAGACCGCGCCGAGCTTGCCACAGGCAAAGAAGAGGTCAAAGTGCGCCACGCCGTCGGGGGCCAGCAGCGCCACCCGGTCGCCGCGGCCCACCCCCGCCTCGCGCAGTGCCCGCGCCAGGCGATCGGCCCGTGCGTTAAGCGCCCCGTACGAGAGGCGGAGCCCTTCGCGCACGTCAACGAGCGCGAGGCGGTCAGGATGGGCGGCGGCCCGCCACGAGAGGTAGTCTCCGGGGCGCATGGTCAGACGTCACCGGTAGAATCGTCCCCGAGGAACTCAAGGACGGCTTCCGAGAAGGCGTCGGCGTGCTCCCAGAAGAAGAGATGACGCCCGGGAAAGACACGGACGCGCGCGTCGGGGAGCAGCGCGGCGAGAACCTCGGCGTTGGCGCGGGGCACGAGCGGGTCTTCCTCGCCGGCGCAGACGAGCGTGGGCGCGGCGATGCGCGGCGTGCAGCGGGCGCCGTCGTAGGCGTTGGCGCCGAGCAGTTGGCGGTAGTAGGCCGCCTCGGGCTGCGGGTAGGCCAGCCGCCACGCCGTGATGAAATCCAGCAGCGCCGGGTGCCCGCGGCGGAACGCGTCGCTGAAGCTGAGCGCGTAGCCGTCTTCGAGGCGCTCCCGGCGCGTACGCCCGCGCGGCCGCACGGTGCGCGCGAGGACGTCCCCCGAGGGGCCGATCTGGTTCTGCCCGCCCACGGCCGTCCCCACGAGCACGAGGCGGTCCACGCGGTCGGGACGGGTGGCCGCGAGGTACTGCGCGACGAAACCGCCCATGGACGCGCCGAGGACGTGCGCGCGGGCGATGCCGTACGCGTCGAGCACGGCGACGAGGTCTTCGGCAAAGCCCGCGACGCTGTAGCGCTCGTCGGGCTTGTCTGAGCGCCCGCTGCCGCGCAGCTCCGGCATGACGAGCGAGAAGCGCGCGCCGAGGGCCGCGCGCGAGCGCGCCCAGAGCCATGTGCCTGAGCCCAGTCCCGGCACGAGCAGCAGCGGCGGGCCGCTCCCCTCGCGCTCGACCCACAGGCGGACGTTCCCCGCGCAGACGAACGTGCCGTCTGCGTCGGACGGCGATTCCGGGAGCGCAGGCGGCGCGTCGTGCCGGGTTAGATAGAGGGGAGGAGTCATCAGATGACCAGGCCGCCATCTACGGAGAGGACGGCGCCGGTGATGAACGCCGCCCGGTCAGAGGCCAGGAAGACGTAGGCCTCTGCGATGTCCTCGGGGCGGCCGATGCGCCCAAGCGGCGCCCGCTCAGCCATCATCGCCAGAACCTTCTCGGGCATCTCGCGGATGATCTCAGTCCCGATGAAGCCAGGTGCGACCGCGTTGACACGCACGCCCTCGGGCCCGAGCTCGCGCGCCCACGTCCGCGTCATGCCGATGACGCCAGCCTTCGTGGCGACGTAGTTGCTCTGCCCGAAGTTGCCGTAGAGCCCGACGACGGATGAGGCGTTCAGGATGACGCCGCTGCCCTGCTCCACCATGCGCCGGGCCGCGGCCTGCCCGCACAGAAACACCCCCTTGAGGTTCACCTCCACGACGCGGTCCCACTGCGCCTCGGTCATCCTGACCAGGCGCGCGTCCTGCACGATGCCGGCGTTGTTGACGAGCACGTCGAGCCGGCCGAAGGCTTCGTGGATGTCCGCGAAGACGCGCGCGACGGCCGCCGCGTCGGTAACGTCGAGAGCATGGAAGTGCGCTTCCCCCCCGGCCTCGGCGACGGCCTGCAGGGCGGCCTCGCCGGCTGCGGTGTTGATGTCGGTCAGCACGACGCGGGCGCCCTCGCGGGCGAACGCCACGGCGGTTGCACGGCCGATGCCGCACGCCGCGCCGGTGACGAGGACGGTTTTTTCGTCGAAGAGCATCGGTCAGCCCGGCCAGGTGGCGATCGTTTCCAGGGAGTAACCGGGGAGCGGCTTCTGCTCCCAGGTGGCGAGGTAGTCCTCTACCGAGGGCAGCGTCCCCTCGGTGGCGCGCCAGTCGTCGACAAAGCGGCGGTACGCCTCGATCATGCGGAGGTGGAACTCGCGCATGCGGATCAGGCGCTCGCAGATGACCCGCAGCTCGGCCCGCCGGTCGCCCTCGGCCTGCGCGAAGGCGCGCAGCGCGTGCCCGAGGTGGGTGTTGGCCACCTGCAGCGTCTGCTCGTACAGCCGGTACTGGTTCACGCCGGCCGTCAGGAAGACGTGCTCGGCGATCTGGTAGTAGTAGCGGCGGTCCCCTCTGAGGCGCACGCGGCGCACGAGGCTCAGCTCCTCGAGGCGGCGCGTGATCTGGTTGATCGGGCTCTTGCTCACGTGCAGCGCCGCGGCGATCTGCTCCTCGGAGAGCGGCTCGACGGTAGCAAGCAGCAGGCCGACGACGCGGCCCATGAGCTCGCTGTGGCCGAACCGGACGTAGCCCTGGCCGAAGTCCTCGGTGAGAAGCTGGCGGAAATCTTCCATGTGGGGCAGCGTGGGAAGGTCGGGGGTCAAGGGAGCGCGCAGCCGGCGAGGAAGGCCACCAGGTCTTCGTTGAACGCCTCGGGAGCCTCGACGAAAAACTGGTGCCCGCCGGGGTAGAGCCGGAGGACCGCCTCCGGGAGCGCTTCCAGAAGCCGATGCGCGTTGGCGACGGGTACGAGCCGATCGGCCATGCCGTGCGCGACAAACGTCGGCGCCGCGATGCGCCCCACGCGCCCGGCCGCGTCGAACGTGGCCCCGGCGGCCGCCTGCGCCAGGTAGCCCTGCGCCGACTGCGGGTGCTCGAGCCGCTGCGCGACCAGCCGCACCACGGCCGCCGAGTCTGCCAGAAACGCCTCGGTGAACGCGAGCGGAAGCCGAAGCCGAATCTGCGCGGCGGGGTCGGGGTCGGTGGCGAAGAGCAGGGCGAGGTCGGCCGGCGCGGCCGGCACGTGCGCGGCGCCGCCGGCACTCGTGGCTACGAGCACCAGACGATCCAGACGCTCCGGGTACCGCAGCGCGAACTCCTGCGCGACGAAGCCGCCCAGCGATGCCCCTGCGACGTGCACGCGCCCGAGGCCGAGCGCGTCCAGCAACGCTGCGAGATCATCGGCGAGCTGCGCGGCCGTGTAGGGCCCCGGGGGCGCCTCGGAGCGCCCTGCCCCGCGGTTCTCGAACACGAGCACGGGGCGCTGCGCGGCCAGGGCCGGCACCTGCTGCTCCCACTGCCACGTGCCCGATCCGAGCCCGCCCACGAGGACGACCGGCGTGGCCTCGGCCGGCGGGCCGGCAGGGCGGTGGAGCTCGTAGTAGAGCCGGACGCCGCCGGCATCGGCGTAGCCTGCCGTCTGCGCAGCGCCCGGCAGGCTCGGCACGCCGGCGCCGAGCAGGACGGCGAGGACGGCCACGAGGAACGGGGGCGTACGGGAGATCATCGAAATAACTGATCAGACCGTTTTTTCCAATAAAACGCACAGCCTGCTCCTACGCAAGGCCGCCGTAAGATTTTGTTCACACGTCCTCCGCCGAAGCGGCGCGGCTGCGCCGCGGCCCCGGAACCGCTTCCGGGCATATGCCGCAAAACGGTTATTTTCCCGCCCTCCGACGCCCGCCGCCATGAACCGACTGCACGCCGCCCTCACCGGATGGGGGCACTATGCCCCCGAGCGCGTCGTCACCAACGACGACCTCGCGCAGATCATCGACACGTCCGACGAGTGGATCCGCACGCGCAGCGGCATCGAGCAGCGGCACTTCGTGCGGGAGGACCAGGCCACGAGCCACCTGTGCGTCGAGGCCGGCCGGCGCGCGCTCGCGCGCGCCGGCGTCGAGGCTGCCGACGTAGACCTGGTCCTCGTGGCCACGTCCAGCCCGGACTACCTCACGCCGCCCGTCTCGAGCCAGGTCCAGCACGCGCTCGGCGCCACGCGCGCCGGTGCGATGACGCTCCTCGTCGGCTGCACCGGCTTCGTTTACGGGCTCGTCACGGCCGAGCAGTTCATCCGGGCTGGCGCCTGCGAGACGATCCTGCTCATCGGCGCCGAGGTGATCTCCAAAAACCTCGACTTCGAGGACCGCACGACGTGCGTGCTCTTCGGCGACGGCGCGGGCGCGGTCGTGCTGCAGGCCACCGAGGCCGACTGCGGTCTGCGCGCCTTCGAGCTCGGCTCGGACGGGGCCGGCGCCGAGGCCGTCATCGCCTACTCGCCCGGCACGGCTGAGCCGGTCTCGCAGAAGGTCGTCGACGAACGCCGGCACTACCTGCGCATGAACGGCCGCGAGGTGTTCAAGTTTGCCACGACCACGATGGGCGCCTCGCTCGCGCGCGTGATGCAGAAGGCTGGCCTCTCGCCCGAGGACATCGCTCTTTTCGTGCCGCACCAGGCCAACGCGCGCATCATCGAGTACGCGGCCGAGACGCTCCGCCTCCCCCCTGAGAAGGTCGTGATGAACGTGGCCCGCTACGGCAACACGTCGGCGGCGAGCATCCCGATCGCGCTCTCGGAGGCCCTGTCGGAGGGCCGCGCGCGCGTGGGCGACACGCTTGCGCTCGTCGGCTTCGGCGCGGGGCTCACGTGGGCGACGGCGCTGTTCACGCTCGGCCCGGCCGCGGCGCTCGAGCGCGCGCGCCCGGCCGGGGGGACGCGCACCGAACGCAACGGCACCGAGGGCGAGGGCACGCGGGACAACGGCACGCCCGACTCCGTGGTCGGTCCGCAGGGCGAGGTGCAGGGGCTCATCGCCTGACACGGCGCTCATCGCCTGACGCGGCGCCCGCTCCACGAGAGCGGCGTCGCAGATCACTGTAACCGATCAGCTGTAACCGATCAGCTGTAACCGATCAGCACGGCCACGACGAGCGCGAGCGCGGCTGCGACGAGCAGCTTGCCCATCAGAGGCAGCATGAAGCGCACCCAGCGGTCGTACGGGATGCCGGCCACGCCCAGGATGGCCATCAGGACGATGTTGGTCGGCAGAATCATGTTCGAGAAACCGTCGCCGAACTGGAACGCGAGCACGGCCGTCTGCCGGCTCACGCCCACGACGTCGCCGAGGGGGGCCATGATGGGCATCGTGGCGAAGGCCTGCCCGCTGCCCGAGGGGATGAAGAAGTTGAGCACGGTCTGCATCAGAAACATACCGACGGCTGCGAGAGCCGTCGGGACCTGCTGCAGCGGCAGCGAGAGCGCGTGCACGAGCGTGTCGAGCACCATGCCGTCCTCGAGCAGGAGCGCGATCGAGCGCGCGAAGCCCACGAGCAGCGCCACGATGGCCAGCTCGCTCGCGCCCGCGCCGAAGCGCTTGGCCGTGCCGTCCATCCCGAGCCCGCCCACCAGCCCGGCGACGAGCGCCACGGCGAGCCAGATCGCGCCCAGTTCCACGAGGTACCAGCCCTGCACGGGAATGCCGTAGACCATCGCGCCGATGCCGAGCGCCGTCACGGCCGTGATAACGAGGTGGCGCCCCGTCAGCGCGGGGTAGCCGCCCTCGGGCTCGGCCACGACCGGCGCCACGCCCGCGAGCAGGCTCTGCTGCGGGTCGCGCTGCACGCGCCGCGCATACGCCCAGACGTGGTGCACGCCGATGGCGACGAACGGCACGAAGAGCGCCAGGCGGTAGCCGAGCCCCGAGACCGGCGGCACCTCGGCGATGCCCTGCGCCACGATGACCGTGTAGGGGTTCAGGACGGCCACGCCGTAGCCGATGCCGTAGCCGACGACCATGATGCCGATGGCCGTCATGGCGTCCATCCGCATGGCGAGGCAGAGCGCGACGAGCACGGCCGCGAACGGGATGTACTCGGTCGAGGCGCCGAGCAGCGAGGAGCCGATGGCGAACACCGTCGTGCCGAGCGCGATGAGAAGCGCCGGGCTGTGCCCGATGCGCCGCAGCAGCGCGCCGAGCAGCGCGTCTATGGTGCCCGTCGCGCGCAGCACGGCAATCGCGCCGCCCACGATGAGCAGGAAGAAGATGATTGCCTGCGCGTCGGCCATCGCGCGCGGGACGGCGGTGAAGAGCGCCCACACCGGCAGCGCGACGCGCTCGGCGGCCGGGGCGTAGGAGCCGGGCACGACGACCATCCGCCCGGCCTCGTTCGGCACGCGGTCGAACGCGCCCTGCGGCAGCAGCCACGTTCCCACCCACGCGAGCACCATGATGCCGAAGAGCAGCACGAGCGTGTGCGGCACGCGAAGACCAGGCGCCCGCGGCGCGGGCGCGGAAGGCTTCTCGGGGGGTGGGCTCGGAGCCGTGCGATCAGCGAGAGACACGGGCGGCAGTGCTGGTGGGCGGTTCTGATGAAAGGGCACAAGGTAGCCCGCACGCCGGGGCGAGCCGGCACGGCAAGAAATTCGGGTCAGGACGCACCAGCGCGCACAACCTTGTGGGACCGCCCTCCGTAGCCCTTCGGTCTCCGTAGCCCTTCGGTCTCCGTAGCCCTTCGGGCCGCGGCGGCGGCGTCCCCCCGGCTCCGCGCGTCGCCTCGAGCCTGCCCACTTCATCCTGCCGTCGTCTTGCGAATCCTTTACCTGATCCTGATCGTCCTCGTCGGCCTGCATCTCTATCGCGCGTTCAGCGCCCCTGTCAGCCGCGTCGTCCTTGCTGTAACGGAGCGCGTCGAGGTGTGCCGCGGCGGTCAGACGGAGACGCTCGCGCGCTACATCGCCGAACGCGAGACGCGCCGCGGACGCGTCGCGGAGGGCCCGTGCCCGCTCTCGGCGCACGAGGCCCGCCGTGCCAGGCGTGACGCCCGGAAGGGCTACCGCGAAGCCCGCCGCGAGTACCGCCACGCCTCGGACGAGGCGCGCGAGGAGCTCCGGCGGATCCGCGACGCCGCCCGTGCAGACCACGAAGAGGCCCGGCGCGTCTACCGCGACGCGAAGCGAATCGCCCGGGACGCCCGCTTCTGATCTTCTGCCCGCCCGCGCAGAAACCGCCACACGGTGAGCGCTGCCAGACGGGCCGTGCGACCGTCTACGTCGTGCGGCGGGCACAGTTCGACGATGTCGAGCGAGCGGACGTGCGGGCTGCGCCCGAGCGCCTCGGCGGCGGCGAGCCAGTCGGCCTCGGCGAGCCCGTCCGGGTTGGGCGCGCTCACGCCCGGCGCGTCGGCGGCGCGCACGGCGTCGAGGTCGAGCGTGGCGAGCGTGGGCCGCGCGAGGGCTGCGACCTCTTCGGCCAGGCGCCCCGGCGTGGCCGCCTCGCGCCAGACGACGCGTCCGCCGCGTGCTTCCACGAAAGCGGCGTGCGCAGCGGCGACGCTGTGCGGCTGCGCGCCGAGCACGGTGTAGCGCCCGACGCGCCCGGTCTCAAGCGCCTGCCGGAACGGCGAGCCCGAGTGCGCGCCGGCGGCCCCGACGGGCCGGACGTCCAGATGCGCGTCCAGGTTGAGCACGTCTGGGCGCGCCGCGCCGTAGCCGAGCAGGTGCCCGAACGCCGTCTCGTGCCCGCCGCCGAGCACGACGACCGTCTTGCCGGCCGCGAGCCACGGTGCAATTGTCCGCCCGAGCGCCGCCTGATCGGCCTCCACGTCACCGGAAACCGGCACGTCGCCGACGTCGGCAGTATGGGCGAGCAGGCCGGTGAAGCGCGCGCCCAGACGGGCGTCGGGCGTGAGCCGGTAGAGCGCCTCGCGGAGGGCGCGCGGCCCGTGCGCGGCGCCCACGCGCCCGCCGTTGCGCCCAACGCCGGCGTCCGACGGAAAGCCGACGAGCACCACCTCGGCCCGGGCGGGGTCGGCCTGCGCGGCGAGCCAGTGCCCGAGGCGCGGGTCTTCCGGGGCGGTGGCCGGGGCGGGGACGCCGTGCGGCTCGGGGGCGGGCGTCATGGCACGTACGGCTCGGCGGGCGCCTGCCAGACCGTCTGCCCGCCGATCACCGTGCGCACGCACGTGCCGGGGCGGTAGTGGTAGAGCCAGAAGCCGAGGTCTGGCGCGTCCAGAACGGCGAGGTCGGCTTTCTTGCCGGGCTCGAGCGAGCCCACCTCGGCCGCCATCCCGATGGCGCGCGCGGCGACGAGCGTGGCTCCGGCGAGCGCCTCGGCGGGGGTCATCCGCTGCCGCGTGCAGGCGAGCAGCAGCGCCAGGTGCAGATCGTAGGAGGGCGCCGAGCCCGGGTTGAAGTCGGTTGCGACGGCCACGGCGGCGCCGGCATCGACGAGCGCGCGGCCGGGCGCGAACGGGGTGCCGAGGTAGAGCGCGGCGATGGGCAGTGTCACGGCGACCGTGGCCGAAGCCGCGAGGGCACGGATGCCGGCGGCGGAGACGCGCTCGAGGTGGTCGGCGCTCGCGGCGCCGAGCGCCACGGCGAGCTCGGCGCCGCCCCCCTCGCCGAGTTGGTCTACGTGCAGCTTGGCGCCCAGCCCGAGGCGCGCGGCGGCGTCCAGGATCGCGCGCGCCTCGTCGGGCGAGAAGGCCGTCTCCTCGAC
The DNA here is from genome assembly GCA_046292345.1 of Rubricoccaceae bacterium. GTDB lineage: Bacteria > Bacteroidota > Rhodothermia > Rhodothermales > Rubricoccaceae > JBKBRC01. Next base: position 68,440 of record JBKBRC010000010.1, read on the forward strand.
GAACACGTCCGCGTAGCGGGCGAGCCCCTCGGCGGCAACGGCCGGCAGCAGCGCGTCGGTGAGCAAGCGGACGTAGGCGGCGCGGTCTGAAGCGAACTCGGGCGGGACGATGTGCGCCGCGAGGCACGTCGGCACGAGGCGCGTCGGCTGCGCGGCGGCGAGGCGGCGGTAGGCGCGGAGCGCGGCCAGCTCGTGCTCGAGCGAGAGGCCGTAGCCGCTCTTGACCTCGGCCGTCGTCACGCCGAGCCGGCGCATGGCCGCGAGGAACCCGGCGCCGCGCGCCGCCAGGTCAGCCTCGGAGGCGGCGCGCGTCGCGTGCATCGTCGCGGCGATGCCGCCGCCGCGCCGGGCGACGGCGCGGTAGTCGGCCCCGCGCAGGCGTTTGGCGAACTCGTCGGCGCGCCAGCCGCCAAAGCAGAGGTGCGTATGGGCGTCTACGAGGCCGGGCACGACGAGCCGCCCCCCGGCCGACACGCGGTGCGCTCGGGCGAAGGCGGCCGGCAGGGCGGCGCGCGGTCCCACCCAGCGGATTGTGTCGCCCTCCCAGACGAGCGCCGCGTCGGGCGTCTCGCGCACCGTGTTGGGCGGGTCGCCGGCAACGGGCGTGGCCAGCACGGCAATGTCTTCCAGGACGGTCATGGGAGGCGCGTGGGCAGCGGACAATCTATGTCCTTCTTTGCCACGGAGCGCGCTTTTTTTCTACTCATCGAGGGGGCATCCGAGCATGCTCCGTTTCTCAGCAGGTCCTTCCGGTATTCGTGCTGCACCACGAGCCACAACAATATCAGCCATGAAGACGCCTGTTTCTTTGCCAGCATCCGCGCCTGTTTCCTCAACAGCATCCGCGCCCGCTTCCACACCGGCATC
>JBKBRC010000010.1:69406-74482 GCA_046292345.1 Rubricoccaceae bacterium
GCATCCGCGCCCGCTTCCACACCGGCATCTACGATGCCGATACCGCCCGGCACCGCGTCCCTCGCGCTCGTGACGCGCTTTGCAGACGAGTTGCTCGCGCTACCTGGTGCGCGGACCCTTTGCGCGCGCCACCTACGCCGGATCGCCGACGCGCTCGAGCAGGCGCCGGCCGAGGTGTCGGACGGGAGGCGCGAAGGCGCGGCCGCGGGACCACCGGTCCTGGGCGGGGACGATCCGGAGAGGCTCTCGGAGGCACCCCAGCTCCTGGCCGGCGGCGATGGCCTCGCCGAGCCGGCCATCGTATTCAGCTGCGCCGCGCCGGAGACAGACGCGCCGGAGACAGACGCGCTGCTCGCCGAGCACCTGGCGGCGCTGCGAGATCGGTGCGACTGGCTCGCCGCCGCCGAGGCGCCCCAGCCCTCGCCGGCCCCTGCCGACGAACTGCAGCACCCCCCGGCGACGCTCCCGCTGCTCGCCGAGCGGATGCGCCTCAAGGCGCGCGCCTGCGCCGCACCGGGACGGTCCGAGCAGGCACCTCAGGCGCTCGTGTCCGAGGCGCGCCGTCTGACGACCCGCCTCTGGATGCTCGACGCTCCGCCGCGGGCCGACGCCGGCGGCCTCGCGCGCCTCTACGAAGCTGCCGCCGACGCCGCCGACCTGCTGCACAAACATATCCCGGACGCCCCGCGCGCCGTGCAGAAGCGCGTCGTCGACGCGGCCAGCCATGCCTCGTCGCTGCTCGCGCAGCGGATCGCACAGGCGCAGGCCACCGACAGCCTCAAGGCCGACCCCGACGCGCGCGACCTCCACGCCTGGCTGCGTCACCTCACCTACCGGCACCAAATCTATCAGGAGCGTTGCCTCACGGTCAGAGCGATGGCTCCGCCCGATTCGTTCGACGCGTGCCGTAGCAAGCTCGACGCCCTCGCCGCGCTCGCGGCGCGCCGCAAAGAGGAAGCGAAGCTGCTCCGCGCCGTCTGCTACCATGCGAAGCAGCTCATCGAGAACGTAGACCACGCCTTCCACGAAGCGTATCACCGGGAGCGCCTCGTCGCCAAGATCTGCAAGGCTGGCGAGTCGGGCCTGCCGGCCTCGCACAGGGACCTCCGCGAGCTGCTCCTGCCCGCTTACGACTTCCTGCCCCGCCCCACCGAGGCGCTGCCTGCCTTCTACGCGAGCGTGCTGGCCTACCTCGACCAGGACGCAGCCGCCGCGTCCGACGACGCGCCGGACGACGTGCTCGGCGGCGCGCTCGGTGGCCAGGACGTCCCGGCGGACAGCCCGCTCATCGCCAAGGCCCGTAGCCTGGTGGCCGGACGCACGCTCTACCTCGTCGGCGGCGTGCCCGTGCCCCGGGCCGCGGAGCGCCTGCGGCAGGCGCTCGGGCTGCGCGAAGTGCTCTGGCCGCAGACGCGCGCGCACCAGTCGCCGGCGCCGCTGCGCGCCGCCGTGGCGCGGCAGGACGTGGCCGCGGTCGTCCAGCTCATCCGCTACTCGAGCCACTGCTTCGGCGACCTCCGCGAGGACTGCAGGGCGCTCGGCAAGCCGTTCGTGCGCGTCGCGGACGGGTACGGCCTGCGCTCGATCGCGTACGGCCTCGTGGGGCAGGCGTCGCAGCTGCTCGGCACCTCTGCAGACGCGGCCTCGTGAGGCCGCGCCCGGCGGTCTTGCCCGGCCGCCCGGAGCGTCAGACGAGCAGGCCGGTCTCGGCCTCGGCCGCGGCGAGGAGCGCGCCCTCCGCCACCGCCTCGATGCAGCGCGCCATGTCGGCCGCGAAGTCGGCATCGGCCTCGCGGTGCGTCACGCGCGACCGGACGAACGCGTGCGCGGCCTCGACGCCCCGACCCGGCCGGAGCGGCGCGCGGAAGTCGAGCGCCTGCGCGGCCGCCATCAGTTCCAGCCCCAGCACGCGCTCGGCGTTCTCCATCACCTGGTAGAGCTTGACGGCGCTGATGCTGCCCATCGAGACGTGGTCTTCCTGTCCGCGGCTCGACGGGATCGAGTCTACCGAGGCCGGATGCGAGAGCACCTTGTTCTCTGAGACGAGCGCGGCGGCCGTGTACTGCGGCATCATGAAGCCGGAGTTGACGCCGGTCTCGCGCATGAGGAAGACCGGTAGCCCATCGTGGCCCTCAAGGAGCAGGTAGAGCCGGCGCTCGGCGACCGAGGCGAACTCGGCGAGCGCGAGCGCGGCGTAGTCCATCGCAAGCGCGAGCGGCTGCCCGTGGAAGTTGCCCCCCGAGACGATGGCCGGCGAGCCTTCCTGAAACACGAGCGGGTTGTCGGTAACGCTGTTGATCTCGCGCTCGACGACCGCCGCGGCATGCGCGAGGGCGTCGCGGCTCGCGCCGTGGATCTGCGGTACGCAGCGGAGCGAGTACGGGTCCTGCACCTTACCGCAGTGGCGGTGGCTCTCGAGGATCTCGCTGCCCGCGAGCAGGCGGCGCACGTTCTCGGCCACGGCAGCCTGCCCGGGGTGCGGCCGCACGTCCTGGATGCGGGCGTCGAAGGGGCGAGCGCTGCCCTGCAGCGCCTCGAGACTCATCGCGGCCACGAGGTCGGCCGTGCGGGCGAGGCGGCCGGCGCGCTCGAGCACGTAGGCGCCGTAGGCGGCCATGAACTGCGTGCCGTTGATGAGCGCGAGCCCGTCCTTGGCGCGCAGGCGAACCGGCGCGAGCCCCTCGGCGGCAAGCACGTCGGCGGCGGGGGCTGGCTGGCCGGCACGCCACACCTCGCCGCGCCCGATGAGCGGCAGCGCCAGGTGTGCCAGCGGGGCCAGGTCGCCTGAGGCGCCGAGGCTGCCGCGGCTCGGCACGACCGGCACGAGGCCGCGCCGGGCCATGAGCAGCAGGCGGTCGAAGACGGCGCGCGAGACGCCCGAGAAGCCGCGTCCGAGCGCGTGCACCTTGAGCCCGAGCATGAGCCGCGCGACGGGCTCCGGCACGGGCACTCCGAGCCCGACGGCGTGGCTGAGCAGCAGGTTTTCCTGGAGCGCGTCGAGCGCGTCCGGCCCGATCCGCTGCCGAGCGAGCGCGCCGAAGCCTGTGTTGATCCCGTAGTACGTCTCCCCGTCGGCCAGCGCGGCGTCCACGACGCGCCGGGAAGCGTCCACGGCGGAGGCGTCGGCGGCGAGCGCGTCGAGGCGCGCGGCGAGGTCGGCGTAGAGGGTGGGCAGGCGGAGCATCGGAGGAGCGGGAGGTCCCGTCGGAGGAGCGGGAGGTCCTGTCGGAGGAGCGGGAGATTTTCGGACGGGAGCGTTCCAGCGCACTCGGCTCGCCGTCATTCGGCCGGGCCCGGGAACCTCCCGGACTCCCTGCCGCACATCGTCGTCGCCGCCTTGCGCTTCCGTCGTCGCGGCTTCCTCCCTACCTCACCGACGGCAGATCCACCCCCCGCTCCCGCGCCGTGCGGATGGCTTCGTCGTAGCCTGCGTCGGCGTGACGCATGACGCCCGTGCCGGGGTCGGCGGTGAGCACGCGCTCGAGGCGCCGCGCGCCCGACGCCGAGCCATCGGCTACGACGACCATCCCGCTGTGGACCGAGTACCCGATGCCGACGCCGCCGCCGTGGTGCAGGCTGACCCACGAGGCGCCGCAGGCCGTGTTGAGGAGCGCGTTGAGGAGCGGCCAGTCCGCAACGGCATCCGAGCCGTCGATCATGCCCTCGGTCTCTCGGTTGGGGCTGGCGACCGAGCCGCAGTCCAGGTGGTCACGCCCGATCACGAGCGGCGCCTCCACGCGGCCCGTCTCGACGAGCCAGTTGAAGCGGGCGCCGGCCTCGGCGCGCTCGCCGTACTCGAGCCAGCAGATGCGCGCCGGCAGGCCCTGGAAGCGCACCTTTTCGCGGGCCATGCGGATCCACCGGGCGAGCGGCTCCCTGTCGGGGAAGAGCTCGAGCATCGCCTGGTCGGTGGCGGCGATGTCGGCGGGGTTGCCTGAGAGCGCGGCCCAGCGGAACGGGCCCGAGCCGCGGCAGAAGAGCGGGCGGATGAAGCGCGGCACGAAGCCCTCGATCTCGAACGCCTCGGCCATGCCGCGGCGGTCGGCGACCTGCCCGCGGAGGTTGTTGCCGTAGTCGAAGACGACGGCGCCGGCGGCCTGGAGGTCCAGCATGGCCTGCACGTGCACCTGCATCGCGTCGAGCACGGCCGCCTCGTAGCTCTCCGGGTCGCGCTGCCGGAAGGCCTCGGCACCGGCGAGCGCGTAGCCGGGCGGGACGTAGCCCACGCGCAGGTCGTGGGCGCTCGTCTGATCGGTCACGACGTCCACGTCCACTCCGCGGCGGACGAGCGCGGGGAGCACCTCGGCGATGTTGCCCACGAGGCCGACCGAGAGCGCCTCGCCGCGCGCCCGGGCACCGAGCACGAGGTCAAGCGCCTCGTCCAGGTCGGTCTCCATCCGGTCGCAGTAGCCCGTAGCGACGCGGCGGCGGATGCGCTCGGGGTCTACGTCCACGCCCAGGAAGGCCGCGCCGTTCATGGTCGCCGCGAGCGGCTGCGCGCCGCCCATCCCGCCCAGCCCGGCCGTGACGACGAGCCGGCCCGCGAGTGAGCCGCCGAAGTGCTGCCGGGCGCACTCGGCGAACGTCTCGTACGTGCCCTGCAGGATACCCTGCGATCCGATGTAGATCCACGAGCCGGCCGTCATCTGGCCGTACATCGTGAGGCCGGCCGCCTCGAGGCGGCGGAACTCGTCCCAAGTCGCCCAGCGCGGCACGAGATGGCTGTTGGCCAGCAGCACACGCGGGGCCTCGTCGTGCGTGCGGAACACGCCGACAGGCTTGCCTGACTGCACGAGGAGCGTCTCGTCGTCGCCGAGCCGGCGGAGCGTCTCGACGATGCGATGGAAGCTGGGCCAGTCGCGCGCAGCCTTGCCCGAGCCGCCGTAGACGACGAGGTCTTCGGGGCGCTCGGCCACCTCCGGATCGAGGTTGTTGAGCAGCATGCGGAGGGCGGCCTCCTGGTGCCAGCCTTTGCAGGTGCGTTCGGTGCCGCGCGGCGCGCGGAGCGTGGCGACGGGAGCGTCCATGGAGTGCGAGAAAAGCGGTACCGGGACCACAAGGTAGCCGCTCCACAGC
>JBKBRC010000010.1:74582-77167 GCA_046292345.1 Rubricoccaceae bacterium
CGGCTACGCGAAGGCTTCGGCTACGCGAAGGCTTCGGCTACGCGAACGCCTCGGCGAAGCGCGCGCGCTGCTCGGCGTCGCCGAGGACGATCAGATCGGAGCCCTCGTGCAGGCGCGTGTCTGGCGGCGGGTTGGCAATCACGTCCTCGCCGCGCTGTACGGCCAGCACGAGCAGCCCGGTCTTCTCGCCGATGCCGCTCTCGGCCAGCGTCTGCCCGGCGAGCGCGCGCGGCAGCGGGAGCGTGTGCAGCGCCAGGCCTGCGCCGAGCAGGTTGAGCTCCCGCCCCTCCACGCGCGCCATCACCGACTCGACGCCGAGCGCGGTGTAGCTGAGCGCGAAGTTGGCCCCGGCGCGGTGCACGGCCTCCACGTTGTGCTCGTACGTGATGCGGCTCACGATGCGCACGTCCGGGTTGAGGCCGCGGCAGTAGGCGGCGAGATAGATGTTCATCGCGTCGTCGTGCGTGGTGAGCACGACGGCGGGCGCCTCGCGGATGCCGGCCGCGGCGAGCAGGTCGAAGTCGGCCGCGTCGCCCTCGAAGACAGGCACCTTGCCGCGCATGCGCGCGCAGAGCGACGGGTCGCGCTCGACCAGGTGCACGTCGATCTCTTTGTCCTGCAGCGCGCGCACGGCCGCGCGGCCGACCTTGCCCCCCCCGACGACGAGCACCGGGTGCGGGTTGGCGTCGTAGATGAGCAGCAGGTCGTCCAGGCGGTCGAGCTGCGCGCGCGTGCCCGTGACGACGAGGACCGACGCGTCGGAGAGCGGCGTGTCGGGCCGGACCGGCCGCAGGCGCCCCCGCTCCCATACGCCGATGGCGCTCACGCCCGCGATGGCGCGCAGGTTGACCTGCCGCAGCGTGCGCCCGGCCAGCGGCGTGTGCCGCGCCGGCAGTTCGGCCAGCAGCAGGTCGCGGTAGTACCCGACGACGTTCGTCTGCGCATTGGCGCCGCCGACGCGGTTGGCGAGTTGCTCGCCGAGCCACCGCTTCAGCGGCAGCACGTGCGTGGCGCCGGCGAGCGTGAGCACGTCCTCGGACTCGTCGCGCTCGATGATGGCGGCGATCGGCACCTCGGGCGAGATCTCGTGCACCGTCAGGGTTACGTTCGTGTTGACGGTGTCGGAGACGTTGGCGAGCACGAGGCGCGCACGCGCCACGCCGAGACGCTCGAGAAACGCGCGGTCACCGACGTCACCCGTGGCGACGCGGTGCCCGTCCGAGTGGAGTTCGGCCGCCTGCGCCGCGTCGGCCAGGGCGACCACGTGCGGCACGTCGCGCGCGGCCAGGCGCTCGGCGAGCGCACGCCCGATGGCGTCGTAGTCTGCCACGATCACGTGGTCGCGCAGCGTCTTCGGCACCTCCCGCGGGGCGCGGTTGCGCAGGCGCGCCTCGAGGTAGGGTGCGTAGAAGTACTGGATGAACGCGAACGGCAACACGACCAGCAGCAGCAGCACGCCCGAGAGCAGCACGAGCAGGCTGAACAGCCGCCCGACGTCGCTCGCGAACGTGATGTCGCCGAAGCCGAGGGTGCTCATCACGACGAGCACCCAGTAGAGGCCGGAGAGCCACGAGTGCTCCTGTCCCTCCCATGCCATCAGGACGTGGAAGAGCGTCGTGTAGAGCAGCACGATGGCGATGAAGAGCAGGCCGAGCTTGCCCAGCGCGCGCAGGTTGCGTCGTGCGGCGCGGTCGCGCAGGTAGACCGCCAGGTGGCTGCCGAGCGTCTTCATCGGGCGGCGCGCGCCTCTGGCGGGGGCTCGGCCGGGGCGGGCTCGGCGCGCTTGGCCTCGTCCCAGAGCGCGTCCATTTCCCCGAGCGACGCGTCTTGCGGCCGGCGGCCGGCCGCGGCCAGGCGCGCCTCGACATGCGCGAAGCGCCGCGTGAACTTGCCCACCGTCCGGCGCAGCGCGTTCTCGGGCACGACGCCCACGAAGCGCGCGTAGTTGACGAGCGCGAAGAGCACGTCGCCGAGCTCGTCCTCGAGCGCCTCGGGCGCGGCGCCCTCGGAGGCAAGCGCCTCCAGCTCGGAGAGCTCCTCACGCACCTTGTCCCAGGCGCTCGGCCCATCCGGAAAGTCGAACCCGACGGCAGCGGCCTTCTCCTGCACGCGCTCGGCCCGCAGCAGCGCCGGCAGCGTCGCCGGGACGCCAGCCAGCACTGAGCGCGCCGGGCCGGACGCCGCCGCGCGCTCGGCCTGCTTGATGGCTTCCCAGTTGCGCAGCACCTCGTCCGTACCCGAGACAGCTACGCGGCCAAAAACGTGCGGGTGGCGCCGGACGAGCTTGGCGATGGCGGCCTCCATCACATCGGCGATCGTGAACGTGCCCTCGGTCTCGGCGATGTGCGCGTGGAAGAGCACGTGCAGAAACAAGTCCCCGAGTTCCTTCTTGAGTCCCTCCGGGTCCCCGGCGTCGATGGCCTCGACGAGCTCGTGCGCCTCCTCGATCGTGAGGTGCTTGACCGAGTCATGGGTCTGCGCGCGGTCCCACGGGCAGTCTCGCCGAAGGCGGCGCACGACGGCGGCAAAGTCGGCGTAGAGCGCGGGGTGCGCGGCGGCGCGGTCTTCGTCGAGAAGGCCAAGCG
>JBKBRC010000011.1:0-29307 GCA_046292345.1 Rubricoccaceae bacterium
CCGCTCGCCGTCCGGCCGCTCGCCGTCCGACCGCTCGCCTGCTACGCCCACGTCGTGCTTGCCCGCTCCAGCCGCCGCTACCTCCTCCGCCACCCCTGGCTGACCGCGCTCTCGGTGCTCGGCGTGGCCGTGGGCGTGGCCGTCGTGGTGGCTGTAGACCTGGCCAACGCCAGCGCCACGCGTGCCTTTCAGCTCTCGGGCGAGGCCGTCACCGGCCGCGCGACGCACCAGGTCGTCGGAGGACCGGGAGGGCTCGAGGCCGGCCTCTACCGCCGGCTCCGCGTAGACCTCGGCGTGCGCGAGGCCGCGCCCGTCGCCGACGGCTTCGTGCGCCCCGAGGCCGACTCGGCGCGCGTGCTCCAGGTGCTCGGCGTGGACCTCTTCGCCGAGGACGCTTTCCGCCCCTACGTCGGCTCCGGCGACGGCTTCGACCTGGCGGCGTTCCTGACCACGCCCGGCGCGGCGCTCCTCTCGGACGAGACGCGCCGCGCGCTCGGTCTGGCCGAGGGTGACACGCTCGCGCTCCGCGCCGACGGGCGCGCCGTCGCGGCGCGCGTCGCCGGCACGATCACCCCCGAGGACGCTCGCAGCCGCAGCGCGCTCCAGAACCTGCTCGTCGTGGACCTGGCGACGGCGCAGGAGTGGCTCGGCCTGACGGGCACGCCCGGCGCGTCCGACAGCCTCGGGCGCCTCTCGCGCATCGACCTGATCCTGCCCGAGGGAACCGAGGGCGAGGCGCTCCGCGCGCGCATCGAGGCCGCGCTCCCGCCCGAGGCAGCTCTCCGCAAGGCCGGTGAACAGGCCGCTGCGCTCGAGACCATGACGGCCGCGTTTCGCCTCAACCTGACCGCGCTCAGCCTGCTCGCGCTCGTCGTGGGGGTTTTCCTGATCTACAACACGGTCACGTTCTCGGTCGTGCAGCGGCGGCGGCTGATCGGGACGTTCCGGGCGCTCGGCGTGACACGCGGCGAGGTGTTCCGGCTGGTGCTCCTCGAGGCGCTCGCCGTGGGCGCCGTCGGGGCGATGCTCGGCGTCGTACTCGGGCTCGCGCTGGGCAGCGGGCTCACGCGCCTGGTCACGCAGACCATCGGCGACCTGTACTTCGTAGTGCGCGTGCGCGAGTTCACGCCTGACCCGGCCGCGCTCGCCAAGGGCGTCGCGCTCGGGCTCGCGGCCACGCTTGCGGCGGCGGTGCTGCCGGCGCGCGAGGCGACAACCGCCCCGCCGGCCTCGGCGCTGCGGCGCTCGTCCGAGGAGGCCGGTCTGGCCCGGGGCGCGGGGCGGCTCGCGCTCGGCGGCCTCGCGTGCGGGGCGGCAGGGCTGGCCATGCTGCGCCTGCCGGGCGGCATCGGGCCGGCCTACGGCGGGCTGCTGCTCGTGCTGCTCGGCTTCGCGCTCGCGGCGCCATGGCTCACGCGGCAGTACGTGCGCGGGATGGCGCCGCTGGCCGGGCGGCTCTTCGGGCCGGTTGGGCGGATGGCCGCGCGCGGCATCACGGCCAGCCTGAGCCGCACGGCCGTGGCGGTGGCCGCGCTCGCCGTGGCCGTGGCCGCGACCGTCGGCGTGGGTACGATGATCACCTCGTTCCGCACGACGGTCGTCGAGTGGCTCGGCAGCGCCCTCCGCGCCGACGTCTACATCTCGCCGCCGAGCCTCGTGTTCCGGCGCGGCGGCGGCGTGATCGACCCGGCGCTGGCAGCCGACCTGGCGGCCCTGCCGGGCGTGGCCGGCGTAGACGCGCTCCGCGCGCGCACGCTCGAGACCGAGCGCGGCGCCATCGACCTGGGCGCGGCCGACCTCGCGGGCGTCCGTGCGGCCATCTACCGCTACCAGCAGGGCACGCCCGAGGAGGCCGCCGCCGCCGCGCGCGCCGGCGCCGTGCTCGTCTCGGAGCCGTTCGCGCGCCGCTTCGGCGTGACGCGCGGCGACTCGGTCACGCTGCCTACCGACCGCGGCCCGCGCGCCTTCCGCGTCGGCGGCGTCTACTACGAGTACGGCTCCGACCTCGGCACGGCCCTGCTCGACGACGCCGTCTTCGACCGCTACTTTCGCGACCCGGGCCTCTCGGGCCTGGCGCTCACGGCCGCACCGGGGCAGGACGTGGACGCGCTCGTGGCGGCCGCGCAGGCCACGGCGGCCGGGCGGCAGCAGCTCCAGATCCGCTCCAACCGCGCGCTCCGCGAGGCCAGCATCGAGCTGTTCGACCAGACGTTCCTCGTCACGTCCGTCCTGCGCCTGCTGGCCGTCGTGGTGGCGTTCGTAGGCGTGCTCTCGGCCCTGATGGCGCTCCAGCTCGAGCGCCGGCGCGAACTGGCCGTGCTGCGCGCCCAGGGCCTGACGCCGGCCGAGCTGCGCCGCATGGTGCTCGTGCAGACGGGCCTGATGGGCCTGTGGGCGGGCGCGCTCGCGGTCCCGCTCGGGCTCGCGATGGCGGCCGTGCTCGTGTTCGTCGTCAACGTGCGCGCGTTCGGTTGGACGCTCGCGTTCGTCGCCGAGCCGTCCGTGCTCGCGCAGGCGCTCGCGCTCGCGCTCGCCGCGGCCGTGCTGGCCGGGCTCTACCCGGCCTGGCAGATGGCCCGCACCGATCCCGCCCTCGCCCTCCGCGAAGAATGAAGCCCTCCGTCCTCGCCTGTGCTCTGGCCGGCGCGCTCGCGCTCGCGGCGTGCGACCGCGCCGGCGCGCCCGTCGAGACCAGCCTCTCGGTCGCCGAGGCGATGGCCTCTGACACGACCGGCTATGCCCGCGCCGACCGCGTGCGCGACTTCGTCTTTCCGGACGACTTCGGGCCGCACCCGGACTTCCGCACCGAGTGGTGGTACCTCACCGGCAACCTCCGCGCAACCGACGGCTCGGCGCGCGACTACGGCTTCCAGTTCACGCTCTTCCGGAACGCGCTCGTGCCGCCGGCCGCGCGCTCCCGGGGCCGCGCATCGGCGTGGGCCGCCGACCAGCTCTACCTCGCGCACGTCGCGCTGAGCGACCTCGCCGCCGGGCGCTTCTTTCACGACGAGCGCCTCGAGCGCGGCGCGGCCGGGCTTGCCGGCGCCCGGGCCGATCCTTTCCGCGTCTGGCTCGGTCCGCTCGACTTGCGGCTCGCCCCCGGCCGCACGGTCGGCGAGGCCATCCCGATGCGCCTGCGCGCCGAGGCCGGCGGGGCGGCCTACGACCTCACGCTGCAGCCGCTCAAGCCCATCGCCTTTCACGGCGAGCGCGGCCTGAGCCAGAAAGGCGACCGGCCAGGCGACGCCTCCTACTACTTCTCGTTCACGCGCATGGAGGCGCGAGGGACGGTGACGGTAGACGGAAAAGCCGTTGCCGTACAGGGGCTTGCGTGGATGGATCGCGAGTGGTTCACGAACGCGCTGGCCGAGGACCAGGTCGGCTGGGACTGGTTCGCGCTTCACCTCGACGACGGGCGCGACCTGATGGTCTACCAGCTCCGCCGCCCCGATGGCTCCTTCGATCCCCGTTCGAAAGGCCTGCTCGTCGAGGCCGACGGCCGGCACCGCGTGCTGTCCTCGGGCGAGTACACGCTCACGCCCGAGGGCTGGTGGGCGGCGCCCGACGGCGCGCGCTACCCGGTCCGCTGGCGCGTGCGCGTGCCCGGCGAGGGGCTGGACCTGCGCGTGGCCGCGCGCCTGGAGGCGCAGGAGCATACGGCCTCGGCGGTACGCTACTGGGAGGGCGCCGTGGCCGTCTCGGGCTCGGTCTCCGGCCTGGGCTACCTCGAGATGACCGGCTACGCCGAGGCCGCCCAGCAAGGCCGCTCGCGCTGACCGGATTCGGGACCGGAAGGCCGCGGCGCGTCAGCGCTGCGGTTGCACGCGCCCGCGCTCGATGTCCTCGAGCAGGAGGCGCGCCTCGTCCGCGGCGGCCTGCGCAGCGGCGCGCAGCGCCTCCCGCACGGCCGGGTTGGTTTCGCCGAGGGCATCGCTGGCGAGGCGCTCAGCGTCGCGGAGGCGGCGGCGGAGCTCGTTCGCAGACGGTAGCACGAGGGTGCGGAGCGAGTCCTCGGCCTGGCGGGCGCGCTCGAGCGCGCGCTCGGCCTCGCGCCGCTCGCGCCGCTCGCGAGCGGCCAGGTCGCGGGCCTGCCGCTCGGCGTCGCGCTCGCCCTCCCGTGCTGCCGCAACGCGCGGGTCTGGGCGGTCGGGCGCGGCCGAGGAGGGGGGCGCATCCGGGGCAGGCGCGCCGCGCAGCGAGCCGACCGCGTCGGCGATCCACGTCTCGAGGCGGTGCACGAAGCCGCGGCGCTGGATCTCCGGCGCCGGCGGGAAGGCGGCACGCGGCGAGACGAGGCCCTGGCGCTGCGCGGTGCGGAAGAAGTCGCCCACGACGCGGAGCGCGTTGTTGCCGCCCTGCTCCCAGTACGTCGAGCGGAAGGTGACGCGCGGGTCGTCAAAGCCCACCCACGCGCCGGCGACGAGCTCGGGGTGCATGAGCAGGAACCAGCCGTCGGCGCCGTCTTGCGTGGTGCCGGTCTTGCCGGCGAGGTCGCCCCGCACGCCGAAGTCGCTGCGGACGCGGCGGGCGGTGCCGCGCGTGACGACGCCGCGCATCATGTCGAGCAGCGTCAGGCTCACGTCCGGTGCGAGCGCCTGGCGCGGCGGCGCCTCGAACGTGGCCAGCACGTTGCCCTCGCGGTCTTCGATGCGCGAGATCACGAGCGGCGCGCGGTAGCGCCCTTCGTCGGCGATCGTGGCGAAGGCGGACGTCATCTCGAGCAGCGTGACTTCGCTGGTGCCGAGCGCGATCGAGGGTACGGCCTCGAGGCGGCTCTGCACCACGCCCATCCGCCGTGCCACGCGCGCCACGTCACGCGGCCCGACGCGCTCGACAAGCTGCGCGGCGACGGTGTTGGTGGACTGCTCGAGCGCGGCACGCAGCGTCATCTCCTCGCCCGAGATGGTGCCCGCGTTGGAGGGCCGCCATGTCGAGCCGTCGGTGAGCAGGATTTCGACGTCGGTGTCGCGGAGGCGGTCCTCCGGGGTGTAGCCCTCCTCGAGCGCGCGTGCGAACACGAACGGCTTGAACGTGGAGCCCGGCTGCCGCTGCGCCCGCGCGACGTGGTCGTAGCCGCCGCGGGCGAGGTCACGCCCGCCCACCCAGACGCGTACGGCGCCCGTGCGCGGGTCGATGGCCGTCAGGCCGATCTCGAGGCGCGTCTTGGCCTGGCGGAGGCGGCGCATGAAGTCCGGATCGGCGCGGAGGCTATCGAGGGCGCGCGCCGAGTCGGCGCCGGCGGCACGCGCGCGCGCGAACTCGGCCGACTCGCGAATGAAGGCCGCCGTCACGTCGGGCCGCGCGGCCCAGAAGTGCGCGAACGGCTCGGTCGCACGCGCGGCCCGCTGGTAGGGCGTTGTGGTGCGGCCGAGCAGGCCGGCATGCGCGCGCCCCCACTCGACGTCGGCGACGGCCTGGAGCGCGTCGCCGAAGGTGCGCACGGCCTGCTCGGCGGCCTGTTGCAGGCGGTAGTCGAGCGTGGTGTGGATGACGAGGCCGTCGGCGTGGAGCGAGTAGCCGTTGCGGGCAGCCCAGGCGCCGGCGACGGCGCGCACGTGCTCGGTGAAATGCGGCGCGCGGCTGGGGCGGACGGGCTGCCGCGCGAACTGCAGCCGCAGCGGCACGGCGCGCAGCGCCTCGAGGCGCTGCGGGGGAATGTGCCCCTCGCGTGCCATCAGGCCCAGGACGACGTTGCGGCGCTCGAGGGCGCGCTCGGGGTTGCGCACCGGGTTGTAGTAGCTCGTGCCCTTGAGCATGCCTACGAGCAGCGCCGCCTGCGTCGTGTCCAGCGTCGCTGCGGAGCGCCCGAAGTAGGTCCGCGCCGCCATCTCGATGCCGTAGGCCTCGTAGAGAAACGGGACCGTGTTGAGGTAGATTTCGAGGATGTCGTCTTTGTCGTGGACGGCCTCGATCTTGACTGCCGTGACGGCCTCCTTGAGCTTGCGCCCGAGCGAGGCCCGCCGGCCGATCTCCTCAGGGTAGAGGTTGCGCGCGAGCTGCTGCGTGATCGTCGAGCCGCCCTGCCGGTCGCCGAGCGCCGTGCGCAGGGCCGCGCCGAGCGTGCGGTACCAGTCGATGCCGCCGTGGCGGTAGAAGCGGCGATCCTCGGTCGCGATGAGCGCGTCGATGACCGGCGGCGCCACGTCCTCGAGGGCGACCCAGTCGCGGTTGAGCCGGTCGAAGCGCGTCAGCTCGACGCCGTCGGCGGAGACGGCGATGGCCGGCTGCGCGGCATGGGCCGTGCGGAGCGCCCCCGCGCCGGGCGTGAGCGGCCACAGCACGAGCACCGTCAGGACGAGCAGCAGGAGGGCGGTGCCGAGGCCCGCGGCGCCACGCTGCGCCAGTCCGAGCGCGGCCTGAGCCACGCGCGCGCGCGGCGGGAGCGGCGCGCGCGCGCGAAGGGCGCGGCTGAGCCGGACGATCCCGGGGCGGTAGGCCCGGCGCGTGGCGTGCCACAGGCCGCGCGTGGCGCGTCGCGCCGCGCGCGCCGTCAGGCGTCCGCCTGCCCGGAGCGCGGCGCCGGCCACGCTGCCCTTGCGCTCGGTGCCGCGCTTCTCGGGGCCGGGAGGGCCGCCGGGCGGGAAGCGCTCGGCGCGGCGCGCGCCAGGCGCCGGATGCAGGGGCGGGTTGGGAGGCGAAGCGGAAGGCATGCCGAAATCCTACGGGCGAGATCCGTGGGTCAGGGTGCGCGCTACGCAGGAGGGCCGCGCGGGATGCAGGCACGCAGGCTCAGGCGCGGAAGATGAAGTAGACCGCGCCGAGCAGGCACAGGCCGGCCCACAAGAAATCCAGCCGGAGGGGCTGCTTCATGTAGAGCACGGCGAAGGGCACGAACACGAGCAGCGTGATCACCTCCTGCATGATCTTGAGCTGCGGCAGCGACAGCGCCGTGTAGCCGATCCGGTTGGCCGGCACCATCACGAGGTACTCGAAAAACGCAATGCTCCAGGCCGCGAGCACGGCCACCATGAGCGGACTGTTGCGAAGGTGCCCGAGGTGCCCGTACCAGGCAAACGTCATGAACACGTTCGAGACGGTGAGCAGCAGGGCGGTCTGAAGCCAGATAGGCATCGCGTGCGGGGCAGTCAAACAGCCCGCAAGCTAGGTCCGCATCGGAGTCTCAGCGTGAGACTTTTGCATCAGGGCCGCGTCCGGGGCGGCCCGCGTCCTCGGGAAAGAGCGCGCGGTAGCGGGCGGCATCGGCGCGGAGGGCGCGTGCGCGCGCGGCACGGTCGGAGGCTGGGAGGTCGTGCAGAACGCGCCCGTGCTCGTCGGCCCAGACGGCGAGGCTGTCCTGCGCGGACGCGTAGCGTGCGAACGCGTAGCGTGCGAACGCGTAGCGTGCGAACGGGGCACGCACGAATACGAGCGCGCTGCCGTCGAGGTAGTAGTCCGACGTGCCCGTCATCTGGCCCGCGTCGTCGGGCTCGGTGACCGTAATACGCTGCCCGGTGCCCTCGGCGAAGAACGTCACGCGCCGCGGCGGCGCCTCGGCCGAGGCCGGCTGTTCGGCCGAGAGAACCCGCGCGCCCGGCAGGGCCGCGAGACTGTCTAGGCGTGCCGCGAAGGTCTCGGCCTGCGCGAGCAGAACGGCTGGCGCAGCCTGCGGCGGAGGCGTCTCCGGAGCGAGCGGCGCGGCCGAGGGCGCCGAGGCGGAAGTTTCGGGGGGCGTCTCGGGCGCGCAGGCGGCCAGAAGAAGCACGAACGCGAGCGGGCGTAGCATGGGGGAGCGGGTTCTGCGCGTCCTTGTACGCAGCCGCTCTGCCTCCGGATCACCGCTCTCCGCCCTGCGTACAGCCGCCCCCCACCGCGCCGCCCATGTCCGAGACGCTCGTTCCTGCCGCCCCCCTCGCCCTCCCCGACACGGGTCCGGTGACCGACCACCCGGCGTTCGTGTTCGAGCGCGCCGAGGGACGCATCGAGGCCTACCGTCACCGCGGCAACGGGCTCGCGCTGCTGCTGCTGCCCGAGGCCGCCGCGCCCGTGGCGGCGCTCCAGGTGACGTACCGCGTCGGCAGCCGCAACGAGGGCGCCGGCCTGACGGGGGCCACGCACCTGCTCGAGCACCTTATGTTCAAGGGCACCGAGCGCTTCAACCGCGAGGCGGGCACGAGCATCTTCGAGACGCTCCAGGCCGTCGGGGCGCAGCTCAACGCGACGACCTGGTACGACCGCACCAACTACTACGCGCTCGTGCCGAGTGAACACCTGGGGCTCGTGGCGGAGATCGAAGCAGACCGCATGCGCGGCGCCCGCATCTCCGAGCGCGACCTCGCGGCCGAGCGCACGGTGGTGCTCAACGAGCTCGACCGGGGCGAGAACGACCCCATGCGCGTGCTCATCCACGCCGTCTATGCGACCGCGTTTCTCGCGCACCCCTACAGGCACCCCGTCATCGGCTGGCGCTCGGACGTCGAGACGGTCTCGGCGGCGGGCCTGCGCCACTTCTACGACACGTACTACTGGCCCTGCAACGCGACCGTGAGCGTGGCCGGGCAGGTCGAGCGCCGCGCCGTGCTCGACCTCGTCGACGCGCACTTCGGGAGCATCCCGGCCGGGCCGGGCGAAGATGTCGTCGCGCCCGAGTCGGTCACGCGCGAGCCCGAGCAGCGCGGCGAGCGCCGCGTGACGATCCGGCAGGCCGGCGAGCTCGGCGCGGTCGTGCTCGGGTACAAAGCCCCCGCAGGCCTCGAGCGCGACGCCGACGCGCTCGACGTGCTCGTGCAGGTGCTCGCGCACGGCAACTCGAGCCGCCTCTTCCGCCGCCTGACCGATCGCGGCCTCACGGCTGCCGCGTTCGCGTTTTATCCGCGCCTGCGCGATCCGGGCCTGTTCCTGCTCTACGGCGCGCTCACGCCCGGGACCCCGGCGGCCGACGTGGAGGCAGGGCTGCGCGAGGCGCTGCGCGAGGTGGCGCGCAAGGGCATCACCGCGGCCGAACTGGCGCGCGCGCGCCGGCAGGTCGTGGCCGAGGAGGCCTTCGCGCGTGACGGGCCGTTCTCGGTCGTGGCGCAGCTCAACGAGGCCATCGCCGTGGGCGACTGGACGCTCTTCGCGCGCTACCGCGAGCGCATCGAGGCGGTCACAGCCGAAGACGTGCAGGCGGCCGCGGCCCGCCTGGACAACGATGACCGTCTCACCGTAGGCGTCTACGAGCCCATCACGCCCGACGCGCCGCCGGAAGCGGCCGCACCGTGATCCTTCGCCCCGCTTGCCCCACAACCGCTCTCATGGCTGCTGCAGACGCAGGACCTGCGCCGAACCCCACGCTCGCTCCCAGCGGCGCTGCGCCACTCGCCGCCCGCGTGACCGAGGTGCAGGCCGGCCCGGCGCGCCTGCTCCTGCTCCCCACGCCTGTTCGGGACGCGGTTTCGTTTCGCGGCTCGGTCGTCACCGCACCAGACTTCGCGGCCGGTGACGACCTCGCGCAGGGCCTCGTCGCCGACCTGCTCGATAAGGGCTCGCGCCGCCGCGACCGCTTCGCCATTGCCGAGGCGCTCGACGACCGCGGCGCTCGCCTCTCGTTCTACTCCGACGGGCTCCGGCTCGGGTTTTCGGGGCGGGCCCTCCGCGACGACCTGCCGGACGTGCTCGCGCTGCTCGCCGAGCAGCTCCGCGAGCCCGCGCTCGAGGCCGACGAATGCGAGAAGGCGCGCGTGCAGGCCATCGCGGGCGTGCGCCGGGCGCGCGAGTCTACGGGGGCGCTGGCCTCGGGCGCGCTCACGCGGCGCCTCTATCCGCCCGACCACCCCAACTACATCCTCGATCCGGCCGACGAGGAGGCCCGCCTGGCTGCGCTCTCGCCCGAGGCCGTGCGCGCCTACCACGCCGAGCACATCGGCTCGGACCGGCTCACGATCGCCTTCGCAGGCGACCTCGAGCCGTCGCTCGTAGCCGAGCACGTGGAGCGGCACTTCAGCGACTGGCGCGCGCACGCCCGCGCGGGCGCCTTCGCGACCGAGGCCGCGCCGCTGCCCCCCGGCCGCGAGGACATCGCGCTCCCGGATCGCTTCAACCTCGACGTGCGGCTCGGGCACGCGCTCGTGCTCCGCCGCTCCGACCCCGACTTCCTGCCCGTCATGGCGGCCGTCTTCGCGCTCGGCGGCAACTTCTCCGGACGGCTGATGCAGACCATCCGTGACCAGATGGGCCTCACGTATGGCATCGGCGCGAGCCTGCGCGGCGTCGCGGCCGAGCACGACATGCACCTGGCCGTTTCGGTCACGCTCAGCCAGGAGAACCTCGTGCGCGGGCTCGAGGCCACGCAGGCCGAGGTGGCCCGCTTTGTCGCGGAGGGCCTCTCCGAATCCGTGCTCGCCCGTACCCGCACGACGCTCGTCGGGCAGCACGTCGTCGGGCTGGCCACCACGGGCGCGCTTGCGGCGCGCCTCCTCGTCAACGCCGAGCGCGGCCTCCCGACGGCCTACATCGACACGTACGTGGACGAGGTGCGCGCGCTCTCGGCCGAGGGCGTCACCGAGGCGCTGCGGCGCTTCGTGCGCCCGGACGCGATGCACGTCGTCGTGGCCGGGACGCTGCCCTGGTGAGCCGGGACCGGGGGCCGGGGTTACGAAGGGGGGCCGGGGTTACGAAGGTATGTGCAAAAGGGAACGCCGTGCCCGTACGGTCCGTTGCTAGCCCACCCCCTCGCGCGCGCCTCCGGGCCCCGCGCTCTTTCCCCTCTCCTGTATCCCTCTGTCATGGATCGCCAGTCTATCCTGAACAACTACGTCACCGACATGGCGGCCGTCGAGAAGCACATTCTCGAGGCCGTTGAGCAGCAGGCCAGCACGGACGACGTGCGGAAGTACCCTGAGGCCGCCAAGGTCATCAACACGCTCGCAAGCACGCTCTCGCGGCACGTCGAGGCGCTCGAGGCCTACAACGAGTCCACCGAAGGCGGCAGCGTCAAGGAAGCGGCCAAGGAGGCTCTCGGCGCGGCGCTCGGGTTCGCAGCCGGCCTTTACAACAAGCTTCGCCAGACGGACCAGGTCTCGCGCATGATCCGCGATGACTACACGGCCGTCGGCCTGGCCGCCATCAGCTACCACATGCTGCACACGACGGCGCTCGGCCTCAAGGACCAGCGCGTGGCCGACATGGCGCTCGAGCACCTGAAGGACCTCACGCCCATCCTGGTGGACCTCTCGAAGGTCGTCTGTCACGTCGTCGCCGACGAGCTCGAGGACGAGGACAAGGTCTTCACGGCCTCCATCGCCGAGCAGGCCGTGCGCAACACGCAGCAGGCCTGGAGCCGGGAGACGACCGAGGCCTGACCTTCTACTGCAGAGGCCTGACCTTCTGCTGCAGAGACCTGAACGCTCCGCGCTCCGTCTGGCCGGCGGGCGCTGGTGGCACGCGGCGCGCGCGCCCGGACTACCAGCGCTCGCTGCGGAAGGGCAGGCCCCACCGCATCCCGGCCAGGGCGGCGAGGCTCCCGGAGCGCCCCTGCTCGGCATCGCGGCGGAGGCGCCCGACGAGCGCGCCCTCGAGTACGAGCGCCGGCAGCACCTCGACGCCCAGGCGGGCCTCGCCCAGCCACTCGGTCTGGCGCACGCCCTGGAAGAACACGACGCCGTAGTCGCCGGGCCGGTCGAGGTACGAGCGGCGCGCGTCCGAGCCGAAGTTGACGGCATCGGTGTTGCGCCCGCGCATCGTCCAGGCCGCGTTCAGCCCGGCCTCGACGGTCGGCGCGGGACGGTAGCGTACGAAGACCGAGACGTCCTGCGCGTTCGGCCCGGCCGAGTGGCCGAACGTGTCGTTGAAGTGGACGTAGGCCGTGTGCTCGGAGCGGTGCGAGTACATGTATGGCCGCAGGCGCGCGTACTCAGCGCGGACATCCAGGTCGGGCACGCCCGCGTCCACGAGGTGGGCACCGAGCAGCCAGGCGTACTTGTTGCCGTACCATGAGCGGAAAAGCTCCCGGAAGCGGACCTCGTCCACGAGGAGTTGCCCGTAGGTGCGTACGCCCGGCACGGGGCGCCAGGCGAGCCCCGCACCGAGCAGCATGTTGTCCGGGCTGCCGAGGTCTACCTCGACGGGCCGGAACAGCTGAAACGGGTTGAGGTAGCCGAACTCGAAGCCGCGGCGCTGCCCGTCGAGCGAGTCGGGCGCATAGACGACCGACTCGAAAAGCTGAAGGTCCACGCGGCCCGGGAGGGCGACCGAGAGCGTGTGGAAGGCGCCGTAGTGGGCAGGGTAGAAGGGCGAGTCCCAGCCGCGCCGGCGCTCGGGTACGATGAAGCGGGCATGGAGCGACGTGTAGTCGAGGCGCCAGAAGCGGAAGCGGGCCTGGAGCTGGTCGTAGGGCGCGGCGTAATCGCTGAGGAAGAGGCTGTTGGCGCCCGCGCCCCAGCGGTTGATCTCGCGCCCGGCCCGGATCTCTACGAAGCGGTCGCGGTAGCCGACCGAGCCCGTCGCAAGCCAGTAGTCGTACACGCGTCCGTCGACCTCTTTGACGTCGCCGAGACGGGGGGCGGTGAAGCGGTCTGCGGCGTAGGCATGCTCGGCCGCGCGGCGCTGGTTCTCGGTCAGGCGCGTCTCGAAGAACAGGTGTCGCCCGATGCGCCCGCCGAAGCGCACGCCGCGCGTGTTCTGCCAGGCCGGCGCCAGGCCCGAGTCGGGCGCGAGGGCGCGGGCCGGGCCGGCGGCGAGGTACAGCAGCGGCTCGACCTCGAGACTGTAGCCGTCGCCCTCGGCGCGGAAAAACGCGCGGCCGTCGGCGTAGAGCAGGGAGGAGAGGCGCTGCAGGCGTGCCGCTCCGGGATAAGGCGCTTCGCCGCGAAAGCGGGCCAGGAGTGCGCGGTCGGTAGGCGAGAGGCGCTCGGCGTGACGCGCGAGCGAATCGAGGAGGCGCTGCGCCTCGGCAGCGGCGAGCGGCTGCACGTCGAGCGGGCTGCCCCCGGGCAGACGCGAGGCCGCCTGCTGGCGCTCGAGAAAGGCGACCACCGGATCGCCGACCGGCAGCAGGCCCTCGCGCTGTGCCGCGACCGGGGGCACCGAGAGGCAGAGACCTGCGAGCAGGAGCAGCAGGATCAGAGCGTTGCGGGCAGGCATGGGGCAGGCAAGGGCAGGAGGTGCGAAGCTAGTCGCACATACGCATGGTGTGCCCCGCAAAAGGCGCCGTGCGCCGCGCGTCCGCTCAGTCGTTCACGACGCGAATCGTGGAGCCCTCTTCGAATGGCCTTCCAGCGCCGTTACCGCCGTCGCTTTCATCTCTGGGGAGGACGAACGCGAGCACGACGTAGAGTACGATGGCTGCCCCGCTGCCGAAGATGGTGCCGAGCACGAAGAGCACGCGCACGAGCGTCGGGTCGAGGCCGAGATAGCGGGCGATGCCGCCGGCTACACCGGATATTTTCTTATCCCTCGTGTTTTTGGCCAGGCGGCGCTCGGCGTGGCGGCCGCCGCGCGTGTAGGCGCGCGAGGCGGCCTCGCGCGTTTTGTTGTAGAGCCGATCGGCCTGGGCGTAGAGCCGCTCGGCCCGGGCGTAGGCCGAGCTGCCATCGCGGGCTCTGGCGGCGCGGGCGCGGGCCTTGGCGGCGCGGGCGCGGGCCCGCTCGCGGCGCCGCCGCGAGCGCGAGAAGCCTCCGAGACCGGTGAGCAGGATCAGGGCACCCGCAAGCCAGGGCAGCGTCTGCGCCCATGCGGTCAGGCTCAGCCCCAGCGGTAGCAGCCCGATCGTCTCCGCCACGTAGAGGGCCCCGACGAGCAGCAGCGCGATGCCGGCCGTCGTCTGGACGTTCCAGAAGCCCTCCCCGGGTGGGCGTTCCGTATCCGACTCGGCCTCCTGCTCATACAGAAATGCCTCGATCTCCTCCTGGGTCACGTCGTCCTCCTGGAAGCTGGGGCGTTGACGTTCGCGGGTAGCCATCGGGATGGGGGCGGAGGGGACGTGGCAAGCTACGGCGTGGCTCGGGGCCAGTTTCATGCCTTGCCGATCGGGGCCTCCGGCGGAGGCACGCGTACGGGCCCGTGCTCGGTGACGATGACGCCGACAGGCACGTCGTGTGGGGCGTGCGGGAGCGCGTCCACGAGCGCGTACGCCATGACGAGCCCGATGCGCTGCGCCGGCGTCTGTGGCAGGAAGCGGTCGTAGAAGCCCCCGCCGTAGCCCAGGCGGTGGCCGTCCCGGCTGAAGGCGAGGCCGGGCACGAGCACGACGTCGAGATCGGCTGCGCGGACCTCGGGGGCCCCGGGGGATGGCTCGAGCAGGCCCCACGGGCCCGGCACGAGCCGCGCCTCGCCCTCGAACAGGCGGTGCCCGAGCATGCCGCCGGGCCGCACGACGGGCAGCACGACGCCGACGCCGCGCGCGCGCAGGGCGGCGATGAGCGGGCGCGTGTCGACCTCGCCGCGCCCGAGCAGCGGCCAGAACACGTGCACGAGGCGCGCGCGCCGGAGCGCGTGTAATCTGAGCACGTGGCGGACGATGGCGGCGTGTGCCGCCGCCCGCGCCCCGGGCGGGACGGCCAGCCGTGCCGCCGCCAGACGGGCGCGCAGCGCCGCCCGCTCGGCCGCGTCGCGCGCCTCCTCGGCCGCGGCCTCCGCGCCCCCGCGTAAGAGCGCCGGGTGTCTGCCGGCTTCCTCCTTCCCGTCCCGATCCATTTTTACCGCATGAATGCCTCCCACGATACGCCCGCCGCGCCCGGTGCGTCTACGCGGCTCGACCGCTTTGACGCCTACCGGGCGCGCATGAACGCACGCATCCTGGACGAAAAGGACCACCTGGGCATCAAGCGCTTCTTCAACCTCGACGCGGCCGCCTACCGCGACGGCGCGCTCGACGGCCGCACGAAAGAACTGCTCGGGCTTGTTGCCTCGATGGTGCTGCGCTGCAACGACTGCATCGATTACCATCTCGGACAGTGTGTCGCGGCCGGCTTTTCCGACGCCGAACTGGACGACGCGATGAACGTCGCGCTCGTCGTGGGCGGCTCGATCGTGATCCCGCACCTGCGGCACGCCGTCGAGACGATCGACCTGCTGCGCGCGCGCGCAGCGGGCGAAGGCGCTCAGCCGACGGGGTCCTCGAGGTCGTAGTAGGCGACGAGCGCCGGGAAGAGCGGCAGCAGGTAGCGCTGGCTCGTGACGAGATAGGGCATCCCCCCGCCGCCGGTGCCCGAGTCGTCGGCGACGTGCCGGCGCACGGTGCGCCGGTGAACGGAGAGGAACGTCTCGGCGTGCGTGCCGTGCAGCGCGTCGTCGAGCGCGACCAGGCGCGTGAGCACGTGCGCGAGGGCGCTCTCGGGGGCGCGGGCGTGCAGGTAGTAGGCGCCTGCGCGGGCGCGCCCGAGGCGGCCGCGCCGCGCGTTCTCGGCGTGGGCCTGCGCGCGCAGGTCCGCTTCGAAGTCCGCGGCGGCGTCGGCCGCGCGCGGCGCGTCGCCGAGCGTGGCGCGGAAGCGGCTCACGGCGCGTGCCAGGTCGTCAGGGTGGAGGCGCCGGACGGCCGGCGGTGCGGGCGCGCTCGCGTCGAGCGTGGGCAGGCGTGCCAGCACGGCGTGCGCGAGCGTGTCGAGCCGCGCGGCGAGCGCCTCCGGGGCGTCCTCCGGCGGAGTGGCGCGCGCGGCCCCGCTACGCAGCACGAGCGGATCGGCGAGTGCGACGTGCCCGCAGGGCGTGCCGGCATAATGCCGCCCGTAGGTCTCGCCGGGGAAGACGCGCACGTCGAGCAGCGGTCCTTTGCCGAGCGCGCGCTGGATGAGGCGGAGCTGAGCCGTCTGGAAGCCGCTCGACGGCTCGAGAAACGCGCGGAAGAGGCCGAACTCGACGCGCGAGAAGAGCACGTCGTCGTCCGGCCCACGCCCGAGCAGCTCCATGATCGGCGGCAGGACGCGGCGCGCGCTATGCCGCAGGCGCCCCGAGGCCGTCAGCGCCGGCCGCCAGAACGCCGCGGCCTCCGAGGCCGGGTCATCCACCTCGCCCTCGGCGAGCGCGAGCGGGACGAGCGCCGCGTCGGGACGTGCGAGCAGGCGCTCGAACGTGGCGGCGATCACGCCCAGGTCGAACGTCATCTGCTTGAAAACGAGCTCGCAGAGCTGGTGGACGACGATAAACACGCGCTCGTCCGGCACCGCCGACGCGGGCCGCTGCGCGCCGAGGAGCGCCTCGAGCCCCAGGTAGGCGCCATAGTCGAGGAGCAGGCGGCCCTCCGGACCGGGCGCGTTGACGAGCGGGTGGCCGTCCGGAGCCAGGAGGCGCGGCGCCTCGGCGCGCGCGTCGGGGTCGAGCGCGATGGCCCACCAGGTGTCGGAGGAGGGGCGAGGCATGGACGGGCGGTGGAAACGAGAGGGACGGCGCCGGCCTTGCCGGTCAGATGGCCGTGTCAGCAGGAGGCGTCGGGCAAGATGTTACGCGTGCAAGTCTCGCCGCCCGTGCGCCGGCGGATGCAGGCGGGCGGGGCGGGCGCTAGTTTCGGGCCATGCCTGCCTCCCCCACGCCTCCCGACGGGCTCGACATCGGCCAGAACCGCCAGGCGCGCAAGTACTCCAGGCGCGAGATGGCGCTCCGGGTGCTCTGGATGCCCGGACAGTGGCTGCTGCGCCTGAGCCCCCGACCGTTCTTCGGCTGGCGGCGTTTCGTGCTGCGCCTCTTCGGCGCGCAGGTGGGGCCGCACGTCAACGTCTACCCCTCGACGCGCATCTACATGCCGTGGAACCTCCGCGTCGGGGCCTGGGCGGCCATCGGGGAGGACGTGCTCGTGTACAACCTCGGCCCCGTCACGATCGGCGAGCGGGCCACCATCTCGCACCGGGCCCACCTGTGCGCGGGCACGCACGACCATACGCTCCCCGACCTGCCGCTGCTCAAGCCGCCCATCGTCGTCGAGGCGCAGGCGTGGGTCTGCGCTGACGCGCTCGTGGGGCCGGGCGTGACGGTCGGAGAGGGCGCCGTCGTCGGGGCGGGGGCGGTCGCCATGCGGGACGTGTCGCCGTGGACGATCGTGAGCGGCAACCCGGCGCGCCCCGTCAAAGAACGCGTGCTCCGCTCGCCGTAACGCGTGCTCCGCTCCGCTCGCCGTAACGCGTGCTCCGCTCGCCCGAACGCCTTTCCGTCACCGCATGTCCGCTGCCGACCCCCACGCCCTCGCTGCGGCGCCGCCCGATGCGCGGCCGGCCCGTGCGCCCGTTTCGGTGCTTCTTCTGACGCTCAACGAGGAGGCGAACCTCCCGCGCTGCCTCGCGGCGCTGGACTGGGCTGACGACGTTCTCGTGCTGGATTCGTTCAGCACCGACAGGACCGTGGCCGTAGCGCAGGAGCATGGCGCGCGCGTCATGCAACGCGCCTTCGACTCCTTCGCCGGGCAGCGCAACTTCGGATTGCAGGAGGGCGGGCTGCGCCACGACTGGGTCCTGCACCTCGATGCAGATGAAGTCGTGACGCCCGCGCTGCGCGACGAGCTGCTGAAGGTGATGCGCGAGGGGACCTTCCCGGCCTACCGCCTGGCCTCGAAGATGATGTTTCAGGGGCGCTGGCTGCGCTACTCCGGTCTCTATCCGTCGTATCAGGTGCGCTTCGGACGCCGGGACCGGCTCACCTTCGTGCAGGTGGGGCATGGGCAGCGCGAGACGCTCGCGCCGGAAGAGCTGGGGACGTTGCAGGAACCGCTGCTCCACTACACGTTCTCCAAGGGGCTCGACGACTGGATCGCGCGGCACAACCGCTACTCGCGAGCGGAGGCCGAGGAGGCGCTGGCCGGCGGCTCGACGCGGGT
The DNA here is from genome assembly GCA_046292345.1 of Rubricoccaceae bacterium. Lineage (GTDB taxonomy): Bacteria > Bacteroidota > Rhodothermia > Rhodothermales > Rubricoccaceae > JBKBRC01. Next base: position 17,714 of record JBKBRC010000011.1, read on the forward strand.
CGCACTGCGTGATTTTATCGCCAAGGATCCCGTCGAGCGGCGCCGGGCAGCGAAGCGGCTCGTAGCGCGCTCGCGCTTCCGCCCGGCGCTGCGCTACGCCTACATGCTGCTCGCCCGCCGCGCCTTCCTCGACGGCACGCCAGGCCTGACCTACTGCCGTCTTCTGGCGATGTACGAGCGGATGATTGTGCTGAAAATGAGGGAGATAGAGTTGAAGCGGAAAGGCGTGCCGCTCTGATTCCCTCGGGAGCCGCGTGCGGAGCGGGGCTCTGCCGGGCACATCGGGTGCAGACAGTTGCAAAAGGAGACCGCCGGGGGTCTTCGAGGGCACGTCGGTCGCCGCGTAGCGTGACGTCGCGCGACGATTGCGCGGCTTGATGCGCGCTCGTGCCTGCATGGCACGGAACCGAAAGGCCCTCCGGAGCGATCCGAAAGCCGCGCCAGAAGCGCATCTCCTCTGCGCCGGTCTCCTGACAGGCTGCTCCGCGACGCGGCCTATGCTCCGTCGGCCTGTTCCCTTCTGATCGCGACTGCGCCCTCTGCCCCTCTCTCCATCCCCGGCTGCTCGCCTCCTACGTGATGACGGACCCTCGCCCCTCGATTCTCTTTGTCAACCAGCACTACTGGCCTGACTTTGCATCCACCGGGCAGCACCTGACCGACCTTGCCGAGCACCTCGCGGCCGATGGCTTCGACGTGCACGTGCTGTGCAGCCGTGGCAAGTACCTCGCGGGCAAGATGGAACTGCCCAAGCAGGAGCAGCGCAACGGCGTCACGATCCGCCGCGTGAGCGCCACCGCGTTCGGTCGCGGCTCGCACCTGGGGCGGCTGATGGACTACGCGTCCTTCTACCTCCTCGCGCTCTGGCACGTGCTCTTCGGGCGCCGGCACGACGCCGTCGTGATGCTGACGACGCCACCGCTGCTCGGCGCCATCGGCGCGCTCGCGCGGGCCATCCGAGGCAGCCGCTACGGCATCTGGTCGATGGACCTGCATCCGGACGCCGAGGAGGCCATCGGCATGATCAAGCCGGGCAGCGCGCTCTCGCGCCTGCTCCACGGCCTCAACGGCTGGGGCTACCGCCGCGCTGACTTCGTGATCGACCTCGGCTTCGTGATGAAAGCCCGCCTGGAGGCCAAGGGCGTCCACCCAGACCGTCTGCGCACGATCCCAGTCTGGAGCGACCGCAACGAGATCTATCCCGTCGCCCCGGCCGACAACCCGCTGCGCGCCGAGCTGGGCCTGCAGAACAAGTTCGTCGTCATGTACTCCGGCAACGCTGGCCTCGCGCATCGCTTCGACGAGGTGATGGAGGCCATGCGTCGCCTGCGGGACCATCCGTCGGTGTACTTCCTGTTCGTCGGCAACGGGCCGCGCCGGGCTGAGATCGAGACGTTCGTGCAGGCTGAGGGGCTCACCAACTTCCGCTACCTCGACTACTTCGGGCGCGACCAGCTCGCGCAGTCGCTCTCGCTCGGCGACGTGCACCTGCTCACGCTGCGCGAGGACATGGCCGGGATTGCCGTGCCGGGTAAGCTCTACGGCATCATGGCCGCCGCCCGCCCCACGGTCATGGTCGGCCCGCGCGTCTCCGAGCCGGCGCAGGTGATCACGAGCGAGCGGGTGGGGGAGCTGGTCGTGCCGGGGCCGGACGCCGGCGCGCGCCTTGCCGGCCTGCTCGTCAGCATGGCCAGCCGCCCGGGGGCTACGGCCGCCACGGGCGCTCGTGCTCGCCAGGTCTTCCTCGACCAGTTCGACCGCGACGTCTGCTGTGCGCAGTGGGCGAGCATGCTCCGCGAGCACCTCGGCCTGGCGCAGCCAGCGCCAGCCCGGACGGCGCGCCCGGTCGCGCGTCCCGCCGCGCGCCGCACACGGGCCGTCCCAGCCTGAGACGGCCGACAGCGTACGGGGCGCTCGTGGCTGGCGCGGGCGCTCGTGGCTGGCGCGCAATCACGGCTAGCGCGTAATCACGAGCCGCCGCTGTGCAGACTGCTCTCCCTCGCGCAAGCGGTACAGGTAAGTGCCGGCCGGGAGGTCGTCCACCTCGAGCAGGAACGTGTGCCGGCCGGCCTCGTGATGCTGCTCGGAGAGGGTGCGCAGGCGCCGCCCGAGGAGGTCGAAGAGTTCGAGCGTGACATGGCCCGGGCGATCGAGCGTGTAGACGAGCGTCGTGCGGTACGAGGCGGGGTTCGGGAAGTTGGGCTCGAGGCCAAAGGCGAGCGGTGCATGGCCATCCATGCGCGTGGCCTGGAGCGCGCGGAGCTCGTAGAGCCCGTCTGCCCGAAACGTGCCGCCGGAGGCGTCGCTGCCCTCGAACGCGAACTGCACGTCGTCGCGGTGCTCCTGCTGCGTCGCGGCGCGCCACACGGCGAACCGGATGGCCTCGCCTGGCAGGAAGCCGTCCTGCTCGGGCGTAAACGGGTCGTCGAGCCACGCCGTGAGCGAGCCCGCCTCGCCAGACCAGACGAGCAGGCCCGCGCACGAGCCGTCCGGCCGGATGGCTGCGATCTCGTCGCCTGCCGCGAGCGGCGCGCCGGCTACGAGGAGGGCTTCCGGCGCAGGAAAGAGGACCGTGGCCCCGGCGCCCGTAGGCGTGTCGCAAGACGCAAAATGCGTGGCCGGTTGAGGAGAGGACGCCGTCAGCAAAGCGAGCGCGGACGAGAGCAGTGTTACGGCAGCGGTGAGCATGGCGGCTAGGAAGGGTCGCGTCGTGCCTTGCTCAAGCGGGGTGCCTCGGTCGCCCATGACGATCTCGAAGGAGAGAATCCGTGTCTCAGCCTGTATTCACGCAATCGTTATGTCACGCTTTGCCCGGCATAGGGTCTTTCGAAGCGGCCGCAAGTTGCCCGCGGCGCGGCCTGTGTACGGCACGGGTACTTACGCATCTCCGCCCCCGGTTACAGATCGAACGCCTCGCGTTACCGAACGCCCGGACAGGTGAGGCGTAGAAGCGCCCGCCTCACGTGTATGGCATGCTGTGCATGCTGCTGAGACTGCGCCAAAAGCCCATACGGCCCTGCGCCGCCTGCTTTCACGGTCTGCGCGCGCATGCTGTACCCTTCCTGTTGAACACGACCCTCCAGACCCTTGTCCACGTCTCCAACTCCGTCCGCACCGCAGCGCACCGGCCGCACCGCCCGGGCACCGCGCAACAAGCAAGTCGAAGAGGTACTGGATTTTGTGGTGCGCCGCCGGTTCATCATCGGCTCCGTGTTTCTGCTCGCGCTGCTGCTCACGCTCGCGTACACGTTCACGCGCGTGCCGGTCTACCAGACGTCCGCGATCGTCTCGGTGGACTTCTCGCAGATCCCCGGGCAGGGCGGGGTGCGCGTCGAGGAAGACTCGCCCTTCATTCGCAGCGACCGCACGATCGCGACTGAGCTGTTCATCCTGAACAACTCGCGCAGCATCGGCGAGCGCGTGACGGCACGCCTCGAGCAGGAGATGGGCGCTCGCCCACCGGGCTCGGTCAGCTTCGACGCCGAGCGCTCGGTGCCCAACGTGGTCCGCATCACGGCTACCAGCTCCGACCCGAAGGCGGCGGCGGCCCTGGCTAACGCCTACGCCGAGGAGTACGTCCGCCAGACGCAGCTCGACAGCCGCGCCTTCCTGACGGGCGCGGTCGAGTTCCTCGAGGAGCAGCGCGACATGCTCCGCGGCGAGCTGACAGCGGCCGAGAATGCGCTTCAGCGCTTCCAGGAATCGACCGGCGCGGCCGTCACGGCCGGGGGCGGCGCGGCGGCCGGGCGCCTGGCCGGCCTCGAGGCCGAGCGCGACAACGCGCGCATCGAGATGCAGACGCGCGAGGCGACGCTACGGACGATCGAGGCGGAGCTTGCGGCCATCAACCCCCGCCTTGCCGACCGGCTCTCGTCGCCGGTGGACCGGCGCATCCAGGTGGTGCAGCAGCAGATCGCGGCGCTCGAGCAGGAGCGGCAGCTCGCGGCCGGCTACGAGACGGCCGTCGGGCGCGACGCAGCCGAGCGCCCGGACGTGCAGCGGATCGACCGGCAGATCGCGACGCTGCAGGCGGAGCTGGAGCAGCTTACGAACCGGTACCTCGAGGAGGTCCGCGCGGCGGGCGGCGCGCTGACCGGCGAGCAGGGCGCCGCCTACGTCAACGAGCTCCAGCGCCGGCGCATCCAGGAGCAGATCGCCCTCAACGGCATGCGTGAGCGCGCGGCTTCGGCGGCGCAGCGGATCCGGGCGGCCGAGGCTGAACTCGCGCGCGTGCCGGCGCAGACGATCGGTGTGGCGCGCCTCGAGCGCGAGCGGCTCTACCGCGAGCGGATGTACGACTACGTGCAGGAGCGCCTGCGCGAGATGCAGATCGCCGAGGCGACGCAGACCGGCTACGCGCGCCTGATGCGCGCCGCCGCCGAGCCCTCTGTGGCCGTTGGCCCCGATCGCACCAAGAACCTCGGTTTCGGGCTGCTGTTCGGGCTGCTACTCGGCCTCGGCCTGGCCTTCGCACGCGACCGGTTCGACACGCGCGTCTACAAGCCCGATCATCTCACCGACCGCGGGCTTTACGTGCTCGAGGCCGTGCCGGACCTGAGCCCGCTCATCAAAGAGGAGTTCGACGGGGCTGCGACCGTGCGCTATCAGGACCGCGACGTCGCGACGAGCCTCGTGACGATGCTCGCGCCGCTGGCGCCGCCGAGCGAGACCTACCGCCACCTGCGCACGAGCGTGCAGTTCAGCCGCCCCGGCGTGCTCGTCGAGACGATTCTGGTGACGAGCGCCGGCGCCGGCGAGGGCAAGTCCACGACGGCGGCCAACCTCGCCATTACGATGGCGCAGGCCGGGCGGCGGACGCTCCTGATCGACGCCGACCTGCGCCGCCCGCGCCAGCACGACCTCTTCGGGCTCCCGCGCGACACGGGCCTGGCGCAGATTCTCGCCGTGGGGGACACGTCTCCGGACGCGCTCCGGCAGTGGATGGAGATGTTCCGGATCCCCGGCGAGCATCCGCTCTACGTGCTGCCGACGGGCGGCGAAGCCAGCTCCCCGGCCGACGACGCCAAGCCCTCGCCGTGGCGCATCGAGAACCCGGCCGAGCTGCTCGGCTCGCCGCGCATGCGCGAGGTTCTGCGCCAGTACCGCCGCATGTTCGACGTGGTGGTCATTGACTCGCCGCCCGTGCTCGCAGCAACCGACGCCGTGCTGCTCTCCACGCAGGCCGACGCAACCGTCGTGGTGACGTGTGCGGGCAAGACAAAGGGCGCAGACATCGAGCAGGCACTCGACCACCTGGCCGACGTCGGCGCGCACGTCGTGGGGGGCATCCTGAACCGCTTCACGCTCAGCGACGCCTTCGGCTACGCCTACAGCTACGGCCACTACTCGCGCTACGGCCCCTACTCGACGTACGGCTACACATCCAAGAAAAAGCGCAAGTCGAAGCGCCGTCCCACCGCGAGCGTGGAGAAGGCCTGACCGGCTTGCCTGATCGACGCCGCTCTTCCTCATCTCCTGCTCCTCTAGTCTGTCCCTGCCACCGTGACGCTTCGAGCCACGCTCTTCTCCCTGCTCCTCCTCCTGATGGCTGCGCCGCTCTGCGCCCAGACCGTGGTATTCAACCCGGGCGACATCCAGGCGCAAGGCACCAACTACCGTGTCTACACCGTCCAGGGCGCGCCGAACATCCAGGTGCTGCTCGTGAGCCCCGTCGGGAGCGGGATTTATGCGCTGCGCGAGAACACGTCGCTTTCCGAGTTGCTCGCCCTCTCCGGAGCGGCAGCGAGCGCGGTCGAGACGCCGGACGTGTTGCGCGAGGTCACGGTGCGCATCCTGCGCCAACTCGGGCCAGGGCCGCGGTCAGTGCTCTACGAGGCGCCGCTCGAGCAGGTGCTGCTCGAGTCCGCCTCGCAGCCAGAGCTGATGACGGACGACATCATAGAGATCCAGGTCACCGCGCAGCCTCGCGGCCGGCGCGCCTGGCTCGAGGCCATACAGATTGCCTCGTCGGTCGGAACGCTGCTGCTGCTCGTGCTCCGGCTTTCGTCGGGTGGCATTTAGTCTCTCATCGCACCTCCAGCGCCTCGCTTGCCACGCTCGCCCGGACGAGCGCGCGCCGGGCTGGCGAACGATCCGCGGTATGACGGCCCGCGGACATCAGTAAACACAGCCCGATAAAACAGAGGAATGGATCTTGTGACCGCTTTTATGATCGCGATGGGGGCGGCGTTCTCCGCAACGCTGCTCGCCACGCCCGCATTCGCCCGGTGGGCCGTGCGACACGGCTGGATCGACCGGCCGGACGCAGAGCGCAAGCGTCACGCCCGTCCGACGCCCGTCGGGGGTGGAGTGGCCATCGTGGCGGGGGTGCTGGCCGGGATGGCGGCGCTGGCCGCGCTGCCCGGGATTGCGCTGCCGTTCTCGCCGGCCGTGCTTCTCGGCGGAGTGCTGATCGTGCTGACCGGGCTACGCGACGACGCGCGCGGCGTGGGCTTCAAGTCCAAGTTTCTGGTCCAGATCATCGTGGCCTATGTGCTCATGGCCGGAGGCTACCGGCTCGACCCGACCGGCCTGCCCTTCGTGGGCGAGGACGCGTTTCAGCACGCCCTCATCGCCATCCCACTGACGCTGCTCTGGATCGTAGGCGTGATCAACGCCGTCAACCTGACCGACGGCGCGGACGGGCTCGCGGCGGGCACCTCGATGATCGGCTTTGCGGCACTCGCGGCGGTGTTCACGCTCGGGGGGCATCTGGGGCTTGCAGCCTGTGGGCTCGTCATTGCCGCGGCCCTCGCCGCGTTCCTGCGCTACAACACCAACCCGGCGTCCATCTTCATGGGGGACACGGGGAGCCTGTTCCTGGGCTACGCGCTCGCGGTGTACGGGCTCTCCGCGCGTACCCATGCCGACCCCTGGCTTGCCATTGCCATTCCTGCCCTGGCGGCCGGCTTTCCGATCCTCGACACGGCACTCGCCTTTTTGCGCCGCGCCGTGCAGCGCCGGGCAATCTGCGCGCCTGACGCAGACCATATCCACCACCGCCTCATCCGGCGGATGAGCGTCCGCCGGAGCGTGGGCACGCTCTACGCGCTCTCCGGATGCTTCGGTTTGGCGGCCATTCTCATCAGCGTTTCCACACCGCGCACGGGCTTCGCGGTTGTCGCCACGATGGTCGGGGCAGCCGGGATGCTGGTCCACCAACTCGGCTACTTCCGACGCACGGCCGCAGATGAAAAGATCTTTTCTTCCGACGACTCGTTGATTTCCGAGCCCGGCGTGCCGATGCCAGTGGCCCCGGGATCCAGCGTGGATCACATTCTGATGCCGCCCCCCGTGCCGGCCTCTCCGCCGGCGGGCCCCGTTGCCGCCTGACCCCCTTCGCTCTACCGCTCATGCTCTCTGCCGACACTTGTCTCGTAGCCGTAGACCACATCGCCACCGCGGACCTCGGCGGCGAAGCCGTCGTCTTGGACGCCGAAGCGGGGCGGTACTTCGGGCTGAATGAAGTAGCTGCCCGTATCCTGCGTCTCGTCAGTGAACCGCGCTCGATCGCGGAAATAGAGGCGGTGCTCCTGAGCGAGTACGACGTCGAGCCGGAGCGGCTGCGCGCAGACCTGATGGTCTTCGTACAGCAGATGGCCGAGCGGCGCCTGATCAAGGTTCACCATGCCACCCCGGCGGCTTAACCGGCGCCTTCCGACGCGCAAGGCGCTCGCGCCGATCAACGTAGCCGTGGGTGCGCAGGTGGCCGCGGGCATGGCCGCAGCATGGGTCGCACTTCGGGTGCTGCCTTACCCGAAAGTGCTGCGCCTGTTCGAGCCGCGCATCCCGCCGCGCACACGGGCCCGGGCCTACCGGACGCGCGTGCTGCGCGCGGCGTCGCTGATCGGTCCCTGGATGTTTGGCCAGAAGCCGTGCCTGCCGCAGGCGCTGGCGACGCGCTGGCTGCTCGGCCGTGCCGGTTATCCCTCCACGCTTCGCATCGGGGTGTCCACGGAGCGGGAGCGTGACGCGGCGCTCGCGCACGCCTGGCTCGAGGCCGACGGCCGGATCATTCTTGGCTACATGCCCGGTTGGCGCTTCCTGCCGTTCGAGCCGCTGCGAGCCCCGCGACCCAGCGTATGAGCGCTTTCGTCGGTTGTGGCTTTTTCGACGGCCGCGACGCCTGCGAGGAGGACCTGGTGCGCATGGTGCGCACGATGGCGCATCGCGCGCCCGACCGTGAGAGCGCATGGGCCGGAGGCCCCGTGGGGATGGCCCACCGAGCGCTCTGGGTGACGCCCGAGTCCGTCCACGAGCGCTATCCGGTGACGTACGGCGTCGCCGGCGAGCGCCTCCTCCTCGTCGCCGACGCGCGGCTCGACAACCGGCCGGCGCTGCTGGACGCGCTTGCCGGGCGCGTCGCGCTCGTGGCCGCGCCTCGGGGCGGGATCGTCACCGATGCAGAGATCCTGCTCGCGGCCTACCTCGAGTGGGGCGACGCGTGCGCGGAAAAGCTCCGAGGCGACTTCGCGTTCGCGATCTGGGACGAGGCCGCCGAGACGCTTTTCGCCGCGCGCGACGCGTTCGGCGTGCGTCCGTTCTACTACGCGCACGAGCCGGGGAGGCATCTGTTCTTCGCCTCCGAAGCGAAAGCCATTCTGGCCTCCGGCGTCGTCCCGCCTGATCTCGACGAGATCAACGCCGCCTTTTTGATGGCGGGGTGCCGCGAAGACGTGACGCGCACGTTCTACGAGCACATCAAGTCCCTGCCCGGGGGGTTTGCGCTTCGTGCAGGCCCTGACGCTGCAACTGTTCGGCGCTTCTTCGCCCTGCGTCCGGCTTCGGTGCCAGCCGATCTGGACGACGAAGCCTACGCAGAAGGGCTCCGTGTGGCTTTCACGCAGGCTGTCCGCTGCCGCATCCGGAGCGTCTTCCCGGTCAGCACACAGCTCAGCGGCGGCCTAGACTCCACGGCCGTCGCCTGCGTCGCCCGCGACCTTCTCCGCGAAACCCAGGACGATCCGCGCATCACGGCCTTCACCCTGGCCTTTGACCGCTTCGCCGGGTCAGACGAGCGCAAGTTCGCGCTCGCCGCTGTGGCCCAGGGCGGACTGGACTACCACCCGGTGCCTGCAGACGACCTCGGTCCGCTCCACAACCTGACCGAGGTCTACGAGCACCTCGACGACGGGCTCGTCGGGGGAACGCAGCATCTCGTCTGGGCGGCGCTCAAAGCGGCGCGCGCGGCGCGCGCGCGCGTCGTGCTCGACGGCGTCGACGGCGACACGGTGATCGGGCACGGATTCCAGCGGCTCGAGGCGCTGGCCCGCCAGGGCCAGTGGCGGGCCTTCGGGAGAGTCGCCGACGCGCTGGCTGCGCGCTATGCCCACGCCGAGCATTACCAGGGCTTTCAGCGAACGTTCAGGACGCGGGCCGTGATGTTCGGGCACTACGGCCGCGCCGCCCTCGATGACCTCGCGGAGCGCGGCCCCCTCTGGACGTACCTCCGGCAACTGCGCCAGGCCTCGCGCTACGCCGGTGCCAGGGCGCAGCGGGAGTTCCGGCGCGTGCGGTTCCGTCTGCTGCGCCCCCGCTTTCTGCGCCGCCGGACGCCTGCGTCGCCCGAGTCGCCTGTCAGCGCCCGGCTGAAAGAATCCGTGCTCAAGCCGGAGGCGGTCGCCCGCCTGGATCTGAGGCAGCGCCTTTCCCTTTTCTCCGATCCGAGTGCCGAGCTGGGGCTACGAGACCTCCGCGAGCAGCAGATAGCGGTGCTTCAGCAGGGTAGCTTTGCATACTCGATGGGGCTCGTCACGCAGGTGGCCGCGACGCTGCAGCTCGAGATCGTGCACCCGTTTCTGGATCTCACGCTGATCGAGTACGCCCTGGCTCTTCCGGAGGAGCAGAGCCTGCGGGACGGATGGACGCGCGCCGTGTTCCGGTTCGCCATGCGCCACACGATGCCCCCGGAGGTGACATGGCGCGTCGGGAAAGCGGACATGACCGAACCCACGGCCGCCCGCCGCCTGGTCCGCGGCGCGGACGCGGTCTCGCTCGACGGCCTGCTCGCGCGGCTGGCCGACGAGGATGCGATGTACCGCGTTCTGGAAGCGCCCGGCGCACACTCTGACGTGGAGACGATGTGCGCCTCGGCAGCCTACACCCTCGCGCAAGCCTTCGAAGCCGCCTCGCGGCGCGCCGAACGGCTACGCGAGCACGTCTCGGCGTCCGGCACATGCTGATCCCGGGCCGCCCATCACGGGGCTCCTGAAGTATTTGCATCGTAACGAAGTAAGGGCCTGGACGGCTACGCACGGCGCGTGGCGGCCGATGTGTTCCCTGCGGGGCGACGGTGCGCTCCTGCCCCGGCCAGGTCGGCGGGGCGGGGTAGGCGTGCCGCCGCATCCACCACAGGGCACCAACCATGAAGGAATACGCCGCTCCCCGGGTCGTCAACCTCGGCGACATCCGTGCGCTCACGGGCCTTTTCGGCACCTCGTCGCGTCCTGACGTACTCGTCAATCCACAAGGGCAGATCGTAGAGCGTGGAACGAGCTCCCTCGACGCGTGCCCGACGCAGCATCCTGGACCGGAAGGGACGTGCGCCGAGGGGCGCTGACATTCCCCGGCCTGGAAGAGGATCTCGCTCTGGCCTCACAGAGACGCTTGCAGACACTCTTGAGACTCTCTCGGTGGGAATCCGCCATGCCGGAGGCAGGGAGGCGCCGGAAGGCATATGCTGGATGAGCCACGCGGAGCATGGCCAGAATCATAGACATGTCCTGGGGAAAAGTCCTTCCCTGGGGGAAGTCCTCACGTTGGAAGCAGTCCTCCGTTTTCCTCACCGCCCTGCGCCTTTCTGCGGGTAGCTCGCGCCATGGTGCAGTCAGGGTCTGCCGGGCCTTGCCTCGTGGAGAGCCATGAAAGCCTACCTTGCACCGAAAATCACCGAGCTCGGCGACGTACAGCAGCTGACCGGTCTCTTTGGCAGCTCCCGTGAGCAGGACGTGCTCGTCAACCCCAACGGAGCCGTCGTGCAACGGGGCACCGGCTCGATCGACGCCTGCCCGACGCGTTCTCCTTTCCCAGGGGGGGGCTGCGAGATCAACCCCTGAAAGAGATCAACCCCTGAAAAGTAGAGGCGGACGTCGGAGGTTGATGGTGGGGGCTCCTGAAGCCACGCCTTCCGGACGTGCGCTGGCGCAGAGCTTCTTTGATTTCGGGCCCGGGGTGCAAAAGACAGAGATCATAGCGAGACTGCGCTGCGCAGACCGCTCCGTGGAGCAGGTCGCGGATAATGCAGCTTGCGCCGCGTGGCGTACGGGAAGGCGGATCCTCCATGAATGGCAGGGCATAAACTTTTTCAGTAAAGAGGTTTGTGCCCCTGACGTAGGGGAAGCCTCGTCTTCTCTCCCTTCATTCCTAGTTGAGCCATGAAGAACTACACCACTCCTCAGATTGCCGAGCTCGGCGACGTGCAGCAGCTGACCGGCATCTTCGGCAGCTCTGCCGAGCCGGATGTGCTCGTCAACCCCAACGGCGCCGTCGTGCAGACCGGCACGGGCTCGATCGACGCCTGCCCGACGCAGAACCCGGAGCCCGGTGAGCCTTGCGTCATCAACCCCTGAGTGCTCTGGAACCCCTGAGTGCTCTGG
>JBKBRC010000011.1:29407-43641 GCA_046292345.1 Rubricoccaceae bacterium
AACCCCTGAGTGCTCTGGAACCCCTGAGTGCTCTGGTCTGGAAGCGGTCTTTCCAGGCCGCCAGCGGAGGGCCCGCATGCTGTGCGGGCCTTCCGTGTCTATACGGGAGATGTATGTATATATAATGTATGTATATATATGGGATGCCTTAAAGCGCACCAAGGTGCGTTACGCTAGGGCCGTTTACGGAGTAGCGGAAGCATCTGGCGGGTAAGAGCTAGCCGAGGGGGCGTCTGCGAGGGGGCGTCTGAAGGATGGGTGGATCTGAAGTGCGAGGTGCGTTTCAGGCATGGCGCACGCGGTAAGCGCCACTCGGCGCACTCTGGCTGCTACCGTCCGGGGAGAACGCACACCTATACTTGGCACCGCAGCTGAGAGGTCGCTCCCGTACTGCGCGCAAGCCCTTCTCGTTGCCTTTGCCTTCTCTCTCCATCCTCACCCAAGGACACTCATGAAGAACTACACCACTCCTCAGATTGCCGAGCTCGGCGACGTGCAGCAGCTGACCGGCATCTTCGGCAGCTCTGCCCAGCAGGATGTACTCGTCAATCAGAACGGCGAGGTCGTGCAGACCGGCACGGGCTCGATCGATGCCTGCCCGACGCAGAACCCCGGCCCCGGTGGCCGGTGCATCGTCAACCCCTGAGCATGCCTGACAGGCGCTCGGTCTCAAGCCGGGGAGGTGCAGTCCTTGTGCTTCCCCGGCTTTCTCGTCGGGGAAGAGGCTGCTGCGAGGCTGCTGCGAAGAGGGATGACTCAGTCAGACTGCGCCGCAGGGCGCACATGTGCGAGGGCAACCATCTTTGAGTACAGGCGTACTTTGAATTGCATGAAAAGGCGGGTCTCGCTTGGCCACGCGCTCTGAGCCTGCCCGTTCTCCAGAACACCAACTTCCCTGGAGGGAGCCATGAAGAACTACACCACTCCTCAGATCGCCGAGCTTGGCGACGTGCAGCAGCTGACCGGCCTCTTCGGCAGCTCCACCCGCGTTGACGTGCTCGTCAACCCCAACGGAAATGTCGTGCAGCGCGGCACGGGCTCGATCGACGCCTGCCCGACGCAGAACCCGGCTCCGGGTGGACAGTGCATCGTCCGCCCCTGAGGCCTTACAGGTTCTCTCGTAGGTGGTTGACCGCTGCTCGGGGGGCTCGTGCTACGGTGCGGGCCCCCCGAGTCCGTACGTAGCTTGCCTTCGTTATCTCAACCCGAGGACGCCCATGCGCTGTTACACCGCCTTCGGACTGCGCATCGCGTCTGACTGGCCGCTCGACGAACTGGCTCCGGCTGCAGACGGGCCCTGCGACGTGCGCATCACGCGGCGGCGGATCGAACCTGACGAGGAGTGGCTCTCAGAAGACGGGCAGCACATCGTCGCGTACTACTTCGACCAGGCCGTCTTCCTCGTCCTTGGCGGACGTGAGATCGTGGTGGACATCCGGAAGGAAGTCCCGGACGAAGACATCAAGGCGCGCCTGCTGGGAGAGATGATGGCGGGCATCATGCGCCAGCGCGGCTGGCTCGTACTACACGCCTCCGCCGTGTCCGACGGCGTGCGCGCCGTGGCGATCCTGGGAGAGTCCGGATGGGGCAAGTCTACGCTCGTGGAGTACCTTTGCCAGCAGGGATATGGACTCGTGACCGATGACGTCATGCCGGTCGACCTTTCTGGCCCCGCACCGGTCGTGATTCCGTCGTACGCGCAGATTCGCCTGCGCCCGGATGCGGCCGAGCGCCTCGTGCCCCACGCCTCCGAGGTGCTCGTGCCCATTGAGCGGAACGGCTTCAAGCAGGCGCGCAACGGCGTCAGGATGGCCGCCAGGGCCGTGCCGCTCGCCGCGGTGCTGTTCCTCCAGCCCCACTTCGACGAAGAGACCGCGCTCGTAGAGATCGCGCCCACCGAGGCGCTCATGCGCACCATCGCGCACACGCGCGCCAAAAACCTGATTCACACCAACGCGCAGCCCTTGCTCAAAGAGCACCTGGCCCAGTGCCACCGGCTGCTGCGCGACCTCCCGTGCCGTGTGCTGACCCGCCGCCGTGGGTTCGATGCGCTGCCCGAGTACGAACGGGAAATCGGACGCTTCCTCGGGGCCGCGTCCAGGCAGCCGGCAGCCGTTTGAGCCCGGCTGTCGAACTTGAGTCTGACCCCTGAACTTGAGTCTGACCCCTGAACTTGAGTCTGCCCCCGAGCGGCCGATCCCCGTTCCATGCCTCAACTTCCCAACCGTCGTGAGCTGCTCGGCTGGCTCGGCTACGCCCGGCAGGCACTCGTGCTCGTGCGCCAGGCGGCCCCGGTCTGGTCGGTCGTCTGGGCGGCCCTGATCGTCGTCCAGGGACTGCTGCCGGTTGCGCTCGTCGCGCTCACGAAGTGGGTCGTGGACGCGGTCGCCGACGCCATCGGGCAGGGGCTGAGCACCGAGACGGTCGTGCTCGTCGTCACGCCGGCGGCGCTCATGGGAGGGTTGCTGCTGCTCCAGCGCGTGATGGGCGGCCTGATGGAGTGGGTCGGGACGGCGCAGGCCGAGCTTGTCGACGACCACGTGCGCGGCCTGATCCATGAGAAGGCGGTCGCGGTAGACTTTGGCTTCTACGAGTCGTCCGAGTACCACGACCTGCTCGAGCAGGTGCGCACGCAGGGCAGCTCGCGTACGCTGCAACTGCTCCAGAACGTCGGCGGACTGGGGCAGGCCACGGTGACGTTCGTCTCTATTGCGGCCCTCCTGGCCTCGTACGCGTGGTGGATCCCGCTCGCGCTCGCCGCGAGCGCGTATCCGGCGTTTCTGATCGTGCTGCGCCACAACCGCATCTACCACCGCTGGTGGCAGGAGACGACGCCTCAGCGCCGCCTCGGGGCGTACTTCGACACGATGCTCACGCTCGACGGTGCGGCGGCCGAGGTACGGGTCAACCGGCTCGGCGAGGGCTTCCGCGCGCGCTACCGGGAGGTGCGGCGCGTCCTGCGCGAGGCGCGCCTGCGGCTGCTGCGCAATCAGATCATCGCACGCACGGGCGCGGCTTTCCTCGGCCTGATCGTCACGGCGGCCGTCATGCTCTGGATCGTCGCGCGCGCCCTGCGCGGGCAGGCCACGATCGGCGACCTCGCGCTCTTCTACGGCGCCTTCAACCAGGGGCAGGCCGTCGTAGGCGGCATCTTGCAGAACGCCGGGCAGGTGTACGTCAACACGCTGTTTCTGGAGCACCTCTACCGCTTCCTCGGCTTGCGCAACACCGTCGTCGAGACCGAGGGCGGCGCCGCGTTCCCATCCGAGGTGCGCGAGGGCATCCGCTTCGAGAAGGTGCATTTCAGCTACCCCGGCGCGGAGCGTCCTGCCCTGCAAGGCCTCGACCTCGAGATCCCGGCCGGCAAGATGGTGGCCGTCGTCGGCGAGAACGGGGCGGGCAAGAGCACGTTTATCAAGCTGCTCTGCCGCTTCTACGACCCCGACGCAGGGCGCATCACGGTCGACGGCATCGATCTGCGCGAGATCCCGCAGGACGAGTTGCGCCGCCACATCTCGGTACTCTTCCAGTTCCCGATGAAGTACCAGATGACGGCCGCACAGAACATCCGTATGAGCGACGGCTTCGGCGGGCCGCCGGCCGAGGGCGACGAGGCGCGCATTAAGGCCGCCGCGGTCGCCGCCGGCGCCGACGGCTTCCTGGAGGCGCTCCCGGCCCGGTACGAGACGCTGCTCGGGCGCTGGTTCGAGAACGGCACCGAGCTCAGCGGCGGCCAGTGGCAGCGCGTGGCGCTCGCGCGCGCGTTCTTCCGTGAGGCCCCGATCGTGATCCTCGACGAGCCGACGAGCTACATGGACTCGTGGTCCGAGAACGACTGGCTCGCTCGCTTTCGGCGCATGGTCGAGGGGCGGATGTCACTCGTCATCACGCACCGCTTCACGACGGCAATGCAGGCGGACATCATCTACGTGATGGACCAGGGCCGCGTCGTGGAGGCAGGCACGCATGCCGAGCTCGTGCGCCGCGGTGGGCACTACGCCGCCTCGTGGCACGCACAGGTGCTCCAGGCCGAGAAGGCAGGGCAAGAGAACCGAGGTGCGACCCTGGCGTCTGCGCCGGCCGCGTGATGTCGTTCGGGTTACGCCTGACCGCTGCGGCCGCGTCGGCAGGGCTGCTGCTGGCGTTCGCCCTGGCCTACGCCGGGCGCTACGTTCATCCGCGCGAGGCGTGGGTCCTCCAACTCGCCGCGCTCGCGCTGCCTGTGCTGGCTCTCGGCCTCGTGCTGAGCACGTTCGTGTGGACGGTCGCGCTCGTGCAGCAGCCTGCCGGCCGTCTGGCGCAGAGCTTGCTCGCGCTGCACGTGGCCGCCTGGCTGGCCCTGCTCATACGCTACCCCCCTCAGGGAAAGGTCGCGTCTGCGCTCGCAGAAGCACGCGAACCCGCAGACCTGGTCGTGCTCTCGGCCAACGTCGGCGAGCCGGTGGAGGGGGCCGACAGTGTTCTGCAGGAACTGCTGGAGCGCTACCGCCCGGACGTGGTCGCGTTGCAGGAAACGACCGTCGTCGTCGTCGACACGCTCCGGGGCGCCTCCGGCGCGGCTATGACGATGCTCTTCGCGCCCGAATACGCGCTCGCCGCGGAGGACGGCTTCGCGCCCTCCGCATCCCCGGAGCATTTCCCACAGCCAGTTTTCGCGACGCTCCCGGCGCGCAGCGAGCCTCTGGTGAACTTCAACCTCGATGCCGACGAGTGGCGCGGCGGACGCTACCGCCGCGTCGAACTGTCGGTCAACGGCGTTCCGGTGGCGCTCTACAACGTACACCTGCGCTCGTTTGCGCCGCTGCGCCCCTGGCGAGGGGCGCGCCGTCCGTGGCTCCGTCTGGAGACGTGGCGCAACGCGCTCGCGGCGTACCGCGAAGACTTCACGGCCCGCGCCGACGAGGCCGAGCAGCTCGCATGGCGCATCGAAGCCGAGACGCTGCCCGTGCTGCTCGTGGGCGACCTGAACGCAACGGCCGACCAGTGGGTATACCGTCGCCTTGCGCGAACGGGCACGGATGCGCTTGCCGGACAGGCAGGGCGAAGCGCTACCTTCCCGGCAGCCCGGCCGCTCGTCCGTATAGATCACGTCATCGCTGGGCCAGGATGGAGCGTCATCGCGGCCCTCCGTGAGCGCCGCGGGCTTTCGGATCACCGCCCGCTCGTTGCTCAGCTCCGTCTCCTCTCTCTGCCATGAGCGTTTCTGCGCCCAGTGCCCACCCGACGCCGCCCGACGCCGCCCGCGTTCAGGGCACCCGTGTGGACGTGCAGCCCGAGAGCGCCGCGGATGAGGCCCGGGGGACGGCGTTCGAAGTGCTCCAGCTCGCGTTCACCCACGCCTTCGGGGATGCCGAGCGGGCACGCCTCGATGCGCTCCTTGCCCGCGACGTGGACTGGAGTGTGCTCCCTTCGGTGGCGACCTACCACGGTCTCGAGGCTCTGCTCTATACGCGCCTGGCGCTCCGCGCCGATCTGGCCAGTGACGCAGCTGCGCCGGCCGCCGCCGCCGCGCTGGACCGGCTGCGCAGCACGGCACACGCGCAGGCGGCCGGGACGCTGATGCTCCTGAGCGAGCTGGCGCACGTGGCCGCGCGCCTGGACGAGGCCGGCATTCCGTTCATCGTGCTCAAGGGGCCGGCGCTCGCCGAGGCCTACGGTGACACGGCCCGCCGGCCGTTCGTGGACAATGACCTCTGGGTCCGCCGTGAGGACTTCGACGCGGCTGAGCAGGCCATCAAGGCCATCGGCTACAGCCATGCCGTGCGTACCCCCACTCGGCGACGCACCTACTTGAACGTGCACGCGCAGTACACGTACTCCCGCTGGCGCGGGGCAGCCCTGTGCACGCTCGACCTCCACCGGGGCGTGGTGCCGTTCGGCTTCGCCTACCGCGTGCCGTTCTCAGACGTGCTCGCGCGTGCACGCACCATGAGCGTCTTTGGGCGTGCGGTGCGGGTACCCTCGCGCGAGGACCTGCTCGTGATCCTGGGATACCAGGGTTTCAAGAGCTTCTGGGGACGCCTCAAGTACATCGTCGACTACGCGCAGGTGGCGCAGTCTGGCCTGGACTGGGCGCGCGCCGAGGCGATTGCGGCGGCGGCCGGTAGCCGCCGGGTGTTCTTGCTCGGCGCGCTTCTCGCCTCGGACTTGCTCGCGTGCACGGTGCCGCCGCACCTGCTCGCCGAGGCCCGGGCGGACGAGCGGATACGCAAGGTCGTGCGCGAGGTCGAGCGGCGCATCCACGCCTCCATCCGCGGCGAGCTCGTCAACCTCGGGCCGCGCGTGCGCCTGAGCATGGCCGTGCAGGACGACGCCGCAGGCGCGCTGCGCTACCTCGGCTACGCCGCCTTCCGCCGGCTCACCGAGCGCTTCATCGAGCGGACCGAAGGGCGGAGCCGCTAAGCGCGGTTCTCGCCCCGGCTTTTTCGTCCCGGCGCAGACCCGCCCCTGGTCCGTCCCAGTGGCCCGTCCCGGGCCAGAGTTGCCCGCGGTCAGCGCGGCGCGCGGGGAAGCTTCCGCCCGCCGGGCCCGTGCAGAGCCTCGACGTAGCCAATGGCGAATTGCATGAGTTCGTTGACCGTCTCGAAGCCGAGCTTCTCTTTGGCGCGCCGGCGGTACGTCTCGACCGTCTTGCGGCTCAGGTTGAGCCGCTCCGCGATGTCGTCCACGAGGCGCCCCTCGCCGAGCAGCTGGAAGACGGCCATCTCGCGATCGGTCAGCTCGCCGAGACACGGGTCGTCATCGCCCTCGCGCGGCGAGCCGTTGGCGGCGCGCGCGAGCAGGCGGGAGGCCGCGCGGCGGTCGAGGTAGATCTCGCCGGCGGCCGCGGCGCGGATCGCCTCGGCGACGGCGCTCGTCGGCTCGCTCTTGACCACGTAGCCGCGCGCGCCGGCGCGCAGCGCGCGCTCGGCGTAGACGGCCGCCTCGTACATCGAGAACACGACCACCTCGAGGCGCTCATGCTCGGCGCGCAGGTTCTGCACCAGGTCGAGGCCGTGCGCGTCGCCGAGCGCGATGTCGACGACGGCCACGTCGGGGCGCTCGCGGCGGACGAGGGCGAAGGCCTCGGCGGCCGAGCCGGCCACGCCGCGCAGGTCCATGTCGGGCTGGTCGGCGACGGTGTCGGCGACGGCCTCCCGGATTGCAGGGTGGTCGTCGACAGCGATCACGCGGATCGGGCGGGCCGGCGCCCGGCGGGCCGCGACGGGCTCACCGCGGAGCCGGAAGATGGCTGGGGGGGAATAGGGAGAGCCCGGTGCAGCGCTTGCCGAAGTGCCATCCGGGGAGAGGGAGACGGCGCACATGGAGGCGGTGTCCGTGGAGGAGACGGTGGAAGCGGTTTCTTTTAGCAAAAATAACCGACTCGGCACATACCAGGCGCCATGCATAGCACGCTGCGTGCGTCGTCTCTGGCGCATGCACCGATGCGTCAACGGCCCACGCGGGAATGCGTTCTCGGTACGATGCCCGCGTGCGACGGAACGAGACCGTCCCATCTCGGCGCGCTGATGTGCGCCGGCCCAGTCTTTGCCGTGAGAGCCAGTCTTTGCCGTGAGAGGCGTTACAGGAAGGACGATCACGAAGACGGGCCGACGCCCTCGTTCTGCGCGTACGTCCAGCGGATGGCGAACTGAAGCAGTTCGGTCACAGAGTCGAAGCCGAGCTTCTCTTTGGCGCGCCGGCGGTACGTCTCGACCGTCTTGCGGCTCAGGTTGAGCCGCTCCGCGATGTCCTCGGGCGGGCGCCCCTGCCCGAGCAGCTGGAAGACGGCCATCTCGCGATCGGTCAGCTCGTCGAGACCGCGATCCGGGGCGGGGTTGCGGTTGTCGCGGCGCGGCGCGGCCGAGGTCGCGCGCGCGAGCAGGCGGGAGGCCGCGCGGCGGTCGAGGTAGATCTCGCCGGCGGCCGCGGCGCGGATCGCCTCGGCGACGGCGCTCGTCGGCTCGCTCTTGACCACGTAGCCGCGCGCGCCGGCGCGCAGCGCGCGCTCGGCGTAGACGGCCGCCTCGTACATCGAGAACACGACCACCTCGAGGCGCTCATGCTCGGCGCGCAGGTTCTGCACCAGGTCGAGGCCGTGCGCGTCGCCGAGCGCGATGTCGACGACGGCCACGTCGGGGCGCTCGCGGCGGACGAGGGCGAAGGCCTCGGCGGCCGAGCCGGCCACGCCGCGCAGGTCCATGTCGGGCTGGTCGGCGACGGTGTCGGCGACGGCCTCCCGGATTGCAGGGTGGTCGTCGATCACGACGACGCGGAGCACACGGCGGGGACGGACGGTGGCGTGGGCCTGCGCGACGGGGGTGGCCATAACATGGGAGCAGGTAGCGAGAACTGGGACGGTATCGGTAGTCAGAGGTGAGGAAAAAAGCGTGCCAGCATGAATCATGCGGACGCGCGTGCGGCCACGCCGTCGCGGCGCTCGGGCGTCGGTGTGACGGGGGAGGGCACGGTCACGCGCACCGTCGTGCCCGCGCCGGGCTGCGTCTCGATCGCGAAGCCGGCCCGGATGCTGCTGGCGCGGCGCTGCATGCTGTAAAGCCCTATCGAGCGCTCCGCGTCCTCCATGCGGAAGCCCTGTCCGTTGTCCTCAATCTCGAGCGTGAGCGTGTCGCCGTCGTGGTTGAGGTTGATCCAGATGCGCTGCGCGTTGGCGTGTCGGAGCGCGTTCGTGGCCGCCTCCTGGGCGATGCGGTAGAGCTGGAGGCTCACCTCGCCCTCGCGAATGTCCATGCGGCCATCGGTGGAGAAGGTGCAGCGTACGTCGGACAGCGCGTCTAGCTGAGCGGCCAGTTCGGCGAGGGCGACCGCGAGGCCGTCCTGGTAGAGCTGGGGCGGGGCGAGCCCCCGGCAGATGGCGCGCACGCGTTCGAGCGCCTCGCCGGCGTAGGCGGTGATCCGGGCGGCGGTGCTGCGCCCGGGGGCGCCCTCGGCGAAGTGGCGCTGCACGAGGTTCTCGCTCAGCATGCGCACGCCCGTCAGGAGCTGCCCGACGCTGTCGTGCAGGTCGCGCCCGATGCGCTCCTGCTGCTCCTCGAGCGCCGCCACCATGCGCCGCTCCATCTCGACGCGCGCCGTGACGTCGGTGCAGCTGCCCCACACGCCAATCAGCGAGCCGCGGTCGAACCGCCCGGCGGCGTTCACCGCGAAGTGGCGTAGCGCGCCGCCGAGGCGCACCGCGACCTCCTCGTTGTGCAGGCGGAAGCCGGCGCGTGCGAAGCGCACGAGCACGTCGCGCGTGAGCCACCACGTGAGGTCGGCGATCGGGGTGCCGCAGAGGGCCTGCGGCGACGCCGCGCCGAGCAGCCGCGCCGTGGCCTCGTTGCAGTCGGCCAGGCGGCCGTGCGCGAGGATGTGGTCGGCCTGCATGCTCGGCCGCGCGAGGCGCACGATGGGCAGGTCGAGCGCGACGAGCCACACGCCCTCCGAGATCGTCTCAAAGAAGGCGCGGTAGCGCTCCTCGTCGCGGCGCGACTCGGTCACGTCGCGCAGCATCGTCTGCACGGCCGCCACGCCGTGGAACGGCGCGGAGGCGGAGACGGCGAGTACGGTCCGCTCCTCGCCGGAGAGGCGCAGCACCTCGTGCTCGTGCGGCAGCGCCGAGCGCCCGGCGCCGCGCAGCGCCGCGGCCACGTGCGCCTCGCGCTGCCGCTCGACCTCGTCGATCTGCTCGGCTGGCAGAAAGTCCGAGAAGTGGCGCTCGGTGAGGTCGAGCGAGGGCGGTGCGCCGAGGAGGTGGCGGCAAGCGTCGTTGGCGTAGAGGATGCGGTCGCGGTAGGTGACGACGACCGCCTCCGGGAGCTGGTCCACGAGTTGCCGCCACCGGTCTTCGGACTGCACGAGCGCCTCTTCGGCTGCGCGGCGCGAGAGGTGCCCGGCCAGAAGGTCACCGAAGAGCGCAAGCCGTCGGCCGTGCTCGGAGGCGGGGTCGGCCCTGGCTGCGAGGCCCTCGAGCCCGAGGTAGCCGATGAAGAGGCCGTCCTCGGCATGCAGGGGCAGGGCGAGGGCAGCGCTCGCCGGGCTGCCCTCAGAGCACAGCGTCAGAGGCATACCGGGGGGCTGTGTGCGGAGCTGTTCGAGCAGGGCCACCGTCGTGGCGCGCTGCCGCTCGAGCCACCCGGCCTCGTCGCCGGCGGCCTGCCAGACGAGGACCTGCCCCACGAGCGCGTCCGGCACGGGCCGCGCGGCCGGCACGCCCGTGCGCGGATCCGGGCGCGGAAGCGCGTCTGCTGGCGCGATGACCAGACAGGCACACTGCGCCTGCAGCGCCTCGCCGATGAGCCGGAGCGCGCGTGGCAGATCGGCCCGGGCCGACGAGGCCAGCATCCGCGAAACCTCGACGATGGTGTGCTCGATCACGAACGCCTTGGGCAAAAGGATGCGGCGCAAGAATACGGCGGCGCCTGCGCAGCGCCACGCGGGGAGGGCGCGCAGCCGCGTCAGTTGGTCAGGCTGCGGATGGGCGCCGGGATGCGCCCGCCGCGGCGCGCGAAGACCGCGCTCGAGAGCCCCGAGACGGGCATGATGGGCGCGCGGCCAAGCAGCCCGCCGTAGTCCGCCCACTCGCCGACGCCCTTGCCGTGGACGGGCAGGATGCGCACGGCCGTTGTCTTGTCGTTGATCATGCCGATGGCGAACTCGTCGAAGAGGATGCCGGCGATGGTCTCGGCCGGCGTGTCGCCGGGGATGGCGACCATGTCCAGCCCGACCGAGCAGATCGCGCTCATGGCCTCGAGCTTCTCGAGCGTGAGGTGCCCTGCGGCGGCGGCCTCGATCATCGCCTGGTCCTCGGAGACGGGCATGAACGCCCCGGAGAGGCCGCCCACGTGGCGTGCGGCCATCAGCCCGCCGCGCTTGACGGCCTCGTTGAGCATGGCGAGCGCGGCCGTCGTGCCGGGCGCGCCGACGTCCTCGAGGCCCATCGCGCGGAGCACGGCCCCGACCGAGTCGCGC
Organism: Rubricoccaceae bacterium; assembly: GCA_046292345.1. Classification (GTDB taxonomy): domain Bacteria; phylum Bacteroidota; class Rhodothermia; order Rhodothermales; family Rubricoccaceae; genus JBKBRC01. The sequence goes on from JBKBRC010000011.1 coordinate 40,358, forward strand.
TCGGCCGGCGTAGGCGCGAGCGAGATGTCGACGATGCCAAACGGGACGGGCTCGCCGGTCCGGGCCGAGAGGCGCTCGGCGTGCTGCCGCCCGATGAGTTCGCCGGCGCGCGTGATCTTGAAGGCCATGCGCTTGATGGCGTCGGTGAGCGCCCCGAAGTCGGCGCCCGGCCCGAGCGCCTCGACGGCGCGCAGCACCACGCCTGGCCCTGAGATGCCCACGTTGACGGCCGCGCCGGCCTCGCTCGGGCCGTGGAAGGCGCCCGCCACGAACGGGTTGTCGCCGACGGCGTTGCAGAACGCGACGAACTTGGCGCAGCCGATCGAGTCGCGCTCGGCCGTGGCGCGCGCCATGCCCTTGATGGCCCGCGCGACGGCGAGCACGGCATCGGCGTTGATGCCGGCGCGCGTCGAGCCGCACGCGACCGAGCCGCACACGCGCGCCGTCTCGGCCATCGCCTCCGGCAGCGCCTCGATGAGCGCCGCGTCGCCGGGCGTGGTGCCCTTCTCGACGAGCGCCGAGAAGCCCGCCAGGTAGTCCACCCCGACGGTGTCGGCGGCGCGGTCGAGCGTGCGCGCGAGCGCGACGAAGTCGGCGCGCGAGAAGCCGTCGGCGGCGAGGGCGGCAGGCGTGATCGAGACGCGCTTGTTGGCGATGCGCACGCCGAATGTCTCCTCGACCTCGCGTGCGACGGCCACGTGCTCGGCCGCCTGCCGCGTGATGCGGTCGTAGATGTTCTGCCGCGTGGACTCCGGGTCGCGGCTGGCGCAGCCGCGCAGGCTCACGCCGAGCGTGACGGTGCGAATGTCGAAGGCGTCGGCCTCCGTCATGCGCACGGTTTCGAGGACTTCGTGGTGGGAGAGCGGCACGGGCGCGAGGGCGTGGAGGGCGTCGCGCGCAGCCCGGAGCCGTAGCCCGGAGCCGTACGCGGCGCGGGCGGAGGTCAGGGGCGGTGCATGGCCGTGAAGAGGTCCTCGTGCTGCACGAGCACGCGCGCGCCGAAGCGCTCGCCGCGGGCATGGAGGCGGTCGCGGAGGGTGCCGAGCGCCGGCCCGCCGGCGGGCAGGTCGGCGATCAGCACGACCGTGAAGTAGCCCTGCAAGACCTTCTGCGACACGTCGAGGATGTTGACGCCGGCCTCGGCGAGCTCGGCCGTGAGAGCCGCGAGCACGCCCGGCGTGTCGCTGCCGTAGGCCGTCACCACAAAGCGCGTCGCGCCCTCGGGCACGGCGGCGGCGCGGGGCGCGGCGGCAGGCGCGCCGCCGCGCAGCACAGCGCGCGCCACGCGCTCGACGCGCTCGGGCGTGGCCTCGTCGCCGAGGGCGGACGCGATGCGGTCGATCAGGGCGCGGACGTCGGCAGGGCGGTGGGCGGCGGGCATCGGGCGGCGGGGCAGGGGGAAGGCAAGCTACCGCCGGAGGCCGCGCGCTCGGAAGCGCTGCCGGTGCACGGCCTCCGGCACAGCAGGGGCGGTTCTGGATCCCCGCCGGAGCGGCCCTCGTTCCGCCTGCCCGTCCCTTCGCTCATTCTCCATACGCACCCGATGGCTACCGCTCCGCCTCCCGGCTTCGTCCGCGTCGCCTCCACCTCCGACCTTGCCGACGGCGAGATGAAGCAGGTCTCGGCCGACGGCACCGACGTGCTGCTCGCACGCGCCGGGGGCCGCTTCCACGCCTGCACGGCGTTCTGCACCCACTACGGCGCGCCGCTTGCCGACGGCCTGCTCTGCGGCACGACCGTCGTCTGCCCCTGGCACCACGCCATGTTCGACGTTGCCACGGGCACGCTCGAGGCGCCGCCCGCGCTCGACCGTCTGCGCGCCTTCGAGGTGCGAGTCGAGGGCGAGGACGTGTTCGTGCGTGCGCCCGCCGACGCCGGCGCGCACGGCGAGGACGTGCCCTACCGCGTCTCCGACGGCGCGCCGGCCGCCTCGCCTCCGGAGGGCGGCCGGGAAGGCGCCGGATCCCCCGACGATCGCACGTTCGTCCTCGTCGGTGGCGGCGCGGCGGCGCAGGCCGCGGCCGAGGCGCTTCGCGAATTCGGCTTCCGAGGGCGTATCCTCATGCTCTCGGCCGATGCCCACCCGCCCTACGACCGCACCAAGCTCTCCAAGGGCGTTCTGGCGGGAAAAGCCGGGCCGGACGCACTCCCGCTTCGCGACGCGGCGTTCTACCGGCGCCTCCGCATTGATGTGCAGACCGGCGCCCAGGTGACTGCGCTCGACCCCGCCGCGCGCCTGCTCACGCTCGCCGGCGGCGAGACCGTCGCCTACGACGCCTGCCTCGTTGCGCCCGGTGGCACGCCGCGCCGCCTGCCCGTGCCCGGCGCCGACCGCGACGGCGTGTTCCTGCTCCGCTCGCGCGAGGACGCCGGGCGCCTCGTCGCCGAGGCCGAAGGGGCGCGCCGCGTGGTGGTCGTCGGGACGGGCTTCATCGGCATGGAGGCTGCCAGCAGCCTCTGCGACCGCGGCCTCGACGTGACCGTGATCGGGCAGGACGCGGTGCCGTTCGCGCGTGTGCTTGGCGAGCAGGTGGGGCGCGTGTTCCAGGAAGCCGCCGAAGGCAAAGGCGTGCGCTTCTGCCTCGGGGCGACCGTCGAGAAGATCGAGCCGGCCGAGGGGGACGGCCTGCGCGTTGTGCTCGAAGGCGGCGACGCCGCCGAGGGCGACCTCGTGCTGCTCGGCGTCGGCGTGCGCCCGGCGACGGACTTCCTCGAGGGCCAGCCTTTCCGCCGCGGCGACGACGGCGCGCTCGAGGCTGACGCGCACCTGCGCCTGGCCGACGGCCTCTACGCCGCCGGCGACGCCGTGCGCTACCCCGAGGCGCGCCTCGGCGCGCCCGTGCGCATCGAGCACTGGCGGCTGGCGCAGCAGCACGGCCGCCACGCCGCGCGCGCCATGCTCGGCCATGCGGCACCGTTCGAGGAGGTCCCGTTTTTCTGGACCGGGCAGTTCGGGCTCGGCCTGCGTTACGTCGGGCACGCCGAGGACTTCGACGAGGTGGTGGTAGACGGTGACCTCGGCGCGCGCACCTTCGTCGCGTTCTACGTGCGCCAGGGGCGCGCCGTCGCGGCGGCGGCGGTCGGGCGCGACCGCGATGCGGCGGCGTTCCACGTGCTGCTCATGCGCGACGCCGTCCCCGCCCCCGACGCGCTCCGCAGCGGCGTCGATCTGCAGGCGCTCGCCGCGCGACGCTGCGGCAGTTGAGGGCGGCTCCGGGTCGAGGGCGGCTCCGGGTCGAGGGCGGCTCCGGGTCGAGGGCGGCTCCGGGTCGAGGGCGGCTCCG
>JBKBRC010000011.1:43741-45690 GCA_046292345.1 Rubricoccaceae bacterium
GAGGGCGGCTCCGGGTCGAGGGCGGCTCCGGGTCGAGGGCGGCTCCGGGTCGAGGGCGGCTCCGGGTCGAGGGCGGCTCCGACCCGGGGCCGGGGGCCGGCACGGGAAGTCGGTGCGGACGGCGAGGGGGGCGGAGCGCGTCGCTCCGCCCCCCTCGGGCTATGCGCGGCCGGCTACGGCGTCACGACGACTTCGTGAGCGCCGTCAGGAACGTCGCGTTGCCCTGGCGCACGCGCACCAGGAACGTCTGGCCTGTCTGGACGCTGGCGACGGCCTGCTCGAAGTCGCGCAGCGAGCGCACCGGCTGCCGGTTGGCCTCGACGATCACCATGCCCGGTGCAATGTTCGCCTCCCGGGCCGCTTCGGAGCGCGGGTCGACCTCCGTCACGATCACCCCCTCGACGTCGGCGGCGACGCCGAAGCGCTGCCGCGCCGTCTGCGAGAGGTTCTGCAGCGTCATGCCCATCATCTCGGCCGAGGCGGGCTGGCCCTGCGGCGTGGCGCGGTTGCCGCGGCCGTTGGGGCGCGTCGCGCTGCTGGCGAGGCGGTCCGGGTCGGGCCGCGTCCCGAGACGTACGCGCGCCGTCTGCTCGCGCCCGCCGCGGTTGAGCGTCAGCTCGACCGTGTCGCCGGGGCGGCGGTTCGAGATGGCCGAGATGATGGCGCCGGGGTCCTGGAGCGGCACGCCGTCGATGGCCGTGATCACGTCGTCTACGCGCACGCCCGCCTCGGCGGCGGGGCGGCGGCCCTGGGCGTCCTCCTGGATCTCGTTGACGACAGCCCCGCTGACAGGGGCGCCGAGGCTGCGCGCGAGCGCGGGCGAGATGGGCGTGAACGCGATGCCGAGGTAGCCGCGCTCGACCGTGCCCGAGGCGATCAGCTGCTCGACCGTGTTCTGGACGATGTCCACCGGGATGGCGAACGAGATGCCCTGGAAGCCGCCCGTGCGCGTGGCGATGGCCGAGTTGATGCCGACGATCTCGCCGCGCAGGTTGACGAGCGGCCCGCCCGAGTTGCCCGGGTTGACGGCCGCGTCGGTCTGGATGTAGTTCGAGATGCCGCCGCCCTGCCGGCGTCCGAGGCCGGAGACGATGCCGCTCGTGACGGTGTTCGAGAGGTCGGGCGAGAGCGGGCTGCCGAAGGCGAGCACCCACTCGCCTACGCGCAGCGAGGCCGCATCGCCGAAGCGGAGGTAGGGGAAGTCGTTGCCCTCGACGCGGAGCACGGCCAGGTCAGAGAACGCGTCCGTCCCGACGACCGTGGCCGGGAGGCGGCGCCCATCGAAGAGCGTCACCGTGATGTCGTCTGCGCCCTCGATGACGTGGTTGTTGGTGACGATGTAGCCGTCGGCGCGTACGAACGCGCCCGAGCCGAGGCCCTGGCGGACGGGCGGGGCCATGCCGCCGCCTTCGGGCATGCGGAAGAAGCCCTCGAACGGGGTGCCCTCGAACGGGTCGGCTGGAGCGCTGCCGCCCTGCCGGCGCTGCGCCACCGTGCGCGCGGCGCTGATCTGGACCACGGCCGGGTTGACGCGCTCGGCGACAGTCGTGAACGCGCGCCCGAGGTCCTGCGCCGAGGCGATGGCGGCGTCGGGCGTGCTCACGGCCTGCGCGTTCGAGGAGGGCAGCAGGGCGGAGAGGCCGCTCAGGCTGGCAGCCGAGGTGACGAAAAAGACGCCGCCCATGAAAGCCGCCACGACGAGCAGGCCGACGGAGATGCGGCGCTTCGTATCTGCACGCATGGGGAGTCTGAGTGTGTTCGTTCGGTGAGTGAGCAAGGAGCGCGCCCGTGCAGGGCGCAGGCGGTCAACGCGGCCGCGCCGGGGCTTCGTGCGTGTCTCTTTCGCGCCGCTACGGCCATCGGATCCCCGCGTCGCAGATTTTCCACGGGGTGTAATCCTGGAGTGTAGTCTCCTGGAGTAGTGTAGTCTCCTGGAGTGTAGTCTCCTG
>JBKBRC010000011.1:45790-69777 GCA_046292345.1 Rubricoccaceae bacterium
AGTGTAGTCTCCTGGAGTGTAGTCTCCTGAAGTGTAGTCGCTCAGGCTGCGGCGGCGGCGCAGCCCGAGCGCGGGGGAGCTGCGAACGTGAAAAACTGCGGGGCGCCCCTCGGTCCAGAGGCGCCCCGCAGCGACGTTTCCGCCGGCTTGCGCCAACGGAGGTAGCACGTCTTCAACGCAAGCCCGGAGAGGGTTCGTACGTGCGGGGCCGGGCGCGGCCGGTCTGGAGCGGCGGTTTCCCCGGGGTGGCCGTGCTCAGTGCTCGCCGGGAATGCCGGGCTCGGTCATCTCGCGCACGTCGAGCAGCGCGTCGAGGTCGGCGCCGTCGGGCAGCACGCCCATCTCGAGCACGACCTCGCGCACCGAGCGGCCCTCGGCGGCGGCCCGCTTGGCGACCGTGCTCGCGGCGTCGTAGCCGATGGTGCGGTTGAGCGCCGTTGCGATGGCGGGGTTGCGCTCGAGCAACTCGCGGCAGCGCTCGCGGTTGGCCGTGATGCCCTCGAGGCAGCGCTCGCGGAACGCGTCGAGCGTGTGCGTGAGGATCTCAACCGACTCGAGGAGCGCGTGTGCCATGACGGGCATCATCACGTTGAGCTCGAAGTTGCCATGCTGCCCGCCCACGGTCAGCGTGACCGCGTTGCCCATCACGCGCGCGCAGACCATCATGGCGCTCTCGCTCATGACCGGGTTGACCTTGCCCGGCATGATCGAGGAGCCCGGCTGCAGGCTCGGCAGCGCGATCTCGGCCAGTCCGCTCGTAGGGCCAGAGGAGAGGTGGCGGATGTCGTTGACGATCTTCATCAGCGCCACGGCGAGCGTGTTGAGCGCGCCGCCGGCGAAGACGTAGGCGTCCTTGGCCGCCTGCGCCTCGAAGTGGTTCTCGGCCTCGGCGAAGTCGTGCCCGGACAGGCGCGCGAGCGCCGCGATGGCGTCGGCGGCGAGGCCCCTAGGCGCGTTGATGCCCGTGCCGACGGCCGTGCCGCCGAGCGCGAGCGCCTTCAGGTCCTCGCTGGCCCAACCGAGACGGCGATCGGCGAGGCGCATCTGCGCCGCAAAGCCGCCGAACTCCTGCCCGAGCGTGACCGGCGTGGCATCCATCAGGTGCGTGCGGCCGCTCTTGACGACGTCGGCGAACGCGCGGGCCTTGGCCTCGAGCGCGTCGGCGAATCGGGCGAGGGCGGGGCGGAGGTCTTCCTCGATGGCCAGGCGCGCGGCCACGTGCATGGCCGTCGGGATGACGTCGTTGGAGGACTGGCTCGCGTTGACGTCGTCGTTGGGGTGCACCGCACGGCCGAGCGCGCGCCCGGCGAGCGTGGCGATGACCTCGTTGGCGTTCATGTTGGTGCTCGTGCCGGAGCCGGTCTGGAAGATGTCCAGCACGAACTGGTCGTCGTAGTCGCCGGCTGCGACGGCCCGGGCCGCCTCGGCGATGGCGCGCCCGGTGTCTTCGAGTACGAGGCCGCGCGCGGCGTTGGCCTCGGCCATGGCGGCTTTGACGAGCCCGAGCGCCTGGATGAAGCGGCGCCCGAAGCGCAGGCTCGAGATGGGGAAGTTTTCCTTGGCGCGCTGCGTCTGCGCGGCGTAGAGGGCGTCTGCGGGCACGCGGACCTCGCCGAGCGAGTCGCGTTCGATGCGGTAGTCCATGGGGAGGGGCAGTGGGACGGAGGCGGCCTGGCGAAGCTACCGCTCCCGGCCGGGCACCGGCGCACCACGTGCCGGCCTCACCGGGCTCCCCGCCTCGGGCCGGCGGCCGCTCCGGCCGCGCGCGGGCCTATCACGCCGCCGGGCCGGCCGTTGCCGCGCCGCGAGGGGCGGGCGAACTTGGCCGCTTCTCTGCCGCTGCCGCCGTGCGCCTGATCGACGCCCCCCCTGCCATGCAAGCCCTGGCCGACGCCGCGCGCGCGGCCGGGCGCCGGCTCGCGCTCGTGCCCACGATGGGCGCGCTCCACGAAGGCCATCTCGCCCTCGTGCGCGCCGCGCGCTCCGCCGTCGGGCCCGGGGGGCACGTGACCGTCTCGGTCTTCGTCAACCCGACGCAGTTCGGGCCGGGCGAGGACTTCGACGCCTACCCGCGCACGCTCGAGGCGGACCTGGCGGCGCTGCGCGCCCTCGGCGGCGTCGACGTCGTGTTCGCGCCCTCGGCGGCGACCATGTACCCGCTCGGCTTGCCGCCGCTGACGAGCGTGCACGTGGCGCGGCTCGGCGAGACGCTCTGCGGCGCGCACCGCCCCGGCCACTTCGACGGCGTCGCGCTCGTCGTGGCCAAGCTGTTCCTCGCGTGCCGCCCGCACGTGGCCGTGTTCGGGCAGAAGGACGCGCAGCAGCTGGCCATCGTGCGGCGCATGGCGGCCGAGCTCGGCTTCGGCGTCGAGGTCGTGGCGCACCCGGTCGTGCGCGAGGCGGACGGGCTCGCGCTGTCGTCGCGTAACCGCTACCTCTCGCCCGAGGAGCGCGCGCAGGCGCCGGTGCTCTACCGCGCGCTCTGCGCGGCCGAGGCCGCGCTCGCCAGCGGCGAGCGCCGCACCGCCGCGCTCCGGGCGCGCATGCGCGAGGTCCTCGCTGCAGCGCCGCTCGCCCGCGTGCAGTACGCCGAGGTCGTCTGTGCAGATACGTTGCAGCCGGCCGGCACGCTCGCGCCAGGGGCCTATCTTGCCGCGCTGGCCGTGTTCTTCGGCCCCACCCGCCTGATCGACAACCTCCCGCTGCACGTGCCCGGCCCCGCCGGCGAGCCCGCCACCCGATGACCGTCACGCTCTTCAAAGGCAAGCTGCACCGTCTCACCGTGACCGAGGCCGACCTCTACTACGAGGGCTCGATCACGCTCGACGCCGACCTCCTCGACGCGGCCAGGCTGCTACCCTACGAGCGCGTGCAGGTCGTCAACGTCAACAACGGCGCCCGGCTCGAGACGTATACCATTCCCGGCGCGCGTGGCACGCGCACCGTGTGCCTCAACGGGCCCGCAGCCCGCCTCTGCGCGCCCGGCGACGAGATCATCGTGATCGCCTACGCCGACATGACGCCCGAAGAAGCGCGCGACCACCGCCCGCGCGTCGTGCTCGTCGACAAGCAGAACAACCCGACGGAGGTGATGGATCTCGATGGGACGCCGATCTCGGAGCCGCACCGGCCCGGCGTGACCAACGCCGTCCGCGAGTAGCCCGTCGTCTGCGGGCAGCCTGCCGGCACATGCGTCTGGCGTGTTCGCCTGCGGGCCCTTTTCACCGGAAGCCTTCTCCCTCCGCCGGAAGCCCTTTTTCTAACGGCCTCGCCCTCCCGCTCTCCACCATTCCAGCCGCATGTCTGCCGTCATCCTTTCCGCCGCCCGTACGCCCGTAGGCTCCTTCGGCGGGAGCCTCGCCTCCGTGCCCGCCCCCGCCCTCGGGGCGACCGCCATCCGCGCCGCGCTCGAGCGCGCAGGCATCTCGCCCGAGCACGTCGACGAGGTCCTGATGGGCTGCGTCGTCTCGGCCGGCGTCGGGCAGGCGCCCGCGCGGCAGGCCGCCCTCGGCGCGGGGCTGCCCGAGGCCGTGCCCTGCATGACCGTCAACAAAGTCTGCGGCTCGGGCATGAAGACGGTCCTGCTCGCCGACCAGGCCATCCGCGCTGGCGACGCGGCCGTCGTCGTGGCCGGCGGCATGGAGAACATGAGCCAGGCGCCGTTCCTGCTCGACAAGGCGCGCTACGGCTACGGCTACGGCAACGCGCAGCTCATCGACGCGCTCTTCCACGACGGCCTCCGCGACGCCTACGACGGCAACGCGATGGGCGTCGCGGCGGACCGCTGCGCCGAGACATGCAACGTGCCGCGCGAGCGGCAGGACGCGTTCACGGCCGAGAGCTACCGCCGCGCGCAGGCGTCGGTCGAGCAGGGGCGCTTCGCCGACGAGATCGTGCCGGTCACGGTCACCACGCGCAAGGGGGAGACGGTCGTGGACCGCGACGAGGAGCCGTTCAAGACGGTCTTCGACAAGATCCCGACGCTCCGGCCGGTCTTCACCAAAGACGGCACCGTGACGGCCGCCAACGCCTCCACGATCAACGACGGCGCGGCGGCGCTCGTCGTGGCGAGCCAGGCCTGGGCCGAGGCCCACGGCAGGACGCCGCTGGCGCGCATCGTCGCTACGGCGCAGCACGCCCAGAAGCCGGTCGAGTTCACGACGGCGCCCATCGAGGCCATCCGCAAGGTGCTCGCCAAGGCCGGCCTCGCGCTCGCCGACATTGACCTGTTCGAGATCAACGAGGCCTTCGCCGTCGTGGCGCTCGCGGCGCAGGACGCGCTCGGCATCCCGCACGAGAAGCTCAACGTGCATGGCGGCGCGGTGGCCGTGGGGCACCCCATCGGCGCCTCGGGCGCGCGCATCCTGACGACGCTGCTCCACGCCATGCGGCAGCGCGACGCGCGGCGCGGCCTGGCGGCGATCTGCATCGGCGGGGGCGAGGCGACGGCCATCGTCGTCGAGCGCGGCTGAGCGCGTGGCGCCCTCTCCCCCCTCCGTTTCTTTGCTCCCTACTCCTCCTCCATGAACGTCACCGTCATCGGCGCGGGCACGATGGGCAACGGCATCGCCCACGTGTTCGCGCAGCACGGCCACCCTGTCACGCTCGTAGACCTCGAGCAGAGCCGCCTCGACGCGGCGCGCGCCACGATCGAGAAAAACCTCGGCCGGCAGGTCAGGAAGGGCACGCTCACCGAGGCCGAGCAGGCCGAGGCGCTCGCGCGCATCACGCCCGAGACGGACCTCGCGGCGGGCGTGGCCGCGGCCGAGCTCGTCGTCGAGGCCGCGACCGAGAACCTGTCGGTCAAGACCGAGCTGTTCCGCCAGATCGATGCCGCTGCGCCCGAGGGTGCGATCCTGGCCACCAACACGTCGTCGATCTCGATCACGCAGATCGCCGCCGCGACGGCGCGCCCGGAGGCCGTCATCGGGATGCACTTCTTCAACCCGGTGCCGGTGATGACGCTCGTCGAGATCGTGCGCGGGCTCGAGACGAGCGCGGCCACGTACGAGGCCGTGCGCGCGCTCGCCGAGGCGCTCGGCAAGACGCCCGTCGAGGTCAACGACTACCCCGGCTTCGTCTCCAACCGCATCCTGATGCCCATGATCAACGAGGCCGTGACGTGCGTGATGGAGGGCGTGGCCGAGCCCGAGGCGATCGACACCGTGATGCGCCTCGGCATGGCCCACCCGATGGGGCCGCTCACGCTCGCCGACTTCATCGGGCTCGACGTGTGCCTGTCCATCATGGAGGTGCTCCACCGCGAGCTCGGCGACTCGAAGTACCGCCCGAGCCCGCTGCTGCGCAAGATGGTCGCCGCCGGGCGGCTCGGGCGCAAGTCCGGCCGCGGCTTCTTCGACTACGCCGCCTGAGGCTGCGCCGCCTCGAGCCTGCCACACCCGAGCCGATGACCTCTCCCCCCGACGGCCTGAACGACCTCCCGGACGGCCTCGCGCCGGAGGAGGACGGCGACGCGGGCGCGCTGCGCTCGGGGACGGTCACGCGCGTGGCGCAGCAGCAGCGCAATCCGGAGCGCGTGAGCGTCTTCATCGACGGGCGCTTCGCCTTCGGCCTGGCATACGCGCTCGCCGTCGAGGCCGGGCTGCGCAAAGGGCTGCCGCTCAGCGCTGAGGCGCAGGCCGACCTGCTGGAGCGGCAGCGTGCCTGCAGCGCCCGCGCCGCCGCGCTCGATTTCCTGAGCCGCCGCGCGCGCACCACGGCCGAGGTGCGCCGCGCGCTCGTCAAAAAGGGCTACGACGCCGATGTGGCCGAGCGCACCGTCGCCGCGCTTGTCGCCGCCGGCTACCTCGACGATGCGGCCTACGCAACGGCTTACGTACGGGGGCGCTTCGCCGGCCGCGGGCACGGCCCGGCGCGTCTGCGCCAGGACCTCGCGCAGCGCGGCATAGACCGCGCTCTCATCGACATGGCCCTGGCCACGCTCGAGGCCGAGGAAGACCTCGCGCAGACCGTCCGGCGCCACGCCGCAAAGCGCTGGCGCACGCTCGCCTCCGAGCCCGACGTCACCAGACGCGCCCGTAAGACGTTCAACTTCCTGCTCCGGCAGGGCTTCGCCTACGACCTCGCGCGCGAGGCCATCGAGCACCTGCGCGCCGGCGAGCCGGAAGCGCCCGAGGGCTGCGACCCGTAAACTTCCCGGGCTCCTTCCGGCCCTCGCCCCTCCCATGACCGATCCCATCCGCGAAGCCGAGGCTCTCGCCGAGGCTCTCGCCGCCGTGCGCGCGCGTACCGACCTCGTGCCCGCCCTCGCGCTCGTGCTCGGCTCCGGCCTCGGCGCGCTCGCCGACGAGGTCGAGAACGCCGTCGCGATTCCCACGGCCGACGTGCCGCACTACCCGCGCTCGACCGTGCAAGGCCATGCCGGGCGTCTCGTGCTCGGGCACCTCGCCGGGCGGCCTGTACTGGTCGTGCAGGGGCGCGTGCACCTCTACGAGGGCCACGACGCGCGCGCGGTCACGTTCCCGGTCCGCCTCGCGCACGCGCTCGGCGCGCGCGGGCTCGTGCTGACCAATGCCGCCGGCGGCATCGACCCATCGTTCACGCCGGGCACGCTCATGCTCATCACCGACCACATCAACCTCGCGTGGGCGAATCCGCTCGCCGGGCCGGTGGGGGAGGGGCAGCCCCGCTTTCCGGACGTCTCGGAGGCTTACAGCGCGGCATGGCGCGCGCAGGCCAAGGCAATCGCTCTGCGCCTGCGCATACCGTTCCGCGAGGGCGTCTACATCTGGACGGCCGGCCCGTCCTACGAAACACCGGCCGAAATTCAGTTCTTCCGGCGCATCGGCGCCGACGCTGTCGGGATGAGTACCGTGCCCGAGACGCTGCAAGCCGTCTCGCTCGGCATGCCGGTGCTCGGGCTCTCAACGATCACTAACTTGGCGGCAGGCTTGCAGGGGCGTCCGCTCAACCATGAGGAGGTGATGGAGGTTGGGCGGCAGGTGCGTCACCGGCTCGCCGCGTGGGTCTGCGCGATAGTGGCTGAGACCAGCTTCTGAGCGCGCCCCGCGGTCGTCCGAGCGCGCATGTGTGCCGTAGCTGTGCGCCCAGATTGTTTTTCCATGTGCACGAGCTAGATATTGCGCCCCGGCCATTGGCCTGTCCACTCTCCCTCACCCATCCTTCGGGGGCTCCCCCCGTATGTACTACTGCATGAGCGACGATCGCTACCGGGACGAGGTATTCGGTCTGCGCGTGCCTGCGGGCAAGCGCACGTACTTCTTCGACGTAAAGCCGACCCGCGCCGGACACGACTTTTACCTGACCATCACGGAGAGCAAGCGCGCGGGGGAGAACGGTGGTTACGAGAAACACAAGATCTATCTGTACAAGGAGGACTTTGGAAAGTTTGTGGAGGCGTTGCATGAGGTGATGGAGCACATTCGGACCGAGCGGCTTCCGGACTACGACTTCTCGGACGTGCCGCGCCTCCAGAAGGACTGACGCGCCTGCCAGAGCCGACGCCGGGCCGTGGAGAGGCCGTGAACGCCGGATCGTTGCCGGACGGCCGGGGTACCTTCGCGCGCCCCGCCGTCCGCCTGGCTTCGCCTCGTATGCCGCTCCTGCCTCTCGTCCGCTACGCCGCGCGCCGCGCGCGCCTGGCCGCCGTCCTGGACCGCCGCGCCGTCTTCGCGCCCGAGATCGAGGCCGCCGTGCGCGACGTGCTCGCCGACGTGCGCGCGCACGGCGACGCGGCCGTGCTCCGCCTGACCGAGCGCCTCGACGGCGTCCGCCCGGACGCGCTGCGCGTGCCCGAGCAGGCGCTCGCAGACGCGCTCGAGGTGCTCGAGCCGGACGTGCGCGCGGCCCTCGAGGCCGCTGCCGCCAACATCCGCCGCTTCCACGAGCGCGAGATGCCGGCCTCCTGGATGCTCGACGACGGCGACGGCGTCCGCCTCGGGCAGCGCATCGCGCCTGTCGAGCGCGCGGGGCTCTACGCGCCCGGTGGCACGGCGGCCTACCCCTCGAGCGTGCTCATGAACGCCATCCCGGCCCTCGTGGCCGGCGTGGACGAGGTGCACCTGGCCAGTCCGCCCGGCCCGGACGGCCTGCCGCACCCGCTCGTGCGTGCCGCCGCCGCCCTGCTCGGCCTGCGCCACGTCTACGCCATCGGCGGCGCGCAGGCCATCGCTGCGCTCGCCTTCGGCACCGAGACCGTCCCGCGCGTGGACGTGATCGTGGGGCCGGGCAATGCCTACGTCGCCGCGGCCAAGAAGCTCGTCTATGGCCACGTCGCCATCGACTCCGTGGCCGGACCCTCCGAGGTCGTCGTGCTCGCCGACGCCGCGGCCGACCCGCGCTTCGTCGCGGCCGACCTGCTCGCGCAGGCCGAGCACGACCCGCGCGCGAGCGCCATCCTCGTCACGCCCTCGCCGGCGCTCGCCGAGGCCGTGCAGGCCGAGGTGGAACGCCTCGTGCCCACGCTCCCGCGCGCAGAGATCCTCCGCCAGGCTCTGCCGGCCTACGGCGCGGCCATCGTGACCGAGACCCTGGACGAAGCCCTCGCCTGCATCAACGAACTGGCGCCCGAGCACCTGATGCTGCTCGCCGCCGACGCCGAGGCGCTTCTGCCGCGCATCCGCCATGCCGGCGCCATCTTCGTGGGCACCTACGCCGCCGAGCCCGTCGGCGACTACTACGCCGGGCCGAACCACGTCCTACCGACCGGCGGGACGGCGCGCTTCGCCTCGGCGCTCGGCGTGGACGTGTTCCTGCGCCGGCAGTCTGTCATCCACTACACGGCCGCGCGCCTGGCCGAGACCGGGCCCGCCATCGCGCGTCTGGCCGAGGCCGAGGGGCTCGACGCCCACGCCCTCGCCGTGCGCGTGCGCCTGCGCGCCGAGCCGGCCGCCTGAATCCGACGCCGCCCCATGGCCGACGCCCCGCTGCACCTGATCCGCGCTGCCGTCCGCGCCGAGCACGCCTACCGCGTGCCGACCGCGTCGGACGCGCCTGCCAAGCTCGACCAGAACGAGAGCCCGTTCGACCTGCCCGACGAGGTCAAGCGCGCCGCGCTCGAGGCGTTTGCGCGCACACCCTGGAACCGCTACCCGGACGACCGGCCCCACCGCCTCGCGGCGCGCCTGGCCGCCGCGGCCGGGCTGCCGCGCGAGGCCGTCATGGTCGGGCGCGGCTCCAACGAGATCACGCACACCCTCGGGCTGTCCTTCCTCGCGCCCGGCACGCCCGTCGTGCTACCCTCGCCCATGTTCTCGCTCTACGCGAGCGTGGCTCGGATGCACGAGGCGCGCATCGTGGACGTGCCCGCCGGCGCGCGCTTCGCGCACGACCCAGACGCCATCCTGGAGGCCGCCCAGGCCGCGCGGGCGCCGCTGACCGTCGTCACGACGCCCAACAACCCGACCGGGCAGATCATCCCGCACGCCGGCCTCGAGCGGCTCGCCGCCGGCGTTCCTGGCTTCCTGCTCATCGACGAGGCGTACCACGAGTTCCTGACCGGCCCGACCGCGCTCGATCTGCTGGCCGCGCACCCCAACGTGCTCGTGCTGCGCACGTTCTCGAAGGCGATGGGCCTGGCCGGCCTCCGCCTCGGCTACCTCGCAGGGCACCCGGAAGCCGTGCAGATGCTCGAGCGAGCGCGCCTGCCTTTCCTCGTGGACCGGCTCTCGGAGGAGGTCGCCCTGGCCGTGCTCGACCGACCAGACCTGCTCGCCGACCGCGTCGCGACGCTCCTGGCCGAGCGCGAACGCCTGCTGGATCGCTGCGCTGCTCTTGGCGTGGAAACCGTTCCGAGCGCGGCCAACTTTTTCCTCGCGCGCACGGCCCTGCCCGTGCCCGAGCTGCGGAGCCGGCTCGCCGCCGAGGGCGTTCTCGTGCGCGACGTGAGCGGCTACCCCGCGCTCGCGCCCCGCGACGGCCAGCCCGGGTGGATCCGCGTCTCCGTCGGCACGCCCGATGAGAACCGCCGCCTCGAGGCCGCGCTCGAAGCCGCGCTCGCCTCCGCAACCGCCTGAAACCCGCCCGGCGGCGGCGTATCTTGCGCCGCCGCCCCATTCGCAGCGCAGATGGATTACATCCAGGTCGACATCATCGGTCTCTCGACCAGTCCCTCCTCGGGCGGCGCCTACGCGCTCGTGCTCGGCGAAGTAGGCGGCAACCGGCGCCTGCCCATCATCATCGGCGCCAGCGAGGCGCAGGCGATCGCGCTCGAGCTCGAGAAGATCCAGCCGCCGCGCCCGATGACGCACGACCTGATCCGCAACCTCTTCGACGCGCTCGGCGCCGAGGTGACGGACATCCTGATCGACGACCTGCGCGAGGGCACGTTCTACGCCAAGGTCCGCTACGTCTACGACGACGAGGAGGCCCAGCTCGACGCCCGCCCCTCCGATGCCGTCGCGCTCGCCGTGCGTACCGACGCCCCCATCTTCGTCGCCGCCGCCGTGCTCGACGAGGCCGGCATCCCTACCGAGGACGAGGACGACAGCGGGCCGGAGCCGGAGCCTTTCGCCGAACCGCCGCCGCCGCGCGCCGCCGCTCCAGACTTGCCCGCCAGCGGCGGCTCCCGCCTCGACCGTATGGAGGCGCAGCTCCAGAAGGCCATCGAGAACGAGGACTACGAGACGGCCGCCCGCCTGCGCGACGAGATCGCGCGCATGCGGAGCGAAAACTGAGTCCGCCGGTGGATGCCGCCGGGCCCCGCGCCCCGGGCTGCCCCGTCCGCGCCTCCGGCGTGCCGCGATGACGCTCGCGCTGCCCCCGCTCCGCGCGCGCGCGCGGGACGTCCGGCCACGGCCGCACGCGGACCTGGGCGCCTCGGCGCTCTTCCGCGCCTACGTCGCCCGCGAGCCTGCTGCGCTCGCGTTCTACACGCACGACCCGTGGGACGGGCGCGCCCGCGCCGCCGCCGCGCGTCGCGCCGCCGCCCATGCCCGCCACCGCGACGCCGTCGCGGACGTGCTCGCCGAGCAGAACGAGGCCTGGGGCGCCGACGAGGCCGTGCGCGCCCGCGTCGCGCAGCTCCGAGACCCCGAGGCCGTCGCTGTCGTGACGGGGCAGCAACTCGGCCTCTTCGCCGGACCGCTCTACACCGTCTACAAGGCGCTTTCGGCCGTGCGGCAGGCCGCCGCGCTGGCGGCCGAGACCGGCCGGCCGGTTGTGCCCGTGTTCTGGCTCGCCGACGAAGACCACGACTACGCCGAGGTGGAGCGGGCCGTGTTCGCTGGTCCGGACGGGGCGCGGGCGGTCGCGCTCGAAGCCGGGCAGCTCCCCGGAGCCGGCCGCGCGCCTGTCGGGCGCCTGGTTCTGGGCGCTGCCGCTGCCCGACGGCTGCTCGGTTCCCTCGCCGGGGCCCTCCCGCGCGGGCCCCACCGCACGGCCGCGCTGGCTGCCGCGCGCGAGGCCTACCGGGCCGGGACGCCCCTGCGCGACGCGTTCGCACGCCTGCTCCGCGCGCTCGTGCCCGGCACCGGGCTCGTGTTCATCTCGGCCGACGACGTGCGGCTGAAACGCCTCGCCGCTCCCCTCTTCGCGCGCGAGGCCACGCACTGGCCGGATACGCTCGCGCGCCTCGAGGCGGCGAGCGCGCGCCTCGAGGCCGAAGGCTTCCACGCGCAGGTCGCGCCGCGGCCGGTGAACCTGTTCCTGTTCGAGCGCGAGGGCAGCGGGACGCGTCGCACGCCGCTCGACCCGGCCGATCCGGCGCGGCCGGACGAGGGCTTCGTCCTGCGCGGCACCACGACGCGCCTTACGCCCGAGGCGCTCGCGCAGCTCGCGGCCGGGCATCCGGAGCGGCTCAGTCCCAACGTCGTCTTGCGGCCGCTCGTGCAAGACACGCTCCTGCCCACGGCCCTCTACGTCGCCGGGCCGGGCGAGGCGGCCTACTTCGCACAGCTTCGACCGGTCTACGAAGCCTTCGGCGTGCCGATGCCGGCGATCGCGCCGCGTCAGAGCCTCACGCTCATCCCGCCCGCTGCGGCCAAGGTGCTCGCACGCTACGGCCTCGACGGGCCCGATCTCCGCCCCGACCCCGACGCGCTCCACCGCCGCCTCGCGCTCGCGGCCTTCGGGCAGGATCTCGACGGCGCGTTCGACGCCGCGCGCGCCCGGGCCGAGGCCGTCGTGGCCGACCTGGCGCGCACGATCGCGCCCATCGACGCAACACTCGCGCGCTCGGCCGCCGCCGCTGAGGCCGCCGTCGCACAGGCCGTCGAGCGGCTGCGGGTCCGCGCCGCGCGCGCGCAGAAGCGCCGCCACGCCGACATCCGCGCGCGGCTGGACCGTGCCCGGGCGCTGCTCTGGCCGTGCGGCATGCTGCAGGAGCGCGCCCTCTCGCCGCTCGACGTGGCCGCGCGCTATGGACTCGAAGCCCTGCTGGAACTGCTCGCCGCGCTGCCCGCAGACGGCCGCGAGCACCTCGACGTGTACCTCTGAAGGCGCGCCCCTGTGCCCGTCTGCCTACCGCCCACAACCCATGGCCGCCGCCGCACCGCCCATGCTCTCCGACCTCGTCGACCGGGCCGTCGAGCTGGCGGCCGAGTGGCACGACGGCACCTACCGCAAGGGCCGCTGGCGTCCGCAGCCGTTCGCGCCGCCGGCGGGCGAGCACTCGCGCGTGCCAGCAATGGCGCACGTGACGTCGGTCGCGCTCATGGTGCAGCGCGCCGGGTGGGAGGACGAGGTCGTCGCGGCGGCATTCCTGCACGACGTGCTCGAAGACGCCAACCGTTTCGGGCAGCGCATGACGCCCGAGGCGCTCGCCGCGCATGTCGGGCCGCGCGTGGTGGCGCTCGTGCAGGCCGTCTCGGAGCCCGTCGCCGCCGACGGGGGCGCGCTGCCGTGGCGCGCGCGCAAGGAAGGCTACTTGCGCCGCCTGCGAGCCGGTCCGCCCGAGGCGGCCGCCATCGCCCTGGCCGACAAGGTCCACAATGCGTACGTGATGACGGGCGCGCTCGAGGCCGGTGCGAACATCTTTCGGCGTGAGGCCGGCCACACGGCGCTCTCGGCCGGGCCGGAGGCGCAGCGCTGGTTCCTCGAGGCGGCGCTCGGGGCAACGGCCCACCATGACGACGCGCGCCTCGGGCCCATGCGGGCGCGGCTCCGAGAGCACCTGGCACGCTTCGCGGCAGCCGCGGAGGCGTTTGCGCGGGACGCCCCGGGGGACTGACGCGCCGCGCGAGCCGGCCGCGGGAGCGCTTCGACGGAGCGCTTCGCGTGAAGGCACTGGAAAGGAAAGCGCTACCGGGCGAGGCCGGCGGAACGGCCCGTCGCAATCGTCTTGAAAGAGGCTCGCCAGCCGAAGCCTCCCATGCCGAAGCTCGCTCGCCTCATGCGCGCGCTCCGCCGCGCGCCCCTGCCGCGCCGTCCCCGGCGAAAGCTTCGCCGCTTCGCCCTGCCACCGCTCCGCCCGTTGCCGGGCCTGGCCGACCTGGCGCCCCTTGCGACGACCGGATAGACCGTCGGGCGACCACCCCGCGCGCCCATGGTCCGGGCGTAGCTTGAGGCGGTTCCCCGGCCTGACCGATCCGCCCGATGCTCCGCCGCGCCGCCTTCGTCGCTCTCGTCGTCTCGCTCGCCGCGTGCTCCGAGCGCGCGCCCGATCCGCCTGCGCCGGAGGCGCCCGAGGCCGAAGCGCCCGAGGCCCCCGAGGCCCCCGGGCCGGGCGTATCGGTGGACGAGCTGCTCGAGTCGCGCGAGGACTACGCGGCCGTGCTTGCCCGGCTCGGGCCGCCGCGCGAGGAAACCGCCGAGCCCATCGAGAACATGCACGTCGAGGGGCAGCAGGACCTCGTGCGCACGTACGTCTTCGACGGCCTCCGCATCGAAACGTACGAGGTGGCGGGCGGCCCGACGCTCGTGCGCGAGGTGGAGGCTACAGACCCGCGCTTCCGCTCGGCCGAGGGGGTCGGGCCGGGCGTCCCGCGCGCGGCCATCGAGGGCGCCCTCGGCCCGCCCGTAGACGAGGCCATCGATGGGCCGTACTACGAGATCCGGAAGTTTCCGGACGACCCGACGCCCATCCGCGTCCACGTCGTCTACGACGGCGAGACGGCGCGGAAGGTCACCTGGTACCCCTACATCGACTAGCTGCTGCCGGGCAGCCTCTGCCGGGCAGCCTCTGCCGGGCAGCCTCTGCCGGGCAGCCCCCGCATCGGGCCAGCGGAGGCCGGCGGGCGCGCGTCAGCGTACGAGTGCGGCGTGGTCCACCATCAGGCAGCGATTGGCGACGTAGGGTAGTCCGGCCTCGGCGGCGCGCCGCTCGGCTTCCGCGCTGTGCACGCCGAGCTGCGTCCAGATCAGCGGCCGCTCGCCCGTGCGGGCCGCCCGCGCCGCCGCCTCCGCCACGATCCCCGCCGTATGCTCGGCGCGCCGGAACACGTTGACGATGTCGATCCGCACGTCGTCCGGGATTGCCCCGAGCGAGGGGTAGCACGGCTCGCCGAGGATCGTTGTCTGATGCGGATTGACAGGTACGAGGCGGTAGCCCGCTTCCTGGAGGTACTGCGCAATGCGATGGCTCGTCTGGAAGGCTCGCGGCGAGCAGCCCACGACGGCGACGGTGCGCGCCGCCGTGAGCGCCTCGCGCAGAGCCTCGGCGCCGAGCGGGCGAGGGAGGGGAGATGCCACGGGATAGATTTGAGCGGACGGGGCGTTGGAGTGGCCGGGGCTTTGGACCCCGGTAACGACCAACCCGCTGCGGCGATCCGCCGCGACGCCCTTCGCCGCCCCTGCTTCCCCGATGGACGCTCCGCCCACCCCGCTCTCGCCCGCCCCCGGGCCGTCCGGTCCGTCCGGTCCGGCTTCTCTGGCACCGCCCGCCCCCGAGCCGCCGGTCGACCCGCCGCCGTCTCCGCGCGCGCTGGCGCGCCTGGGGCGTGTCCTCCCGCGTGTGGACCGTCTGGTGCGCTTCGCCTACCGTGTGGCCGGGGCGAGCGCGCTGTCCGCGCTGGTCCTCTGGTGGGTGCTCGTCGGGCGCCTGGCGGCCGGGGGGCGTCTGAGCTGGTTCGCCGCCGGCGCGTTCCTGCTGCTGCTGTGCGTCCCGGCCGGCGCGACGTGGGTAGCCGGGAAAACCGTGGCCGAGCTGGCCGCGCTGCCGGGGCGTCTGCGCGAGCAGGCGCTGGCCGCCGCGCAGGGCTCCGTGCGTGGCCTGAGGCGCGAGGCGCGCTCGGGGCCGTTTGCGGTCGGGCTGCTGCGGGCGCTGTGGGCCGCGCGCGGGCTTCTCGCCGGCGGGCAGGCGACGTGGGCGCGTGCGGCATCGCTTGCCCGCCTCGTGCGCGTGGCGAGCCTGCCGTTCCTGCTCGTGCTCTCGGTGCTGATGCTGCTCAACGTCGTCGTCATCCCGGCCGGGCTGGTGGCGCTCGTGCTCCTCCTGCGCGGGCTCGCCGGATGACCGCACCCGCGGCAGACCCGTACGCGCGCCCGCTGCCGCGGCGCGCGCTCGCGCTCGGGCTGGCGTGCGCGCTCGCCGTTTTTACCGCAGCCGCCCTCGTCGCGGCCGAGCCGCCCGGCGCGCTGGACCGCCTCGGGCTCGGGCTGGCCGCGCCCGAAGGGGCCCTCTGGGGGCGCGCCGCGCGCGCGTTCACGCGCCTGGGCGATAACGCCGCCGTCACACTGTGGGTCGTGGCGGCAGGCGCGGCGCTGCTCGCGCGCCGCCGCTGGGGCGGCCTGGTGCGGCTCGTCGCCGCGAGCGCGCTCGGCAGCGGCGTCCTGACAGGCCTCAAGACCCTGTTCGGGCGTGCCCGGCCGGAGTCGCCGTGGCTCGAGCCGCCAGGGCTCAGCTTCCCGAGCGGGCACGCCTTCAACGCGGCCGTGCTGGCCGTGCTCGCGCTCTACCTGCTCTGGCGCTACGGCGGGCCCGGGCGCCCGTCGCGGCACGCGGTCGCGCTGGCCGCCGCGCTCGCCGTGCTGATGGCCGCCTCGCGCGTCGTCCTCGGCGTGCACTACCTGACCGATGCCGCTGCCGGTCTCGCCGCGGGCACGGCCTGGGCCCTCGCGGTGCTGCTCGTGGCCGAGGCGCTCGAGGCGCGCCGAACCTCCCGCCCCGCCCGGCCGTAGCTTCACGGGCCCCTTCCGCGAGCACGACTTCCGCATGGCCGCCGGCTATCCCTTTCAAGACATCGAGCGCCGCTGGCAGGCGCACTGGGCCGAACACGACACGTTCCGTACCCCTGGTCCCGGCGACGACGGCTTCGACCCCGAGAAACCCAAGTTCTACGCGCTCGACATGTTTCCCTACCCCTCGGGCGCCGGCCTGCACGTCGGACACCCGGAGGGTTACACGGCGACCGACATCGTGAGCCGCTACAAGCGCATGCGCGGCTTCAACGTGCTCCACCCGATGGGCTGGGACGCGTTCGGGCTGCCGGCCGAGCAGTACGCCATCGAGACGGGCACGCACCCGCGCGAGACGACGCAGCGTAACATCGCGCGCTTCCGCGAGCAGCTCCAGCGCCTCGGCTTCTCCTACGACTGGCACCGCGAGATAGACACAACCGACCCGGCGTACTACCGCTGGACGCAGTGGATCTTCCTGCAGCTCTTCCGCAAAGGGCTCGCCTACGAGGCCGAGGTGCCCGTCAACTGGTGCCCGGCCCTGGGGACCGTGCTGGCTAACGAGGAGGTCGTCGACGGGCGCAGCGAGCGCGGCGGGCACCCGGTCGTGCAGATGCCCATGCGCCAGTGGATGCTCCGCATCACGGCCTACGCCGAGCGCCTGCTCGACGGGCTCGAGGGGCTCGACTGGCCCGAGTCCGTCAAGGAGATGCAGCGCAACTGGATCGGGCGGAGCGAGGGCGCCGAGGTAGACTTCCGCGTCTTCGGCCGGCCCGAGGCCGTCCTCCGCGTCTTCACGACCCGCCCGGACACGCTCTTCGGCGCCACCTACATGGTGCTCGCGCCCGAGCACCCTCTCGTGGACACGCTCACGTCCGATGCGCAGCGTGAGGCCGTGGACGCCTACCGCGCGCAGGCCCGCCGCAAGACCGACCGCGACCGTACCGAGCAGAAGACCAAAACGGGCGTCTTCACGGGCGGGCACGCCGTCAACCCCGTCAGCGGCGAGAAAATCCCCGTCTGGATCGGCGACTACGTGCTCTCGGGCTATGGCACCGGCGCCATCATGGCCGTGCCCGCCCACGACGAGCGCGACTTCGCCTTCGCGACCACCTACGGCCTGCCCATCCGCGAGGTCGTGGCCGGGGGCGAGAAGGACGCCGAGGGCCGCCTCCTGGCCGCCTACACCGGCGACGGTCCGCACGTCAACTCCGACGGCTCTGGCCGGCCGGTCGCGCAGATCGCCGAGCGCGGCGTCTCGCTCGACGGCCTCTACAACGACGACGCCAAGGCGGCCGTCATCGCCTGGCTGGAAGACAACGGCGTCGGGCGGCGCCAGGTGAACTACAAGCTGCGCGACTGGCTCTTCTCGCGGCAGCGCTACTGGGGCGAGCCCTTCCCCATCATCCACGTCGAGGACGAGGACGGGCGCCGCCGCGCCGTGCCTCTGCCCGAGGACGCGCTCCCGGTCACCCTGCCGGACGTGGCCCGCTACACGCCCACCGGCACGGGCGAGAGCCCGCTCGCGGGCATCCCCGAGTGGGTCGAGACGACCGACCCCGAGACCGGGCGCCCGGCCCGGCGCGAGACCAACACGATGCCGCAGTGGGCCGGCTCGTGCTGGTACTACCTCCGTTTCATCGACCCGCACAACGACGCCGCGCCCGTAGACCCGGAGAAGGAACGCTACTGGATGCCCGTGGACCTCTACGTGGGCGGCGCCGAGCACGCCGTGCTGCACCTGCTCTACGCGCGCTTCTGGCACAAGGTGCTCTACGACGCCGGCGTCGTGCACACCGAGGAGCCGTTCGCCAGGCTCGTTAACCAGGGCATGATCCTCGGCGAGGTCGAGTTCACGGCCTACCGCCATGCGGACTCGGACGGGGCCGCCACGGACGTGTTCGGCTTCGTCTCGGCCGAGCACGCGCAGGAGGCCGACCGAGACGCCGACGACCCGGCCGCGCCTACGCACCAGGACGTCCGCGACGGCTCGCCGCTCGTCGCCGTGCGCGTGCCCGAGGCCGACGTCGAGAAACGCGGTGACGGCTTCGTGCTGCGCGCCCATCCAGACGTGCGCGTCGAAGCGCGCGCGCACAAGATGTCCAAGTCGCGCGGCAACGTCGTCAACCCGGACGACATCGTGGACGAGTACGGGGCCGACTCGCTCCGGCTCTACGAGATGTTCATGGGGCCGCTCGAGCAGACCAAACCCTGGAGCACGCGCTCGGTCGAGGGCGTGCACCGCTTCCTCGCGCGCACCTACCGCCTCCTGCTCGGCGACGCCGGGGCGCCGGCGCTCCGCGTCGCCGACGACGCCGCGCCCTCGCGCGCGCAGCTCCGCACGCTGCACGCGACCATCAAGAAGGTCACCGACGACATCGAGGCGCTGCGCTTCAACACGGCCATCGC
The DNA here is from genome assembly GCA_046292345.1 of Rubricoccaceae bacterium. GTDB lineage: Bacteria > Bacteroidota > Rhodothermia > Rhodothermales > Rubricoccaceae > JBKBRC01. The sequence continues at coordinate 64,232 of JBKBRC010000011.1, forward strand.
GGCCATGATGGAGTTCGTCAACGCGGCCAACAAGTGGGAGACGCTCCCGCGCGCGGTCGCCGAGCCGTTCGTGCTGCTGCTCGCGCCGTTCGCGCCGCACCTGGCCGAAGAGCTCTGGGCGCACCTCGGCCATGCCGAGAGCCTCGCCTACGCAGCCTGGCCCGCCTACGACGACGCCTACCTGGCCGCTGAGACGGTCTCGCTCGCCGTGCAGGTCAACGGCAAGGTGCGCGGCACCATCACCGTGGCCCCGGACGCCGCCCGCGAGGCCGTGCTCGAGGCGGCGCGCGCCGAGCCCAACGTGCAGCGCCACCTCGAGGGGCAGACGCTGCGCAAGGAGATCGTCGTGCCGGGCCGGCTCGTCAACTTCGTTGCCACACCTGCCTGACCTTCCCGCCCGAGACCGTCATGCCCGGTTCCGCCCCCGACGCCGCCGTTCAGCACCAGCCCGCGCGCGACCGGTTCGTCGTCCCGCTCGGCGACGCCGAGGCCGTGCTTGACTACCGCCGCGCCGGGGACGGCGCGCTCGCGTTCACGCACACGCGCGTGCCCGAGACGCACGAGGGGCAGGGCATCGGCTCGCGCCTCGTCGAGGCCGGACTGGCGTTCGCCCGCGCCGAGGGCCTCCGCGTGCAGCCCGTCTGCCCGTTCGTGGCGGCGTACGTACGCGAGCACGCCGAGCACCACGACCTCCTGGCACCCGGCTACCGCTAACGCGTCCGGCCGGCGCTCACACGCCCCTTCTCTCCACCGCGTTCGTTCTCCGCTCCCCATGGCTCGCATCCTCGTCACCGGCCCGACGGGCACCGTCGGCTTCGCCGTGCTCCGCCGGCTGCTCGACACCGGCCACGCGCCTGTGGCCGCGCTGCGCGGAGACGCCGAGCGCGCGCTGCCCGAGGGGGCCGAGCGCGTGCGGATGGACTTCACGGACCCGGGGTCGTTCGGGCCCGCCCTGCGCGGCATCGAGGGCGTGTTCCTGATGCGCCCGCCGCAGATCGCCAACGTCAAGGCGACGCTCGTGCCGTTCATGGACGCCGCCGAGGCCGCCGGCGTCCGCCGGGTAGCCTTTCTCTCGGTGCTCGGGGCTGAGAAGAACCCGCTCCTGCCGCACCGCGTCGTCGAACGCCGGCTCGAGCGCGGCGCGCTGGCCTGGACGCACCTGCGCGCGAGCTACTTCATGCAGAACCTCGCCGGCATGCACGCCGCCGACATCCGGGCCGGGCATCTCTCCGTCCCCGCAGGCGACGGCAAGACGTCGTTCGTGGACGCCCGCGACGTGGGCGAGGCTGCGGCGGTCGTGCTCACCGTGCCCGGCCACGAGCACCGGGCCTACGACCTGACCGGCCCCGAAGCGCTCGACTACTTCGAGGTCGCGCGCGTGCTCTCGGAAGTGCTGGGGCGGCGCGTGGAATACCGGCGGCCGGGCAGCCTCGAGTTCCTGCGCCGCGAGCAGGAACGCGGCACCCCGACGTCGCTCGCGCTCGTCATGGCCGGGATCTACGCCACCGCCCGGCTGGGGCTGGCCGACCGCGTCGAGCAGGACCTCGGGCGCGTGCTCGGGCGCTCGCCGCGCACGCTGGCGCAGTTCGCGGCCGACTACCGCGACGCCTGGGCCTAGGCGGCCCGCCGCCGCACCCGGCCACCCGAGACGCCCGCGCGGGCCCGCTCTCCGTTCGTACTGCCTCGCTTCGACATGCCCGACGTTCCCCGGCCCGACGTTCCCCGGCCCGACGTTCCCCGGCTCGACGTGCTCGCCCTTGCCGCTCACCCGGACGACGTGGAGCTGTGCGCCGGCGGCACCATGTGCCTGCTCGCAAAGCAGGGCTACCGCACCGGTATCGTGGACTTCACGCGGGGCGAGCTCGGCACGCGGGGCACGCCCGAGACGCGCCTCGCCGAAGCGCAGCGGGCCTCGGAGATCCTTGGCCTTGCGGCGCGCGAAAATCTCGGCCTGCCCGATGGCGGGCTCGACGACACGCCGGCGCACCGCCTGGCGGTCATCCGGGCTGTCCGGCGCCACCGCCCGGCCGTCGTGCTCCTGAACGCGCCCGAAGACCGGCACCCCGATCACGGCCACGCGGCCCGCCTTGCCGCCCACGCGCTCTTCTACGCCGGGCTCGCGCGCATCGAGACCGAAGACGACGACGGCTCGCCGCAGGCGCCCTGGCGCCCGTTCCACGCGCTCCACTACATGCAGGCCGTCGAGTTCACGCCGACGCTCGTCGTGGACGTGACGGACGTCTGGGAGCAGCGCATGGCAGCGCTGATGGCGTTCGAGAGCCAGTTCGGCGTCTCGGACGGGGCGCCGCAGACATTCATAGCCAATCCGGGCTTTCTGGAGTGGGTCGAGGCCCGCGCGCGGGCCTACGGCTACCGCATCGGCGCCACCTACGGCGAGCCGCTGCTCTACCGCCACGGTCCGATCGGCGTGAGCGACCTGGGCGCGTTTCTCGGGCGCGAGCGTCCGTTCCGCTGACGTGGGCCCCGCGTGAGGCGGCGGCGCACGGCGCGCCTACGAGGCGTACACGTACCCGAGCAGTGCCTGCGCATCCGTGAACGGCTCGCCGTTGGGAAGCGTCACCGCGCCGATGGCCTGGAGCGCCTCGGCAGAGCGCTCGCCGAGTTGCGCGTGCAGATGCTGCTGGAGCGCGCCGAAGAGCGCCTGCGCTTCGTCGGCCGCGGCGCCCGGGAGAAGGACCACAGCCCTGCAACGCGCCTCATCGCTCAGGCACAGGCGGTCCTCGCCGGCGCAGACCCCCTCCACGATGAGGGGAAAGTGCACGGCCGGCGGCGTACCCGGCTCCATGCGCAGCGCGACGACGAGGAACGGCGTCCCGTCGGCCGTGCGGCCGGCGAACGCGGCGTCGAGCGCGTGCGCGAAGGCGTCCTCCGTCACGTTCGCCGCCGGCGCGACGGCCTCGGCCGCCGGCGGGTCAGGCGGCGCCCCGGCGTCTGGCGGGAGCACCGGCCGCTCCTGCGAGTCGATCAGGTAGCCCTGCTCTGCAAGCGACCACGTGTCTTGCTCGGCGAACGGATCGGTGCCAGAGAACAGGAGGCTCGGATCGGGCGCGGGCGCCGGCAGGATGCGCGCCACCTGCGGCCCGGAGGGCGTTGTGATGGGGTCGTAGCCGAACGAGTCCGGGCCAAACGGACCGGCAGGGGCTGGCGCGCTGGCCGAGGCGTCGGCCAGGACGTCAGACGAAGCCTCGGGCGGCGCGTCAGCGGCGGGCGAGGCGTCCGGTGCCGGCGAGACCACGGCCGGGTGCGGCAGCCCCGATGCGGCGCCGTCGTTCTGCGAGTCGAGGCCGGCCGGCGGCGGAGCGGCCGGCGGCGGGGCGGCCTCGCGGCGTGCGAGCACGAGCCGGCGCTCGCCGCCGTCGAGCACCTCGAGGCGGACCGTGCCGTCGACGCGGCGTGCCAGCAGCGCGAGCAGCTGCTGCGAGGCCTTGTTGGCCGGCTCGCCGAGGCCGAGCACGAGCGCGACGCCCTGGGCGCGCAGCGCGTCGCGCAGGCGAGCAAACGCGGCCTCGAAGCGCTCGAAGGTGTCGAACTGCACCAGCGGCGTGAAGTCCTCCACGACGACGGCGGCCGGGCGCTCGTCAGCCACGAGCGCGAGCAGGTCCGCGTAGGCCTCGTCGAGCCCGTCCGAGCCTGTCGCGGCCAGCTCGGCGGCGGGCGGGATCTGCATCAGGCGCATCTTGCCCGCGCGGTATGCCGCGGCGAGGTCGTAGCCGGCCTGCGCGGCGTTCGCGGCGAGCGCCTGCGGCGCGCGCGTCGAGAGGTAGAGGCAGCGGCTGGCGTCGGCGACGGCGCGGGCGATCTGGAGCGCGATCGCGGCGCGCCCGGCGCTCATGCGCCCGACGAGCAGGTACGACTCACCGGGGGCGAGGCCGCCCCAGGGGGCGTCGAGGGCGGAAAGTCCGGTGCGGAGCATGGGGCTGAGGCGGGGCGGGCGAGACGAGGCGTGCAACGCCAGGGACAAACCGTGTGCCATGGCTCCGAGCGGGCCGGCCGCGTCGGCTTACGGGTCACACGGCGGTAGGATAGGAACGGGACACCCCTCGCAGGGGTCCCGGACGGCGCCGATTGCCGCGCCCGGCGTGTGGCCGTAGACTGTCCCGCCTACCCGCCTTCCGACCATGGACGCCGACCTCGTCTCGATCCAGCACGCCCGCGATGCCCTTCACGCGGCCGACGCCGCGCAGCGCCGCTACGCCACATTCGCGCAGGCCGAGGTAGACGCCATCGTCGAGGCAATGATTGCGGCCGGCGCAGCCCAGGCCGGGCGCCTCGGGCGGCTCGCCCACGAAGAGACCGGCTTCGGACGGCCCGAGAGCAAGACGCAGAAGAACCTCTTCGCCACGCGCACGCTTGGCGAGCGCATGCGCGGCATGAAGACGGCGGGCATCCTGCGCAGGGACGGCTCCGTGTGGGAGGTCGCACAGCCGATGGGGGTCGTGGCGGCGCTCGTGCCGAGCACCAACCCCACGAGCACGGCCATGTACAAGGCCATTCTGGCCGCGAAGGCGCGCTGCGCCGTCGTCATGAGCCCGCACCCGCGGGCGGCCCGCTGCACGGCCGAGGCGCTGCGCGTCGTGGCCGAGGCGGCCGAGGCCGCCGGCGCGCCTGAGGGGCTCTTCCACTGCCTCGAGCCGGTCACGCTCGCCGGCACCGAGGCGCTGCTCGAGCACCCGCTCACGCGCGTCATCCTGGCCACGGGAGGCGGGCCGATGGTGCGTGCGGCCTACTCGAAGGGCAAGCCCGCCTACGGCGTCGGCTCCGGCAACGTGCCCGTCTGGGTGGACCGCTCGGCCAACCTCGACAAGGCGGCGGCCGACATCCTCACGGGCGTCTCGTTCGACTGGGGTACGCTCTGCTCGACCGAGCGCTCCGTCGTGGCCGACGCGCCCGTGCGCGCCAGGCTCCTCGAGGCGCTCCGCGCGCGGGGCGGGCACGTCTGCACGGACGAGGAGGCCGGCAAGCTGCGCGCGATCGTCAAGAAAGACGGAGCGCTCAACCCGGACGTCGTGGGGCAGAGCCCGGCGCGCATCGCAGACATGGCCGGCTTCCGCGTGCCCGGCGGTTGCCGCGCGCTCATCGCCGAGGTGGAGGCCGTCGGGCCGGGTGAGCCGCTCTCGATGGAGACGCTCTCGCCCATCCTGTCTTTCTACACCGCCGACGGGTGGGAGGCGGGCTGCAAGCGTTGCCTCGAGGTGCTCGGTTTCGGGGGCATCGGGCACACGCTCGCGCTGCACGCCGGGAGCGAGCGCGTGATCGAGCAGTTCGCGCTCCACAAGCCGGCCATGCGCATCGTCGTCAACACCGTGGCGGCCCTCGGCTCGGTCGGGTTCACGACGGCGCTGTTCCCGGCGATGACGCTCGGGCCGGGCGCGGTCGGCGGCAGCATCACGAGCGACAACCTGAGCCCGCTGCACCTGGTCAACGTCAAGCGCGTCGCGTTCGAGACGGCGCCGCTGAACGACGCCTCGGGCGCGCCGCTGAACGACGCCTCGGGCGCGCCGCTGAACGACGCCTCGGGCGCGCCG
>JBKBRC010000012.1:0-1735 GCA_046292345.1 Rubricoccaceae bacterium
GTCGGCCGCGCCGGCGCTGGCCGCCGGCCCGCGTCCGGTCGAGCCCGCGCCGCCTGAGCGCCCGCGCTGGCTGATCCCGGCCCTCGTGGCCGGCGTCGCGCTCGTGGCCGTGCTCGCGCTCGCGCTCGCCGGCGTGTTCTCGCGCGGCGAGGCGCCCCCGCCCGAGCCGGTCGTAGAAGAGGGGCCCGACGGCCCGACGGCCGTCGCGGCTGCGGTGGGCACCACCGAGGGGCGGCTCGAAGAGGGCGACTTCCGCACGCCCGACGGGCGCTACCAGGACCTGCTCACCTACGCCGCCGACTCTACCGGCAGCGTGCTCTCGTTCGAGATCGTTTCGGCCGACTTCCTGCCTTCGGTCACCGTGCGCACGCCTGACGGCCGCGACGTGGTGGGCGAGCCCCTCGGCGTCGTAGACGGCAGCGGGCGGGTGGTGGGCGTGCGCGGCCTGCGGGAGCCGGGGCTCTACCGCATCCTCGTCTCCTCGCGCGAGCCGAACGCGACGGGCGCCTACCAGCTGCGCATTGCGCGGCAGGAGCCCATCCGCACGCTCACGGTGGATGCGCCGGCCACGTCGGGCGAGCTGGGGGCGCTCAGCGTGGAGGTGAACGGCTTCCTGCAAGACGCCTACCGCTTCCGCGCCGAGCAGGGCCGCCGGCACGAGATCGTCGTGACCACGGGGGCCTTCGTGCCGCGCCTCGTACTGAGCACGCCCGCCGGTCAGCCCCTCCGGGCGGAGGTCGTGCGGGCCGGCACCGTCTCCACGCTCGCGTTCACGCCCGAGCAGACCGGCACCTACCAGGTCGTCGTGACGACCGAGCAGGCCGGCCTCGCCGGCGCCTACACGATCCGTGTCACCGCCGAGGCGCCGCCGCCGCCGCCGCCCACGGTCGTGCCGGGCACGCTCGCGCCCAACAGCCCGGCCGTGCGCGACAGCCTGGCCGCCGGCCAGACGCGCGAGTTCCGTTTCGCCGGCAACGTCGGCGACCGCGTGCTGCTCGACCTGCGAGGCGAGGGCTTCGCGCCGGCGTTGACACTCACGACCCCGGATGGCAACCGATTTGTGGTGCAACCCGAGGGCACGCGCTCGCGCTACGCGACGACGCTGGCCACCACGGGCACGTACCGCGTGCTCGTGAGCGCGCCGGCCGAGGCGGGCGGCAGCTTCCTGCTCAGCCTCGAGCAGGAGGCGCCGGTCGAGGCGGCCCCCATCCCACGCCTGCCGAGCCGCGACAGCCCGCCCCCGCCGCCGGGCGGGCCACCGGGCGGCGGGGGCGGGCCCTCGCCGGGCGGGTCGTACCAGGCGGCGCCCCTTTCCGCACCTCCTCGCTGATCTTCCTGGCCGGCCCTGCCGGCGCCTCCATGAGCGACGACGCTGACTACATCCGCGTGCCGCGCGCGCGCCTCCTCGAAGTCAAAAACGAGAACGACACGCTCCGTGCCGAACGGGAGCGTCTCGCCGCCGAGGCCGACGACCTCCGGCGCCGGCTGCGGGCGCTCACCGAGGAGCACGAGAACCTCAAGGCGCACCTGACGGGCAGCATCCGCGAGCTGGCGCGCCTGCGCGGCGACGTCTAGGCCGGCCCGCAGGCCCCGGCGCGCCCCCGGAGGGGTGGCAGAGTGGTCGATTGCAGCGGTCTTGAAAACCGCCGTGCCGCAAGGCACCGTGGGTTCGAATCCCACCCCCTCCGCCGTGGCGCGGCCGGGGGGCCACCGGCGCGGCGCGGGCGGGGGGGCG
>JBKBRC010000012.1:1745-15821 GCA_046292345.1 Rubricoccaceae bacterium
GTGGTTTCCACCCCCCCCCCCCCCGCGGGCCCGCGTCCGGTGCAACACCGGCGCGGCGCGTCCGTTAGGCCTTGTCTTGCCGCCCGCTGCCGAGTCCCCCCGCCGATGCGCGCCGCCCTCTTTGCCGCCGTCTTCCTGATCGCCTCCGCCGAGGGGGCCGCGCAGGCGCTGCCGCCGCCCGGAGCCGTCGTCACGTTCGAGGAAGCGGTGCGCCTGGCGCTCGCGCGGAGCCCGCAGGCGGCGCGCGCCGCCGCGGCCGAAGACGCCCGCGCCCTTGCCGTCGAGGCCGCACGGGCCGAGCGCCTGCCGGTCGTCTCGGCGCAGCTCCAGCCGGTGCAGAACTACGGCCTCACGTTCGACCAGACGACGGGGCGCCTCGCGCAGCAGACCACCGAAGGCCTCAGCGCGGGCCTGAATGCTCAGCTTCCGCTCTACGACGGCGGCCGCCGCGCCGCGGCCATCGAGCAGGCCCGCCGCGAGCGGACCGCCGCGGCCGCCGCGCGCGGCGCGACGGCGCAGCAGATCGTGGCGCAGGTGGCCGAGGCCTATCTCCAGCTTGCCCGCAGCCGCGCGCTTGTGGCCGTGCAGCAGGAGGGGCTGGCCGCGCAGCAGGACCAGATGCGCCGTGTGACGGCGCTCGTCGAGGCCGGCGCGCGCCCACGAGCCGACCTCATCGCGCAGCGCGCCGTCGTGGCCGAGCGCGAGGGCGCGCTCGTGGAGGCGGAGGTCGCGGCCGAGCGCGACGAGATCCGTGTGGCCGAACTGGCCGGCCTCGACGTGTTCGCCTCGTACCGCTTCGTCCTGCCGGACGTGGACGCCCTCCTGGCCTCGGGGATGCTCGAGGCGCCCCTGCCGGCGCCGGAGGCGCTGCTCGCCGCGGCCCGCGCACGCCGGCCCGACCTCCGCGCCGAGGCCGCGCGCATCGCGGCCGCCGAGGCCGCGCTCGGCGTCGCCCGCGCGGCCAGCCGGCCCTCGGTCACGCTCTTCGGCAACGCTGGCACGGGCTACACGAGCCTGGCCCAGCGACTCGCCGATCCTGACGCGCCGCTTCCCCAACTCCCCGTCCTCCTGCCCGACGGCACGCCCATCCTCGTCGGCGGTGTGCCGTTTACGGTGCCGGCTGGCAGCCCGGCGCTCGAGCGCACGCCCTTCCCGACGCAACTCGTCGACAACCGCAGTGGCAGCCTCGGGCTCTCGGTCCAGATTCCCGTGTTCGACCGGTTCCAGGCACGGCGGCAGGCCGAGCAGGCTCGCGTGCAGGTCACCGACGCGCAGCTTCAGCGCGAGGCGGCCGAGCGGCAGGTGGCCGCCGAGATCCGGCAGGCGCTCGTGGCTGCGCGGGGGGCTGCGGCCCGCCTGCGGGTCGCCGAGGCGCAGGTCGAAGCCGCTCGCGCGGCCGTTCGGGCCGAGCAGGACCGCTACGACTTCGGGGCGGGCACGCTCTACGATCTCGCCGCCGCCCGCACGCGCCTGGCCGAGGCCGAGGGCGCCCGCGCGCAGGCCGCCCTCGACGCGCTCTACCGCCAGGTGCTGCTCCGCCTCGCCAGCGGCGAGCTCGACCCGGAGACCCTCGGCGCGCTGCTCGGCCCGTAGCGCGTCCGCGTGCGCCGCCGCCGTAACCTCGCGGCGGCGTTTCCGTCAGAAGCCGCGTACCCGTTTCACCTGCGCCACCCGAGCCTGTGACGCCCACCCGGAAGATCCTGATCGGAACGGCCCTGCTCGCGGCCGGCGTCGTGGCCGCAGTGGCCGTGTTCGGCCGCGGCGGCGAGCGCGGCGTAGAGGTGGAGACGGCGGAGGCGCGCGTGCGTGCGATCACGCAGACCGTGACGGCGACGGGCCAGATCCAGCCGGACGTCCTCGTCACGATCTCGTCCGAGGTTTCGGGGGAGGTCGTGTTCCTGGGCGTGCAGGAGGGCGACATGGTGCGCCAGGGACAGCTTCTGCTGCGCGTCCGCGCCGACGTGTACGCCTCGCAGCAGGAGCAGGCCGCCGCCGCCGTCGCCGCGGCGCAGACCGACGTGGCGCAGGCGCAGGCCGAGGCCGCGCGCGCCGCGGCCGAGCGCGAGAACGCCGCCCGCACGCTCGCGCGCCAGCAGGAACTCTACGAGCGCGATGTCGCCGCGCGCGCCGAGCTCGACGCCGCGCGGGCCGCGCTCGAGGTGGCGCGTACGGCCGAGCAGGCCGCCGCGGCGCGCGTGCGCGGCGCGCAGAGCCGCGTGGCGAGCGCGCAGGCGCAGGCGCGGCAGGCCGCGCAGCAACTCTCCCTGACGGCCATCTACGCCCCCGTCTCAGGCACCGTCGTCGAGCTCAACGTCGAGCCGGGCGAGCGCATCGTGGGCACCGCGCAGATGGCCGGCACGGCGCTCATGAAGATCGCGCAGCTCGACGAGATGGTCATCGAGGTGGACGTCAACGAGACCGACGTGGTCCGCATCCAGCCCGGGGACTCGGCCCGCGTGGAGGTGGACGCGTTCCCGGAGACGCCCTTCCGCGCGCGCGTCGAGCGCGTGGCGCAGGCCGCGCGGGTACAGAACGCAGGCACGCCGCAGGCCGCCACCAACTTTTCGGTGCGTCTGCGCATCCTCGGCGCCGACGGCGGCGGTCCCACGCTCGCGGCGCGCATGCCGGGCGAGACGGTGCCGGACGTGCCGGTCGTGCTCCGTACGGGCATGAGCGGCACCGTAGACGTGTTCACGCGCACCGTTGCCAGCGCCGTCGTGGTGCCTCTCCAGGCCGTCACCGCGCGCGACGTGAACGCCGTCGCGCGCGAGGAGCGCCGCCGCGCCCGCGCCCGCGGCGAGCGCGTCCCCGAGACCGACGACGACATCCCCGAGGAGGAGGACGTCCGGCGCGTCGTGTTCGTCGTCGAGGACGGGCGCGCCGTGATGCGCGTCGTGCGTACCGGCATCTCGGACGACACGCACGTCGAGATCCGTGAGGGGCTCGCCGGCGGCGAGACCGTCGTGACGGGGCCGTTCGCGCTGCTCCGCGCCGACCTCATGCCGGGCGACGCCGTACGTGTGCGCGAGCCCTCCGCCGCGCGCCGCCCATGAGCGAGCCTGCCCTGCATCTCCGCCAGGCCGGAGGCCCCTCGTCCGGAGGCCCCTCGTCCGGAGGCCCCTCGTCCGGGAGCCCGGGCGAGGCGCCCGTGATCGTGCTGGCCGACGTGTGGAAGACGTACCGCATGGGGCCAGAGCACGTCCACGCGCTCCGCGGCGCCTCGCTCTCCGTCGGCCGGGGCGAGTACGTAGCCGTCATGGGCCCCTCCGGCTCGGGCAAGTCGACCCTGATGAACATCATCGGCTGCCTGGACGTGCCCTCGCGCGGGACGTACCACCTCGAGGGGCAGGATGTGAGCCGCCTCTCGGACGATGCGCTCGCCGACGTGCGCAACCGCTACATCGGGTTCGTATTCCAGACGTTCAACCTGCTACCGCGCCAGAACTGCCTCCAGAACGTTGAGCTGCCGCTCGTCTATGCGGGGGTGCCGCGCGCCGCGCGCCGCGAGCGGGCCGCGGCGGCGCTCGCGCACGTCGGCCTGGCCGATCGCATGGGGCATCGCCCGGGCGAGCTCTCGGGCGGGCAGCGCCAGCGCGTGGCCGTCGCGCGCGCGCTCGTCAACCGCCCCGCGCTCCTGCTGGCCGACGAGCCCACGGGAAACCTCGACACGGCGACGAGCCGCGAGATCATGCGCCTGTTCGAGGCGCTGCACCGGCAGGGCAACACGATCGTCGTGGTGACGCACGAGGAGGACATCGCCGCGCATGCGCGGCGCATCGTGCGCCTGCGCGACGGGGTCGTCGAGCACGACGAACCGGTGCCGGCGCCGGCGCTCGCAGGCGTACTCGCAGACGACCTGACGGCCTGACCGACGGCCCGGACCCCGGCGCCCGCCGCGGGCCCTGCGCTGTCCGCCGGTCGTTCCGTTACGGTTTTGCGCGCCTGCGCGTGGGCGCGCAATCTCCACCGGCCCTCCGCTCAACCCTCGCGCGCGGCGCGCGAACTTCGGCGCGCGGCGCGCGCACTTCGGCGCGCGTTCTGCCCCCGCGCCGCTCTCCTCTCGCCTCCGTGTTCGACGCCTTCATCGCGGCCTTCCTGCCGCTGTTCGTCGCGATCAACATCCCCGGCATCCTGCCGCTCTACATCGGCATGGCTGAGCCGTTCAGCGTCCGCGACCGCCGGCGGCTGCTCGTGCGCGCGCTCGCAGCAGCGGCCGTGCTTGCCGTGCTGATGCTCTTCGCCGGCGACGTGATCTTCCAGACGCTCGGCATCACGGTCAACGACCTGCGCGTAGGCGGCGGCCTGATCCTGCTCGTGATTGCCATCTCGGACCTCGCCTTCGGCAAGCAGAAGACGCGCCGCGCAAGCGTCGACAACAGCGCGAGCACGCCGCCGGACACGCCGCCGGAGGCGCAGGACAAGGCGGCGCGCCCGGACCTGCCCATCGTGCCGCTCGGTATCCCGCTCATCATCGGGCCGGGCGCTATCACGACGATCCTGATCGCCAAGGGCGAGTTCGGCTACCCGCCGACGCTGCTCGCCATCCTGGTCAACCTCTCGCTCGTGTTCGTCGCGTTCACGTTCGGGCCGCGCCTGCTCGAACTGCTCGGCGAGGACACCTCGAAGGCGGTTGCGAAGGTGGCCAGCCTGTTCCTGGCCGCGATCGCGGTGGCGATGATCCGCGGCGGCGTGACGGGCATGGTGGGCGCGCTCTGAAGCCGGCCGCCGGGCTGCCGGCCGGCTGCCTGCTGCGCGGCGGTAGCTTGCCGGCTCCGCCGGAGACCTCCGCAGGCGGAGGTGCCCGCCCTCTCCCGACGCATGATCCAGACCCTCGAAGCCCGCTGGTTCCGCCCGGGCGTGCTGCCGGCCAGCGTCCGCGCCTGGTTCGACGCCCTCGCCGCCGACGGTCGCGGCCAGATGAGCCCGCCCGAGCACCGCGCCGACTGGTACCTCGTGCCGGCTGAGAGCGACGGCCTCGGCCTCAAGCACCGCGGGGGGCGCCTCGAGGTCAAGCAGCGCGTCGGCGGCGCCGAGCACAGCCGCTGGGGCGGGGCTGCCGAAGGGCTCGTCGAGGCCTGGCGCAAGTGGAGCTACCGCCTCGCGGAGGACGCCCCGGGCGAGGCGGGCTGGGTAGAGGTTGTCAAGGCGCGCCGCCTGCTGCACGTGCCCGCGGCCTCGGACGGCGGCTGCTGCACGCTCGAGCTGGGCACCGTGGCCGTGGACGGACGCCCGTGGTGGACGGTCTGCCTCGAGGCCGAGGGGCCCTCGGTGCCGGCGCGCCGCGAGGCACTGCGCGCTGCGGCGGCGCGCTGGATCACGCCCGGCCTGCCCGTGCACCTGGGCGTGGCCGATGCCGGTGGCTACCCGGCCTGGCTGCGCCGCGCCGCCCGTGGCTGAGGGCCCGCACCCGAAGGCTCGCACCTGAGGGCCCGCACTGAGGGCCCGCACTGAGGGCCCGCATCGGCGTGCCCGCACAGGGCGGGGGCCGCGCAGGAGCAGTCCGGAAGCCATCCGTTCTACGCGAAGTAATCCGTTCTACACGGCCGCTGCCACGGGGCCGTCAGCGCGCGCGCCTAGCTTGCGGGTCCGGCCCGGACGGAACGGTGCGGGCAGGGCCCGGTAAGCGCCCTGCCCGGCCCACCCGGTGGCCCCGACGTCCTCAACGGTCCCGCCGCACGCCCCTGCATGGAAGACCGCATCACGATCCGCGGAGCCCGCGAGCACAACCTCCAGAACATCGACCTCGACCTGCCGCGCGGCGCACTCGTCGTCGTGACGGGGCTCTCGGGCAGCGGCAAGTCCTCGCTCGCCTTCGACACGATCTACGCCGAGGGGCAACGCCGCTACATGGAGTCGCTCAGCGCCTACGCGCGGCAGTTCCTCGGTGTGATGGAGCGGCCCGACGTGGACTTCATCGACGGCCTCTCGCCCGTCATCGCGATCGAGCAGAAGACGGTCTCGCGCAACCCGCGCTCGACCGTCGGCACGGTGACGGAGATCTACGACTTCCTGCGCCTGCTCTACGCCCGCGCCGCCGACGCGTACTCGTACGTCTCGGGCCGCCCGATGCGCCGCCAGTCCGACGACGAGATCATCGACGCCATCGCTGGCCTGCCCGAGGGCACGCGCGTGCTCGTGCTCGCGCCCGTCGTGCGGGGCCGGAAGGGGCACTACCGCGACCTCTTCGAGCAGATCGCCAAGCAGGGCTTCGAGCGCGTGCGCGTGGACGGCGAGCTGCGCCAGATCGAGAAGGGGATGCAGCTCGACCGCTACAAGGTGCACGACGTGGAGGTGGTCGTAGACCGGCTCGTGGTCAGAGACGGCGTCCGGCCGCGCGTGGCGCAGGCCGTCGAGATCGCGCTTGGCATGGGCGGGGGGACGCTCGTCGCGCTCGTCGCCTCCGGCCCCGAGGCGGGCGACCGCCTCTTCAGCCGCCACCTGACGGCCCCGGAAGACGGGCTCTCCTACGAGGACCCTTCGCCCAACACGTTCTCGTTCAACAGCCCCTATGGCGCCTGCCCGGCCTGCAATGGCCTCGGCGCGCGCAAGGAGATCGACCCGGACCTGGTCGTGCCCCATACCGACCGCTCCATCGCCGAGGGAGCGCTCGCGCCGCTGGGTAAGCCCCGCGACGTGTGGGTGTTCGCGCAGCTGCGCGCCGTCGCCGACGCCTACGGTTTCGCCTTCGAGACGCCGTGGGAGGCGCTCTCGGACGCGCAGCGACGCGTCGTGCTCGAGGGCGCCGGCGACGAGCAGTTCGACATCGTCTACCGCTACAAGGGCCGCGAGGTGCGCTACAAGCACCGCTTCGGCGGCGTCTACGGGCACCTCGAGCACACGTTCGCCAACACGACCTCGGCCACGCAGCGCAGGTGGGCCGAGGCGTTCATGCGCGTGCGCCCTTGCCGGACGTGCGGCGGCGGGCGGCTCCGCCCCGAGGCGCTCGCCTACCGCATCGGCAACACCCGGACCTACGAGGGCGACGCTTCCATCGCCGATCTCGTACAGATGGACCTGCGCGCGCTCGCCGCGTTCTTCGACGGGCTGCGCCTCGAGGGCCGGCAGGCCGCCATCGGCGCGCCCATCGTCAAGGAGATCCGTGAGCGGCTCGGCTTCCTGCTCGGCGTCGGCCTGGACTACCTCACGCTCGACCGCTCGGCGCGCACGCTCTCGGGCGGCGAGAGCCAGCGCATCCGCCTCGCCACGCAGATCGGCACGCAGCTCACGGGCGTGCTCTACGTGCTCGACGAGCCCTCGATCGGGCTTCACCCGCGTGACAACACCAAGCTCATCCGCTCGCTCGAGGCCCTGCGCGACCTCGGCAACTCGGTCCTCGTCGTCGAGCACGACCGGGAGATGATCGAGGCGGCCGACTTCGTGGTGGACCTCGGGCCGGGGGCGGGCGAGTTCGGCGGGCACGTGCTCGCTGCCGGCCCGCCGGAGGCCATCGCGCAGCCCGACCCGGAGGCGGCTCGCCCGGCGGGCGGCAACGGCGCCAGTGGGGGCGCCGCGGCGGGCCTCTCGGGCGACGGCGCCGGCCTGCCGCGCAGCCTCACGACGGCCTACCTCTCGGGCGCGCGGCGCATCGCCGTGCCGGCCGAGCGGCGGCCGGGCCACGGCCACGCGCTCGTGCTGCACGGCGCGCGCGGCCACAACCTGCGCGGCGACCGGTTCGCGGTGCCGCTCGGCACGCTCACCGTGGTGACGGGCGTCTCGGGCTCGGGCAAGTCCAGCCTCGTCAACCAGACCCTCCACCCGATCCTCGCCAACCACTTCTACCGCGCGCAGGCCGTCCCGCTGCCCTACGACCGCATCGAGGGGCTCGAGCACCTCGACAAGGTGATCGCCATCGACCAGAGCCCGATCGGGCGCACGCCGCGCTCCAACCCGGCCACGTACACGGGTCTGTTCGGACTCATCCGGGACCTGTTCGCGCGCCTGCCGGAGTCCGAGATCCGCGGCTACAAGCCGGGCCGGTTCTCCTTCAACGTCAAGGGCGGACGCTGCGAGACGTGCAAGGGGGCCGGCATCGTCAAGCTGGAGATGAACTTCCTGCCGGACGTTTATGTGCCCTGCGAGACGTGCAAGGGCCGGCGCTACAACGCCGAGACGCTCGCAGTGCGTTATAAGGGGCGTAACATCGCCGAGGTGCTCGAGATGCCCGTCTCGGAGGCGCTCGCGTTCTTCGAGGCCGTGCCGCGCATCGCGCGCAAGCTGCGCACGCTCGACGCCGTCGGGCTTGGCTACATCCGCCTCGGGCAGCAGGCGACGACGCTCTCGGGCGGCGAGGCGCAGCGCGTCAAGCTGGCCACCGAGCTCTCACGGCCCGGCACCGGTCAGACGCTCTACATTCTCGACGAGCCCACGACGGGCCTCCACTTCGAGGACGTGCGCCACCTGCTGCTCGTGCTCCAGGCGCTCGTGGACCGCGGCAACACGGTCCTCGTGATCGAGCACAACATGGACGTGGCCAAGCAGGCCGACTGGATCATCGATCTCGGGCCCGATGGCGGCGCCGGCGGCGGGCACATCCTTTTCAGCGGCACGCCCGAGGCGCTCGCCGCCGCCGACACGCCCACGGCCCCCTTCCTGCGCGGCGAGCTCGAGCGCGACCGCGCCGCCGGCGACGGCGCCGCCCTGCCCGTCCGCGCCATCGACCTGGACGAGTTCGTCGTCCCCGGCGCCGACCCGCTCCCCGGGGACGTGCCCGAGGACGACGACGAGCCCGACGACGCGGACTGACGCGCGCTGCTGCGAGAGACGCTGCTGCGAGAGACGCTGCGACGCGCGGCCCGGCGAGGACTTCCCGGCCGAAGGCTGCGTCGCGGCCGCGGTCGCCGGTTAGCTTAGCCGGGGTCCCACTTCCTCCCGGTGCCCATGTCCGAGTTCGCCTCCGCTCGCGCCCGCGACGAGCACTTCATGCGCCTGGCCATCGCGCAGGCCGTCCAAAGCGTCGAGGACGGGCAGAGTCCGTTCGGGGCCGTCATCGTGCGCGGCGACGCGCTCGTGTGCGCCGTACACAACCGCGTCTGGGAGACGACCGACATCACGGCACACGCCGAGGTGGTGGCCCTCCGCGAGGCATGCCGCACGCTCGGCACGATCGACCTCGCCGGCTGCACGATCTACTCGTCCACCGAGCCCTGCCCGATGTGCTTCTCGGCCATCCACTGGGCGAACATGGACCGGATCGTGTTCGGTACGGCGATCGAAGACGCGGCCGAGGCAGGCTTCCGCGAGCTCTCGATCTCGAACGAGACCATGAAGGCGCTCGGAGGCAGCCGGGTCGAGGTAGTGCGCGGCGTGCTGCGCGAGGAGGCGAAGGCGGCGTTTGCGCGCTTTGCGGCGGTTGCGGCGGAGCGGACCTACTGAGCGCGTCTGCTCCTGCGGCCTCTCGGGCGCGGCTCCATGCGGTGCCCGCAAGGGTAGACGCGCGCGTGCGCTGGGGAGGACGCTCGGACGCGCGCCGGCGCCCTGCCGCCGGGCAGGCGTGAATTCCGGACGCGCGGCACCGGCCTTGCGTTACGCTGCACACGTGCGCGACGGCCGTCTCCGTACCGCGAACAGGGTTTTTTCCTCTACGTCCTCTACGTCTATGATCCGCTACCTCCCCGCCGCGCTCGTCGGGCTGCTCCTGCTGGCCGGCTGCGCCGACTACCGCTACGGCGCCCCGCTGCCCGGCGACGTCCGCCTGCCCCGCTACGAGCGCCCTGTAGACAGCCGCCGCGCCTCGGCCGAGTGGCGGCGCACGCCCAGCGACGCCCGCCGCTTCGTGGCTGACCTCGACCGGCGCATGGTGCGCTTCGACCGTCGCTCCGGGCTCGACCGGAACCAGCGGGCGCGCATCGAGCGCATCGTCGAGAACCGGACGTACGCGCTGCTCGAGCGCACGCACGTCCGCGACCACCGGCGCGTCTACCCGCTGCCGCGCGTCGAGCGTACGCGCGAGCAGCAGGCGTTCTGGCGCGCCACCGACCGCGAGATCGAGCGCGTGCTCGACCGCCGGCAGCGCGAGACGTTCCGCGACCTGACGCTCGGCGCCTCGGTGCGCGAGGAGCGCCGCGGGCGCGACGACGGCCGCCGCGGGCCGGTCGGGGCGCCGCGCGCGCGCGGGCCGGGCCACTGAGCGCGCGCTTGCGGGCACTGCATCAACGGCCGCCGCTGCGGGCGGCGCTTCCCCGGGAGGCGCCGCCCGCGCTCGCCGGGGGCCCGCGCCCGTCGGGGCAGGCCGGGCGCCGGCCTCAGCGAGACGGCGGCGCAGCCGGGTACGCCACGCCCTCGCCGAAACGCTCCCCCGCCTCGACCGCGAGCGGGAGCGTGTTCTCGGGCGGCGGCAGCGGGCAGCTGTAGGCCTCGTTGTAGACGCAGTACGGATGGTAGGCCGTGTTGAAATCCACGACGACGCGCCCGCTCTCGCCCACCTCGACGTCCATGTAGCGCCCGCCGCCGAACGTCTCGCGGCCCGAGGTGCGGTCGCGGAAGGGAACGAAGAGGCGCCCGGCGCCGAGCGGTCCGGCCGGCTGGTAGGCCACGAGGCGCTGCGGCACGCCGCCGAGCGCGAACGTGAGGTGCCCCACGCGCGCCATCGGGCGCATCTCGCCGGTCGAGGTGGGGACGTAGAGCGTGTCCGGCGTGAGCGTCGGCACGAGCGCGGCCGTGGCGGCGAACTCGGACGCGAAGGGGTAATAGGTGAGCCCGGGGAAATCTGCGCGGGCAGGCTCCGGCAGGGGCGACGAGTCCGAGCGGAACAACTCGTTGCGCCGCTCGACGAGCGCACGCCACTCGGCCTCGAGCGCAGCCGCGTCGGGGGGCGGGGCGGCCTCGCGCGCGCAACCCGGCGCGGCGAGGAGCGCGAGAAAGACAGCGATGCCGAGCAGCGTGGGCCGGGACATGAGAGCGCAGGGAGCAGGCGGGCATGGACAGGCTAAACTACGGGGTCCGCCTCTGGCCCATTGTCCGTCTTCACCTGATGTATCGCTTCCTCACGTATCACTTCCGCACAGCCGGACCGGCCGCACGTGCGCTGGCCGCACGTGCGCTGGCCGCGTACGCGCTGGCCACACTCGCGCTGGCCGCCGGTACGCATGCGCAGCCCCTCTCAGCGGAGCTCGCCTTCCCGGGCGTCACGTTCGCCAACCCGGTCGAACTGGCCGTCGCGCCGGGCGAGCCTGACGTCGCATTCGTCGTGGAGCAGGGCACGGCCGGGCCGGCGCGCATCCTGGTCGTCCCGATGGCCGCGCCGCACACCCCGAGCGTGTTCCTCTCGAGCTTTACGCCAGCTGTCGCGGCGGGGGGCGAGCGCGGCCTGCTCGGCCTCGCGTTCCATCCGGAGTACGCGGCCAACGGGCGTTTCTTCGTGCACTACACGGCCGCCGCGCCCCGCCGGAGCGTGCTCGCCGAGTACCGCCGCTCGGACGCGGATTCCCGCGTGGCCGACCCCGCCTCGGCGCGCGTCATCCTCGAGTACGCGCAGCCCTTCGACAACCACAACGCGGGCAAGATCGCCTTCGGGCCGGACGGCTACCTCTACGTCGCCACGGGCGACGGCGGCGCCTCCGGAGACCCCGGCAACCGCGCGCAGAACCCAGCGGAGCTGCTCGGCAAGATGCTCCGTCTGGACGTGGACACGGTGCCGGCAGGGGCCACCTACGGCATCCCGGCCTCCAACCCGTTCGTGAACACGCCCGGCTACCGTCCCGAGATCTACGCGCTCGGCCTGCGCAACGCCTGGAAGTTCTCGTTCGACGGCGACGACCTCTGGCTTGCCGACGTAGGCCAGAACGCGTGGGAAGAGATCAACCTCATCCGCGCGGGCGGCAACTACGGCTGGCGACAGGTTGAAGGGCCGGCGTGCTTCGTCGCCGGCTGCGACCTCACGGCCTTCGACGCGCCCATCTTCTGGTACGGCCACAACAACACGACCTCGGGGGGGTACTCGGTCACGGGCGGCTTCGTCTACCGCGGCACGCGCGCGGCGGAGGTCGTCGGGAAGTACCTCTTCGCAGACTTCATCCTGCCGCGCCTCTGGGCGCTCTCGTACGACCGCGCGGCTGGCACGGCCACGAGCACGCTGCTGACGACGACGATCCCCAACACGGCCTCGATAGACCGCGGGCCGGATGGCGAAGCCTACGTGGTGTCGTACAACGGCACCATCTACCGGCTCACCGGGCGGCCGGTCTCGGCTGAGACAGGCCCCGGGCTGACGGCGCCGTTCGGGCTGCACATCGCGTCAGCGCATCCGTTCCGGGAGGCGGTGCGGCTCGAGGCGCGCGGCGCCGGCCCGGCGCGCGTGGCGCTCTACGACGCGCTCGGGCGCGAGGTCGCCGTGCTCTTCGAGGGGCTCCTGGCCGAGGGCCGGCCGCAGCCGCTCCGCGTGGAGGGGCGCGCGCTCGCGCCGGGCGTCTACCTCGCGCGGCTCGCCGTGCCCGAGGGCGTGCAGGTGCTCCGCCTCGTGCGCGCCGAGTAAGCGCGTGCAGGCGGAGGCCCCGGGCGCAACGTGGAACCGGGCCCCGGTGCGCGTAGCTTCGCGCCATCGCCGGCCCACCGCTGCCATGTCCGAAACCGCGACCGTGTCCCAGGCTACCTCCCAGGCGCTCCGCGCCGCCGCCGGCCTGGCTGTCTTCCTGGCCGTCGCCGGCAGTCCGCTGCTCGCGCTCACCTACTCGTCCGGCGCCCCGGCCGGCTTCGCTGGCAACTTCGACGACGACGGGGTCGTACGCGCGTGCAACGTGTGCCACTTCTCGGCGCCGCCCAACAGCGGCACCGGGCGCGTGACGATCGCGGCGCCCGAGACGTTCGTGCCGGGCGAGCCGCTCGAGATCACCGTGGCGGTCGTCAACACGACCGCGCCGGCCGGGGAGGGGGGCGTGCGCAACGGCTTCTCCGCTACCGTGCGCGCCGGCGATGGGCCCGTGGGCACGCTGGCGCTCGGGGCCTCGCCGAACGTGCGCTTCACGCAGGGCTCCTCGGCCGAGGTCACCCATACCACGGCGGGCATGGCCGTCTCGTCGTGGACGTTCGCGTGGACGCCCCCGGCCGAAGGCGCGCCCGAGACCGTTACGGTCTATGCCGCTGGCAACGCCGCCAACGGTGACGGCTCGCTCACGGGCGACTTCATCTATACGACCACGCGGACGATCGCGCGGGCCGCTACGGCCGCCGAGGCCGAGGCGCCGCTCGCGGTCGCGCTCGGCGCGCCCGCGCCCAACCCCGTCCGGGATGCCGCCCGCGTCGCGCTGACGCTCGCACACGACGGCCCGGCGCGCGTCGTGCTCGCCGATGGCCGCGGGCGCATTCTCCGCGTGCTCGCCGAGGGCCCGCGCCGCGCCGGCACGCACGCGCTCGCGCTCGACGCCTCCGGCCTCGCAGCCGGGACGTACTTCCTCGTCGCCGAGACGCCCGCAGGACGCCACGCGCGCCCCGTGGCGATCGTCCGCTGAGACGCTGGCCACCTGTCTCTCGCCCCTGCCTCCGATCCGATGAGCGACGCGCCGCACGACGCCTCTGGCGACGGCCTCCCCTTCGTACCCGAGTACCGGAAGCCGGACACGCCAGGGGTCCACATGGGCTTCGACAACTCGGTCGCACTCTACCACGTCGTCGAGCCCGGCGACACGTTCGAGCACGCGGCCGGCTCGCTCTTCGGGCTGCTCCTCGAGGCGCAGAAGCAGTTCCCGAACTGGCCGCGCGTGCTGTACCTGGACGTCAACGGGCACGAGGGCCACGCGGCGGGCTTCACACCGGCCATGTACGAGCTGCAGCAGGAGTTTCTGTTCTCCGTTGTCGCGCCGTTCGTGACGGCGTTCGAGACGCCGCTGACAGGGCCGCTCGTCAACCCGAACCCGCAGCGCAACGACGTGCCGGACCGCCTGCGCATCGGCGCCGACACGCGCCCGCACGCCGGGCGCGTCCTGCCAGACCACCGTCCGGGTCGCGGTTCGGATCACAGTCCGGGAGCGTCCCCGGATATGCCTTCCGATCCTTCCTCGGACAGCGTCTGAGCACAGCGTCTGAGCACAGCGTCTGAGCACAGCGTCTGAGCACAGCGTCTGAGCACAGCGTCTGAGCACAGCG